>JBBSAL010000018.1:0-69541 GCA_038252305.1 Actinomycetales bacterium | reverse complement strand
TCGCGGTCGCGGTGGCCGTCCCGCCGGGGGGGGGGGTGCCGGGGGTCCGCGGTGCGCCGCCCCAGCGCCGCGACCGCATCGCCCTGGTGATCGGGTCGCAGCGGGATGACCCGCTGCTCCCACCCGTCGCCGAGGACGTCGGGGCGCCACACGTCAGCGCGCCGCCTTGACCGCGATCACCGGGCACTTGGCCTCGAGCAGGATGCGCTGGGAGTTCGACCCGAGCAGGAGCTTGCCGACCGGGGTGCGGTGCCGCACGCCGATCACGATGCCGCGGACGTCCTTCTCCTCGGCGAGGCTCAGGATCTCCTCCGAGGCATCCTTGCCCCGCACGAGCTGGCGCACCGTGTAGGTGAGCCCCTCGCCCTTGAGCCGTGCCTCGACCTTGGAGATCTCGGAGTCGGAGGCGAAGGTCGTCTCCGACGGGTCGGACGTCCCGGAGACGTTCATCACGAGGAGCTCGTCCGCGTGGTGGTGCGCCTCGGCGATGCCGTGCTCCAGCGCGGCCTCACCCTCCGGCGTTGGCGTGTACCCGACGATGATCATCACCAGCGTGTCCTCCTTGTGGATGGTGGGGGCCGAGGGCCCAGACTCCGATCATGCCAGCGTGGGACCTCCGTGCCGAGTGGGCGCGGCCGGTCGATCGGTTCGTCTCGCCCGCCGGAGTTGAGCGGAGTACGCTCAACTTCAGTGGCGCGGGTCCCGTCGCCGTCACGGAACGACAGGTGGAGGCTGACGATGGACTCGAAGTTCACGACCAAGTCGCAGGAGGCGCTGGCCGCGGCGATCCAGGCTGCGACGGCTGCCGGGAACCCCCAGCTCGAGCCGACGCACCTGCTGCAGGCGCTCCTCGCCCAGCAGGGAGTCGCCACGGCGCTCCTGGACGCCGTCGGCAGCGATCGTGCTGCGCTGCTGCGGCGCGTGACGGCAGCGCTCGCGGCGACGCCCACGGCCTCGGGCGGTTCTGTCGTGCAGCCGAAGCCCTCGCGTGCGATGTCGGCCGTGCTCACGGCGGCGCAGGCCGAGGCGCAGGCTCTCGGGGACGAGTACCTGTCGACCGAGCACCTGCTGCTCGGGATCGCGGCCGGCCAGTCGCCGGCGGCGCAGGCGCTGGCCGCCGACGGCGCGACGCGGGACGCGCTCGCAGCCGCCCTGCCGACGGTGCGCGGCTCGGCCCGGGTCACCTCGCCGGACCCCGAGGGGACCTTCAAGGCGCTCGAGCAGTACGGCGTGGACCTGACCGCGGCGGCTCGCGAGGGACGCCTCGACCCCGTCATCGGCCGCGACAGCGAGATCCGTCGCGTGGTGCAGGTGCTCTCGCGCCGGACCAAGAACAACCCCGTCCTCATCGGCGAGCCCGGCGTCGGCAAGACGGCCGTCGTCGAAGGGCTCGCCCAGCGGATCGTCGACGGCGACGTCCCGGAGTCGCTGCGTGGCAAGCGGCTCATCTCGCTCGACCTCGCCTCGATGGTGGCCGGAGCGAAGTTCCGTGGGGAGTTCGAGGAGCGGCTCAAGGCCGTCCTCGCCGAGATCAAGGGCTCCGACGGTCAGGTCGTCACCTTCATCGACGAGCTGCACACCGTCGTCGGCGCCGGCGCGGCCGAGGGATCGATGGACGCGAGCAACATGCTCAAGCCGATGCTCGCCCGCGGTGAGCTGCGGCTGGTCGGGGCGACCACGCTCGACGAGTACCGCGAGCGGATCGAGAAGGACCCTGCCCTGGAACGCCGCTTCCAGCAGGTCTTCGTCGGCGAGCCCTCCGTGGCCGACACCATCGCGATCCTGCGCGGGATCGCCGGAAAGTACGAGGCGCACCACAAGGTCACCATCTCCGATGCCGCCCTCGTCGCGGCCGCGACGCTCTCCGACCGTTACATCCCGGGGCGGCAGCTGCCCGACAAGGCGATCGACCTGGTCGACGAGTCCGCATCCCGCCTGCGGATGGAGCTCGACTCCTCGCCGGTGGAGATCGACGTGCTCCGTCGCGGCGTCACCCGGCTGGAGATGGAGGAGTCCTACCTGAGCAGTGCGGACGACGACGCCTCGCGTGCGCGGCTGGAGAAGCTGCGCGCCGAGCTGGCCGATCGTCGCGAGGAGCTCGCAGCGCTCACGGCGCGCTGGGAGCGGGAGAAGGCCGGCTCGAACCGGCTCGGTGACCTGCGCGTGCGTCTCGACGAGCTGCGGACCGTCTTCGAGAAGGCGCTGCGCGAGGGTGACTACGACACCGCCGGACGTCTCCAGAACGGCGAGATCCCGTCCGTGGAGCGCGAGATCCGCGAGGCGGAGGTCGCCCAGGAGACCCGCGCGACCGTCGGCGAGGGCCCGGACGAGCCGCCGATGATCGCCGAGAAGGTCGGTCCCGACGAGATCGCCGAGGTCGTGTCGGCCTGGACCGGCATCCCGACCGGCCGCCTCCTCGAGGGAGAGACGGCCAAGCTGCTGCGCATGGAGGAGGTCATCGGCGGGCGACTCATCGGCCAGCGCCGGGCCGTCGCCGCGGTCTCGGACGCCGTGCGGCGCTCGCGGGCCGGCGTCTCCGACCCCGATCGGCCGACCGGGTCGTTCCTCTTCCTCGGGCCCACCGGTGTCGGCAAGACGGAGCTCGCGAAGGCGCTCGCCGACTTCCTGTTCGCCGACGAGCGCGCGATGGTCCGCATCGACATGTCGGAGTACGGCGAGAAGCACTCGGTCGCGCGGCTCGTCGGTGCGCCTCCCGGGTACATCGGGTACGAGGAGGGCGGCCAGCTGACGGAGGCCGTGCGCCGTCGCCCGTACTCCGTCGTGCTGCTCGACGAGGTCGAGAAGGCGCACCCGGAGGTCTTCGACCTGCTGCTCCAGGTGCTCGACGACGGCCGCCTCACCGACGGCCAGGGGCGCACGGTCGACTTCCGCAACGTGATCCTGGTGCTCACCTCGAACCTGGGCTCGCAGTTCCTCGTCGACCCGCTGCTCGACGGCGCGAGCAAGCGCGAGGCCGTGATGAGCGCCGTCCGTGGGGCGTTCAAGCCGGAGTTCCTCAACCGGCTGGACGACGTCGTGCTCTTCGACGCGCTCTCGCTCAACGAGCTCGCCAGCATCGTGGAGCTGCAGATCACCCGGCTGGCCGAGCGGCTCGCCGACCGGCGGCTCACGCTCGACGTCAGCCCGGCCGCGCGGGAGTGGTTGGCCATCGAGGGATTCGACCCGGCCTACGGCGCCCGGCCGCTGCGTCGACTCGTCCAGCGCGAGATCGGCGACCGGCTCGCCCGGATGCTGCTCGCCGGTGAGGTGCAGGACGGCGGCACCGTCGAGGTCGACGTCAACGCCGACGCCGAGGCGGGCGGGCTCGTGCTCTGGGCTCGCTAGCTCGGGGCGTCGGCTGTCGCGCTCGCCGGGACAGGTCCCGGCGTTTCACCCGGTCCAGGCACGGACAAACGCGCCTCCGCCGGTAGCGTGGTGAGCGTGGAGTGGTCGACGTACGGCGCTGTGCTGTTCGACCTGGACGGTGTCCTGACACCGACGGTCGAGATCCATCAACGTGCCTGGAGCGAGGCCCTCACGTCGTTCTTCACCGCGCACGCGATCACGCCCGAGTACAGCGTCGAGGACTACCTCACCTCCGTCGACGGTCGGCCGCGCGACGACGGCATCCGCACGGTCCTGGCCACGCGCGGGGTCGTCCTGCCCGACGGCTCGCCCGGCGACCCCCCGGGCACGCCGACGGTGGCCGGCCTCGGCAACGCCAAGAACGCGCGTGTCGCCGAGCTGCTCGCGGCGGGCATCGCGGCCTATCCCGGCTCGGTCCCGCTGATCGACCACCTGCGCGCGCTCGGCGTCCCGATGGCGGTCGTCTCGAGCTCGCGCAACACCCCGGCCGTGCTCGCCGCCGCCGGCCTGACCGCGCTCTTCCCCGTGGTCGTCGACGGCAACGTCGCGGCGCGCGAGGGGCTCGCCGGCAAACCCGCTCCGGACACGTACCTGTTCGCCGCGGCCGCGCTCGGTGTCCCTGCCGCGACGGCCGTCGTCGTCGAGGACGCCGTCTCCGGCGTCGCCGCCGGCGCCGCCGGTGGCTTCGGGCTGGTGATCGGGGTGGATCGTGGCGCCGGTGCGTCGGCGTTGACGGCGGCCGGGGCCGACGTCGTGGTCCGCGAGCTCGACGAGCTGGTGACGCCATGAACGGCGGGGCACGCAGCCGACACACCGACCAGGCCGGACTCGGTGACCTTCCCGAGTACCTCGACCGCACGCGATTCCCCGCCGAGCCGTGGAGCCTGAGCGAGACCTTCTTCCGCGCGGAGGACCTCGGCACCACCGAGACCGTCTTCTCCGTGGGCAACGGGTACCTGGGGTTCCGCGGGAACAGCGAGGAGTCCAACAACGCCGCTGTGCACGGCACCTACGTCAACGGCTTCCACGAGACGTGGCCGATCCGCCACGCCGAGGACGCTTTCGCCTTCGCGCAGGTCGGGCAGACGATCATCAACGCCCCCGACGCCAAGGTGATCCAGCTCTTCGTCGACGACGAGCCGCTCACCCTGCCCGTCGCCGACCTGCTCGAGTACCGCAGGACGCTCGACTTCGCCGCGGGTGTCCTCGAACGCACGCTCGTCTGGCGGACCCCGTCGGGCAACCGGGTGCGGGTGCGCTCGCGCCGGATGGTCTCGTTCACCCAGCGGCATCTCGCGGTGCTCACGTACGAGGTCACCCTGCTCGACCGGGCGGCGCCCGTGGCCATCGTCTCGCAGATCGTCAACCGGCAGGACGGAGAGAAGGCGTACCGGACGCTGAGCAGCGACCCCGTGCAGGCCGACCCGCGGCGGGCCGAGCAGTTCGACGGTCGCGTCCTCGAGCCCGCCGTGCACTGGGGCAACGACGAGCGGGTGATCCTCGGCTACCGGGCCGCGCACTCGGGCATGACCCTCGCCGTCGGCGCCGACCACGACCTCGAGACCGAGAGCGAGCACGAGGTCGTCATCGATGTCGACCAGGACTACTCCCGGCACGTCTTCCGGGTGCACGGTGAGCCCGGTGTGCCGATCCGTCTGGAGAAGTCCGTCGCGTACCACTCCTCACGTGGGGAGTCCCCCGCCGAGCTGGCGATCCGGGTGCGCCGGACCCTCGACCGGGTCCGGGTCGAGGGCATCGAGCGGCAGTTCGTCGAGCAGCGCGAGTGGCTCGACGAGTACTGGGCACGGTCCGACGTGGAGATCGAGGGGCAGCCCGAGGTCCAGCAGGCCGTGCGGTGGAACCTCTTCCAGGTCGCGCAGGCCGTGGCCAGGGCCGAGGGCAACGGCATCGCGGCCAAGGGCGTCACGGGCTCCGGCTACGGCGGGCACTACTTCTGGGACACCGAGCTGTACGTGGTGCCGTACCTCGTCTACACCTCACCCCTGTACGCGCGGAACGCCTTGCGCTTCCGCGTGACGATGCTTCCCGCGGCCCGTCGCCGGGCCGCCGAGCTGACCCAGCACGGCGCGCTCTTCCCATGGCGGACGATCAACGGCCAGGAGGCGTCCGCCTACTACGCGGCGAGCACGGCGCAGTACCACATCGACGCCGACATCGCCTTCGCCGTGAGCACCTACGTCGAGGCCACCGGCGACGAGGACTTCATGGCGCGCGAGGGGATCGACATCCTCGTCGAGACCGCTCGGCTCTGGGCCGACCTGGGCTTCTGGCGCGGGAACGGCACCGACGTCTTCCACATCCACGGCGTGACGGGGCCGGACGAGTACACGACCGTCGTCAACGACAACCTCTTCACGAACGTGATGGCGCGCTTCAACCTGTGGCGCGCGGCGGAGGCCGTGCACGAGCTCGAGGCGGCGTGGCCGACGGAGTATGCGCAGATGGTCAGGCGCCTGCACCTGGACCCGGCGGAGGTCGAGGAGTGGGGCCGCGCGGCCGACTCCATGGCGATCCCCTACGACGAGGCCCTGGGGATCCACCCGCAGGACTCGCAGTTCCTCGAGCGCGAGGTCTGGGACCTGCCCAAGACGCCGCCCGACAAGAGGCCACTCCTGCTGCACTACCACCCGCTCGTCATCTACCGCTTCCAGGTGCTCAAGCAGGCCGATGTCGTCCTCGCGCTCTTCCTCCAGGGGGCGCACTTCACCGCCGAGGAGAAGCGCGCCGACTTCGACTACTACGACGCGATCACCACCGGCGACTCGACGCTGTCCGGGGTCGCTCAGGCGATCATCGCTGCCGAGGTCGGCTACCACCGGACCGCGCTGGCGTACTTCCACGACGCCCTCTTCGTCGACCTCGCGAACCTGCACGGGAACACCTCGGACGGCGTGCACGTCGCCTCGGCCGCCGGGATCTGGAACGTGCTCGCGTACGGCTTCGGCGGGATGCGCGACCGCGGTGGCGACCTCACGTTCTCCCCGCGCCTTCCGGTGGCCTGGACCTCGCTGACCTACCGGATGGCCGTCCGTGGCTCGCGGCTGCGGGTCACCACACGCCAGACGGAGATCGAGTTCCTGGTCGAGACGGGCGCGGCGGCGCAGGTCGTGGTCAACGGCGAGCGGCTGGTCGTGGTCCCGGGCAAGGCCGTCGTCGTCCCGCTGGCCGACCAGGGCGAGCGCATCGACGTCGATCCGCCGCCCGACGCCCTGCGCGGGACGCACCGCTCGGACGGCACCGTCATCACGGCGTCGGTCCCGCACCACTCGGGCATCAACCGCTAGCCGGGCGAGGATCCCCGATACGATCGGGGGGTTCCACGTCTCAGCCGCTCACCAGCATCCGAGGTTCCATGCCCCGCGCACTCGTCACTGGGATCACCGGCCAGGACGGCCTGTACCTGTCCGAGCTCCTGCTCTCCAAGGGTTACGAGGTCTACGGCCTCATCCGCGGGCAGAACAACCCGAAGCTCGACCTGGTGCGCCGGACGGTGCCCGAGGTCACGCTGCTGACCGGTGACCTGCTGGACCTCTCGAGCCTCTTGCGTGCCCTGGAGCAGTCCCAGCCCGACGAGGTCTACAACCTCGCGGCGATCTCGTTCGTCGCGTACTCGTGGCAGAACGCCATGCTCACCACGGACGTCACCGGCAAGGGCGTGCTCAACATGCTCGAGGCCGTACGCCTCGTCGCCCACGACGACCCGGCGCGGATCCGCTTCTACCAGGCGTCGAGCTCGGAGATGTTCGGCAAGGTGCAGGAGGTGCCGCAGCGGGAGTCCACGCTGCTGTGGCCACGCTCGCCGTACGGCGTGGCGAAGGTCTTCGGGCACTACATGACGATCAACTACCGCGAGTCCTACGGGATGCATGCCTCCTCGGGGATCCTCTTCAACCACGAGTCCCCGCGCCGCGGTCCCGAGTTCGTCACGCGCAAGGTGAGCCAGGCCGTCGCGCGGATCTCGCTCGGCCTGCAGGACGACCTCGTGATGGGCAACCTCGACGCGAAGCGCGACTGGGGCTTCGCCGGTGACTACGTCGACGCGATGTGGCGGATGCTCCAGCAGGACACGGCCGACGACTACGTCGTGGCGACGGGCCGGACCCACTCGATCAAGGACCTGCTCGACGTCGCGTTCGGGGCGGTCGGGATCGACGACTGGACGGGCATGGTGCGGCAGGACCCGCAGTTCATGCGCCCGGCCGAGGTCGACCTGCTCATCGGGGACCCGAGCAAGGCCCGGACGGTGCTCGGCTGGGAGCCCACTGTCGACTTCACCCAGCTCATCACCATGATGGTCGAGAACGACCTGCGGGAGCAGCGCGAGTCGGCCGGGCGGTAGCCGACGGTGCGGGCGCTCGTCACGGGAATCACGGGTCAGGACGGCTGGTACCTGACCGAGCACCTCCTCGGGCAGGGGGTGCAGGTGCACGGCCTCGTGCACGACGGCGACCCGGCAGGAGCCGGCGTCGCACGGGCCTGGCCCCAGGTGCAGCTGCACGCGGGCGACCTCGCCGACGGCGATCGCCTCGGCCGCCTCGTCCAGGAGGTCGAGCCCGACGAGATCTACAACCTCGCGGGGATCAGCTCGGTCGCCTTCTCCTGGCAGCATCCGGCGCTCACCGGTCTGCTGAGCGGGCAGGCGCCGGTGGTGCTGCTCGAGGCGGCACTCGCCCTGCAGGAGAGGCTCGGACGGCGCGTGAGCCTCGTCCAGGCCAGCAGCGCCGAGATCTTCGGGGAGGCGACCCAGGCTCCGCAGACCGAGACGACGCCGATCCAGCCCGTCTCGCCGTACGGCGCGGCGAAGGCGTACGCGCACCACATGGTCGGGGTGTTCCGCAGTCACGGGCTCGCGGCGTCCAGCTGCATCCTCTTCAACCATGAGTCGCCGCGGCGTCCGACGACGTTCGTCACGCGCAAGATCACCGCAGCCGCGGCCGAGATCGGGCGGCGCGGGCAGGGGACGATCCGGCTCGGCAACCTCGAGGCGCGTCGTGACTGGGGCTGGGCACCGGACTACGTCGACGCGCTCGTGCGGGCCGCTCGGCACCAGGACGCCGCCGACTACGTGATCGCCACCGGGCAGACCCACTCCGTCGCGGACTTCGCCGAGGCGGCGCTGCGCCGGGCAGGGGTCGGCGACGACTGGCAGCAGCACGTGGAGGTCGACCAGGCCCTGCTCCGCCCACGTGACGCCCCGGTGCTCGTGGGCGACGCCGCGCGCGCCAGGGACGAGCTCGGGTGGCGACCGACGGTCGAGTTCGCCGAGATCGTCGGCCGGATGGTCGACCACGACCTCGCGCTCCTCGCGGACTGAGCTCGGGGCGCGGCGGGCTCAGCCCGCCGAGCCACCGGCCCGCGTGGTCGTGACGGGCTGACCGGCGCTGAACGAGCCGGTCGCCGTCCCGTCGGGGAGCGCGGCGAAGCACAGGCCGGTCCGGTCGCCTTGGCCCCAGCCTCGCTGCGACGGTGCCCAGACGACGGAGTGGAACCCGGCGGCCTTCTCGGTGCTGTCCATCTCGCACCATCGGGCGAGGGAGTCGTCGATGCTCTGCTGGCCGGGCCACGCCCCGGCGGGGAGCACCATCGTGCCGATCACCTCGGCCGCGTGGGGTGCGCCGCACGGGACCACCGTCACCCGAGCGACGGCTCCGTCGGCCGGCAGGACCGGGAGGCAGTGGCCGGTGGCGAGGCGCGTGGCGGCGACGGTGGTCGCGGCGTCGACCGTCCCGAGCGGGCGGCGGTCCAGCCAGAAGCGCGTGCCGAGCACCGCCGCGACCACCAGGCCGACGGTCGCGACGCCCGCGACGGGCCACCAGAAGCGCCGGCCGAGCCGGCGTCGGCGCTGCGGGTCGGGGGTGAGCGGTGCGGCCCACCCGGGCGCGTAGTACGCCTCCTGCGGGTACCACCCCGGACCGGCCTGGCCGGTGGTCGCGGGACCCGTCGCGTGCCCCGGCGGTGGCGGGCCGGCCGGGCCGGCGTGGTAGCCCGGTGGCGGCGAGGGAACCGGAGGTCGCGGTGCGGTGGGCGGTGGTGCCGGCGGACCGGACGGCGGGGCGAACCAGTCGTCGGAGGGGCCGCTCATCGGGCGTCCCCGGCTCGCTCGCCGGCCTCGTCCGTGGCGTCACTGACGTCGAGCACGACCGGCACGTGGTCGGAGGCGCCCTTGCCCTTGCGCTCCTCGCGGTCGATCGTCACGCCCGTCACTCGGCGGGCCAGTGCGGGTGAGGTGTAGGCGAAGTCGATCCGCAGGCCCTTGTTCTTGGGGAAGGCGAGCTGCTGGTAGTCCCAGTAGGTGTACTTGCCCTCCTCGGGGACGTGCACCCGGGAGACCTCGGTGTACCCGGTGTCGGCGAACGCGAAGAAGGCCTCGCGCTCGGCCGGGGTCACGTGCGTCCCACCGGCGAAGTCGGCGACGTCGTACACGTCGGAGTCGAACGGGATGACGTTCCAGTCGCCGACGAGGGCGACCTGCGCCTGAGGATCGCCCGCCGTCGGGTCGATCCACGCGGCCGCGGTCTCTCGCAGTCGGGCGAGCCACTCGAGCTTGTAGGCGAAGTGGGGGTTGTCGGGCGAGCGGCCGTGCGGAACGTACAGGCTCCACACCCGCACGCCGCCGCAGGTGGCGCCGATCGCGCGGGCCTCGACCACCGGCTCGGGGTCACCGAAGGTCGGCTGGCCGGGGAACCCGACCTCGACGTCCTCGATGCCGACCCGAGAGATCAGCGCGACTCCGTTCCACTGGCTCAGCCCGACGTGCGCGACCTCGTAGCCCGCGGCCTCGAAGACCGCGTACGGGAACTGCTCGTCCTTGCACTTGGTCTCCTGCAGGGCGAGCACGTCCGCGCCGGTGCGCTCCAGCCAGGCGACGGCACGGTCGGCCCGAGCTCGGACCGAGTTGATGTTCCAGGTCGCGATCCGCATGCGCCGACGGTACCCGTCGGCCGCCCAGAGCGGCATGCGCGCCGTAGTCTTGCAGCATGGCCACTGCACTGATCACCGGCGCGAGCGCCGGTCTGGGTCTCGAGTTCGCCTGGCAGCTCGCGACGGCACGGCATGACGTCGTGCTGGTCGCTCGCGACGAGGAGCGGCTGGAGCACCTGGCCGGGCAGCTGCGCGCCGCCGCCGGGGTGCGGGCCGAGGTGATCTCCGCCGACCTGGCCGATCGTGCCCAGGTGCAGACGGTCGCCGACCGCATCAGCGATCCCGACCGCCCCGTCGGGCTCGTGGTGAACAACGCCGGCTTCAGCACCGGGTCCTTCGTCGGCGGTGACCTCGAGGCGCAGGAGCGAGGGCTGGCCGTCATGGTGCAGGCCGTCATGGTCCTCAGCCACGCCGCAGCCCAGGCGATGGTGCCGCGTGGCCGCGGTGCGATCCTCAACGTCTCCTCCATCGCCGCACTGACCGTCGGCGGCACCTACTCCGCGCACAAGGCATGGGTCCGCGTGTTCACCGAGGGGCTGTCCGTCGAGCTGCGCGGCACGGGTGTGACGGCGACCGCGCTCTGCCCCGGTCTGGTCCGCACGGAGTTCCACGAGCGGGCGGGGATCGACTTCGACACCGTCCCGGACGTCGCGTGGCTCAACGCCGACGACGTCGTCGCGGCAGCGCTCGCCGACGTGCGTCGCGGCGCGGTGATCTCCACCCCGAGCATGCGGTACGGGATCGCTGCCGAGGTCGCCCGGCTGCTCCCGCGTGCGGCGTTGCGGGCCATCTCCGAGCGCACCGAACGCTGAGGGCCGTCGCCTGACTGCTCCCGGGCGACTCACCCGGCCGCTAGCCTTGCCCGCGTGACGATCCCCAGCCCCGTGACCCCGCGCGAGCAGCTGCGCGACCTCATCCGCGAGCTCGCCGTCGTGCACGGCCGGGTGACGCTCGCCTCCGGCAAGGAGGCCGACTACTACGTCGACCTGCGCCGGGTGACCCTGCACCACGCCGCAGCGCCGCTGATCGGTCATCTGCTCCTCGACCTGCTCGAGGAGCAGGGCTTCGGTCCGGGCGAGGTCGACTCCGTCGGCGGGCTCACCCTCGGCGCCGACCCGGTCGCCACCGCCCTGCTGCACGCCGCTGCCTCCCGCGGGCTCGCGCTCGATGCCTGCGTCGTCCGCAAGGAGGGCAAGGCGCACGGCATGCAGCGCCGGATCGAGGGCCCGGACGTCGCCGGGCGTCGAGTCGTCGCCGTCGAGGACACCTCGACCACGGGCGGCTCGGTGATGACCGCCGTCGAGGCGTTGCGCGAGGGGGGTGCCGAGGTCGTGGCCGTCGCCGTCATCGTCGACCGCGGGACGGGTGCCCGCGAGCGCATCGAGGCCGAGGGCCTGCCCTACTTCTCCCTCTACGACCTTGCGGACCTCGGGCTCGCATGAGCGCAGGACACCACGGCGATCGGGGCGAGGTGCCGACCTGGCTCCCCGTCGGGGCGATGGTGGCCGTCGGTCTCCTCGTGATGGGCGCCGTCCTCTCGGGGCGCGGCTCGCAGGTCGTCGTCGTGCTCGTTGCCCTGCTCGTCCCGGGCGCGCTCGTGCTGGGCTGGTGGCTCAACAGCAAGCGGATCGCTGCTGCCAAGGCCTGGGCGGCGGCGATCGGCTGGACCTGGGTGGGTGCCGACCCGTCGCTCGTGCGTCGTTGGCGCGGGCAGCCCTTCGGGGTCGGTGACGCTCGCCGGGCCTCCGAGGTGATGACCGGTCCTTACGGCCCGTACCAGTGCGTGCTCTTCACCTACCGCTACACGACGGGCTCC
The DNA here is from genome assembly GCA_038252305.1 of Actinomycetales bacterium. Lineage (GTDB taxonomy): Bacteria > Actinomycetota > Actinomycetes > Actinomycetales > Cellulomonadaceae > Actinotalea. Next base: position 57,417 of record JBBSAL010000018.1, on the reverse strand, counting down.
GGCAAGGAGCGGACGACGCACGTCCACACCGTCCTGTCGCTCGCGCTGCCGACCTTCCTGCCGACGCTCGAGCTCACCCCCGAGAACCTCGGCACGCGGTTCATCCGCGTCTTCGGCGCCCAGGACCTGCAGTTCGAGTCCGAGGACTTCAACAGCCGCTGGCGTGTCGAGGCCCGTGACCCCAAGTTCGCGCACGACGTCCTGCACCCGCGGACGCTGGAGCGGCTCGTGCGTGCGGACGCGGCAGGGATGTCGCTTCGCATCGAGGGCACTGACATCCTGTGCTGGACGGTCGGGACGCCCGACCTCGATCGGGTGGCCTCCCGGCTCGGGGTGATGCGCTCGCTCGTCGAGGCGATCCCGCGATTCGTCTGGCTCGACCACGGCTACGACCCGGCCACAACCTAGGAGAACCATGAACAGCGGAATCGGCATCGTCCTGCTCGTGCTGCTCGCGATCGTCGTCGTGATCGGCCTGTGGCTGGTGGCGACCTACAACGGGTTGGTGCGCCTGCGGAACCTGGTGCAGGAGTCCTGGCGGCAGATCGACGTCGAGCTGCACCGTCGCCATGACCTGATCCCGAACCTGGTCGAGACGGTCAAGGGCTACGCCTCGCACGAGCGTGCGGTGTTCGACGAGGTCACCGCGGCGCGTGCTGCGGCAGCGTCGCCGGGAACGGGCCCGGCCCAGCAGGCCGCGCAGGAGAACCAGCTCACCAGTGCCCTGGGTCGTCTGTTCGCGGTCGCGGAGGCCTACCCGGTGCTGCGGGCGAGCGAGAACTTCTCCCAGCTGCAGACCGAGCTCGCCACCACGGAGGACCGCATCGCGGCCGGTCGGCGGTTCTACAACGCGAACGTTCGCTCGCTGAACACGAAGGTCGAGTCGTTCCCGGCGAACCTCGTGGCCGGGAGCTTCGGCTTCACGCGTGCGGAGTACTTCGAGGTCGAGGACGCCGTCGTGCGTGCGGCTCCGACCGTGAGCTTCGGCGACCAGGCCTGAGCAGCGGGGGCCTCACCGCTTGGCGGCGGCCCGCGCGACCCTGACCTCGGTCCGCGCAGCCCTGGCCTCGGTCCGGGCGTCGGCGCGGGCGCGGGTGCGGGCAAGGCGTGCACGGCTGAGCAGGCAGATGGCCGTCGTCCCTGCCGCGAGCAGGGCGATCAGCTGGATGTCGATCACCGGCCGCCAGCTCAGCTCGCCGTTCTTGATGACGAAGGCTCCGACCGGGCGTCCCAGCATGCCGAGGCCGCCGCCCTCGCCCAGCTCGCCGCCCGCCCCCGGACCCTGACCTCCACCGGCACCGCCCATGACGAGGGCGGCCGGGATGAGGGTCAGCCCGTCCCGCTCGACGGGCTCGCCGAACACCCGCCTCACCGAGATCGTGTCCTTGGCCCTGTCCATGATCTGGTCGAGCGTCATGGCTTCTCCCCTCGAGGTCGGCACCGTGCCGGCACTTCCTCCATGGTCGTCCCGGGGGTGCGCCATGACCAGGGACTCGTGGTGTCACGAGGCACCGGCGTCAGGCGGCCAGCAGCACGGCCCCGAGGGCGATGCTCGCGGCGAGCTCGCCCAGCCCGACGGCGAGGGGGCGTGCGGCCGGCCAGGCGCGCGGGACGACGACCGCACGCGCAGCGAGCAGCGCGAGGACGACGGTCGCCGACACGGTGACACCGGTCGGCTCGCTCACGGCGACCGCGCTCACCGCGACCGCGGCGACCGAGACCAGGTGGACGGCGACACTGGCCGCATGGACGGCGCGGTTCCCGCGCTCGCGGATCATGGTCCTGACGTAGAGCAGCGACCCCGTGAAGAACGCGGCCATCACCCCAGCGAGCCACCAGGCGACCAGGTCGGGTGAGCGTGGGGCCTGCGCGACGAGGGTCATCACGCTCGTCGCCAGGACCGTGACGAGGCCGCTCGTCAGGGAGCGGTCGGCGCGGTTCCAGGCCAGGACGAGGCTGACGGCGAGCAGCGCGGTGTACAGCGGTGCCCAGACGAGGACGCCCGGCTCGATCGCGACGGCCGCGCCGCCGAGGACCGCGGCGAGCACCCCGTAGGCGCGCAGCGGCGGGAGGTAGCGGGGCCTGCGCCGTGAGCGGAGCCAGAGGCCGGCCGCGTGGAAGGCCAGGTAGCCGACGGCCCAGGCAGCTGCCAGGAGCAGGTGCCACTACCGCAGCCCCGCGTGCACCGCGCCCACCACGAGCGGCAGCGCGAGCATCGCCCAGGCGCCGTGCTGGCGGGGCAGCCAGCCGGGGCCGGGGCGGCGGGTCATCGCTCAGGCCTCGACGTCGCCCGTGGTCTCCTCGGTCGCCTCGGCCACGACGCGGGAACCGAGCCGGTGACGCAGGGCCTCGATCAGCATCGGCAGGATCGAGACGAAGACGATCGCCATCAGCATGAGCTCGATGTGCTTCTGCACGAAGGCGAAGCCGCCGAGCCAGTACCCGAGCGTCGTCACGCCGACGGCCCAGAGCAGTGCGCCGATCATGTTGAAGCTGATGAAGTGCCGGAAGTCCATCCGGCCGACGCCGGCCGCGACAGGAGTGAAGGTCCGCACGATCGGCACGAACTGGGCGAGGATGATCGCCTTCCCACCGTGCTTGGCGAAGAAGGCGTGCGTGCGGTCCACGTACTCGCGCTTGAAGAAGCGCGAGTCGGGCCGGTCGAAGACTCGCGGCCCGACGCGGTAGCCGATGAGGTAGCCGGTCGAGTTGCCGGCGACCGCAGCGAGGAAGAGCGCCGGCAGCACGACCCACAACGGCAGCCCGAGCTTGGCGGCACCGACGAACACCCCGAGCGTGAAGAGCAACGAGTCGCCCGGCAGGAAGAAGCCGATGAGCAGGCCGGTCTCGGCGAAGATCACGGCGCAGACGCCGATGAGGGCCCACGGGCCGAGCCAGGCGATGAGGTTGTCCAGGAGCGTCCCCGCATCGAGCCAGGACGGGCCGAGGGCGGGGACGAGGGTCACGGCGTGGGCGGCGAGGGCCGAGGCTCCGGGGAAGGTCACGGGCCAAGGGTAGGGGGCTGGGCTGTCTGTTCGGTGGTGCAGATGTGAGGGAGCCGTGGAAGCCGTCGTCCGCGCGGGCCCGGCGATAGGGTCGAGATGCCACGGACAACCTGGGAGGTCGGCGGTGGGGGAGCAGCTCGCCCTGCACGGGGTGACCCGGCGCTTCGGCGACCGGACCGCCCTGGACGACGTCTCCTTCACGGTCCGTCCCGGCCGGACGACGGGCTTCGTCGGCGCGAACGGCGCGGGCAAGACGACGGCGATGCGCGTCGTGCTCGGTGTGCTCGCTCCCGACGCCGGGCAGGTCACGCTGGGCGGCGCGCCGATGACCCCGGCGATGCGTCGCCGGATCGGCTACATGCCGGAGGAGCGCGGGCTCTACCCGCGGATGCGCGTCCTCGACCAGCTCGTCCACCTCGGCCGGGTGCACGGGATGACGACGAAGGCCGCCCGGGCCCGTAGCGCCGCGCTGCTGGCGGAGCTGGGGCTCGACGAGCGCTCGCACGACCACCTCTCCACGCTCTCCCTGGGCAACCAGCAGCGCGTCCAGGTCGCCGCGGCGCTCGTGCACGACCCGGACCTGCTCGTGCTCGACGAGCCGTTCTCCGGACTCGACCCGCTCGCGATCGACGCGATGGGGGCCTTGCTGCGCGAGCGCGCGGCCGCGGGTGTCCCCGTCCTCTTCTCCAGCCACCAGCTCGAGCTGATCGAGCGACTGTGCGACGACATCGTGATCATCGACTCCGGCCGCGTGCTGGTCGCCGGGGACTCGGCGATCGTGCGGCGCTCGACGACGGGTCGGCGCTACCGGGTGCGGGTCGAGGTCGCTCCTCGCGGGGACGCGCCGGGCCCGGGCGACGTGGGCGGCGCGACGCATCCGTCCGCGTCGTGGGCGAGTGCGCTGGTCGCGGCGGTCCCGGGGGCGAGCCTCGTGAGCACGGACGGCGAGGCGCTCGTCGTCGGGCTCACCGACGACGCGGACGATCAGCTCCTCCTCGGTGCCGCGCAGGCGGCCGGCTCGGTCCGCGAGTTCGCCCCCGTCGTCCCGACCCTCGCCGAGCTCTACCGGGAGGTCGTGCGATGAGCGCCGGCGGGCTCGGGCCCCTCGCCGCGATCCGGGTGATCGCTGCCCGCGAGATCTTCGTCAAGCTGCGGGACAGGGCCTTCATCGGCTCGACGATCTTCATGCTCCTGCTCGTCGCCGTCGGGACCGCCGTCCCGGTTCTGCTGGCGCAGAGCGTTCCCAGCCTGCGGGTGGCCGTCGAGGGAGCGGGCGCCAAGGCGGCCGTCGAGCAGGCGATCCAGCTCGGCGCCGAGGCACAGAAGGACAAGCCGAGCGTGCCGGCGAGCCTCGCGGTGCTGGGGGCCGGCGGGCTGCCGCCCGCGAACCTCACTGCCGTCGTGGTCGAGCCCGGCACGGACGTCGAACGGATGGTCCGCAACGGCGACGTCTCGGCGGCCGTCCGCGGCGAGGACGTCGCCGACCTGCAGATCCTCGGCGCGCAGGGCGTGCCGCCGGAGGTCTCCACCCTGGTCCGGGCGGCGTCGGCCGCGCTCCAGGTGCAGCGGGCGGCGGTCTCGGGCGGGCTCAGCCCGCAGCAGGTCGGCGAGCTGACCGCCCCGGCCGTTCCACGGATCACCCTGCTCGCCGCGCGCCCGCAGGGCACCGTCGCGCCGGAGCTGCTCGTCCTGGTGTTCGCGTTCCTCTTCTACCTCTCGGTCCTCACCTTCGGGATGTCGATCGCGCAGAGCGTCGTGGAGGAGAAGCAGTCCCGCGTGGTCGAGCTGCTGGTCGCGGCGATCCCGGTGCGCTGGTTGCTGGCCGGGAAGGTCGTCGGGAACTCGGTGATGGCGGTCGGGCAGATCGTGGTGATCCTCGGGACCGGGCTGCTGGGTGCGCGCCTCGCCGGCCAGGGTCACCTGGTCTCGCAGGTGCTCGGGGCGTCGGGGTGGTTCATCGCGTTCTTCCTGCTGGGCTTCGTCATGCTCGCCTGCCTGTGGGCGGTGGCCGGGTCGCTCGCGACACGCACCGAGGAGCTCCAGGCGACGACCGTCGTCATGCAGGTCTTCGTCATCGTCCCGTTCTTCGCCGCGATCTTCGCCCTCGACCCGGGGTCGGTGCAGACCTGGCTGTCCTACGTGCCGTTCACGGCGCCGCTGCTCATGCCGGCACGCGTCGTGCTGGGCAACGCCGCCACGTGGGAGCCGTTCGTCTCGGCGGGGATCGTGCTGGTCACGGCGGTGCTGTTCGTCCTGCTCGGCGCGCGGCTCTACGAGGGGTCCGTGCTGCACACCCAGTCCCGGCTGCGTGCCCGGCAGGCCTGGCAGGCCTGGCGGTCCGAACGACGATGAGGAGCGTGCCCGTGATCCTGGGGACGCCGTTGAGCCCTGACGCCACGCGCGTGCTGCTGCTCGGCTCCGGCGAGCTCGGCAAGGAGGTCGCGATCGAGCTGCAGCGGCTCGGTGCGGAGGTGATCGCCGCCGACCGCTACCCGGACGCCCCCGCGATGCAGGTGGCGCACCGCTCGCGGGTGCTCGACATGCTCGACGCCGAGGCGCTGCGCGCGCTGATCGCCGAGGTGCGGCCGCACGTCGTCGTCCCGGAGATCGAGGCGATAGCCACGCAGGTGCTCGCCGAGGTCGAGGCCGAGGGCGTGCGGGTGGTGCCCACGGCGCGCGCGACGGTGCTGACGATGGACCGCGAGGGGATCCGCCGGCTCGCGGCGGAGGAGCTGGGGCTGGCGACCTCGCCCTACGTCTTCGCGGGCTCGCTCGCGGAGGTCGCGGAGGCCGTCGAGCAGGTCGGGCTGCCGTGCGTGGTCAAGCCCGTGATGTCCTCCTCCGGGAAGGGGCAGTCGGTCGTCCGGACCACCGGGGACGTCGCCGCGGCGTGGGAGAACGCGCAGAGCGGGGGGCGGACGGCCGGGCACGGCGACGCCCCGGTGCGGGTCATCGTCGAGGGCTGGGTCGCGTTCGACTCCGAGATCACGCTGCTGACCGTGCGGCACGTCGGCGGGACGACGTTCTGCGAACCGATCGGGCACGTGCAGGTGGACGGGGACTATCGCGAGTCCTGGCAGCCCGCGGCGCTGCCCGATGGCGTGCGAGCCAAGGCGGAGGCGATGGGGGTCGCGGTCACCGAGGCCTTGGGCGGCTGGGGCGTGTTCGGGGTGGAGCTGTTCGTCGTGGGCTCCGACGTGCTGTTCTCCGAGGTCTCGCCGCGACCGCACGACACCGGGCTGGTGACGCTCGTCTCGCAGGACCTCTCGGAGTTCGCCCTGCATGCGCGGGCCGTGCTCGGGCTGCCGGCGGGGGAGGTCGTGCGGATCGGTGGAGGTGCTGGTCAGGGAGCCGCCGCCTCGTGCGCCGTGCTCGCCGAGGGGACGGGTGTCCCGTTGTTCTCCGGGGTGGACGATGCGCTCGCGGTGCCGACGGCGCAGGTACGCCTGTTCGGGAAGCCGTCGGTCGCGGGGCGTCGTCGGGTCGCGGTGACGCTGGCGCGCGGGACGGACGTCGAGCAGGCGAGGGCGAGGGCGCGGGCGTCGGCGTCGGCGCTGCGGGTGGACCTCGTCTGAACGTTGTCCGGGGGGCTGCGGATCAGTGGATCCGGCCGAGCGCGACTCCTGCGTGCAGGAGGGCGGCGAGGGTCTCGCCGTCGGTGATGGTGCCGTCGCGGACGAGGCCCATCACCTCGGACCAGGCGACGCGGCGGACGGCGGTGATCCCTTCCTCGTCCTGGGTGGCCGTCGTCGCGACCGCCTGTGCCGCAGGGTGCAGGCCTCGTGCGAGGAACACGTGCTCGGGGGCGAGGCACACGCCGTTCAGCGCGACCATCCCGCCGAGGCGCTGCCACTCGTCGGCTCCGAGCCCCGTCTCCTCGCGCAGCTCGCGCTGGGCCGCGAGCAGGGGGGCCTGGCCGTCGGAGCCGCCGGACGGGACCTCGAGCGACATCTCGCCCGTCGTGTAGCGGAACAGCTCGACGAGGACGACCTCGTCGTCCTCGGTCACGGGTACGACGAAGACCGCCGGGTGGCGGACCTCCATCACGCCGTACACGCCCTGGCCGCCGTCGGGCCGGGTGACGACGTCCTCACGGACCCGGATCCACGGGTTCTCGTAGGTGATCCGGGAGCTGTGCGTCTGCCAAGGGGTCACGAGGGCAGTTTCCCAGATCCCTCTGGCCCGGCCCGTTCCCTGCCCTGCCTGGCCCAGCGTGGCGGCCCGCGGCGGCGGTCGGGGGCAGCAACGGCGTCCCGCGCTCCTCGGGCGGCGGGCCCGGCAGGATGGGGGCGTGGAGGATCGCGAGCAGGACATGGGTGTCGGGGTGGGGCCGTGGCCCGGTGGCGAGGCGCGGTGGCCGGACGACGAGCGGTACGACCCGCAGCTGCTCGCCGGGGGCGACCGCCGCAACGTCGTCGACCGGTACCGGTACTGGACGATGGAGGCGATCGTCGCCGACCTGGACACCCGCCGGCACCCCTTCCATGTCGCGGTGGAGAACTGGGCGCACGACATGAACATCGGGTCGGTCGTGCGGACGGCCAACGCCTTCGCCGCGGCCGAGGTGCACATCGTCGGGCGGCGCCGCTGGAACCGGCGCGGGGCGATGGTGACCGACCGGTACCAGCACCTGCGGCACCACCCGGAGGTGAGCGCCCTGGTCGCCTGGGCGGCGACGGCCGGTCCGGCGGGTGGGGCGTTGCCGGTGATCGGTGTCGACAACCTGCCGGGGTCCGTCCCGCTGGAGGGGTACGCCCTGCCGCGTGCGTGCGTGCTGGTCTTCGGGCAGGAGAGCGTGGGGCTGTCCGAGGAGGCGCGGGCTGCGTGCGTGGACGTGCTGCACATCCGGCAGTTCGGGTCGACCCGCTCGATCAACGCGGGGGCAGCGGCGGCCATCGCGATGCACGCGTGGGTGGCGATGCACGCCTGAGGTCGCTCGCTAGTCTGTGACGGCTCGTCGTGGGAGGCGTGCGGCGGGCAGGGCGAGGTGAGCGGGCGCATCCGGTGCGTGCCTGCCGAACGAGGGGCCGACCGGGGACGTGAGCGTGTGCCGACGATGATCCGCGACGGTGGTGGTCTGAGAGCGAGATGGGTCGCCGCGACGTCGACGAACCCTCGCCTCGCTGCGCTCCTCGGGTGGCTGTGGCTGCGGCCCGGACCGGTCCTGATGATCCTCGCGGCCGTCGTCGGGGCCTTGGTGCAGCCGCTCGCCGCGACCGGGGACGCCGCCTGGTTCGGACGCGCAGGGGACCGACTGCTCTCCCCCGACGGCCTGAACGTCTTCGACGAGCCGGGGCTGCAGGTGGGCCCCACCTACCTGGTGATCGCGGGGGTGATCCGGGCCGCTGCGCGGCTCCTGGGACTTCCGGTCTGGCCGGTGACCGGTGCTGTGGAGTCCGTCCTCCTCGTCGCAGGGGTGCTGCTCGTCCTGCGGTGGGCGCGTGCAGGTGTGGCGGCACGCTGGGCGGTCGCCGGCTCCCTCGTCCTTGCCGGGCCGTTGAGCGAAGGGTTGCTGAACGGCCATCCCGAGGAGCTGGGTGCGGCCGTGGTGCTGGTGCTCGCCGGCTTCTCGGCGCGCCGGGGGTCGGTGGTCCTCGCTCCGCTGCTCGTCGGGCTGGCCACGACCTCGAAGCTCTGGGGCGTTCTCGGCGTCGTCCTCTTCCTCGTCGCGCTGCCGCGAGGGTGGCAGGCGTGGCGGGCCCTCGCCATCCGCGCAGGGGTGTTCTCCGCCGTCGTGGCGATCGCCTACGTGCCCTTCCTCACGATGGGCACGGTGCGCACGTTCGACTTCGTGTGGCAGTTCGGCCGCTACTCGACCGTCGCGCTGCTCACCGGTTTCACCGGGGAGGTGCCGTTCACCTTGCGCCTCGCCCAGGTCGTCGTGGCGGTGGGTGTCGGCCTCCTCCTGGTGGGTCGGGGTGCGGAGCCCCCCGTCGTGGTGCTCGGCGTGGTGGCCGCACGGATCCTCACCGACCCGCTCCAGCTCACCTACTACTTCGCGACGCTGATGCTGCTCGTCGTCATGGCTGCGTGGAGCGCGCCGGGACTCGTCGGTCCCCGCACGCGGCTCCTTGCCGTCGTCCTGGTGCCGGTGGAGGTCGTCGGGGTGTATCTCCTCCCGCCGCGACCGCTCAGCGTGGTGCACCTCGTCCTCCTCGTCGGGGTGCTCGTCGCGTGCTTCCGGATGGGTCGGGGCTGGGCGGGCCTGGGTCGAGCGGGGCTGGATCGCGCCGGGCTGGATGGTGCCGGGCTGGAGCGCGTCGAGGACGGGCCGCGGTCCGACTAGCTCGGGCCGGTGTCGCGCGTGCAGCCGGTGCGCCGGGCGTCGCGTACGCGGGCAGGGTGAGCTCGGCGTGGGCTGGCGGTCGTCGGTGGCCCGGGTTGGGGTGCTCTGGCGGGACGGGGGTCGGCAAGGCGACAGGGGTCGCGCCGCACATCGGGGCCTGCTGGGCGCTGTCCACCGGTGGCGCGGGACCTCATCCTTCCGTCAGTGGTCGTTCGTACACTTGTTCTATGTCCAGCACCGCTCCCGCCGCCGATGTGGCGAGTGTGGTTGTCCGGCTCCAGGCCGACGTCGCGGCGTTGCTTGCGCTTGATCTCACGCAGGTGGACGGGGTGAGCGGGCCGGCGCTGCACCGCTCGCTCGCGACGGCTGCCGGGCAGGTGCAGGCGGTCGCGGCGCGTGTGCTCGCCAGGGTCGAGGCCGACGGCCGGTGGGCCGACTCCGGGTGGCGGACGTTCGGTGAGTGGGCTGCGCGCCGTCAGGGCGCCTCGGTCGCGGCGGTGCGCCGTGACTCGGCGCTCGGGCACGCGCTCGACGACGACCTGCCGGGCACTCGCCTCGCGCTCCACGCCGGGGCGGTCTCGCTCGAGCACGCCCAGGTCCTGGCGCGCTACGCGCCGACGTCACCGGCCCGGCGGGCCGCACTCGCCTCCGCGCGGCCTGAGCTGAACGAGGCGCACCTGGTGGCCCAGGCGTCGCGCCAGGGCGTCGACGAGTTCGGGCGCACCGTCCGTCGGTGGGCGAGCGCGGTCGACGCGGCGGCCGCCGAGGCTGAGGGAGAGGTGGCGGCCGCCAAGGAGTACCTGACGGTCACCCGCCGCCCCGACGGTGTCGCTCTTCAGGGCTTCCTCACCCACGAGCACGGCGAGGCGGTGGCGACCGCCTTGCGCGCCGTCGCGGGAGTGCCCGCCGCCACCGACGCGCGATCACGGGAAGAGCGTCAGGCGGCAGCGTTGGTCGATGCCGCGCGTCTGGTCCTCGATCGCGGGCTCGCCGGAGGCGGTCAGTCGGTCCGGCCCCACCTGACGGTCCTGGTGCCCTGGGAGACGCTGCTGGGCGAGGTGCAGCGAGCGGCCACCCAGGACGGCGACGATGCCGAGACCTGGCTGCCGGCGGGGTGGCGGACCGATGTCACGGCGCCGGCGGAGACGCTGGGCGGAACGCTGCTGACCCGGTCGGTCCTCGACCGGTTGGCCTGCGACTCCGAGATCTCCCGTGTGGTCTTCGGGCCGAGTGGCGACGTGCTCGACGTCGGGCGCATGCAGCGCACCTACACCGGCCAGCAGCGACGCGCGGTGATCGCCCGCGACAGGTCCTGCCGCTACCCGGGATGTGGTGCGCCGGTGATGCTCGGCGGGGTGCACCACGTCGTCTCCTGGGCGCACGGCGGCCGGACCTCGGTTCACAACGGTGTCTTGTTGTGCTGGTTCCACCACGACCTCGTCCATCGGAGAGGCCTGCGCATCTCGCGGGACGGCCCCGAGGGCCGATGGGTGTTCGTTCGCGGCGACGGAGTGCGGATCGATGACGTGCAGTCCGCGCCCCACGCTCAGGACAGACCGTCCGGTGCGGCGCCTCCACGCGACGACGGGGCTGAGTGTCCGGCGCCCGGGTCGACGCATCGGCGCGTGGCCCCGACGCCAGCGCAGGGGATGTTGTCGATGTCGGCGTGAAAGTGGTGGACGAAGTGGTGGACACGGCGATGTGCCTGCGGTTCTGCCCATCCGCCCGCTGCGCCATCCGCCCGCTGCGTCCGCAGCGATCTCGCGCCTGCCTCCGGCGCAGGACCACGGGGCGAGAGTCCCGTCTCATCCGGTCCGATCCGTGCCACGATGGGAGGGAAAATTCCACTCGATCAGCAGGAGTCTCCATGGCTATCGCCACCCCCGAGGTCTACGCCGAGATGATCGACCGCGCGCGCGCAGGCAGGTTCGCCTACCCCGCGGTCAACATCACGTCCTCGCAGTCGGTCACGGCCGCTCTCCAGGGCTTCGCCGAGGCCGAGTCCGACGGCATCATCCAGGTCTCCGTCGGTGGCGCCGAGTACGCGTCCGGTTCGACCATCAAGGACCGCGTCGCCGGCTCGCTCGCGCTCGCCGCGTACGCCACCGAGGTCGCCAAGAACTACCCGATCACGGTCGCGCTGCACACCGACCACTGCGCCAAGCAGAACCTGGACTCCTGGGTCCGCCCGCTCCTTGCGCTCGAGATCGAGCAGGTCAAGGCCGGCAAGCTCCCGACCTTCCAGTCGCACATGTGGGACGGCTCGTCGGTCCCGCTCGACGAGAACCTGATCATCGCCGAGGAGCTCCTCGCGCTCTCGGTCGCGGCCCGCACGATCCTCGAGGTCGAGATCGGTGTCGTCGGTGGCGAGGAGGACGGTCACACGGCCGAGATCAACGAGAAGCTCTACACCTCCGTCGAGGACGGCCTGGCCACGGTCAAGGCGCTCGGCTCCGGCGAGAAGGGCCGCTACCTGACGGCCCTGACCTTCGGCAACGTGCACGGCGTCTACAAGCCCGGTGCCGTCAAGCTGCGCCCGGCCATCCTCAAGGAGATCCAGGACGCGGTCGGTGCCTCGCTCGGCAAGACCAACCCGTTCGACCTGGTCTTCCACGGCGGTTCGGGCTCGACGGCCGCGGAGATCTCCGAGGCGGTCGACAACGGCGTCATCAAGATGAACATCGACACCGACACCCAGTACGCGTTCACGCGTCCCGTCGTCGGCCACATGTTCAGCAACTACGACGGCGTGCTCAAGATCGACGGCGAGGTGGGCAACAAGAAGGCCTACGACCCGCGTGCCTGGGGCAAGCTCGCCGAGGCCGGTATGGCCGCTCGTCTCGTCGAGGCCGCGCAGCAGCTGCGCTCGGCCGGTCACAAGCTCTGAGCGAGGTCGCGCTCACGCTCGCGCCTGAGTGAACGACGATGCCCGCCCCCCATGGGGAGCGGGCATCGTCGTGTCCGGTCAGCGTCAGGCGACGTCGGGCGGGGTGTCCGACGGATCGTCGTCGACCGCTTCGAGGAGCTCGCCGATCCGGGTCACCTCGAGCAGGAAGCGCACCGTCTCGGGGGCGTGCAGGATGCGCACCGGCCGGGTGCTCCGGCTCGCGATCCGGGCGAGGAACGCGATGCCCGAGGAGTCCATGAACGTCACGTGCTGCGCGTCGATGTCGATCGGCAGCCCGTTGGTCTCCGCGGCGGCGGTCGCCTCGGCGAGGTCGGCAGCGAGGTCGGCATCGACCTCTCCGGACAGCACGATGCGCGTCCGTTCATCCTGCACGATCACGTGAACCGAGGCAGGCTCTGACCAGGCGGGCGCGCTCAAGTCCTCGGTGGGCCCGCCCGGCCCCACGCTGTTACCGTCTCGCACGTCACATCCCTCGGGTACGTCCTCGGTGTGCGCCTCGTGGTGGACTCCGCGGGGCGCCTTCCTGGAACGCTAGACGATCGGAGTCCCTGGTGGTGAACCCGCGGTCCGCTGATCCGGGACTGGACCGCCTCGCGTCCGTCCGTGACCGCGCCCTGCACGCGACCGAGGTGTCCGTCGTCCTCACCGACGCGATCGCCGACGGCGCCCGCGCGGTCTGGGTCAACGACGCCTTCACGCGCACCACCGGCTGGACCGCCCAGGAGATGGTCGGTCAACAGATGGACGTCCTGCAGGGACCGGGCACCGATGCCGAACGCAGCCGTGAGCTGGGTACCGCTGTCGCCGAGGAGCGCAGCACCACCGTGACCCTGCTCAACTACCGGCGCGACGGCAGCCCGTTCTGGAACCAGATCTCCATCTCCCCGGTCCGGGACGCGTCAGGGGTCGTGACGCACTGGATCGGCATCCAGGTCGACGTCACCGCGCAGGTCGAGCATGCCGACGCGCAGGAGGCGTCGATCCGCTACGAGCGCAGGGAGCGCAGCGCCCTCGCCACCGTCTCGGAGGTCTCCGACCACCTCGCCGAGCTCGAGGACCCGCTCGTGCTCCAGCAGATCGCCGACGTCCTGGGCCGGTCGTTCGTCGCATGGGCCCGTTTCTTCGTCGACGACGGCGGTCTGCGCCCGGCGACCGGGTTGGACGTGCTGCTGCGCGAGTCGAGGTCTGACCGCCGGGACGCACCTCGACGCGCCGCCGCTCCCGACCCGGTGCGCGAGCTGCTCGACGGGACCCGGCCCGGCCCGGTCGAGATCCGGCTCGCGGACGTCGCGGACCTCGGGCCGACCACGCGTCGGCTCGTCGAGCACCTGATCACGGTGCCGGACCGGCCGCAGCCACCGGTCGTCGTGGTGCACGCGGTCGCAGGGCGGCGCTCCGTCCAGGGCGTGCTCGTCACCGTTCCCCGCTCGGGCTCGGGGCTCGTCGGCTACGACGCCCACGACCTGACGATGCTCAACCTCGTCGTGCGCCGCGTCGGGATGGCGGCGGACAACGTGCGGCTCTACGCGCGCGAGCACCGCCTCGCCGAGACCCTGCAGCGCGCGATGCTCCCGCAGCAGGCCGAGATCCGTGAGCTCGACGTCTGGACCTACTACGCGCCGAGCTCGCGGCACGCCCAGGTCGGCGGTGACTGGTACGACGTGCTCGAGGTGACCCCCGGCGTCGTCGTGCTCGTGATCGGCGACGTCGTCGGTCATGACATCGAGGCGGCCGCGGTGATGGGCCAGCTGCGCTCCGTCGTTCGCTCCTACGCCCACGACGACGCTGATCCCGGGCAGGTGCTGGACCGGGTCGACCAGCTGATCAACGGGGTCCAGGTCTCGCGGGCGGCCAGCCTCGTGCTCGCCTCGATGGTCCGCACCGACGAGGGGTGGACCCTTCGCTGGTCGCGCGCCGGGCACCTGCCACCCGTCCTCGCCCGCGGGACGCAGGTGCGGATGCTCACGGACGGCGCAGGACCGCTGATCGGCTACGGCCAGGCGGGGCGCACCACAGGGTGCTGCACGCTGCTGCCCGGTGACGTGCTCGTGCTCGTGACGGACGGGCTCATCGAACGGCGCGACCGGACGCTGCGCGCCGGGCTCGACCTGCTCGTCGAGACGGCCGGCACGCTCGGCACGCTCGACGCCGCAGGGGTGGGCGAGGAGCTGCTCGCCCGGCTCGCCGCGGATCCCGAGGACGACGTCGCCGTCGTGGTGGTGCGCGTCCCCGACCCGGGCGCCGTGCCGCCGGTCGACGAGGAGCGATCGCGCCAGCGGCGTTGGTCGCTGCCGAGCGACCCGGGGTCGATCGCGCGCGCACGCCACGCGGTCCTGCGTGCCTGCGAGTCCTGGGACCTCCCAGGGTCCGGCGCAGCAGAGCTCGTCGTCTCCGAGCTCGTCGCGAACGCGGTCCTGCACGGCTGGGGTCATGTCGTGCTGCGGCTCTTCGACACCGGCCAGGGACTGCGGATGGAGGTCGAGGACGCCAACCCCGCGCCCCCGGTCAGCGTCGACGGCCACGAGGACAGGGTCGGTGGCTACGGGATGCGGATCGTCGAGCGGCTCGCCGAGTGGGGTTGGCAGCCGGTCGGCGGCGGCAAGCTCGTCTGGGCACAACTGCGGCCCGGCGCGGGGGAGATCTCCACCGCCGACCTCTGAGGGCGGGCGCTCACCGCGTCGCGTCGACCTGCCGGGGTGAGTGCTTCTCGAGCAGCGCGCCTGCCTGCGGCGCCGCTGCCGCGACGATCGTCCGGGCGATCCGGTCGAGCTGGGCGACCTGCTCCTCGTCGAGAGCGTCGATCACCAGCCGTCGCGCCTCGCGGACGTGTCCTGGGGCGGCCTCGACGACGGTCGCCATGCCCGCGTCGGTCAGCACCGCCTCGACCCGCCGGGAGCCGGTCCCCATGGCACGTCGAGTGACCCAGCCCTTGCGCTCGAGCCGGTCGACGGCATGCGACAGGCGCGACAGCGACCCCGTCGCGAAGACCGCGAGCTCGGTCATCGGCAGGGCGCGGCCGGGGGCCTCGGACAGCCCCGCGAGCACGAGGTACTCGAAGCGGTTGAGCCCCGCGTCCCGTTTGAGCTGGGCGTCGATCGCCGCCGGGAGCGTCTCCAGCACCGTGTTCAGGGCCATCCAGGCGCGCAGCTGCTCGCTGCTGAGCCACGGGGTTTCCTCGGCCATGCCACCACGATAGTCCCGGTGAGTTGAATGTTCAACACCGCTCATGCATACTCCTCGTACTTGAGCATTCAACTGAGGAGATCTCATGAACGTCGCCCTGTGGATCGTCGCCGGACTGCTCGCTGCCGCATTCCTCGCGGCCGGCGCGATGAAGCTGACGGGCAAGCGCGAGCAGATGCTCGCGTCGATGCCGTGGGTCGCCGACTTCACGCAGCCCCAGGTGCGCGCGATCGGTGCTGTCGAGGTGCTCGGGGCTCTCGGTCTCGTCCTGCCCGCCCTCATCGGGATCGCGCCCGTCCTGGTCGCCGTGGCGGCCTCCGGGCTCGCGCTCGCGATGGCAGCGGCCGTCGTCGTGCACGTGCGGCGTGGGGACGGTGCTGCGCGACTCGCGCCGTCGGCTGTGCTCGGTCTGCTCGCGCTCGTCGTCGCCGTCGGACGGTTCGGCCCGGCGGCGTTCTGACGGGCTGAGCCGGCCCGGCTGCGCGCGGACGGCTCAGCGGGCGTCCAGCGCCTCCGGCGGGCAGCGGTGCTCCAGGTCGAGCCGGAACATCGGCAGCGCCCCGCAGACCTCCAGGACGAACATGTCGCGGTCGTCGCAGCCGCGCAGGACGGTCGCCCCGCCGCGCTTGCGGGAGGAGTCGGCCAGGGAGATGAGGAACGCGGCCCCGGTCGAGTCCATGAACGTGACGCCGCACATGTCCAGGACGAGCAGCTGGCGCCGAAGTCCGGTGACGCGGGCGGCGATCTCGGGGAACTGGTCGCGCTCCGCGAGGTCGAGGTCGCCGGAGATCGTCAGCGTCGTCGTCGCTGCCGACATCGAGATCTCGATCATGGACTCTCCTCGGGGCGGTCAGGGAGTGGCCGCTCGCCGAGAGTATCGAGGGGTGCGCCGGGTCGCATGTGGAGCGGGTCGAGCCGGTAACCTCGGGGAGGCCGCGGCGCGCCCGCGGTCTCCATGCCGCGAAAAGAGGACACATGCCAGCCGTCGTCGTGCTCGGAGCCCAGTGGGGCGATGAGGGCAAGGGCAAGGCCACCGACCAGCTCGGGAGCCGCGTCGACTACGTCGTGAAGTTCAACGGCGGCAACAACGCCGGGCACACCGTCGTCATCGACGGGGAGAAGTACGCCCTGCACCTGCTGCCGTCCGGGATCCTCTCTCCGGGCGTCACCCCTGTCATCGGCAACGGCGTGGTCATCGACCTC
This sequence comes from Actinomycetales bacterium, assembly GCA_038252305.1. Classification (GTDB taxonomy): domain Bacteria; phylum Actinomycetota; class Actinomycetes; order Actinomycetales; family Cellulomonadaceae; genus Actinotalea. The sequence continues at coordinate 40,832 of JBBSAL010000018.1, read as the reverse complement.
GAGGTCCTCTTCGGTGAGCTCGACGCGCTCATCGCGCGGGGAGTGGACGTCTCGCGGCTGCTCGTCTCGGCGAACGCGCACATCATCGCGCCCTACCACCGGACCGTCGACAAGGTCACCGAGCGCTTCCTCGGCAAGCGGAAGATCGGCACGACGGGCCGCGGCATCGGTCCGGCCTACGCCGACAAGATCAGCCGCGTCGGCATCCGCGTGCAGGACCTCTTCGACGAGCACATCCTCACGCAGAAGGTCGAGGGTGCCCTCGACCAGAAGAACCACCTCCTGGTGAAGGTCTTCAACCGCCGTGCGATGACCGTCGAGGAGACCGTCACGGAGCTGCTCGCCAACGCCGAGCGCCTGCGCCCGATGGTCGTCGACGCCTCGCTGGTGCTCAACGAGGCGCTGGACGCCGGCAAGAACGTCCTCTTCGAGGCCGGTCAGGCGACCATGCTCGACGTCGACCACGGCACGTACCCGTTCGTCACGTCCTCCTCGGCGACCGCCGGTGGCGCGTGCACGGGCTCCGGCGTCGGCCCCACCCGGATCGACCGCGTCGTCGGCGTCATCAAGGCGTACACGACGCGCGTCGGCGAGGGTCCCTTCCCCACCGAGCTGCTCGACGAGAACGGCGAGTGGCTGCGCACGCAGGGCGGGGAGTACGGCACGACGACGGGGCGCCCGCGTCGCTGCGGCTGGTACGACACCGTCGTGGCCCGGTACTCCAGCCGCGTCAACGGGCTGACCGACCTGGTGCTCACCAAGCTCGACACGCTCACGGGGCTCGCGACCATCCCGGTCTGCGTGGCCTACGAGGTCGACGGCGTCCGCCACGCCGAGATGCCCTACGACCAGAGCCAGTTCCACCACGCCGTGCCGGTCTACGAGGAGTTCGAGGGCTGGCAGGAGGACATCTCCGGCGCCCGTCGCTTCGAGGACCTCCCCGACGCGGCGCAGCGCTACGTGCTCGCACTGGAGGAGCTGAGCGGGACGCGCATCTCCGCGATCGGTGTGGGCCCCGGGCGTGAGGCGACGATCAGCCGGTTCGACCTGCTCGACTGAGGTCGGTCGCGCCGGGCCCCGGTGCGACCGTGACTCCGCGCGCGCGTCAGCGCGGAGTCCGACGACCCCAGGCGGCCGTCAGCCCGAGGGTCACGGCCATCGCGAGGGTCGTCGGCGCCCAGATCGCGCGCTCGAGCTCGCTACGCGACGCGAGGTTCATCAGAGTGCCCAGCCCGCTGTAGCCCGCCAGGGCGATCGTCGTTCGGCGTAGCCAGCGGTCGGGCAAGGGTGCCCAGCCGTCGTGGCCACCCTGGCGGAGCGCGACGAGTGCCCCCGCGGACCAGACCACCGCCGCGACCCCGCTCGCGACACGCAGCCCGGGCGTCAGGGTGCTCGACGCGCCACCCCAGGCGGCCTCGCCCCAGGGCGCCCCCGCAGCAAGGGCGAGCTGGAAGGTGCCGAGCGCCCCGAGCAGCCCGCAGGCGACGCGACTCGTCACGCGGGCGGTCGGACGTGCCGCGACGGCAACCGCCTTGCTGCTCGAGCTGGGCGCGGTCGGGGCGTCGGCGTCCGCGCCCCCTGCATCGGTGGGCGACGTGGGCGTGTGCGTGGCTGCGGTCATGGGGATCGAGCTCCTCGGGGAGAGAGAGGATGCGGTATATTGCTACCAGCAATATCCTCGAAGGAGGTCGTCATGGCAAGAGCCAGCAGGACCGACCTTGCAGTCCTCGGGGCGCTGAGCATCGCGCCGATGACGGGCTATGCGGTCCGCGCGGGGATCCAGGAGGTGCTCGGCCACTTCTGGAGCGAGAGCTACGGGCAGATCTATCCGACACTCTCGCGGCTGGAGGCCGACGGCTTCGTCGAGCGCAGCGACGGTGACCGGCCGCGGTCCTCGGTCTACGCCCTGACGGCTGCCGGGCGTGTGCACCTGCGGGAGCTCCTCGCGGCACCGGACGAGCCGATCCCGCCGCGTAACGGTCTGCTGCTCCGGCTCTTCTTCGGTCACGTGCTCGGAGCGCAGGAGACCGCCCGGCTGGTGTCCGCGCAGCGGGATCGTGCCATGGGCCAGCTTGCTGACCTCGCCGCCGCGCGCGCGGGGATCGACCCGAGCGACGAGCACGGCCCGTTCGCGCTGCTGACGGTCTCGGCCGGCGAGCACTCGGCGCGCGCGGCGGTCGAGTGGGCCGACGAAGCTCTCGCCGTTCTCGCCGGGCTGGCGCCGGGAGACGGACGAGCGGGCGACGAGTAGCGGCGTCCCTCTGGTCCCACGGGGCTACCTGGCGGCGCGTCGGGCGCCGTGCGCTCAGTGCCGCCGGCCGAGCGCGAGAGCGGGAAGCGGTTCACGACTCGGAGACGTCCAGCATCCTCGGGCGCACCGTGAGCGCGGGCAGCACCGGGGCCAGCACGGCCAGGACGCAGGCACCGAGCATCGTCTGCGCCAGGCCCCAGCGGTCGGCCGCCAGGCCGGCGAGGACAGCACCGATCGGCATCAGGCCGTAGCCCAGCGTCCGCGACGCCCCGCCCACGCGACCAAGCAGTCGTGGCGGGACGAGCCGCTGACGAACCGACTGCGATGCCACATTGGCTGCCGAGAAGCTCGCGCCGAGGACGGCTGCCACGAGGAAGAGCATCCACGGCACTGGGACGAGGAGTGGCACGGCGAGGAACGCCGCGCCTGTCCACCACCCGCCGAGGATCACCCGCAGCTCGCCCAGGAGAGCGACGGCCCGCTCGACCAGGACGGACGCCATGACCGCGCCGAGCGCCATCGCCACGCCGATCCAGGCGTACTGGCTGCCCGTGAGGCCGAGCGTCGACCCGGTGCCGACCGCCCACAGCACGAGGAGGGCGGTGTAGCCGGTGGTCGCCATGTTCGCGACGGACGCGGCCATCGTCATCGGGCGCAGGACGGGGTGTCCGAACAGCGTGCGCAGGCCCTCTCGGATGTCGGCTGCAGCAGCGTGCGGCCCCGGCGCCGTGGGCAAGGCGTGCCGGTAGCGGCCCGGAACGCCGACGACCAGGACCCCGGCGGCCGCGACCGCGAGCCCGGCCGCGACGCCGACCACCCAGGTCGCGCCCAGTCCCAGCAGCACGCCTGCCACCGGTGCTCCGAGAAATGCGGCGCTGACCTGCTGCGCCGCCATCACCCGTCCGTTGGCCGCCTGGAGCCGGCTGCGGGGGACCAGGTCCGGGACGATCGCACCCTCGGCCAGGTCGACGAGGACGTCGGTGCAGCCGTACACGAGCGCGAGAACGATCAGCCCGCCGATGGTCATCCGCCCGGAGGCGATGAGCACTGCTGCGCCCGCCAGAGCAGCCGCACGGACAGTCAGCCCGACGACCTGCACCCGCTTGCGGTCGCTGCGGTCCACCAGCAGCCCGCCGACGATCGCGAGCAGCAGCCACGGCAGCCAGCCGGCAGCGGTGAGCAGGGAGATCAGCACCGGCGAACGAGTGAGGGTCACCGCGTAGAGCGGGAGGCCCACCGCGACCACTCCGTCCGCGAGGTTCGCGAGGCCCGTGGCCGTCAGGTGGGCGCGGAATCGCGGGCCGAGCGGCTCATGTCCCTGGACGGCAGGGGAGTCGGCGTCGCCGGCGTCGCCGGCGTCGCGGACAGGGGTCTGCCGGTCGGTGGCCCCGCCAGAGGGGGTTCCGGCCTCGGTGGCGGCTCGTGCTGCTGAGGAGGTCATGGGTTCTCACTAGGCTGGGTCCGGCGCTTCGCAAAGAAGCGGCTGCAAAGACAACTCTGCAAAGGTATCTCTGCAAAATGGCTACGGCAAGACCCCCAGGTCTCGGTCCTGAGGCGCTCAAGGCGCTCGTGCACCCGCTGCGCATCGCGATGTGGGAGTACCTGGGCGACAACGGCGCTGCGACCGCCACCCAGCTGGCCCAGGCGTTGGGCGAGAGCACGGGTCAGACGAGCTACCACCTGCGTCAGCTCGAGCGGTTCGGCTTCGTCGAGGACGACCCGGACCACCCGCGCGGGCGAGACCGGTGGTGGCGGGCGGTCGGCTTCACCGTCCTCCCCGAAGACCTCCGCGACGACGCGATGCGCGAGGACGTCGTCGCCCTGCTGCAGTCGAGGCTCGCCGCGCGGGCGAGCCTGCTCGCGCGCTGGGTCGACCGCCATCGGGACGAGGCACCGGACTGGCTCGACGCCTCGACCATCACGGAGGCCAGGACTCGGATGACGGCCCAGGAGCTCAAGGCGCTCAGCGACGAGCTCGAGGAGGTCCTCACGCGGCACGTCGACGCCGCGAAGGCCGGGCGTTCGACCGACGTCGACGGTGGGCCGCCCGAACAACGGCGGGTGCGCGTCTACCTCGACGCCTTCGCCCTTCCCGCGGACGAGTCCGACGCGGGTCGCTGAGGCGCGGCTAGGCTGACCGACCGTGAAGATCCTCGTCATCGGAACGGGCGCGCGCGAGCACGCCATCGTGCGGTCGCTCGCGCTGGCGGGTGACCACGAGGTGCACGCGGCGCCGGGCAACCCGGGCATCGCGCGCCTGGCCACGCTGCACGCCGTCGACCAGCTCTCCCCGGAGGCGGTCACCGACCTCGCGGTCGACCTCGGGGTCGAGCTCGTCGTCGTGGGGCCGGAGGCGCCGCTCGTCGCGGGGGTCGCGGACGCCGTCCGGGCCGCCGGGATCGCGTGTTTCGGGCCGAGCGCCGAGGCCGCAGCCCTCGAGGGCTCCAAGGCCTTCGCCAAGGAGGTCATGGCCGCCGCCGGCGTGCCGACCGCGATGGCCCACCTGTGCACGAACCTCGACGAGGTGGCCGAGGCGCTCGACGCCTTCGGGGCCCCCTTCGTCGTCAAGGACGACGGGCTCGCCGCGGGCAAGGGCGTCGTCGTGACGAGCGACCGTGATGCCGCGCTCGCCCACGCCAGGGACTGCTTCGACCGGCGCGCCGGTGCGGGTGACCGGCCGGCCGTCGTCGTCGAGGAGTTCCTCGACGGGCCAGAGGTCTCGCTCTTCTGCCTGTGCGACGGGACGGACGTGGTTCCGCTCGCCCCGGCCCAGGACTTCAAGCGGGCGCTCGACGGCGACGAGGGGCCCAACACCGGCGGGATGGGCGCCTACTCGCCGCTCCCCTGGGCACCGGCGGGCCTCGTGGACGACGTCGTGGCGCGCATCGCCCAGCCGACCATCGACGAGATGCGCCGCCGGGGCACACCGTTCGTCGGTGTCCTGTACTGCGGGCTCGCGCTGACCGGCCGCGGGGTACGCGTCATCGAGTTCAACGCGCGCTTCGGTGACCCCGAGACCCAGGTGGTCCTGGCCCGCCTCGCGACCCCGCTCGCCGAGGCCCTGGTCGCGGCCGCGACGGGTACCCTGGCCGACCTGCCCGACCTGCGCTGGCACGACGAGGCCGCCGTCACGGTCGTCGTCGCGGCGCACGGCTACCCGGGAACGGTCCGGGCCGGCGACGAGATCGAGGGGATCGACGCGGCCGAGGAGCTCGACGGCGTGCACGTGCTGCACGCCGGGACCGCGGCGGGTGCCGACGGCGCGATCATCTCCTCCGGCGGCCGCGTGCTCTCGGTGGTCGGCGTCGGAGCCGATGTCGACGCGGCGCGCGAGACGGCCTACGCGGGCGTCGAGCGGATCGCGCTGCGGGGCTCGCACCATCGTGGCGACATCGCGGCGCACCTGCCGGCCCCCCTCGGGTCGCTGCCGCTCAGCGCGCCCCCGGAACCCAGGGCTCACGACCGGCTCGAGGGTTTCGACCCGCTGGAGCAGGGGTCTGACGATGAGTGAGCACCTCGACCTGCCGGGCTGGGTCCACAGCTACTCGGGCAAGGTCCGCGACCTGTACCTCCCGGCCGCGCCGCACCCCGCCGGTGATGTGGTGCTCGTCGTCGCGAGCGACCGGATCAGTGCCTACGACCACGTGCTCTCGACTCCGGTCCCCGGCAAGGGCGTCATCCTCACCCAGCTCAGCCTGTGGTGGTTCGCCCTGCTCGAGGACCTCGTCCCGCACCACGTCGTGACGGCCGAGACCGGCCCCGGCGGCGTGCCCGCTGCGGTCGCCGGGCGCGCGATGGTCTGCCGTCGCCTCGACATGTTCCCGGTCGAGTGCGTCGCGCGCGGCTACCTCGCCGGCAGCGGGCTGCTCGAGTACCGCGCCGACGGCTCGGTGTGCGGGGAGCAGCTGCCCGACGGGCTCGTGGACGGCTCCCGCCTGCCGTGGTCGATCTTCACCCCGGCGACGAAGGCTGAGCTCGGCGAGCACGACGAGAACGTCAGCTTCGACCGCGTGGTCGAGCAGATCGGCGCGGCCGACGCCGCCGAGATCCGCGCGCTGACGATGGCCGTCTACTCCCGGGCCGAGCAGGCCGCCCGCGAGCACGGCCTGATCCTCGCGGACACGAAGCTCGAGTTCGGCCGGCCCGCGCAGGGCGAGCACCAGGGCCGGATCGTGCTCGGTGACGAGGTGCTCACTCCCGACTCCTCGCGCTTCTGGCCGGCGGAGTCCTGGGATCCGGGACACGCGCAGCCGAGCTTCGACAAGCAGTACGTGCGCGACTGGCTGACCTCTCCCGCCTCCGGCTGGGACCGCGCGGCGGACGCGCCGCCCCCGCCGCTGCCGGACGAGGTCGTCGCGCGCACGCAGGAGCGCTACCTCGAGGCGTTCCGGCTGCTGACCGGGCGGACGTTGGAGCTCCCGGGGGTCTGAGAGGCGCCCGCGCGACGGAGTACCGGCGGCCACCACGCCACGGGCGGGGCCGATCGGGCGCTCGCGGCGCGGACGGCCCGCCGTTCGGGCGAGAATGGGCCACATGAGAGCTGTCATGCACCACGGTGAGCGCGACATCCGCGTCGAGACCGTCCTTGATCCCGTCCTCCGCGAGTCGACCGACGCCCTGGTGCGGGTCCTCGTCTCCTGCATCTGCGGGTCCGACCTGTGGCCGTATCGGCGGCCAGGCGTGCGGGAGGGCGGCCCGGCGCGCATCGGGCACGAGTTCGTCGGCGTCGTCGAGGCCGTCGGCACGGACGTGACCACCGTGCGTCCCGGCGATGTCGTCATCGCGCCGTTCATGTTCAGCGACGGCACCTGCGTGCTGTGCGAGGAGGGCCTGCAGTCCTCCTGCCTGCACGGCGGATTCTGGGGCGCGGCGCACGTCGACGGCGGCCAGGGCGAGGCCGTCCGTGTGCCGTGGGCCGACGGGACCCTCGTCGTCGCCCCGGTGGATGCCGACGACGAGCGCCTCCCGGCGCTGCTCACGCTGTCCGACGTCATGGGAACCGGCCACCACGCGGCCGTCAGCGCCGGCGTCACGGCCGGGTCGACGGTGGCCGTCGTGGGTGACGGGGCCGTCGGGCTGTGCGGGGTGCTCGCGGCGCACCGCCTCGGTGCCGAGCGGATCATCCTGCTCGGTCGGCACGAGGACCGGATCGCCGTCGGGCGGACCTTCGGTGCGACGGACATCGTCCCCGAGCGGGGGGAGGAGGCGGTGGAGCGCGTCCGCGAGCTGACCGGTGGGCTCGGCGCCGCGCACGTCCTGGAGGCCGTCGGCATGCAGTCCTCCTGGGACACCGCTGCCGCGATCGCCCGCCCGGGCGGCACGATCGGTTACGTCGGGGTCCCGAACGGGATGACGGACGGGCTGCCGGCGAGGGCGCTCTTCGTGAACAACATCGGCCTGCGCGGCGGGATGGCGCCGGTGCGCGCGTACCTGCCAGAGCTCCTGGCGGCCGTGCTCGACGGCAGCATCGACCCCTCGCCTGTCTTCGACCTGGAGCTGCCGTTGGAGCAGGCGGCCGAGGGCTATGCGGCGATGGACGAGCGCCGGGCGATCAAGGTCCTGCTGCGGCCATGAGCACGCTGCTGCGCGCCGCACGGTTCGTCGACCTCGGGGCGGGCGCGCCCACGGGCACCGTCGACCTGCGGCTCGACGAGGGCCGCATCGTGGAGATCGCGGCGAGCCTCGCCCCGGTCGCCGGCGACGAGCTCGTCGACCTGGGCGGCCGCTGGGTCGTCCCCGGGCTGTGGGACGCGCACGTGCACATGACGCAGTGGGCGCTGGTGCGACGACGCCTCGACGTCTCTGCGGCCCGGTCGGCGTCGGAGGTCGTGGCGCTCGTCGTCGAGCGGCTCCACGAGGCGCCCGTGGTCGAGGGGACGATGGTCGTCGCCTTCGGCTACCGGGACGGGCTGTGGCCCGACACCCCGACGGCCGAGCTCCTCGACGAGGGGCTGGCGGCGGCCGGGCTCCCGGCGACGCCGGTCGTGGTGATCTGTGGCGACCTGCACAGCGGCTGGTTGAGCACGGCGGCGTCGGCCCGGCTCGGCGTCCCGGCGGGGGTCGTCCGCGAGGAGCAGTGGTTCGCGCTGTCCGGACGCCTCGACCCGACGGACGCGGAGACCGTCGACGCCTGGGTGGACGAGGCGGTCCAGGTGGCCGCCGCGCGCGGGGTCGTCGGGATCGTCGACTACGAGCTCGCCGACAACCTGGCCTCCTGGCAGCGGCGACTGGCCACCGGGACGCGGGTCCGGGTCGCAGCCGGCGTCTGGCGCGAGCACCTGGACGGCGCCGTCGCGCGCGAGCTCGCGACCGGGGACGTGATCGCAGGCACCGACGGGCTGCTGGCGATGGGCTCGCTCAAGGTGATCAGCGACGGCTCGCTCAACACCTTCACGGCCTACTGCCACGAGGACTACCTGACCTCGGACGGCGGACCGACGCACGGCATGCTCAACGTCGGTCCCGAGGAGCTCGTCCCGCTGATGGCCAAGGCCGCCCGGCACCAGATCCACGCGGCGATCCACGCGATCGGCGACCGGGCGCTCGCGCTCGCGCTCGACGCCTTCGCCGCCTCCGGTGCGCGCGGGAGCATCGAGCACGTCCAGCTCCTCGACCCGGCCGACCTCGCGCGGTTCGCCGAGCTCGACGTGGCCGCCAGCATCCAGCCGGAGCATGCCGTCGACGACCGCGACGTCATCGACCGCTACTGGGCCGACCGCGCGGACCGGACCTACCCCTTCGCCGACCTGCACCGGGCCGGCGTGCGGCTGCTGCTCGGCTCCGATGCGCCGGTGGCTCCGCTCGACCCGTGGTCGGCGATCGCGGCCGCCGTCTCCCGGGGCCGGGACGGTCGCGGGCCCTGGCACCCGGAGCAGGACCTGACGGCGCAGGTGGCGCTCGCCGCCTCGGTGCGGTCGAGCCTCGCCGCGCGCGAGCCGGCGGACCTGGTGGTCCTCGACGCCGACCCGGCCAGCTGCGGGGCCGAGGCGCTGCGGACGATGCCCGTGGCCGGGACGATGCTCGCCGGGGCGTGGACGTACCGCGAGCTCTGACGGCCTTGACCCGGACCCCCGCAGGGTGTTGCGTGGAGGCGGAGGTCTTCCCATGAGGCACGCCCGCACGGTCCTGGCCCTCGCAGCGATGCTCCTGCTTCTCGCGGCCTGCGCGGCGAGCGGGAACGAGTTCGCCGGCACCGCGAGCGCAGCGCATGCCCCGTTCGGCTTCTGGTGGGGACTGTGGCACGGACTCATCGCCCCGATCGCCTTCCTCGTGTCGTTGTTCAAGGACGACGTCGGGATCTACGAGGTGCACAACGTCGGCGGCTGGTACGACTTCGCGTTCCTGCTGGGGCTCTCGTTCGCGTTCGGCAGCGGACCGTTCGGGGCGAACCGCCGTCGGCGCAGGGCCCGGCGCTGACGGGCCGCCGTCACGATCCCCTCGCGACCGGCACCGGGGCACGTCGATCGTCGTCGACAGGCGTAGCGGCCCACGAGCAACGACGATGTGTCGGGGCACGTCAGCCACCGCCGACGCGCGAGCCTCGATGCCCGCAGACGACTGATCAAGGAGACGACTGATGCCCGACGTCGAGATCGCCGGCCCGCGGGGTCCGCTCCCCGCCTACACCGTGTCCCCCGAGGGCGCGGGGCCCTTCCCGGGCGTCGTCGTCGTGCACGACGCCTTCGGGATGACGACCGATGTGCGCCGGCAGGTCGACTGGCTGGCGAGCGAGGGCTTCGCCGCCGTCGCGCCGGACCTGATGTCCTGGGGCGGGACCGCCCGGTGCCTGCGCTCGCTCTTCGGTGAGCTCCGGGCCAGGCGCGGACGCGCCTTCGAGGAGATCGAGGCCGCCCGCGGCTGGCTGGTCGAGCAGGAGGGTGCGAGCGGCCGCGTCGGCATCCTCGGCTTCTGCATGGGCGGCGGCTTCGCCCTGCTGCACGCGCCGCGCGACCGGTACTCGGCGGCGAGCATCAACTACGGCCAGGGCAGCGGCAGCCCCGACCCCTACGGCGCCGACTTCCTCGCCGAGGCCTGCCCGATCGTCGGCAGCTACGGCGGGGCCGACCGCTCGCTGCGGGGTGCGGCGGCCCGGCTCGAGGCCTCGCTGACGACGGTCGGCGTGCCGCACGACGTCAAGGAGTACCCCGGTGTCGGCCACGGCTTCCTCAACGACCACGTGCCGACGGAGGTCCCGGCGATGATGCGCGTCGCGACGCGGATCCTCGGGGCGAGGTACGACGAGGACGCGGCCGTCGACGCGCGGCGGAGGATCGTGGACTTCTTCGACGTCCACCTGGGTGGGCGCGCGGGCTGAGGCCGGTCGACCACCGCGGTCTCGTGAGCCTCGACGGATCGGCCGCGCTGCGGGACGGAGGGCGTGATCGGTCGCGCACGTCGGAGCCCTGGGCCTGGTGCCGCGGACGGGCCAGGATGGCCCCATGCGCGCGCTCGTGATGGAGAGCTTCGGTGGGCCCCTGGTGGTCCGCGACGTGCCCGACCCGATCTGCCCGGCCGACGGCGTCCTCGTGCGCGTCGAGGCGACGGGCGTCTGCCGCAGCGACTGGCACGCCTGGCAGGGGCACGACGACGGCGTCCACCTGCCGCACGTGCCCGGCCACGAGCTCGCCGGGGTGGTCGTCGAGGTGGGACCGCTCGTGCGGGGCTGGCTCGAGGGATCGCGCGTGACGGTTCCGTTCGTCAACGCCTGCGGGCGGTGCGCAGCCTGCGAGTCGGGCCAGCAGCAGGTCTGCGAGCGGCAGACGCAGCCCGGTTTCACGCACTGGGGCTCCTTCGCCGAGCTCGTCGCCCTCGACCACGCCGACGTGAACCTGGTCGCCCTGCCGGAGACGATGTCCTCGGTGACGGCTGCCTCCCTCGGCTGCCGATTCGCGACGGCCTACCGTGCGTTGACGGTGCACGGGCGCGTCGGGATGGCGGACCAGGTCGCCGTGCACGGCTGCGGCGGCGTCGGCCTCTCGGCGGTGATGGTCGCGGTCGCGGCCGGGGCCAGGGTCGTCGCCCTCGATCCCTCTCCCGCGGCCCGCAAGGCCGCGTCCGCGCTGGGCGCCGAGGTCGTGCTCGACCCCAGCGGCCTCGGTGCGGAGGAGGTCGCCCTGCTCGTCGCCGACGCGACGGGTGGTGGCGCCGACATCTCCGTCGACGCCCTCGGGAGCCTCGACGCCGTCGTCGCCTCGGTGCTGGGGCTGCGCCGGCGCGGGCGGCACGTCCAGGTCGGGCTGCTCATCGGTGCGCAGGCCCGCACCCCGCTGCCGATGGACCGGATCGTCGGCTGGGAGCTCGAGGTCTACGGCAGCCATGGGATGGCGGCCCACGAGTACCCCGAGATGCTCGCCGCTGTCGCCTCGGGTGCGCTCGCGCCGGCGAGGCTCGTCGGGCGGACGATCGGGCTCGACCGGGCCGCGGAGGTGCTCGCGGCGATGAGCGTGCCGGCGACGGAGTCGGGGATGACGGTGATCGTCCCCTGAGCGGCGGCGGCGCGGCATGATGCACCGGTGAGCGACGCGCGGCTTCCCGGGCAGGTCCCCCTGGGCCCCGACCCCGGCGGCACGCCCTCGTACCGTCCCGACGAACCGGAAGGCACGAGCCCCATGACCGCCCCCAGTGCACCGACCCTGCTGCGTGGTCGTGTCGTCACCCCTACGGCCGTCCTGACCGACGGGCTGCTCGTGCTCGACGGGGGGACGATCGCCTGGGTCGGGCCTGCAGCCGAGGCCACCGACCGGTCGCCGCTCCCGGAGCCCTCGGGCCGCCTCCTGCTGCCCGGCCTGGTCGACCTGCACACCCACGGCGGCGGCGGCGCGGGCTACCCGGACGCCACGACGCCCGAGCAGGCGCTCGTCGCCGTGCACGAGCACCGCGCCCACGGCACGACGACCCTTGTCGCCTCGCTCGTCACCGCCGCTCCCGAGACCCTGCGTCAGCGGGTGGGGGTGCTGACCGCCCTCGCGGAGGCGGGGGAGATCGCCGGCATCCACCTCGAGGGCCCGTTCGTCTCGACCCTGCGGTGCGGCGCCCAGGACCCGGCCCTGATCCAGGAGCCCGATGCCGCCCTCGTGCGCGAGCTCGCCGCCCTCGCCCACGGGTACCTGGTCACGATGACCATCGCCCCCGAGCTGGCGGGGATCCTCGGGGACGGCGGGGTCGTCGAGGCGCTCGTCGAGGTCGGGGCGCTGCCCTCGTTCGGGCACTCCGACGCGAGCTGGGAGCTGACCACCGAGGCCCTGGCCGAGGGCTCGCGCCGCCTGGCCGCTGCGCCCGGCCGTCGGTCGGGTCGGGCGACCGTCACGCACCTGTTCAACGCCATGCGGCCGATCGCGCACCGCGACCCCGGCCCGGTCCCGGCCTACCTGGCGGCCGCCGGCGAGGGTGGGGCCGTCGTCGAGCTGATCGGCGACGGGACGCACCTGGCGCCAGGGCTGGTCCGCAACATCTTCAGCCTCGTCGGTGCGGCGAACATCGCGCTGGTCACCGATGCGATGGCCGCCGCCGGGATGGCGGACGGCTCCTACCGACTGGGGTCGCAGGAGGTCACGGTGAGCGACGGGGTGGCCCGCCTGACCCATGGCGGCGCGATCGCCGGGGGCACGGCGCACCTGCTGGACGTCGTCCGCACGACGGTCGCGGGCGGGGTCCCGCTGCTCGACGTCGTGCTCGCTGCGGCGACGACGCCCGCCGTCGTGCTGGGCGACCCGACGGTCGGTGCCCTGGAGGCGGGAAGGCGAGCCGATGTCCTGGTCACCGACGAGGACCTGCGGCCCCTCGAGGTGTGGCGCAGGGGAGCCCTGGTCCCCGGGCCGACCGCCTGAACCGCCGGATAACGATCGTGTCTCGACGACGAGAGGGTCTTGACGGCAGTTAGTAAGGAAGGTCTACTAACAAACATGACGACGCCGACGTCCGCCCATGCGGGGACCGCAGATCGCGGGCTCGGGCGTGTGCTGCGGCCGATGGTCAAGGTCCTGCCCGAGCACGCGAGGGCGCACAACCGGGCACTGGTCCTCCAGCAGCTCTTCCACTTCGGCCCGACCTCCCGCGCCGACCTCGCGCGGTCGACCGGGCTCACCCGGGTGACCGTCTCCGACCTCGTCGCCGAGCTCATCGAGGAGGGCCTCGTCGCGGAGCGGGGCGTGCGGGCCGAGGTCCGGGTCGGCAAGCCCGCGACCCTCGTGGCGATGTGCACCGAGGACTTCCAGATCGTCGCGATCGACCTCGCCGACGAGACGAGGATGCGCGGGGCCGTGATGTCCCTCGTCGGGGAGGTGCTGGTGCGCCGGGCGGTGGCGCTGGACGGCCGCACCGGGGCCGACGCGCTCGAGCTCCTCGGCGAGCTCGCCGCCGATCTCCTCGCTGCCGCGACGCGCCCCGTGATCGGTGTCGGCATCGGCTCCCCGGGTGTCATCGACCGCAGCGGCACCGTCGTCGAGGCGCCCAACCTCGACTGGTTCGGCGTCCCGCTCGCCGAGGTGCTCGGGGCGCGCCTCGGTGTCCCGGTGCACGTGGCCAACGACGCGAACACCCGGGCGCTCGGCGAGTACACCTACGGCGGTGCGAGCGGCGAGGGTCTCCTCGTCCTCATCGTCGGGCAGGGTGTCGGTGCGGGCATCGTCGTGGAGGGCGTGCTCCAGCAGGGCCACCGCGACGCCGCCGGAGAGCTCGGGCACGTCACCGTCGTCGATCCTCGCGACGTGCGACCCGGCGAACCGGAGCCGGTCGTGTGCGCCTGCGGCCGCCGCGGCTGCCTCGAGACCGTGCTGTCCGTCCCGGCGCTGCGGCGCGCGGTCGACGGGCTCGCACCCCAGGATGCCGACGCCGTGCTGGCGTCGGTCGGACGGCTGCTGGGCATCGTCCTGGCACCCGTCGTCAGTGCCCTCAACCTCGCAGACGTCCTGCTCAGCGGCCCCCCGGAGCTGCTCGACGGAGCTCTGCGTGAGGCGGCCCTGGCCACCGTCCGCGAGCGCACGATGCCGGTCGTCGGCGATCAGCTCTCGTTGCGGATGGCCACGCTCGGCGAGGACGCAGCCCTGTCCGGGGCTGCCGTGCTCGTGCTCTCCGGTCAGCTCGGGGTCTCGTGAGGACCCCGAGCCGACCGTCCATGAAGGTCGGACGTACCACCCGTGGCGACGCTGTCCGGCGCTCGCCTTCGCACATGGGAGGAACCCCAACGTGAAGATTCTACGATTGGCAGCAGTCGGAGCAGCCGCAGCGCTCGCCCTGAGCGCCTGCTCGAGCGGCACCACGGCGCCCGCGACCTCGGCGGCCCCCGGCGCGAGCAGCACGCCCGAGGCTGCGACCATCAAGCTCTGGGTCGCCGGTGGGGACACCCCCGACACCCTGCGCGAGTACCTCAAGACCGAGTTCGCCAAGGGGAACCCCGGTTCGACGCTCGTCATCGAGCAGCAGGACTGGGGCGACCTCGTCACCAAGCTGACGACGGCGCTGCCCGACGCGAACAACACCCCTGACGTCGTCGAGCTCGGCAACACGCAGTCACCGACCTTCACGAACGTCGGCGCGTTCCTCGACATCTCCGACATGTACGACGAGCTCGGCGGCTCCAAGCTGCTGCAGTCCTTCGTCGCGGCCGGCGAGGTGGACGGCAAGAACTACACGCTGCCCTACTACTTCGGCTCGCGGTACATGTTCTACCGGACCGACGTCTGGGCCGAGGCGGGCGTCACCGTGCCCACGACCCTCGCGGAGTTCAACCAGGACGTCGTGACGATCGCGCAGAAGGACCCGCGCGGGATCGCGAACTTCTCCGGCTTCTTCATCGGCGGCCAGGACTGGCGCAACGGGATCTCGTGGATCTTCGCCAACGGCGGCGACCTCGCGAAGAAGGAGGGCGGGAAGTGGGTCTCGACCCTCTCGGACCCGAAGAGCATCGTGGGCCTGACCCAGCTCCAGGAGATCGACCAGAAGGCGTCCATGGCCCCGGCCGACGCCAAGGACCAGAGCCCCTGGCTCTACATCAACGACACCGATCAGGCGACCAACTCCGACAAGACCACGACGGACACCTCGCTCGCCGCGGCGACCATCATGGCTCCGGGCTGGGCGCACTGGTCGATCGGTGACCTGACGACCAAGGACAACAAGCCGGTCCGCACCTGGAACGACGCCAAGTTCGGCACGTTCGTCCTCCCGGGTGTCGACGGTGGCGCCGCCCCGGTCTTCGCCGGCGGGTCCAACATCGGCATCTCCGCCAAGTCGCAGCACCCCGAGCTGGCCAAGAGCCTGATGCGGATCATCTTCAGCCCGGCGTACCAGAAGATGCTGGGCGAGAACGGGCTCGGCCCGGCCAACTCCGACTACACCAGCTCCTTGGGCGACGACCAGTTCGCCAAGGCCCTGATCCTCTCGGCGTCCAACTCCAAGCTCACCCCGGCAGCGCCGGGCTGGGCAGCGGTCGAGGGTTCCGGCCTGCTCGAGGAGTTCTTCTCCAAGGTCTCCCAGGGTGGCGACATCGCGGCGCTCGCTGCCGAGTACGACGCCAAGATCACGCCGCTGCTCAACGGCGTCGGCTGACCGAGGCCCGGATCGTGGGTGGGGGCGTGCCCCGCGCCCCCACCCACCTCCCCTCACCCGCCACGCGGGTCCATGAAGGAGAAGGCACGATGGCTCTGCGCTCTCAACCGGTCCGCCGCCGCCGCTCGCTGGCGCCATACCTGCTGATCGCTCCCGCGGTCGCGATCCTCGCGCTGTCGATGGGCTACCCGCTCGTCTGGCAGCTGATCACCTCGACCCAGAAGTTCGGCCTCGCCCAGCAGTTCGGCAAGGCGCCCGAGTCCGTCGGGCTCGGCAACTACATCACCCTCTTCACCGACTCCTACCTGTGGACCGTCGTCCTGCGGTCGATCGCCTTCTGCCTGGTCAACGCCGGGGTCACCGTGCTGATCGGCGTGCTCCTGGCCCTGCTCATGAAGGCGATAGGGACCGTGTCCCGGCTGGTCCTGCAGGTCTCGATGCTGCTGGCGTGGTCGATGCCGGTGGTCGCGGCGATGACCGTCTGGCGCTGGCTGTTCGACTGGAACCGTGGCGTCGTCAACTGGGTGCTCACCTGGGCCGGCGCCGACTTCGTCGGGCACAACTGGCTCCAGGCCCCGTTGTCCTTCTTCTTCGTCGCGTCCACCGTGATCGTCTGGATGTCGGTCCCGTTCGTTGCGCTCAGCGTCTACGCGGGCCTCACCCAGGTGCCGGACGACGTGATCGAGGCCGCGCAGATCGACGGCGCGAACGGCTGGCAGCGTTTCTGGTCGATCGTCGTGCCGATGGTGCGGCCCGTCCTGATGATCGTGCTGCTGCTCCAGATCATCTGGGACCTGCGGGTCTTCGCCCAGATCAAGCTGCTGCAGGACGCCGGCTCGACACCGAGCGAGACCAACCTGCTCGGCACCTACATCTTCCAGCTCGGTACGGGGTCGCAGGACTTCGGGATGGCCTCGGCGGTCTCCGTCTTCGTCCTGGTGCTCACCGTCGCGCTCAGCTGGTTCTACGTCCGCACGCTCCTGGAGGAGGACGCATGAGCGCCACGGCCACCACCCGCCCGCCGCTCGCTGCGACGAGGCCGAGCCTGTCCACGAGCCGCCCGGCGCGGCGCCTGCCCCGGCCGGGAAAGGCCCTGCTCTCGGTCGTCGCCGTCGTCGTCGCGCTCGTCTGGCTCTTCCCGGTCTACTGGATGGTCAGCTCGTCGCTGCTGCCGAACGTGCTGCTCCAGTCCACCCGGCCCACGTTCGTCCCGGTCGACGGTTCGCTCGACAACTACCGTGCGGTCCTGACCGGCTCCGGCTTCCCCGGTGCGCTGCGGATGAGCCTTGCGGTGACGCTGCTCACGGTCGTCGTGGTGCTCGCCTTCGCTTTCCTCGCGGCCCTGGCGATCAGCCGCTTCCGGTTCCGTGGCCGCAAGAGCTTCGTGCTGGCCGTCCTGCTCGTGCAGATGCTGCCGGCCGAGGGGCTGTTCATCGCGCAGTACAAGCTCATCGGCAGCCTCAACCTGCTCAACTCGGTGCTCGGCGTCACGATCATCTACGTCGGCGCGGTGGTGCCGTTCACGGTCTGGATGCTGCGAGGCTTCGTCGCAGGCGTACCGATGGAGCTCGAGGAGGCGGCGATGGTCGACGGCCTCAGCCGGCTCCAGGCCTTCCTGCGGATCACCTTCCCGCTGCTCGCCCCCGGGCTGGTCGCCTCCGGGGTGTACGCCTTCCTCCAGGCGTGGAACGAGTTCACCGTGGCTCTGGTCCTGCTGCAGTCCGACGGCTCCAAGACGCTGCCGATCTGGCTGCGCAGCTTCCTGCAGGCGAGCGCGAGCCGCGAGACGGACTGGGGCCAGGTGATGGCGAGCTCGACCCTCATCGCGGTCCCGGTGATCATCTTCTTCCTCGTCGTGCAGGGCCGGATGACCAGCGGCCTCATGTCCGGGGCGGTGAAGGGCTGAGATGGCGACAGACCTGTCGGCCGGCGCGCTGAGCCTCGGCCTGGACATCGGTGGGACGAAGGTGCACGGCGTGCTCGTCGACCTCACGGGCGACCTGCCGCAGGTCCGATGCTCCGTGCGGCGTCCTACGGCGCACGGCATCGAGGGCGTCGTGGGTTCGGCCGCCGCCGTCGTCGCCGACCTGCTGGCCGAGGCCGGCCTGACGATCGGTGAGATCGGGATGATCGGCGTGGGAGTGCCCGGCGTCGTCGACCCAGTCACCGACGAGGTCTCCCATGCCGTGAACCTCGGCATCGAGGGATCGGCGCCGCTCGGTGCCCTGCTCGCCGCCCGCCTCGGGGTCGAGGTCCGGCTCGACAACGACCTCAACGTCTCCGCCCTCGGTGCGGCCCGGGGGCCCGTCGCCCGCGGTGCGGCCTCGGTGCTCACCGGTGGCGACGAGCGATCGGCCGATCTCGCCTACCTGGCGTTGGGCACCGGCGTGGCGGCCGGCCTCGTGCTCGACGGAGCGGTGCGTCGTGGAGCGAGCGGAGCGGCGGGGGAGATCGGGCACGTCCCGCTCGTGCCCGACGGGCTGCTCTGCCCCTGCGGTCAGCGTGGCTGTCTCGAGCAGTACGCCTCGGGGTCGGCGATCGACGCGGCCTGGCCCAGCCGCACGGGGCGGCCCTCGCCGGTCGAGCTCTTCGAGGCCGCCGAGGCCGGTGACCCCGAGGCCGTCCGGCTGCGTGACGGCTTCGCCGCGGCGGTCGCCTCGGCGGTCCGTCTCCTGGTGCTCACCTGCGACGTGCGGCAGGTCGTGCTCGGTGGTGGAGTCAGTGCCCTCGGTACCCCGCTGCTCCTGGCCGTGCGGTCGGCGCTCGCGCAGCAGGCGGAGTCCTCCCCGTTCCTGCGGGCGTTGGGCCTCGCCGAGCGCGTGGACCTCTCCCCGGCGGGCTTCCCCGTCGCAGCCGTCGGCGCCGCCCTGCTCGCGGCCTCCGCGCCCGCCGGACGCGAGGCCGTCGGCACGCCGACCCAGGTGGTGCGCTGATGGAGGTCGTCATCGCCGAACCTGCGGTGCTCACCGCCCTCGCTGCCGGCGCCGTCGAGTCGCTCCTGCGCGGCGGGCGGCCCGTCGTGCTGGGGCTCGCCACCGGCTCGAGCCCCCTGGCCGTCTACGACGAGCTCGCGCGTCGGCACCGGGAGGAAGGCCTCTCGTTCGCCCAGGCGCGGGGCTTCATGCTCGACGAGTACGTCGGCCTGCCGGTCGACCACCCCGAGCGCTACCGCACGGTCATCGAGACCGAGATCGCCTCGCGGGTGGACTTCGCGCCCGGTGCGGTGCAGGGCCCGGACGGCCTGGCGGACGACCTCCCGGCGGCGTGCGCTGCCTATGAGGCGGCCATCGCGGCGGCCGGTGGTGTCGACCTGCAGATCCTGGGTATCGGAACCGACGGCCACATCGGGTTCAACGAGCCAGGGTCCTCGCTGGCCTCACGCACCCGGATCAAGACGCTCACCGAGCAGACCCGTCGCGACAACGCCCGGTTCTTCGGCGGAGAGCTCGACGCGGTCCCGCACCACTGCCTGACCCAGGGGCTCGGCACGATCATGGCGGCGCGGCACGTCGTGCTGCTCGCGGCCGGGCCGATGAAGGCCGAGGCGGTGCACCAGCTGGTCGAGGGGCCGGTCAGCGCGATGTGGCCCGCGACGATCCTCCAGCACCACCCGCATGTGACGGTGCTGATCGATGAGGCCGCGGCGGGCCGGCTGCAGCTGGCGGGCTACTACCGCCAGACGTACGCGGCCAAGCCCGCCTGGCAGGGGCTGTGAGCGAGGCCGTGACCAGGGGACGGGGCCCCGCGTGGTCCGGGCAGGCGGGGTCGACCGTGGGGTCGGTGCCGATCGTCCCCGCGCCGGTGAGCGCCGAGTGGCGCGAGGACGAGGCGTTCGCGCTCTCGGCCGGGGTCCGGGTGCTGCTGGACGGCCCGACCGGTGCCACGCCCGTCGCCGCCCGGTTCGCCGAGGTCCTCGGTGCCGCCGCCGGGCTCGAGATCCCGGTCACGGCCGTCGAGGACGACGCGCCGGGGCTCGTCGTCCTGCGTCTGCCGGCGGACGCCGTGGAGCTCGGTCTGCACCGGGTCGGCCCGGCGCGCCTCGAGGCCGAGTCCTACCGGATCGACGTCGGGCCCGACCGGATCCTCGTCACGGCCGGTGGTGTCGAGGGGCTGCTGCACGCGGCGGCGAGCCTCGGCCAGCTCGTCACGACGGGTGCCGACGGGGTCCCGGTGGTCCCCGCCGTGCTCGTCGAGGACGCGCCACGATTCGCCTGGCGCGGCCTGAGCGTGGACGTCGCCCGGCACTTCTTCGGCCCGGCGGTGCTGCGCCAGGTGATCGACGTCATGGCCCAGCTCAAGCTCACCGTGCTGCACCTGCACCTGACCGACGACCAGGGCTGGCGCCTGGAGGTCCCCTCGCGGCCGCTGCTCACCGAGCGGTCCGGCTCGACGGCGGTCGACGGGGACCCGGGCGGCTGGTACTCCGTCGCGGACTTCGCCGAGCTGACGGACTACGCCCGCGAGCGGGGCGTCGTCCTCGTCCCGGAGATCGACCTGCCCGGCCACGTCAACGCCGCCCTGCACGCCTACGGCGAGCTCACGCCCTCCGGCCGCCCGGCCCAGGAGTTCACCGGGATCGACGTCGGATTCAGCCGGCTGGATGCCGCGCTCGCGAGCACGGCGCCGTTCCTTCAGGACGTGCTCGCCGACGTCGCGGCCATGACCGACGGCCCCTACGTGCACCTCGGTGGCGACGAGGTCCTGACGATGGACGCCGCGGAGCACCGCGCGCTCGTCGGCCTCGCCGCGACCCAGGTGCGTGCCGCGGGCAAGACGGTCGTCGGCTGGCAGGAGGTGGCCGGTGCCGAGCTCGGGCCGGGAGCCGTCCTCCAGTTCTGGGACGAGCGCGAGGACACCGCGCGCGTCGTGGCTGCCGTGCAGGCGGGCGCCGGGCTGCTGCTCTCCCCGGCCCGGCGGGTCTACCTCGACATGAAGTACGACCCGTCGACGCCGCTCGGCCTGGAGTGGGCGGGCACGACCGAGCTGCGCGACGCGTACTCCTGGGACCCGCTCGCCGTCATCCCCGAGGTGCCGGCCGAGTCGGTCGTCGGGATCGAGGCGACGGTCTGGACCGAGACGCTGCGGACGGCTGACGACCTGTTCTCGATGCTGCTTCCGCGGCTGGCCGCGGTCGCCGAGGTCGCGTGGTCCGCGCCGGAGCGGCTCGACTGGGACGGGTTCGCGGAGCGGGTGCCGGCGCTCGCCCGTCGCTGGAACGTGGCAGGTGTGGCCTGGCACCGCGCGGCGGACGTGGAGTGGTGAAGGTCCTTCTCGGGCGCCGGCGCCCGACGGCCGTCGCGACGGGCCCCTTGCGCGCATAGTTCGCCACGCGGTATATATCGGGGATGGACTTCCGGATGACCGAGCAGGCGTACCTCGTGCTGCTCTCCCTGGCCGATCGCCCTCGTCACGGGTACGCGATCGTCAAGGAGGTCGCGTCGCTGTCCGCCGGTGAGATGAACCTCGGGGCCGGCACGCTCTACGGCCTGCTCGACCGGATGGGCGCCGCGGGGCTGGTCGACACCGCGGGTGAGGAGGTCGTCGACGGCCGCCTGCGTCGTTACTACCGGCTCACGGAGAACGGCTCCGCTGCGGCGAGCGCGGAGACGGTCCGGCTCGCTGCGTTGGCTCGTCGTGCGCGTGCGGTGCTGAACCGGCCGGCGATCGGGACGACCTGATGTCCAGCGCAGGGGGAGCACGGGGCCCGGCGGTCGGCGTCGGCGGATCGACGGCGCAGAGCGAGCGGCTCGAGCGGCTCGAGCGGAGCGCGCGGTTCTGGATGCGCGCGTACCCGCGGCGGTGGCGGGTGGCACGTGGCGAGGAGCTGCTCGGGGTGCTGCTCGACCTGGCGGCACCGGGAGCGCGGCGCGTCGGGGCTCGGACGGCGATCGACCTCGTGCGCGGTGGCTGGGCCACCCGGTGGCGGGAGCACCCGCCGCTGCTGCCGTGGCTCGGGTACCGAGCCCTGAACCGCCGGCTCCCGGAGCCGTACCGGGCGTGGGCCAAGGACGACATCGACGGTGCGTACTACGCGCCGCGCGAGCTCCTGGGCGCGACCTGGGCGTACGTCGCCCTGATGGAGATCTTCACGCGCGTGCCCGGGCGGGCGGTGCCGACCCTGGGGCGCGTCGAGCAGTTCATGGCCGTCTGGATCGGGATGGCTGTCCTGACCTGGTTGTTCCGCTCGGGCCATCGCCGGCGCCGTGCGCTGCTGATCCACCTCGCCCCACGGCCCGGCGACCTCCTGTACGAAGGACGCCTCGTGGTGCAGGACGGGCCACGGGCCCGGATCGGAGCGAGGTCCGGGCTGCCCTGGCTCGCCGGAGCGTCGGCCCTGCTCCTGATGAGCGCGGTCCTGGCGGCGGCTCTCGCCCCGCTGGGCGTCTGGGGGCATCCGACTCCCGCGGGCCCGGACACCAGTGCGGGGTTGACGACCGGTGTCGGCCCCGTCGCCGTACGAGCGTCGGCCTACGCGGTCGTCCTGCTGGGAGGGCTGCTCTCTGTCCTCGCCGTACGACGCGTGCGTCGGTGGGTGCGGCGACCCGTGGACCAGCCCTCCCGGTTGCTCCGTCCGATGGGCGTCCTGGACGCGGTCCGCGCCGTGCTGCTCACATCGGGGGGCCTCGGGGTCGCTTGGCTCGAGATCGTCGGAGGGCTTCCCCTCCTCCTCAGCCCCCTGATCGCCGCGGTGGCGCTCGTCGTCCTCACCACCGCCGTCGCTGCTCGAGCGGAGCTGCGGAGCGACCCTGCCCTCGAGATCGCCCTCGTCGACGTGCTGAGGATCGTGCAGCGGAACCGGCCGCCCGAGGTCGACGGCCCCGTCCCGGAGCTCGGCCCGCTGACGGGTCCGGTTCCGGGCGGGCTGGTCGCCCCGCCGCAGGTGCTCGGCGGTCCGCGCTACCCGGTGCTTCCGGTCTGAGGGGGCGGCGATGACGGACGCGGACCGCTGGGAGCGCAGCGCGCGGTTCTGGCTGCGGGCCTACCCGCGGCGCTGGCGGGCGGTGCGCGCGGACGAGGTGCTGGCGGTGCTGATGGACCTCGCTGCACCCGGCGCGCGTCGGCTCGGTGTGCGGACAGCGTTCGACCTGCTGCGGGGCGGCTGGGCGACCCGCTGGCGCGAGCACCCGCCGCTGTGGACGTGGTTCACCTACCGCTGGGACAAGCGCATCCCCGCGCGCCACCGGGCGTGGGCGGCGGACGACATCGACGGACGGCTCTATCAGCTGCGGCAGACGTTCTTCCGGATCGGCTACCTGCTGCCCCTCTACCTGATCCTCTTCTGGCAGTCCCTCACTGACCCATCGCGCTCAGGTCTCCCGTCGTGGTTCTGGCTCTCCTTCATCGTCGTGCTCTTCGTCGTCCTCCCGTTGCTCTCCCTGACCGGCAAGTTCGAGGGGACTCGCAGTCGCGCCCGCCAGCGGCACCTCGCCGCCGAGGCCGGAGAGCCGCTCGGCCCGGGCGTCTACGTGGCCCAGCCTGCGCGGCGACCACGGGTGAGGGCTTCACGGGGGGCCGTTCGCGCCGTCCTCGGCCTCGCGCTCGGTGCCGTGCTGTCCGGTGCGGGCGCCGTGCTCGCGCCGAAGGCGATCGGCACGATGTCGATGGACGAGCCGGGCAGCTTCGGATTCATCGCCCGCTCGTACCTGGGGATGGCCCACTGGGTCGGCCTCGCGCTCGTCGTCGCTCTCGGCTCGGGTGTCCTCCGCGCCCGGCGGGCCGACCGGCGACTGCGACGCGGACTGGCGCTGCGCCCCGAGCAGCCGAACCGCGTCCTGACGGGCTCGAACGGCGCGACGGACGTCCGGGTCGTCGTCGGTCTGCTCGCCGTGGCCGGTGACGCGTGGCTCGAGGCGAGCGGCCGGCTCGTCCTCCTGTTCTCTCCCGTGATCGCAGTCCTCTGCCTGGTGACCCTCCCGTGGGCGATCGCCCTGGCGCGGTACCGCGATGACGTCGCGGGGCTGCCGGAGCCCTCCTGGTCCGACCTCCGCGCTGCCGCCGGGTCCGGCGCGCCGCCACCGGTCGACCTCCCGATGGCCGTGGTGGTGCCTTACGAGGGGTCGGCGGTCCCCGGCGCCGTTGTCGAGGTGTGGCCGTGGCGTGGCGGACCGGTCGGGCCGCCGTGGCCGCCCGCGCCGGCGTGACGCGCTGACAAGAGCCCGCCCCTCGCCGTGTGACGTGCGGTGCGGCTCACGTCGGACGACGTCCTCGGGGCGGGGCGGACGCACGGTG
The DNA here is from genome assembly GCA_038252305.1 of Actinomycetales bacterium. Taxonomy (GTDB): domain Bacteria; phylum Actinomycetota; class Actinomycetes; order Actinomycetales; family Cellulomonadaceae; genus Actinotalea. Next base: position 16,807 of record JBBSAL010000018.1, on the reverse strand, counting down.
GACCTCGGCCCGGCGAGGGCTCTCGGATGGGTACGCTGGCCCTGCCGTCGTCCCGCCCGCCAGCCCCCTGTCAGGCGCACCCGGCCCAGTCGCCCTCCACACCCGGGAGCACTCCGTGGGAACTGTCGTCGTCGATGTGATGCCGAAGCCAGAGATCCTCGACCCGCAGGGCAAGGCGGTCGCCTCCGCCCTGCCGCGCCTGGGGTTCCAGGGCTTCACCGGCGTCCGGCAGGGCCGTCGCTTCGAGATGACCGTCGAGGGCGAGGTCACCGAGGCCGTGCTCGAGCAGGTCCGCCAGGCGGCGATCACGCTGCTGTCGAACCCGGTCATCGAGGACGTCGTCCGGGTCGAGGCCGTCGCCGAGCCCACGGTGGCCGAGGCATGACGAGCGCGCTCACGCGGCAGGACCCCGCCGCGAGCACCCTCGCCGGCGCCCGGATCGGCGTCGTCACCTTCCCCGGCACGCTGGACGACCGCGACGCGGCTCGCGCGGTGCGCCTGGCCGGCGGGACCGCGGTCCCGCTGTGGCACGCCGACGCCGACCTGCACGCGGTGGATGCCGTCGTGCTGCCCGGTGGCTTCTCCTACGGCGACTACCTGCGCGCCGGGGCGATCAGCCGCTTCGCTGCCGTGATGGAGGGCGTCGTCGACGCCGCGAACGGCGGGATGCCGGTGCTCGGCATCTGCAACGGCTTCCAGATCCTCGCCGAGTCGCACCTGCTCCCCGGCGCGATGATCAAGAACGACCACCGCAGCTTCATCTGCCGCGAGCAGGTCCTCGCGGTGGAGAACGCGTCGACCGCGTGGACCGGCGACTACGCCGTCGGCGAGCAGATCACCGTCCCGCTGAAGAACCAGGACGGTCAGTTCGTCGCCGACGAGCGCGTCCTTGACGAGCTCGAGGGCGAGGGGCGGGTCGTGTTCCGCTACGTCGGCTGGAACCCCAACGGCTCGCGCCGCGACATCGCGGGGATCTGCAACGCCGCGGGCAACGTCGTCGGGCTCATGCCGCACCCGGAGCACGCGGTCGAGGTCGGTTTCGGCCCCGACGGCCCTCGCGGCCCCCGCACCGGGACCGACGGGCTCCGCTTCTTCACCTCGGCGATCGGCTCGCTGCTCCGCTGAGCCGCCTCAGCTACGCGCCGGCGGTGACGTTGATGATCAGCGCGATGATGACCGTGCCGAACAGGTAGGCGAGCAGCGCGTGCCGCAGCGCGTGGCGGCGCATCCGCCACGACGCCAGGTCGGTGTCGGAGATCGCGAAGCTCATGCCCACGGTGAACGCCACGTAGGCGAAGTCGCTGTAGCGCGGCGGACCGCTCTGGTGGAAGTCGATCCCGCCCTCGTCGCCTGCGAAGTACAGCCGGGCGTAGCGCAGGGCGAAGACGGTGTGGATCGCCGCCCAGGAGGTCAGCACGGCCGCGAGGGTCGCGCTCATCGGCAGCACCTCGTGCGAGTGACCGCCGAGGACGACAGCCGCGACGCCACCCAGGCTGAGCAGTCCAGCGACGACCAGGACGAGCTCGGCGCCCGGCCGGGTCGGTTCCTCGCGGGTCGCGTGCGCGCGGGTCTCGTCGGCGTCCATCGTGCCGATCGCCGCCCAGGTCCAGGCGACGAACACCGCTGCCGTCCCCGCCCACGCGGCGAGGACGGCCGGCAGCGCCGAGGGCCAGGCGATCGCGAGGGCGAGCACGAGCCCGACGACGACGCCCGCGGCGAGCCGCCACAACGGGGCGACGTCGAGCATCCGGTCGGAGCGCGTGGGGCGGGCCATGTGCCCAGTGAACAGCCGCCGGAGCGGACGGCAGGCACGCCTCGCCGGTGGGCCACGGGCGGAGGTCCGTTGTGCGCCTGGTGGCGCGGCACCTCGTCGGCCGAGCCTCGCGGGCTCGTGCGTGGCGTCGGCGTGCTACCCGTCCGTAGGCTGCGCGCATGAGCGCCGAGCCCACCCTGAGCCTCGTCCCGTGGTCCGACGCCGAGACCGCCGCGCTCCGGGACGCCCAGCAGGCCGAGCTCGCGTCCCGGTACGACGGCGTCGAGGACATCGAGCCCGATCTGCCGCCGGACCAGATGGTCGCGACGCTGCTCGTGCGCGTCGGCACCGAGGTGGCCGGGTGCGGTTCGCTGCGGGAGGCGCCCGAGCGGGGCACCGGCGTCGGAGAGCTCAAGCGGATGTACGTGGTCCCGGCCTTCCGGGGCCGCGGGCTCTCGCGCCGGATCCTGCTCGCGCTCGAGGAGATCGCCGTCGAGCGCGGACTGCGTCGGCTGGTCCTGGAGACGGGTGTCCGCCAACCGGAGGCGGTCGGGCTCTACCGTTCGGCAGGCTACGAGCAGATCCCCAACTACGGCGTCTACGCCGACGAGCCGAGCTCCGTCTGCTTCGCCAAGGACGTCTCCCCGTCCGATCCGGGGGCCTGAGGTGCGGCACGACCTGACGCTCGGGACCGCCGGCGTGCGCCTCGTCCCGCTCGGCGCGGAGCACGTGCCTGCCCTGCTCCCGCTGGTCGACGACGCGCTCTGGGCCGGGATGGTCACCCCGACGCCGCGCACCGACGGCGAGCTGCGTCGCGTGGTCGAGACGGCCGTGGCCGCACCGGGGACCTACGCGTTCGCCGTCCTCGGCCCCGACGGCAGGGTGCGCGGCTCGACGTCCCTCTACGACGTCGTCCCGGCGCAGCAGCGCTGCGAGCTCGGCAGCACCTGGTACGGGCGCGAGTGGTGGGGCGGGGTGACCAACCCGGCGTGCAAGCTCGCGCTGATGACCCACGCCTTCGAGGACTGGGGGATGCACCGTGTGGCGTTGCGGGCCGATGCCCGCAACGCCAGGAGCATCGCCGCGATCGGCCGGCTCGGCGCGACGGCCGAGGGCGTGCTGCGCGGGCATCGCGTGGCGGCGGACGGCTCGTACGCGGACACGGCGTACTTCTCCGTGCTGGCCGACGAGTGGCCACGCGTGCGCGACGGGCTGCGGGAGCGGCTCGCACTCCTGCTCTGAGAGCGGGCTCGCCGAGCCTGGACGAGTGGTCCGGGCGGCTCAGCGGTCGACGCGGGCGCCGCCACCGCCGGCGAGCTTGAGGACCTCGGCCCTGGTGACCATGGTCGTGTCGCCGGGCGTGGTCATGGCCAGGGCGCCGTGGGCAGCGCCGTACTGGACGGCGGTGGCCAGGGGCTGGCCGTCGAGCAGCCCGTAGATCAGTCCGGAGGCGAAGGAGTCGCCGCCGCCGACGCGATCCATGATCTCCAGGCGCTCGCGGTGAGTGGCCTCGACCAGGCCGGTCTCGGGCGACCAGGCCAGGGCGCCCCAGTCGTTGATCGTGGCGGAGTGCACCGTGCGCAGGGTCGTGGCGATGACCTGGAAGTTGGGGAAGGCGGCGGCGGCCGTCTCGATCATCGACCGGAAGCCGTCGATCGCGAGGCTCGACAGGTCCGCGTCCACGCCCTCGACCTCGAAGCCGAGACTGGCGGTGAAGTCCTCCTCGTTGCCGATCATCACGTCGATGAACGGGGCGATGGCGCGGTTGACCTCCTGGGCCTTGGCCTGGCCGCCGATGGAGCGCCACAGGGAGGGCCGGTAGTTCAGGTCGTAGGACACGACGGTGCCGTGCCTCTTCGCCGCGGTGACCGCCTCGATGACGGTCTCGGCGGAGGTCTCGCTCAGCGCGGCGAAGATGCCGCCGGTGTGCAGCCAGCGCACCCCGAGCTCGCCGAAGAGGTGGTCCCAGTCCACGTCCCCGGGCGCCAGCTGCGATGCGGCGGTCAGCCCGCGGTCCGAGACGCCGACGGCGCCGCGGACCCCGAAGCCGCGCTCGGTGAAGTTCAGGCCGTTGCGGACCTCGCGGCCGATGCCGTCGTAAGGGACCCACCGGATGTGCTCGGTGTCGACCCCGCCCTGCAGGATCAGGTCCTCCACCAGCCGGCCGATCTCGTTGTCGGCGAGGGCGGTGACGACAGCGCCGCGCAGGCCGAAGGCGCGACGCAGGCCGCGGGTGACGTTGTACTCCCCGCCGCCCTCCCATGCCCGGAAGGACCGAGCCGTGCGGATGCGGCCCTCGCCCGGGTCCAGGCGCAGCATCACCTCGCCGAGGGACACCGCGTCGTAGCGGCACTGCGCGGCGGGGCGGATGGACAGGCTCATGACGACTCCTCGGCGGACGGGTCAGGTCGGGCAGGTCGGGTGGGCCGGCGGATCGAGCGGGCCGCTCGGACCGGGTGGGGCAGCCGGACGCTCAGGCAGTGAGCAGGGCGACGGCCTCGGCGGTCAGGCGGGTGATCCCGGCGAAGTCGCCCGCGGCGACCGACGCACGCGGGACCATCCATGAGCCGCCCACCGCGGCGACGGCCGGGATCGCGAGGTACTCGTGCAGGTTCTTCGGACCCACCCCACCGGTCGGCACGAACCGCACCCCACCGAACGGTGCGGCCAGGGCGGCGATCGCCGGGGCGCCGCCCGAGGTCCCCGCCGGGAAGAACTTCACGGTGCTCAGCCCGAGCTCGAGGGCGGCCTGCACCTCGGTGGCCGTGACCGCGCCCGGCAGCGCGAGGACGCCGTGCTCCTGGCACCGTTCCACGACGGCCCGGCTCAGCCCCGGCGAGACGATGTAGCTCGCCCCGGCAGCGACCGCCAGGTCCACCTGCGCTGCCGTGAGCACCGTGCCGGCGCCGACGAGCATGTCGCCGCGGGCGCTCATCGCCCGGATCGAGTCCTCCGCTGCCGCCGTGCGGAACGTCACCTCCGCGACAGGCAGCCCGCCGGCGACCAGGGCCGCGGCCAACGGGTCGGCGTCGGCCGCGTCGTCCAGGACGACCACCGGCACGAGACGCGCGGCGCAGAGGGCTGAGAGGACGTCCATTCGAGAATCCGTTTCGCTAGGCGTAATGCTAGGACCGCTAGACGAAACGAGTATCGCATGTGACAGGGCCAGTAATCCAGAGGTGGCCAGAGCGCTCAGGCGGCGGGAATGCTCAGCCCGGCCGGAAGGAGGGGCGGCAGCACCCGCTGCATCTCCTGGTGCAGCCAGACGACCCGGTCCGGAGTCATCCGCTCGGCCGGCGCCGTGATGCTCACGGCCGCGATCGCCGCACCGGAGCGCAGCAAGGGCACGGCGACGCAGCTGATCCCGACCTCGTTCTCCTGCTCCTCCGTGGCGTAGCCGGTCGACCTCGCTCGCTCGACGACGGCCCACGCGCGTTCGGAGTCCGTGGCGCCTGGCGCCGCAGAGTCCGCGTACTGCGCGAGCACGTTCCGGTCGGCCTGGCGGTAGGCGAGCATCGCGCGGCCGAGGGCGGTGGTCACCGCGGGCATCCGGCGACCCACGGCCGACCAGACCCGCACGGACCGCTCGGGCTCGACCTTGTCGAGGTAGAGGACCTGGCTCCCGCTGAGGACGCCGAGGTGCACGAGCTCACCCACGGCCGAGGACAACGCCAGCAGGGCCGGGTGCAGCAGCACCGGAAGGTTCTCGTCGGAGAGGAAGTCGTCGGCGAGCGCCGTCGCCGCCGGCCCGAGCAGGTAGCTTCCCGAGACCGGGTCCTGGGTGACGAAACCGCGGAAGCGTAGTGCGGCCAGCGACCGGTGGACCGTCGTCTTGTTGAGGCCGAGGGCGGCCGCGAGGTCGGCGAGCACCATGCCACGGGCGCCGGCCCGCGCGAGCGTCTGGAGCACGAGCAGGGCGCGGTCGATGCTCTCGACCGGTGAGGTCTGGTCCGTGCTCGACTCGGGCATGTGCCCAGGGTAGGAGTGCCCGCCCGGGCGCGACGACCGGGCGCACCGTGCGCCGATCCTCGAGGTCAGCCGACCTCGACGCCGAGGTGCGCCGCGAACACGGACGCCAGCTCGAGGAGCTGCTGCTCGCTGATCCTGGCCCCCTTGAGCCCGGCGGGCCCGTCGATCCTGGCCATCTCCGCCCCACGCAGGTCGACGTCGCGCAGGGTGGCGCCCTGGACGTCGAGCCGGCGCACGCGGCAGTCCGCCAGCACGAGATCGGCGACGCGTGCCGTGGACAGGTCGAGGTCGCCGATCGTCACGCCGGTCAGTCGCATCGTCTCGATGCGGGCGCCGCGCAGGTTGAGGTAGTCGATCTTGCCGCCGGTGACGGTCACGCGCGTGAGCACCGCACCGTGGGCCTGGACGGCACCGAGCCGGCAGTCGCGCACCGTCACGTCGCGCCACTGACCGTCCGGCGCGTGCAGCGTCCCGGCGTGGCAGGCGATGAGCGACGTGTCGACGACGTGCGCGCGGTCCAGACGCAGCTCGTCGAGGTTCGCCCCGTCGACCACGCAGTCGAGGAACCGGGCGTCCTGCGCCTCGCCGGCGCCGAGGTCGACGCCGACGAAGGACAGGAGCTCGTAGTCGCCCTCCGGCTCCAGCTCGCCGTCGAAGGGTTCCAGCTCAGGGGCGGTCACGACGGCACCCTAGCGCCGGGGTTCGACCCGCACCGTGAGGTTCTTCTTCCCGCTCCGCGCCGACCAGCCCTCGACGGTGAGACCGCTGTCGTCCCGGGTGATGGCGGTCGTCACGGTCCCCGGGAGGAGGACCGGCTTCGCGAAGCGCACCGCCCAGGTGAACGCCCCGCCCCGCACCGCGCCGACATCGGCCAACGCACGCGCCGCGGTGTGCATCCCGTGCGCGATCGTCTTCGGGAAGCCGAAGGCTCGCGCGCCGACCTTCGAGGAGTGGATCGGGTTGCGGTCCCCGGAGAGGGCGGCGTACAGCCGGGCGTCGTGCGGTGCCAGGTGCCACTGCCCGGTCGGCATCGGCGGGGTCCACTCGGGCTTCTGCTCCCGCTCGGGCCGCTGTGCCCCGACCAGGCGCGCCCCGCCCGCGAGGTAGGTCGACACCCCGTGCCACACCACCTCGGGCCCGACGGTCACGTCGACGACGAGATCGACGCTCACCCCGGCCCGGTGCGCGACCATCCGTTCGGCGTGCACGACGACGTCCAGGTCCTCGCCGAGCAGGAGGGGGCGACGCTGTTCCACGCGGTTGGCCAGGTGCACCATCCCGAGCAGCGGCAGCGGGAAGTCCTCACGCACCATGAGCGCCGTCGCCACCGGGAAGGCCATGACGTGCACGAACCCTGCGGGCAGCACGTCCGTCCCGGGCTCGCCGACGAGATGCTGGTATCCGGTCAACCGATCGGCGTGGGCCCGTACCTCGCGCACCACCAGGTGGGTGGCCGGGAGGCTCGCCGGGTCGACCGTCGTCTGCCGCGTCGCAGCGAACCGCGCGGACGCGGCCACTCCGCGCGCGTACAGCCCACCGAGGCCGGGCACCTCGGCGAGCTCGATGGCATCGACGTCGTCCAGGTCCGGGTTCGTCGACCAGGGTTCCTGGGCCGGCAGGTCGGTGCTCATGCCCCGACCATGTTCTGCCCGCAGACCCGCAGCACTTGCCCGTTGACCCCGCCTGCCTGGGGCGAGGCGAGGAAGGCGATCGCCTCGGCGACGTCTCGCGGCTGCCCGCCCTGCTGGAGCGAGTTGAGCCGGCGTGCGAGCTCCCGCGTCGCGAACGGGATGCGCGCGGTCATGTCGGTCTCGATGAAGCCGGGAGCGACGGCGTTGATCGTCCCGCCCGCCTCCGCGAGCGCCGGCGCGGAGGCCCGCACCATGCCGATGACGCCCGCCTTGGACGCCCCGTAGTTCGTCTGGCCGCGGTTGCCGGCGATCCCGCTGGTCGAGGCGAGGCAGACGATCCGCGGCGCCGGGCCGAGAGCACCCGCCGCGAGCACCTCCTCGGTGATCCGCAACGGGGCCGTCACGTTCACCCCGAGCACCGGGTCCCACTGCTTCGGCGTCATGTTGGCCAGCAGCTTGTCCCGCAGGACGCCAGCGTTGTGGACGAGCAGGTCGAGCCGCCCGTGCCGCGCGGCGACGTGCGCGAGGATGCGCGCCCCGGCGTCGTCGGAGGTGATGTCCAGCTGGAGGGCCGTCCCGCGCACCTCGTTGGCGACGGCGGCCAGCGCCTGGCCGGCCGCGGGCACGTCGACCACCACGATCGAGGCGCCGTCGCGTGCGAGCGTCCGGGCGATGGCGGCGCCGATCCCGCGCGCGGCACCCGTGACGACGGCGACCTGCCCGTCGAGCGGCCGCTCCCAGTCGGCAGGGATCCTCCCGCCCTCCCCGGTCACGGTGAGCAGCTGGCCGTCGACGAACGCCGAGCGCGCCGACAGCAGGAAGTGCAGCGCACCGGCGACCGACGGCGCGTCGAGCCCGACCCCCTCGCCCAGCACGATCCCGTTGCCGGTCGCCCCGCCGCGCAGCTCCTTGGCCAGCGAGCGCAGCATCCCGTCGACTCCCTGCCGAGCGGCGGCGGGCGTCGGCGCGAGCCCCGGCTCGGCGGCGGTCCGCGAGACGGTGACGACCCGGCCGCCCGGTGCCAGCCCGCGCAGCGTGGCGCCGACCGCCAGCATCGGCTCGCGCAGCTCGGACGGAGCGCCCAGCTCGGTCAGCACGAGGACGACGGCGCCGAGGCGGTCGCCCGTGGCCGCGTGCCGCCGCACGTCCAGGTCCCAGCCGAGCATGGTCTCGGCGAGCACGTCGGCCGCCGCGGAGGACGCGTCGTCGTGCACGACGAGCACCGGCCCGGGGACCAGCGGCTCGCCCGCGCGGTAGCGGCGCAGGGCTGCTGGCCGCGGCAGGCCGAGGCGCTTCGCGAGCGTCTTGGTGAACCCGCTGTTGACGAGGTCGAGATAGGTGTCGGTCACACTGCCTCCAGGATCGCGACGACGCCCTGCCCACCGGCAGCGCAGACGGAGATGAGACCGCGGCTGCCGGAGCCCTTGGCCGCGAGGGCCTTCGCGAGCGTCGCGACGATCCGCCCGCCCGTCGCGGCGAAGGGGTGACCGGCGGCGAGCGAGGAGCCGTGCACGTTGAGCTTCGCGCGGTCGACGGTGCCCAGCGGCCCGTCCAGGCCCAGGCGCTCGCGGCAGAACTCCTCGTCCTGCCAGGCGGCGAGGGTGGCGAGCACGGTGCCGGCGAAGGCCTCATGGATCTCGATGAGGTCGAGGTCGTCCAGCGTGATTCCCTGCCGGGCGAGCAGCCGGGGCACCGCGAAGACGGGGGCCATGAGCAGGCCGTCCGTACCCCGCACGAAGTCCACAGCGGCGGCCTCCGCGTCGACCACCCGAGCGAGGGCGGGCAGCCCGCGCTCCTGCGCCCATGCCCGGTCGGCGATCAGCACGGTCGACGCGCCGTCGGTCAGCGGGGTGGAGTTGCCGGCCGTCATCGTCGCCGCGGCGTCCAGGCGCTTGCCGAAGACGGGGGTGAGCGAGGCGAGCTTCTCCATCGAGGTGTCGGCGCGCAGGTTGCCGTCCTGCGTCAGCCCGCGGAACGGGGTGATCAGGTCGTCGAAGAAGCCGGCCTGGTAGGCCGCGGCGAGGTGCTGGTGGCTGGCCAGCGCGAGCTCGTCCTGCGCCTCGCGGGAGATCCCCCACCGGGCCGTCGTGAGGGCCTGGTGCTCGCCCATCGACAGGCCGGTGCGCGGCTCGGCGGTGCTCGGGGCGTCCGGGCTCAGGTGCCCGGGACGGATCCGCGCGATCGCGGCGAGCTTGTGCTGCGTGGTGCGGGCCCGGCTCAGCGCGAGCAGGGCGCGGCGCAGCGGCTCGCTCACGACGATCGGCGCGTCGGATGCGGAGTCCACCCCGCCGGCGATCGCGCTGTCGATCTGCCCGAGCCGGATCTTGTTGCTCAGCGAGACGACGGTCTCCATGCCCGTCGCGCAGGCCATCTGCACGTCGTAGGCAGGGGTGGTGGCGTCGAGCGAGGAGCCCAGCACGGCCTCTCGGGTGAGGTTGAAGTCCTTCGAGTGCTTGAGGACGGCGCCGGCCGCCACCTCGCCGATCCGCTCCCCGGCCAGCCCGAACCTCGCGATGAGGCCCTCGAGCGCCGCGGTGAGCATGTCGGCGTTCGACGAGTGCGTGTACGCGCCGCCGCTGCGGGCGAAGGGGATGCGGTTCCCGCCGACGATGACAGCGTCGCGCAGCGGGGGGGCTCCCTCGGGAGTGGTGGAGGGGTGGGTCATGGAGTGTCCTCTCGCGTCGTTGCGGATCGGCCTCGGCGGGTTCCCGTCCGATCCGTACGCCCGGGACCTGGGTCCCGTCGTGCGTGGTCGGTCTCGTGATAGTGCCTGCGACCCACAGTACCTGATACCGTCGGTCTCGTGAGTGACAGCACTCCGGCAACGACGCCGGACCTCGCGAGCGACGGGCGCTCCACCCGGTGGGACGACCACCGGGCCCTGCGCCGTGCCGAGCTCGTGCACGCGGCCCGCCGTGCCGTGCACCGCACCGGGCCGGACATCTCCATGGAGGAGATCGCGACGACGGCCGGAACCTCGAAGTCGATCGTCTACCGCTACTTCGTCGACAAGACCGGTCTGCAGGCGGCCGTCGGCGAGGCCGTCGTCGAGCAGATGCATGCGGCGCTCGACGAGGCCTCCCGGGCCGCCGTCACCCCACGCGAGGGCCTGCGCTCGATGATCGCGATCTACCTCGAGATGGTCTCGGCCTCCCCGAACGTCTACTGGTTCGTCACCCGGCCCGTCTCCGAGGACGCCTCCGCACCGGTCGGCCACTTCCTCGGGTCCGTCGCCGAGCTCGTGGCGCGCCCCTTCGCCCGCGTCATCAGCGACCGTGAGCCGCTCGTCGACGTCTGGGCGGCCGGGGCCGTCGGCTTCGTCCGCGGGATGGGCGAGTGGTGGCTCACCCACCGCGAGGACGAGGACGCCCCGGTCCTCGACGACCTCGTCGAACGCACCACCGCCTGGCTGTGGACGGGACCCGTCAGCGCGCTCGCCCGCACCCGCACCGATGCCGCCCCCGGAGCACCCGACCGACCGGAAGCACCTCACCCACTCGAGGAGCCGAGATGACCGCGACCACCAGCCCCCGTCCGACGACGCCGTTGCCCGACCCGCACGTCGACGTCCCGGCCCTGGAGTCGGTGCTCCTCGGCCGGTGGGCCGAGATCCGCCGCCAGGCGCGCACGTTGCTCGTCGACGAGCGCCTGCACCGGGTCGAGGGCCTGTCGATGGCCGAGCACCGCGAGCGGATCCTCGAGCAGATCCGCATCCTGGCGATCGAGGGTGACGTCCTGCGCGCCTTCCCGAAGGTCCTGGGTGGCGCCGACGACCACGGCGGCTCCCTCGCCCGCTTCGAGGAGCTGATCGTCGCCGACCCCTCCCTGCAGATCAAGGCCGGCGTGCAGTGGGGCCTGTTCGCCTCCGCGATCCTGCACCTGGGCACCGCCGACCACCACGCCCGCCTGCTCCCGGGCGCCATGAGCGTCGAGGTCCCGGGTGCCTTCGCGATGACCGAGACCGGCCACGGCTCCGACGTCGCCAGCATCGCCACGACGGCGACCTACGACCCGGCGACCGAGGAGTTCGTGCTGCACACCCCGTTCCGCGGTGCGTGGAAGGACTACCTCGGCAACGCGGCGCTGCACGGGACGGCGGCGGTCGTCTTCGCGCACCTGATCACCGCCCCGCCCGGCGGCCGGCCCGTCGACCACGGGGTGCACGCGTTCTACGTCCCGCTGCGCGACGCGCAGACCCACGCGTTCCTGCCCGGCATCGGCGGCGAGGACGACGGTCTCAAGGGCGGGCTCAACGGCATCGACAACGGCCGGCTGCACTTCGACCACGTGCGTGTCCCGCGCGTCGACCTGCTCGACCGGTACGGCTCCGTCGCGCCCGACGGCACCTACTCCTCGCCGATCGCGAGCCCCGGTCGCCGCTTCTTCACGATGCTCGGCACGCTCGTCCAGGGCCGTGTCTCGCTCGACGGCGCCGCGGTGAACGTCAGCAAGCTCGCGCTCATCACCGCGGTCACCTACGGCAACCAGCGTCGCCAGTTCACCGGCGGCTCGGACACCGAGGAGGTCGTGCTGCTCGACCGCCAGGAGCACCAGCGCCGGCTGCTCCCGCTGCTCGCCCAGACCTACGCCCAGGCCTTCGCCCACGAGCGCCTGCTCGTCACCTTCGACGGTGTCTTCTCCGGGGCGAGCGACACCGACGAGGACCGCCAGGACCTGGAGACGATCGCCGCAGCCCTCAAGCCCTCGTCGACCTGGCTCGCCCTGGAGACGCTCCAGTCGGCGCGCGAGGCCTGCGGCGGCGCCGGGTTCCTCACCGAGAACCGGCTCACCTCGCTGCGTGCGGACATGGACGTCTTCGTCACCTTCGAGGGCGACAACACCGTCCTGCTGCAGCTCGTGGCCAAGCGCCTGCTCACGGACTTCTCCAAGGAGTTCGCCGACGTCGACGCGGGCGACATCGCGCGGATCGTCGCGGGCCGCGCCGTGGACGCAGCCCTGCACCGCACCCCGCTGATGCGCGTCGTCCAGACGCTCGCCGACGGCGGCGACGTGCGTCGCTCCGCCGGCCAGCTGCGCAGCACGCAGACCCAGCGCGAGCTGCTCTCCGACCGCGTCGAGACGATGGTCGCCGAGGTCGCCATGGCCCTGCGGCCCGCGACCAAGGCCAGCAAGGAGCGTGCGGCGGTGCTCTTCGACCGCCACCAGCACGAGCTGATCGAGGCGGCCCGCGCGCATGCCGACCTGCTCCAGTGGGAGGCGTTCACCGCCGGCCTGGAGAAGGTCGAGGACCCGGGAACGCGTCAGGTGCTCACCTGGTTGCGTGACCTCTTCGGGCTGGTCCTCATCGAGCGGAACCTCGCCTGGTACCTCATCCACGGGCGCCTGTCGGCAGGCCGCGCGCGAGCGGTCACCTCGTACATCGACCGGCTGCTCAGCCACCTGCGGCCGCACGCCCAGGACCTCGTCGACGCCTTCGGCTACGGGCCCGAGCACGTGCGCGCCGCGATCGTGACGGGAGCAGAGGCCGAGCGTCAGGACGAGGCGCGGGCACATGCCCGACGGATGCGCGCCAGCGGTGACGCCCCGGCGCCGGAGAAGCAGAGCTCTCCGCCGCAGCCGCGGCGCTGATCCACCTACGGGCCCGAGCGGGCCCGCCGCTCAGCCGCCCAGGACCTCGCCGAGGTCGAAGCGCACCGGTCGCTCGAGCTGGGCGTAGGTGCAGGAGTCGGCCTCGCGGTCCGGCCGCCACCGCTGGAACTGGGTGGTGTGCCGGAACCGGGGCCCCTCCATGTGGTCGTACCTCACCTCGGCGACCCGCTCGGGGCGCAGCGGCACGAAACCGAGGTCCTTGCCGCTGTTCCACCGGCTCGTCTCGCCCTCGCGCGGGGTGCGGGTGCCCGCGGACTGCGCGGCCGCCGTCCACGGGTGCTGCGGGTCGTCGGTGACCAGCGGCGCGAGCTCGGCGAAGAGCTCACGCCGGCGCGACATCGGGAAGGAGCTCGCCACGCCGACGGAGGCGAGGACGCCCGCCTCGTCGTAGAGGCCGAGCAGCAGCGAGCCGACTGCGTCGTCGGTGCCCTTGTGCACGCGGTAGCCCGCGACGACGCAGTCAGCCGTGCGCACGTGCTTGATCTTCGTCATCGAGCGCTTGCCCGGTTCGTAGGGCAGGTCGGTGCGCTTGGCCATGATCCCGTCGAGCCCGGCTCCCTCGAAGACCTCGAACCAGCGGGCCGCCTCCTCGGGGTCCGTCGTCGCGCGGGTCAGGTGCACGGAGCCGCCAGGGTCCGGAAGCATCGCCTCCAGCAGGGCCCGGCGCTCGGCGAGGGGTCGGGACATGACGTCCTCGTCGCCGAGAGCCAGCAGGTCGAAGACGACGAGCTGCGCCGGCGTCTGCTCGGCGAGGAGCCGCACGCGTGAGTCGGCGGGGTGGATCCGGGCGAGGAGCGCCTCGAAGTCCAGGCCGGCGCCGTCCGCGGAGGCGACGACGATCTCGCCGTCGACGACGCAACGCTCGGGCAGCTCGCCGAGCACGGCCGCGACCACCTCGGGGAAGTACCGGGTGATCGGCTTGCTGCTGCGGCTGCCGATCTCCACCTCGGGCCCGTCGCGGAAGACGATCGCCCGGAAGCCGTCCCACTTGGGCTCGTAGAGCCGGTCTGGCGGGATCCCGGACGCGGCCACGGCCAGCATCGGGGAGACGGGTGGCATCACCGGCAGGTCCATCGAGCCAGTGTGGACCGCGAGACCCGCGGGCGGCAGTGCCGGTCGACGTCCGCGGGTCTCGGTAGGGTTCGGGCGTGCGAACAGAGCGGCGATGCCGGCGTTGACCTCGGTGGGGGACCTCACCGCTCTCCTCGTGTCCCGGGTGCCCATCGTCGTCCTCGAGACGCGAGACGAGACCAGGGCCATGGCGATGATCGTCGCCGCGACCCGGCAGGCCGGCGGCGCGATCCCCGTCTTCGAGTGGACGATCACCGACGGGCTGGGGCGGGCCGACCTCGACCTCGGGGCCGGTCAGCAGTTCAACTCCGCCCCCCTCGACGTGCTCCGCACGATCCGGGTCACCGACCTGGCCGGCGTGTACGTGCTGGTCGACTTCCACCCCTTCCTCGACGAGCCGGTGCACGTGCGCCTGCTCAAGGACATCGGCCAGTCCTACGACCGGCTGGCACGGACGGTCGTCCTGCTGAGCCACGCGATCGACGTCCCGCAGGAGCTCGAGCACCTCGTCGCCCGGGCCGAGCTCGCGGTTCCCGGCCGCGAGGAGCGGGCCCGCACGGTCGACGCAGCGGTCGCGGAGTGGTCCCGCACGCACGGTCAGGTGCTCGTCGACCCGCGCGCCCGTCACCTGCTCGTGGAGAATCTCGGCGGGCTCTCGCTGGGGGAGGTCGAGCGGCTCGCTCGCGGTGCCGTGGCCGACGGCGCCCTCGTCGTCAGCGACCTCCCGGCGGTGATGGAGGCGAAGTACGCGCTGCTGCACCAGTCCGGCGTGCTCGAGTACGAGCACGAGCTGCCGGCGGTCACCGACCTCGGCGGGATGGCGCGGCTCGTCCAGTGGCTCGAGCGACGGCGGCCGGCCTTCGACGGCAGCTCTCCCGGTCTCGAGCCACCGCGCGGGCTCCTGCTCGTCGGCGTCCAGGGCTGCGGGAAGTCGATGGCGGCCAAGGCGGCCGCCGGTGTCTTCGGGGTCCCGCTGCTGCGCCTGGACCTGGCCGCCGTGCACAACAAGTACGTGGGGGAGTCCGAGCGGATCCTGCGCGAGACCTTGGCCACCGCCGACGTCCTGGCTCCCTGCGTCGTCTGGGTCTACGAGATCGAGAAGGCCCTCGCCGACGACGAGTCCGGCGCCGCGCGGCGCGTCCTCGGCACCCTGCTCACCTGGCTCGCCGAGCGCCGTTCGCGGGCCTTCGTCGTCGCGACCGCGAACGACGTCTCCGCGCTGCCGCCCGAGCTGGTCCGCAAGGGACGCTTCGACGAGATGTTCTTCGTCGACCTGCCTGACGCCGAGGCCCGCGCGCACATCCTGCGGGTGCACGCCACCCGACGTGGTCTCGTGCTCGCCGACGCGGACCTCTTCTCGCTGGTCCCGGCAAGCGAGGGCTACAGCGGGGCGGAGATCGAGCAGGCGATCGTCTCGGCGCTGTACGTCGCGCACGACGGCGGTGGCCCGCTCAGCGCGACCCACGTGCTCGGCGAGCTGCGTGCCACGCGACCCCTGTCCGTCGTCATGGCCGAGCGGATCGCGGGCCTGCGGCACTGGGCGGCCGGGCGAACGGTGCCCGCTGCCGGCTGAGGTGGGGCGCGAGGCGGCCAGCGGGCACGGCCGTGCCCTGGCCAGGAGTGCTCAGAGAAGCGTCGAGGCGTGGTCGGGCACATACCGCTGGGAGTCGCGCGGCGGGCGGACGTACCCGGTCGGCCCCGGGCGCTTGGGCAGGTGGATCGGCACGCGCTGCACCTCGAGGTAGTCGATGCTGCTGACCAGGTGGCTCATCATGTTGAGGCGCGATCGCCGCTTGTCGTCGTCGTCGACGACCCACCAGGGAGCCTCGGGGATGTCGGTGTGCACGAGCATCTGGTCCTTGGCGCGGGAGTAGTCCTCCCAGCGGCTGATCGACTCGAGGTCCATCGGGGAGAGCTTCCACTGCCGCATCGGGTCGTCCATCCGGGAGCGGAACCGCGCCTCCTGCTCGGCGTCGGACACCGAGAACCAGTACTTGCGCAGGATGATCCCGTCCTCGACGAGCATCCGCTCGACGATCGGGCACTGGTGCAGGAAGCGGTGGTACTCGTCGGAGGTGCAGAAGCCCATCACCCGCTCGACGCCGGCGCGGTTGTACCAGGACCGGTCGAACAGGACGATCTCCCCGGCGGCCGGCAGGTGCGCGACGTAGCGCTGGAAGTACCACTGGCTGCGCTCGCGCTCGTGCGGTGCCGGCAGGGCGACGATCCGGGCGACGCGAGGGTTGAGGTACTGCGTGACGCGCTTGATGGTGCTGCCCTTGCCGGCGGCGTCCCGGCCCTCGAAGATCACCACGACCCGCTTGCCCTCGGCGCGCACCCACTCCTGCAGGGTGACGAGCTCCGCCTGGAGGCGGACCAGCTCGGCCTCGTAGATCTTCTTGGGGAAGCGTTCCTTCGCCTGCTGCGTCGCCATCGTCGCTCCTTCGCCCGCCATGACCGTGGCCCGGACCTCAGGACACCGACTCTGCCACTCGGGCGGCCGTTCCGGGGGTGTTCGGCCAGCGCGACGGCAACCGGCCCCGCACACGGCTCGGCCGGGCCCGCTGCTCGTGGCACCGGGCCCGGCCGAGGTCACTCAGGCCGAGGGGGTCCTCAGCTCTTGGGCCAGGCTGCGTCGATCGCGGTCAGCATCTGGTCCGTGGTCGCCGTACCGGCGAACCAGGCCGTGAACTGCGTCCACTCGGCACCCGAACCGACCGGAGCCGGCATGAGGTCCGAGGCGTCGAACCGGAACGTGGCGTTCGGGTCCGTC
>JBBSAL010000017.1:0-75726 GCA_038252305.1 Actinomycetales bacterium | reverse complement strand
CGGCGGAGCCGGTCGCGACCATGCGCTGCAGCAGACCGGGCTGGGGGATGATCGCCAGGTCAGGAGCGTTGCCACCCTGGACACGGACCGGCAGCTGGGACTCGAAGTCGTTCGAGCCCTCGTAGGCGATCGTGATGCCGGTGCACTTGCTGAAGGCGTCCCAGGACTTGTTCAGCGAGTCCGACTCGGGGCTGAGGATCGAACCGAACATGGTGACGGTGGTGCCGGAGTGCCCCATGTAGTCCGCGAACGGCGCGCACTCGGCGCTGACCGACTCGCTCGGCGCGCTACCCGCCGACGAGCTACTGGATGACGAGCCTCCGCTGGAACAAGCAGCGAGCGCGAGCGCGATGCCCACACCCCCAGCGACTGTCGCGTAGCGACGGCGTGTGTTGCTGAGCATGAAAATCCTCCACATCCTCGTGGTCTTCACCGCGTTCCGGGCGAGCGGGATGCCCGCCCGACGCGTACCTGCCCATCAAAGCGTGTCGGTCATTCCGACGCCACAGGTTCGCCCTGATCGCTGGTGACAAGTTGATAACGCTTTCATCAGACCGGTCCCATCGCAACGGCGAACGCGCGCGAAGGGGCACGAGGAGGGCGGTGGGGCGACCGACCGGCGGGACCGTCGGTCGGTCAGGGGCGGGGCGGGGCCGTCGAGGTGCGCTCGACGAGGGTGGTGGGGTAGACGACGCTCGCGGGTGCCGTCCGTCCGTCGATCAGGTCGAGGACGAGCGTCGCCGCCGCCGCGCCCTGCTCGCCGACGGGCTGTGCGAGCGTCGTGAGACCGACCAGCTCGCCGAGCTCGTGACCGTCGACGCCGATGATCGAGACGTCCTCGGGCACCCGCAGACCCAGAGCACGCAGGGCGAGGATCGCCCCCATCGCCATCTCGTCCGAGGAGGCGAAGACCGCCGTGAGGTCGGGCCGACGGGTCATCAGCCGGGTCATCGACTCCCGACCACCCTCGATCTCGAAGCCGCCGAGCTCGATCAGGTCCTCCTCGGGCACGACACCGACCTCGCGCAGCGCCTCGCGCCAGCCCGCCGCCCGCCCGACCGGCGGCGACCAGGGGTGGACGTCGTCCGGCGTCCCGGTGAGGTGCGCCACCGTCCGGTGACCGAGCGCGGTGAGGTGTCGGGTCGCGGCGAGTCCGATGGCGTGGTCGTCGACCCGCACCGTTGCCTGGTCCGAGCCGCCCCAACCGATGCAGACCACCGGGTAGCCGAGCGCGACGAGCGCGGCGATCTCGTCGTCCTCCAGCGGGAGGCCGACGACGAGGATGCCGTCCACCCGGCGCCGCAGGACGTCGGGATCGACCCGTGGTCGCGTGCTCTCGCGCTGGATGTCGAAGGTGTAGAGCAGCACGTCGTACCCGTGAGCGCGCAGCTCGCGCTCGGCGGCGTCGATGACGTTGGCGAAGAACCAGCGGTTGACCCACGGGCTGATCAGGCCGATGGCCCGGGTGCGTCCGGAGGCGAGGCTCGCCGCCGAGGGCGAGGCGACGTAGCCGAGGGCCGCGGCTGCGGCACGGACCCGCTCGCGGGTGGCCTCGTTGACGTTCGGCAGGTTGCGCAGGGCGCGGGAGACGGTGGCGGTCGACACACCGGCTTCCCGGGCCACATCCTCGATGCCCGCTGCCATGGGACCGCATTGTGCCCCGGTCACCGTGCCCGGCGCCAACGACGTGCTGCCGCGCCCCGCAACAACGTGCCTGCTCAGGCCAGGGATACGCCCCACGAGGACCCGAGCAGGGACCGCAGGACGACCGCCGCACCGTCCTCCTCGATCGTGCCGGTGACGTCGTCCGCCGCGTCCAGGACGTCCTGCGGGGCGTGGCCCATCGCGACCCCCCGGCCGGCCCAGCGGAGCATGTCGACGTCGTTGCTCCCGTCGCCGACGGCCACCGTGTGCTCCGGCAGCACACCCAACCGGGTGCGCACCCGCTCGAGGGCGCTGGCCTTGGTCACGCCGTGCGGGGCGATGTCCATCCAGGCGGTCCAGCCGATCGCATAGGTGACGTCCGCAAGGCCCGTCGCCAGGACGAGCGCATGGAACTCCGCCGTCGTGTGACCGGGGCTGCGGACGATGAGCCGGGTCACGTGCGCCCCGGCGAGGTCGTCGAGGTCGACCACGCGGTGCACGCCGTGCAGCTCGCCGTCCGGGAAGAGCCGGTTCATCCGGAAGCCGATGCCGACGTCCTCGACGGCGAAGAGGGCGTCCGGCATCTGGGCGTGCAGCAACCGCAGCGCGGGGGCCGGGTCGAAGGTGATCTCGTCGTGGATCTCGTAGCCCAGCGGCAGGGAGGCGTCCAGGCGCACGGTGACCGAGCCGTTGGAGCAGACCAGCCAGCCCGTCTCGATCCCGAGCCGGCGGGCGACCGGGACGGTCGCGTGCACCGAGCGGCCCGTCGCGATCACGAGGTGGTGGCCGGCGTCGCGCACCGCAGCGACGGCGCCCGCGACCTCCGCGGAGAGATCCTCGGTGTAGCTGAGGAGGGTGCCGTCGACGTCGAGCGCGACGAGCAGGGGGACCGTCATCGGGCGATCGGCCGCAGCACCTCGAGGCCGCCGAGGTAGGGGCGAAGCCCCTCGGGGACGCGGACCGACCCGTCGGCCTGCTGGTGGTTCTCCAGGATCGCGACGATCCAGCGCGTCGTGGCGAGCGTGCCGTTGAGGGTGGCGACGGTGCGCATGCCGTCCTCGGTGCGTTCACGCACGCCGAGGCGGCGAGCCTGGTACGTCGTGCAGTTGGAGGTGGACGTGAGCTCGAGGTAGCGCTCCTGGCTCGGCAGCCAGGCCTCGCAGTCGAACTTGCGCGCGGCGCTGCTGCCCAGGTCCCCGGCGGCGGTGTCGATCACCCGGTACGGCAGCCCGACGAGCGCGAGCATCTCCTCCTCGAGCGCGAGCAGGCGCTCGTGCTCGGCCTCGGCGTCCTCCGGACGCGCCCAGCTGAACATCTCGACCTTGTGGAACTGGTGCACCCGGATGATGCCGCGGGTGTCCTTGCCGTAGGAGCCGGCCTCACGGCGGTAGCAGGCCGACCAGCCGGCGTAGCGCTGCGGCCCGCCCGACAGGTCGAGGATCTCCTCGGAGTGGTAGCCCGCGAGCGCGACCTCCGAGGTGCCGACCAGGTAGAGGTCGTCGGCCTCCAGGTGGTAGATCTCGTCGGCGTGGGCACCGAGGAAGCCGGTCCCCCGCATGATCTCCGGCTTGACCAGCGTCGGGGTGATCATCGGCGTGAAGCCGGCGGCCATCGCGCGGTCCATCGCGGCGTTGAGCAGCGCCAGCTCGAGGCGGGCCCCGATCCCGGTGAGGAAGTAGAAGCGCGCGCCGGAGACCTTCGCCCCGCGCTCGGTATCGATCGCGCCGAGCAGCTCGCCGAGCTCGAGGTGGTCGCGCACCGCACCACCGGCCAGCTCGACCGCGAGGTCACGCGGGGTGCCGACGTGCCGCAGCACGACGAAGTCCTTCTCGCCGCCCGGCGGGACGCCGTCGATGATGACGTTCCCGATCTGGCTCAGGACGGCGTCGAGCTCCTCGGCGGCGGTGTCGGCATCGGCCTGCAGTGCCTTGACCTGATCGGCGAGGCCCTTGGCGTGGGCGAGGACTGCCTGCTTCTCCTCACCGGAGGCCGCAGCGACCTTCTTGCCCATCGCCTTCTGCTCGGCCCGCAGCCGCTCGAAGTCGCCGAGGGCGGCTCGGCGACGGGCGTCCAGGTCGAGGGCGGCATCGACCAGGGAGGCGTCGGCACCGCGCGCCTCCTGGCTCGCTCGGACGACGTCGGGGGTGTCCCGCAGGACGCGCAGGTCGATCACCGTCCCAGGGTATCGACCCTCCACGAGGACGGGAGCCATCCGGCGCTCTACGGTGAGCACGTGACATGGACCGACTGGCTCGTCGTCCCCGCGCTGGTCCTCGCGATCGTGGCGGTCGTCGTGGCGCTGCAGAACCGCACCCGCCTCTCGGGGTGGCGGACCGCGCCCGCACCAGCCGGGGCGCCGACGCCGACGCCGGCGAACGGCCGCCCCCAGGTCGCCTTCGTCGTCAACCCCACGAAGCCCGGGGCGGCCGGCCTGCGGGACGAGGCGATCGCGGCCTGCGCCACGCGCTACCTGCCGGCGCCGATGTGGCTCGAGACGACGGGGGACGACCCGGGCGTCGGTCAGGCCCGCAAGGCGGTCGCCGACGGTGCGGACGTCGTCATCGCGGCCGGCGGCGACGGCACGGTGCGCGCGGTCGCCGAGGGACTCGTCGGTACGGGAGCCGCGATGGGGCTCATCCCGCTCGGCACCGGGAACCTGCTGGCGCGCAACCTCGACCTTCCCCTGGGCAACCGGCCGGCACTGCTGCGGATCGCCCTGACGGGGACCGACCGCCCGATCGACGTCGGCTGGGTGACGATCCTGCGGGACATGCCGCAGGACGCGGAAGACGAGCGGCCCGACGTCGAGGGTCCGGCCGACGAGGACGCCGACGCGGACGCCGACGCGGGCCGGGCGGCGGACGGTCCCGAGACGGTCCCGGGCGGGCCGGAGCACATCTTCCTGGTGATCGGAGGGGTCGGCTTCGACGCGGCGATGGTCGCCGACACCGACGACGACCTCAAGGCACGGGTCGGCTGGATCGCCTACTTCCTGGGCGGGGTCCGCCACCTGCACGCGCGGCGGATGCGCCTCGACGTCCGGCTCGACGACGCACCCTGGCGCTCCGTCCGGCTGCGCAGCCTGCTCGTGGGCAACTGCGGGCGGCTGCCCGGAGGGATCACCCTCCTGCCGGACGCGAAGCTGGACGACGGCTGGCTCGACGTCGGTGCGATCGACACCCGCGGCGGCCTGGTCGGCTGGAGCCAGCTCTTCGGTGAGGTCGCGATGCAGCGGTTCGGCATCCGGGCGGAGCTGCCGAACCGGATCGGCCGGATCGAGCACTCCCGGGCCCGGCGGATCCACGTCCGCTCGCGCGAGCCCCAGCAGGTCCAGCTCGACGGCGACCTCATCGGATCCGCCTGCGAGCTCGAGGCGCGCGTCGACCGCCTCGCCCTCGTCGTCAAGGTCGACTGAGCCGGGCCGGCTGCTCCCCTGCGGGGCCGGTCGGGGGTGACCTCAGAGGTGGCCGTCGCGCAGGGACTGCACCCAGGCCCGGGCGTCGCGGAAGTCCTCGTCCGACGTGCCGATCCGCACGTCCCCGAACGGGGCGTCGACCCGGGGGTAGGAGCCGAGGAACCGGACGTGCGGGCAGACCCGGTGCAGCCCCATGAGCGCCTCGGCCATCCGCTCCTCCGCCAGGTGGCCCTCGGCGTCCATCGAGAAGGAGTACCGACCGAGGGAGTCGCCGATCGGGCGGGACTCGATCCGGGAGAGGTTCACCCCGCGGGTCGCGAACTGCTCGAGCATCTCCAGCAGGGCACCTGCCTGGTTGCTCGGCAGGTGCACGACGAGCGTCGTCTTGTCGCGGCCGGTCGGCTCGGGCGTGACCCCGGGGTGCCCGACCAGCACGAAGCGGGTGACGGCGCGGTCGTTGTCGGAGACAGCCGTCGCCACGGCCTCGAGCCCGTAGTGCGCGACCGCGGGCGGCGGCACGAGCGCCGCCTCGAAGCCGAGGTCCTCGCGAGCACCGGCGAGGAGCGCGGCCGGCGCGGTGTTGGAGGTCGCCGGCACGTGCACGACCCCGGGGAGCTCGGCCGCGAGCCAGCGCCGGCACTGCGCCCAGGCGTGCGGGTGCGCCGAGATCCGTCGGACGTCGTCGAGCGTCGTGCCGGGGCGGGCCGCGAGGTCGAACGTGACCGGGACGAGCATCTCGCGCAGCAGCACCAGCGGGGTGCCGACCGCGAGGGAGTCCAGGACCGCGCTCACGCCGCCCTCGACCGAGTTCTCGATCGCGACGACGGCGTAGTCGGCGAGCCCGGTGCGCACGGCCTCGATCGCGGCGACGACGTCGACCTGGGGCAGGTACTCGGCCTCGTCGGGGCCGACGACCTGCCGCAACGCGGCCTCCGTGAAGGTTCCCGCCGGGCCGAGGTAGGCGTAACGCGCGGCCATCCGTCCTCCGCTCAGGGGTGCACGTCGCCGAGCAGCGACCGGCGCTCAGCCTAGTGCGTCACGGTCCTGGCGGGTCCTCGTCGTCGGGAGCGGCCCGTACCAGGAGCAGGCCTGCCATCGGGATCGCGACCGCGAGGAGCCCGGTGGCGATGCGGGTGCCGTAGTCGTTGGCGAGCGATCCGCCGACGGAGGCGATGAGCACCCCGAGGGCGACCGGCCGCACGAGGGGCCAGGCGCCGTCGAGCTCGTCGAACCACCGGGCCTGCAGTCGGGTGCGGCGCCAGAGCAGCAGCCCGACGACGACGAGGACGGCGATGGTGACCCAGGCCGTCGGGCCGCTCGTCACGGTCGACGCCGCGTAGCCGGCCTTGCGGGCCACCGTCGTCCAGGCCGTCCCGTCGATCGCCGACTGCACGAAGCGACCCAGGTGCGTGCGATCGGCCGGGGGTCGCAGCCAGTCGAGCACACCGATCACCGAGACGGCGAGGACCCCGGCGACGCCGATCAGCGCCATCCGGCGCCACGTCACCCGCGCCTGACCGACCGCGAGGACGACGACAGCCATCGACGGCAGCAGCACCAGGCCGCCACCGACGTCGGCGCCGAGCGAGGGCAGCAGGTCCACCGCGAGGGCCACCAGCGCCACCGCCCCGGACACGACGACGGCGAGCATCCGGCGGCCCCGCGCGAGCAGGACCGAGGCGATCCCTGCGGCAGCGAGCAGCGCGGCGACCGCGTAGATCGAGTAGGTCGGGTTGCCGAACCCGTAGTAGCGCCCCCCGAGGGTCGGGGCCGGGCCGAGCGGGCTGCCGCGGTGCAGGGGCGTGCCGAGGAAGGCGTCGGCCGTCAGCAGTGCGAACGTCACGCCGCTGATCAGCGCAGGTGCCACCCAGATCGGCCGCCACGGCGCCAGCGCCCCGAGGCCGGCGACGAGGAGCGTCGACGCGCCCAGCGCGAGCCACATGGCCGGCACCGGCGAGTCGGCGCGCCACCACGACCACGCCGTCATCAGGTAGGCACCGGCAGGCAACGAGGCGAGCAGCAGGAACGCCACGTCGAGTCCTGGCTGCAGCAGCCGTGCGACGGACGGTCGCCGGCGGCGCAGCCTCGGCAGGAGGAGCACCGCGAGACCGAAGAGCAGCAGGGACACGACGAACGGGACGGTCGTCACCGAGGGGGACCTGCCCCGCAGCGCCTGGTCGCGCACGCTCAGGTCGACCAGCTGGCCGACCACGCTCGGCGCGTCCGAGGTGCGCGATCCCGCGATGGTCAGCGGGGAGCCGTTGAAGCCGGCGGGGTTCGGGGCGCCGACGGCGGCGAGCATCGTCGACGGCACGTCGAGGAGACGGACGACCCCTTGCCAGTGGGTCGACGGTGTCGACAGGAAGTGTGCGCCCGCCCCGTCCGCCGGCTGCGCCAGGCCCACGCCCAGCGAGATCGCCGCCCGTGCGGGGTTGCCGACGTCGACGACGAGCACCGTGGCGCCCGACGGGACCTCGGTGAGCAGGCGGCGCAGGCTCGCGTCGAGCGCGACGAGCCCCGCCGTCCGGACCGGACCGTCCGAGGTGGGCGCCGGCGCCGCCGGGTCGGCGGCCGGATCGACCGTGTCGGTCGGGTCCTGGTAGGGAAGAGCCCCGAGGTCGACGAGGGTCACCGGGCAGTCGAACGTGCCGGAACCGTCGGTCAAGGCCGTGCCGAGCGGGAGGTACCGCGCCACCCGACCCTGCTCGTCGGCGAGAGCGAGGGCAGCTCCGGGCCCGACCGCCGTGCTGCAGGCGCCCGTCGCGGCGAGGCTCGTGCCGAGGAGCCCCGGACGGGGCGCGGATGCCGAGCCGGACTGCACGTCGACGAGCGTCGACCACCCGGCGATCGAGGCGGCCGTCGGCGTGGTGGCGCCGGTCCCGGCGCCGGGGAGGACGGCCCAGGGCGCGCAGCCCAGCACGCCGTCGACACGGCTCCTGGTCACCGGGGGGTTCCCCGAGGACAGCGCGAGCCAGCCCGCCGACGCGCATCGTCCGTTCGGGCCGGTGATCCCGGGGGCGACGCCGGTGACGGCCGCGCCGTCGCGCACCAGGCCCCACAGGGTCGGGGTGGCACCGGGGCTGACGTCCTGCCAGCGCACGCCGGAGGTGCCGATGACCACCAGCGGCGTGCCCGGTACCGCGACCGCCGGACCCTCACCCGTGGTGACGTCGCCGGCGGCGGTCACCGGGAAGGGTGCGAGGCCGACGCCGAGCAGCAGGAGGGCGAGCAGGCCACCACCGGTGGCGAGCAGCACGGCGGGCATGCTCCGCACGGGTGCGTCGCGACCTCGCTCCGGCGGACGCGCCGCCGAGGTCCAGACCCCGCTCGTCCACGACGCGGTGAGGACGGTCGCGGCAAGACCGAGCACCACGACACCCACCGCGATGCCCGAGTCGTTGAAGAGCGTGCCCATCGTCGCGGCGACCACGACGCCACCCACCACCGGGCGCAGCATGGGCCACGTGCGGTACGCGTCGCGCACGAGCGCCGGACGCCACCGGCGTGGCCCGACGAGCACGACGACCGCCCAGATGCAGATCAGGGTGGCGGGCACCCATGCCGGGTTGGCGACGGTGGCCCACGCCCCGGCGGCCTTGCCCTCGATGACCGGGAGCGCCTGGCCGTCGACGACGCGCTGCACGAAGAGCCCGAGATGGGAGGACTGCCACGGACCGAGCCAGTCGACGACGCCCACGACGGCGGTGAGGAGGAAGCCGGCGACCCCGGCCGCGAGCACGCGCCGCACGGTGAGTCGCATCCCACCGACGCCGAGCACGAGCACGGCGAAGGCCGGGACGAGCGCGAGGATCCCGCCGACGTCGGCACCGAACCCCGGCCAGCCGTCGACGACGATCGTCAGCACGCCCACCCCGAGCGCGAGGACCGGTGCGAGTCGACTCCGGCCGCGCTGCACGGCGGCGGCGGCGAGGAAGCCCCCGAGCACCAGGCCGCTGGCGGCGTAGACGGAGAACGCCAGATTGCCGAACCCGTAGAAGCGCGCACCGAAGGTCGGCGTGGAGCCGAGGATGGACCCCTGCTGCAGCTGGGTGCCGGTCAGTCCGTCGACCGTGAGCAGGAGCCAGGTCAGGCCGGCGCTCGGACCGGCGAGACGCCATCGTCCGGCGGGCAGCGCCCGGGACATCGCCCAGGCGGCCAGCGCGAACGCCAGCGTGCCGACCACCGCCGACAGCGCGGCGCCGACGAGCGGGGCTGACGAGACCCACCAGCGCGAGAGCGCGGCGAGGAAGGCCCCGGCCGGCGCGGAGGCGACCAGCAGCAGCACCGCCGGGGCGATGCGGCGGGTCAGCGGCCCTGGTCGAGGGGCCTGCTGACGCCCGGACAGTGCGAGCGCGAGCGCGGCGGCAAGCGCTGCCAGCACCACGACCACGACGAAGACGGGCATCACATGGGTGACGGTCGTCGTCATCTCGGTGAGGTAGCGCCGGTTCTCGACGGTCCGGTCGGTGCTCATCCGGCGGTCCCCGGCGATCGCGAGGGGTGCGCCCTCGAACTCGGTCAGGTCCGCCCCGACGGTGCTCGCGGCCGTCGCCGCGAGGTCGGTGAGCGTGACGATCCCGGCGGTGCGGGTGGAGTCGGAGCTCAACCAGCCGACCGGGCCGCCCTGCTGCCAGTCGACGACGAAGGGGAGCCCCTCCTCGGCGGTCGGGCCGTCCGAGACGCCGGCGACCACGACGCGCCAACCCGTGGGCACCGCTCGGACGAGCCGGTTGACGGTCGTGTCGAGCGCCCGGAGCTCGTCCCTCCGATCCGCGCGGTCGTGCCCGAGCTCGCCCGTGTCGACCATGACGACGCGGCAGGCGGCGAGGTCGGCCGGCTTGAGGTCGGCGGCACTCGCCACGTAGCGCTGCACCCGACCGTCGGCGTCCGCGAGGGCGAGCGCGGCGCCGGGCCCGGCTGCCGTCGAGCAGGCACCGACCGACGCCAGGCGGGCCGCGAGCGTGCCTGGGCCGGAGCCGCTGCCCGTGCTGGCGTCCGCGGGCGCGGCGACCAGCGTCGACCAGCCCTCGACCTGGTGCGGGGACGGCACGAGCGAGCCCGTGTCGGCACCCGTCGGGACCACGACCGGCAGCGGCGTGCAGCCGCCCTCGGTGTCCGACGTGGTAGCGGAGGTCCCGGCGGGCACAGCGGTCGCGGACGGCACGACGGGCGGCTGGCTCCAGCGGCGTCCGGCGGAGATCGTCGACCACGCGTCGAGGGGGCACTTGCGCGGGCCCTCGGTCCGCACCGAGATCGACCCCACCGAGCCCGTCGCGACCAGCTGCCAGAGCGCCGGTGTGTCGGTCCGGTCGATGTCGCTCCACTGGAGCCCGCCGGCACCGATGACGACCACCCCGAGCGGGGGTTCGGTGCCCGTGCCGGTGGTCGCACCGGAGGCGCGCGGCGAGGCGACGACGGGGGCCGCTGCGGATCCGACGCCCGCGAACACGGTGATCGCGAGGATGACCGCTCCCCGCAGGAAGCGGCGGGTCAGGCCGGACCTGCGCACAGCACGAGGAGAGGGCGCAGGCACCCGGTCAGCCTACGTGGCGGACGGACGACGGGGCCGAGCGGTCCGGCGTCCGGCGAGACGCCGGACCCGACGGGTGTTGACCGCCAGGAGGACGTCTCGGTACTGCCCGGCCCGGTGCAGCTGGCCGGCGAGGTCGGTGCCCGAGGGCCGGTGGCGCAGCGCGCACGGCACCTCCAGGGCCACGAAACCCTTGGCGACGAGGTCGATGGTCAGTCCCGTCTCCACGCCCCAGCCGTGGGCGAGCGGTGTGGCGGCCTCGAAGGCCTCGCGGGTCAGGCAGCGGATGCCCGACAGCGGCTGCGCCGGCAGCCAGCCGGTCATCGCCTGGATCGAGCGCCTGGCCAGACCGACGACGATGCCTCGACCACCGGCGCCGGGCTGCGGCGGGAGGAGGGCGATCGTCATGTCGGCGACGCCGTCGAGCACCGGCGGGACCAGCGGGGCCGCGTTGACGGCCGACTCACCGAGGTCGCCGTCGAGGAAGAGCAGGAGCCGCGGGGCGACGTCCTCCGCGTCGCGCATCGCGACGACAGCCGCCCCGGTCTCCATCGCCGAGGCCTTGCCGCGGTTGTGCGAGTGCCGCACGACGACCGCACCGGCGTCGCGCGCCACGTGCTGGGTGGCGTCCTCGCTGCCGTCGTCGACGACGAGCACGAGGTCGACGTGCGGGATGGCCTTCGCGGCGCGCACCGTCGCGGCGATGCGTGCGGCCTCGTCCTTGGCAGGAATGACGACGGCGACGCGCTGCGTCGGCGTCTGCGAGCGTCCCGGACGTGCCACGGGCTCAACCCTATCGACGGTTGCGCCCGGCGCCAGCCGTGGGCCACCGGCTGGTCAACACCCGGTCATCCGCGGGCCATGTTCGCCGATGCCGCCGCCGAGGACGACCCCGGCCGTCAGCGCAGCGTGAGCTGACGGGCGACGAGCCCGGCCCGCGCCCGACGCTCGTCGGCGGTGAGCGGCGCGTCGACGGCGAACGCTGCGTCGAGCCGCGCGGACAGCTCGGCGAGCGGGGTCTCGATCTCCTCGGCCTCGGTGCCGACAGGCAGGTCCCACACGGGGACCAGGACCCCGCAGGAGCGGAAGGCCCCGATGAACTTGCCGAGCCGCCCGCCCTCGCCGAGGCCGGCCTCGCGCCGGGCGTGCAGCCGGGCCAGTCCGTCGACGAAGAGCTGCTCGTCCTGGGGGACCGCCCAGCGCAGGTACTCCCGATCCCCCATGCGCGCCCAGTAGGCACCCTCGACCGAGGTGAGGCGACGCGTCGGCACGACGGTCTCGTTCATCCGCTCCAGGGAGGCAGCGGCGTCGGGCTCGAGCTCGACACCCTCGGCGGCCCAGAAGTCGAAGCCCTCGTGCACCGTCACGACGAAGGGCACCGTGAGATCGAGGACGTCCTGCAGACGAGGGCCGGCACCCGGTCGGCCGTCCTGGGCCACGGGAGTGCCGGCGGGCGCGTCCAGGGCCCGCAGGAGCGCAGCAGCCAGATCGCGCGAGGCGTCACCGGAACCGGCCTGCTGCTGGAGCCCGAGCATGAGCACGCCGTCGCCCCGGTGCAGCGCCGCCCAGGACATCGGCAGCACGGTCGCCACGACGACGTCGCGGGCGCCGTGCTCGGCGGTGGTGCGAGCGGTCGCGGTCGCAGCGGGGACCACCTCGCGCATCGCGACCCAGTCCGGCTCGCCGGGGATGCCCTCGAAGGGACGCAGGACGAAGTCGACCGATCGGCTCATGGCAGCGGAGCCTACCGAGGTCCGGCTGTGCGGGGCTCACCGCGCCCCGATCCGGCCTCGTCGCAAAGGATCGGCGCGACGGGTGCACAGGAGACAGCGACGGTGCGAGGATCGACCCATGCACGATCGCGCCGGAACGACCGCCCTGCCCGAGGACCTCATCGACGTCGACGCCCTGATCGGGGCGTACTACGACCGTTCCCCGGACCCGGAGAACCCCGACCAGCAGGTCGTCTTCGGCACGTCCGGGCACCGCGGGTCGAGCCTGGACTCCGCCTTCAACGAGGCGCACATCCTCGCGACCACTGCGGCCATCGTGGAGTACCGGCGCGGTCAGGGCACCGACGGTCCGCTCTTCCTCGGTCGCGACACGCACGCGTTGTCGCTGCCGGCCTGGCAGACGGCACTGGAGGTGCTCGCCGCGGCCGGCGTGGAGGTCCACGTCGACGCCCGCGACGGCTACACCCCGACCCCCGCGGTCTCGCACGCGATCCTGCTGCACAACGGCGCCGGGACGTCCGAGGGGGTGCGCACCCGTGGTGGCGCGGGCAGCGGGCTGGCCGACGGCATCGTCGTGACCCCCTCGCACAACCCGCCGCGCGACGGGGGCTTCAAGTACAACCCGCCGCACGGCGGCCCCGCCGGCTCGGAGGCGACCGGCTGGATCGCCGACCGCGCCAACGCGATCCTCAAGGCCGGCGTCGGATCGGTGCGTCGGATCGGCCTGACCGCAGCGCTGGCCGCGCCGACGACGCTCAAGCACGACTTCATGTCGGCCTACGTCGCCGACCTGCCGAACGTCGTCGACCTCGATCTCATCCGCGCGAGCGGGGTGCGGATCGGGGCGGACCCGCTCGGCGGGGCCTCGGTCGACTACTGGGGCGAGATCGCCGAGCGCCACGGGCTCGACCTCACCGTCGTCAACCCCACGGTGGACCCGCGCTGGGCCTTCATGACGCTCGACTGGGACGGCAAGATCCGGATGGACTGCTCGTCGCCCTACGCGATGGCCTCACTGGTCCGCTCGATGACGGGCGCCGGCGGTTCCAGCCCCTACGACCTGGCGACGGGCAACGACGCCGACTCCGACCGGCACGGCATCGTCACGCCCGACGCCGGGCTGATGAACCCGAACCACTACCTGGCCACTGCCATCGCCTACCTGTACGGCGGCGGGCGACCGGGCTGGCCGGCCGACGCAGCGGTGGGCAAGACGCTCGTCTCCTCTGCCTTGATCGACAAGGTCGCCGCGCACCTCGGTCGCCGGCTCCTCGAGGTCCCGGTCGGTTTCAAGTGGTTCGTGCCGGGCCTGCTCGACGGCTCCGTCGGCTTCGGTGGGGAGGAGTCGGCAGGCGCCTCCTTCCTGCGGATGGACGGGAGCGTCTGGACGACGGACAAGGACGGGCTGCTGCTCGCCCTCCTCGCCGCGGAGATCACCGCCAAGACGGGCTCATCGCCGTCCCAGCTGCACGCACACCTGGTCGAGCGCCACGGGGAGTCCTGGTACGCCCGGGTCGACGCCCCGGCGACCCGTGAGCAGAAGAAGGCGCTCGGCTCGCTCCGCCCCGAGCAGGTCACCGCGACCACCCTCGCCGGCGAGGAGATCACCGGACGCCTGGTCGAGGCGCCCGGCAACGGCGCAGCGATCGGCGGGCTCAAGGTCACCACGGAGCACGCGTGGTTCGCCGCAAGGCCCTCGGGCACCGAGGACGTCTACAAGGTCTATGCCGAGTCGTTCGTCTCGGCCGAGCACCTCACCCAGGTCCAGGACGCGGCCCGGGCGCTGGTGACCCAGACGCTCGGCTGAGGTCCCCGGCGGGCACGGCGCGGAACCGGCGGGCCGGGCGCGCCGATCCGTCGTGGGAAAGCGGACGACGACGGCGGCGGAGGCTGCGACGATAGGGGCATGCTCAAGCCGTACCGGGAGGTTCTCGCGCGCCCCGGCGCGCTGGCGTTCTCCTCGGCCGGGGTGCTCGCCCGGCTGCCGATCTCCATGGTCGGCATCGGGATCGTTCTCGCCGTCTCGGGGATCTACGGCTCCTACGGCCTGGCCGGTCGCGTCTCGGCGGTCTACGTCGTCGTGCAGGCGATCTGCTCACCCCTCCTCGCCCGCCTCGTCGACCGGTACGGACAGGCGCGTGCGATGCGTCCCGCGACGGTCGTCTCGGCCGCTGCCATCGCGGGCTTCGTGGTCGCGGCGGCGCTCGGTGCACCGACGGGGTGGCTGTACGCGCTCGCCGTGCTGATCGGCGCGAGCAGCGGGTCGATCGGCGCCCTGGTCCGCGCGCGGTGGTCCTACGTCCTGGACGACCACCGCGCCCTGCACACGGCCTACTCGCTGGAGTCGGCGCTCGACGAGCTCGTGTTCGTCGTCGGGCCCGTCCTCGCGACCGTCCTGGCCACGACGGTGGCCCCGACGGCCGGCCTGATGGTGCCGATCGCGGCGATGCTCGTCGGCGGCCTCGTCTTCCTCGGGCTCCGCGAGACGGAGCCACCGGTGTCCGTCCGCACCGAGGGCACGCCCCACGGGTCCGTGATGCGCTCGGGATCGATGCTCGTCGTGGCCGCCGTCTTCGTCGCCATGGGAGCGATCTTCGGTGCGACGGACGTCGCCGTCGTCGCCTTCGCCGAGGAGCGGGGGAACAAGGGCGTCGCCGGGGTGATCCTCGCGGTCTTCGCCCTCGGGTCGATGATCTCCGGCCTGGCGTACGGCTCGCGGCACTTCGTCCGGCCGCTGTGGGAGCGTTTCGCGCTCGGGATGGTCGCCCTGGCGATCGGCGTCTCGCTCTTCGGGTTGGCGCACAGCCTTCCCGCGCTGGCCGCCGTGATGTTCCTCGCCGGCTTCTCGATCGCACCGACGATCATCAACGGCAACGGGCTCGTGCAGCAGATCGTCCCGCGGTCCCAGCTGACCGAGGGCCTGACCTGGGTCGGGACGTCCCTCGGGGTCGGGGTCTCCCTGGGCTCTTCCCTCTCGGGCGCCCTGATCGATGCCCGCGGCTCGCACGGCGGGTTCCTCGTCGTCCAGGCGGCGGCAGCGCTGTCCGTGGTGGCGACGGTCCTCTCGCTGCGGCGGCTGCGCGCCGACTCGCGTCGTGCCGAGTCGCTCCGGCTCGCTCAGCCGGCCTGACCCACGCGGCGGGCACCCGCAACGCGCCTCCCTGGCCCGCGTCGGCGCGTGGTGCTCTGATGGAGTCCTGCGCCGCCGCCGGCGGCCAGAGGGAGGCAACCATGATCCGCACCGAGCCGTGGCCGGCGGGGACCCCCGCCTGGGTGGAGCTCAGCGTTCCCGACCACCGGGCAGCGCACGCCTTCTACACGGGGCTGTTCGGCTGGGAGTTCCTTCCGCCCGCCGGTCCCGAGACGGGCTACTACTCGATGGCCCACCGCGGCGGGAAGATGATCGCCGGGGTCGGCGAGAGCGGCGAGCCTGCGGCCTGGACGACCGATCTCGCGACGGACGACATCGACGCGACCCTCGCGCTGGTGACCGAGGCCGGTGGCCAGGTGCTCGTCGGACCCGAGACCGTCGAGCCGTTCGGCCGGTTCGCCGCGGTCATCGACCCGGTCGGCGCCGAGTTCGGCCTGTGGCAGGCGCAGGACCTCATCGGCTCGAGCCTGGTGAACGAGCCCGGTGCCGTGATCTGGAACGAGAGCTACGGGCAGGACCTCGAGGCGGCCAAGGCCTTCTACGGGCACGTCTTCGGCTACACCTTCGGCGACATGTCCCAGCCGGGCTTCGAGTTCGTCACGATCGCCCCGCCGGGAGGCGGTCCGGTCGGCGGCCTCGGCGGGCCGGGCAGCAAGCCGGAGGGGACCAGCCCCTCCTGGTTCGTCTACTTCGCGACCGACGACACCGAGCGAGCCGTCGCGCGGGTCCTCGCCCTCGGCGGTTCGGTCCTCTCCGACCCGCGCCCCAGCCCGTTCGGCACGATGGCGACCGTCGCCGGCCCCGCGGGCGAGGTCTTCATGCTCATGTCGACGACGGAGCCGCAGAGCGTCGTCGCGGAGTGAGCCCCGGGCGGCGACCGGGCGCGGCGCTCAGCGGGCGACGGGGGACGGACGAAGGCCGATCCGGTCGAGCAGCGCGAGGGATGCCCTGGCCTGGTTGAACGTGTAGAGGTGGAGTCCCGGTGCGCCCGCCTCGAGGACAGCGGCGACCAGCTCGGCGCCGAGCTCGAGGCCGGCGGCTCGACGCCGCTCCTCGTCGGTCTCGGCATCGAGCCGCGCGAGGAGCGCCGGGGGGACGGGCACGCCGCTGATCTCCTCCAGGCGCCGCAGTCTGGCCGGGTCCTCGATCGGCACGATGCCCGGGACGATCGGCAGGTGGATCCCGGCCTCCCGCGCGGCGGCGACATAGCGGCGGTAGGTCTGCGCCTCGAAGAAGACCTGGGTGATCGCGTACTGCGCACCAGCCTCCTGCTTGGCGCGCAGGGCGATCAGGTCGCCGCACGGCAGCGCGTCCGGCAGCGGCGGGGCCGCCAGGCACGACGGCGTCGCCGCAGCGGCGATGGCGATGTCCGGATCGATCTGGCGCAGGAAGGCGACGAGGTCGCTGGCCCGGGCCAGCCCGTCGACGGGCGGCACCCACGGGTCGACGCCGGCCGGCGGGTCGCCCCGCAGCGCGAGGAAGTCACGGACCCCGTCGGCCAGGAACCCCTCGGCGATGGCGCGGAGCTCGGCGCGCTCGGAGGCGATGCACGTCAGGTGAGCCACCGGCCGCACGGCCGTGTGCTCGATCACGTGACGGACGACGGCACGCGAGGTGTCGCGCGAGGAGCCCGAGGCACCGTAGGTCACCGAGAGGAAGTCGGGCGCGACCTCGGCGAGACGATCGATCGTCGTCCACAGTGCCTCGCTCGCTGCGGGGCTGCGGGGCGGGAAGAGCTCGAAGGAGATGCTGGGGCCGAGCTCCGGCGCCGCGGCGAGGCGCGCGGGTATCGACGGCGTGCTGCTCGGCTGGACCATGTCTCTCCGTCGCTCCGGGCACCACCTGTGCCGGTGGCGCGCCTGGCCGGGACTCGCCGACCGCCGCCACTGTAAAGCGCGGCGGGTGGGTCGCCCAAGTCGCGTCGTCTCACCGGTTGATATCCACCGTCTCAGCGGGCGGCGGACGCGCACCAGGTCAGCGGCCACGACGAGGCCGGCGCCCGAATGGTCTCAGCGTTCACACAGTCCGAGCACGTAGCCTGTGGGGGCTCGCGTCCGCGGGCACCCCGGTGACGAAGCCAGACCGACCCGGGAACCCCGAACGTGAAGGAACGACGCTGTGCGCCGACCGGCCGTTGCCCTGATCTCCGTCGCCCTCGTGGCGACCCTCCTCGCCGGCTGCTCCGGGGGCTCGGGGTCCACGGCGAGCCCCTCCCCGTCGGGGAGCACCCCGAGCGCCACGAGCACCAGCGACGCCGCGGACACGGCAGCCCTCGCCGGGGTCAAGGTCACGGGCGCCCTCGGCGCGACGCCGACCCTGGCCTTCACCCAGCCCTTCAGCGTGACCGCCCCCGTGGCCAGGCTCGACAAGGCGGGCTCCGGCGCGGTGATCACCGCGACCGACCTCCTCGAGATCAACTACGTCGCGGTCAACGGCGACGACGGCACCGTCCTCGGGTCGACCTGGGACTCCAAGAGCCCGGGCTACATCGGGATGTCGGACACCCAGCTCGTCCCGGCCCTGATCGGCGCGCTCGTCGGCCAGAAGCTCGGCAGCCGCGTGCTGTTCGCCGTTCCCGGGACCGCCGCGACGGCGACGAGTGAGGCGGCTCCGGCGACCATCTTGGCGATCGAGGCCGACAAGGTCGTCCCCAGCCGCGCCGTCGGCGAGGCCGTCACCCCGCCCGCCGGCCTGCCGAAGGTCACCGTCGCGGCCAACGGCGAGCCCTCGATCACGGTCCCGGCCGGGACGACCAAGCCGACCACGCTCGTCGCCCAGACGCTCATCAAGGGTTCCGGCCCCGCCGTGACCAGCGGCCAGACGGTCACGTTCCAGTACAGCGGCTGGCTCTTCGACGGCACCCTGTTCGACTCGTCGTGGACCAAGGGCACACCGTTCACCACGCCGATCGGCTCCGGCCAGGTCATCAAGGGCTGGGACCAGGGCCTCGTCGGGCAGACGGTCGGCAGCCAGGTCCTGCTGGTCATCCCCCCCGACCTCGCCTACGGCGAGACCGGCTCGGGCGAGACCATCCCGCCGAACTCGACGCTGATCTTCGTCGTCGACATCCTCGCGGCAGGCTGAGCCCCGCAGGACCGACGACTGGAGGGGCGGGCGCCTGCGGGCGCCCGCCCCTCCTGCGTCGTCAGGACCTCACAGGACGGCCTCGACCCGCACCACCGCGCCGGCGGGCGCGTAGGGGACCTCGTTGCCCTCGATCGCGACACCGTCGACGGTCAACCGGGCCCGCGAGCCCTCGGCGCCGGAGTTGCGCACCGTGATCTCGTAGGTCGCCCCACGCGCGACGCGGCGCACCGTGAACTCGGGAACCTCCGGCCCGATCTGCGGGTCGACGATCAGACCCTCCCAGCCGGGACGGACCCCGAGCAGGTGCTGGCTGACGGCCACGAAGTTCCAGGCCGCCGTGCCGGTCAGCCAGGAGTTCTTCGCCTCGCCGTGGCGCACGGCTTCCTTGCCGGCGATCATCTGGGCGTAGACGTACGGCTCCTGCTTGTGGACCTCGGAGATGTCCTCGCGGTAGGCGGGGGTGATCCGCTTGTAGTAGTCGAACGCACGCTCGCCATGGCCGAGCATGGTCTGGCCGATGATCACCCACGGGTTGTTGTGGCAGAAGATCCCGCCGTTCTCCTTGTAGCCCGGCGGGTAGGTGGAGACCTCACCCAGCTCGATCTTGTACGTCGTGTAGGCCGGGTACTGGAGCACCATGCCGTGCGGGGTGGCGAGCATCTCGTCGACGGAGTCCAGCGCGGTCTGGGCGATCGACGGCCCGCCGTCGGCAGCCGCGTCGTGGCCGATCCCGGCCATCACGGCGAAGCCCTGCGGCTCGATCCAGATCTTGCCCTCCGGGTGCTCGTCGGTGCCGACCTTGTTGCCGTAGAAGTCGTAGGCCCGCAGGAACCAGCGCCCGTCCCAGCCGTGCTCGAGCACGGCCGACCGCATCGCCTCGACCTCGATCCGGGCCGCGGCCGCCACGTCGCTGCGCCCGTGGCGCTCGGCGATCTGCGCGTACTGCTCGCCGTAGAGCACGAACTGGGCCGCGATGAACAACGACTCGGCGACGCCGCCTGCCTGGTTCTCGGTGGTCTGGAAGGACTCACCGGGCTCCGTGGAGAAGCAGTTGAGGTTGAGGCAGTCGTTCCAGTCGGCACGGCCGATCAGCGGGAGGCCGTGCGGCCCGCGGTGCGCGACGACGTAGCCGAACGCGCGGCTCAGGTGCTCCAGCAGCGAGTCGGCGAGGGCGTCGTCGTTGTCGAAGGCCACCTGCTCGTCGAGGATCGACCAGTCGCCGGTCTCCTTGAGGTAGGCCGCGACACCTGCGACCAGCCACAGCGGGTCGTCGTTGAAGCCGGAGCCCACGTCGTAGTTCCCGCGCTTGGTCAGCGGCTGGTACTGGTGGTACGCCGAGCCGTCGGGGAACTGCGTCGCCGCGATGTCCAGGATCCGCTCGCGCGCGCGTTCGGGCACCAGGTGGACGAAGCCCAGCAGGTCCTGGCTGGAGTCGCGGAAGCCCATCCCCCGCCCGATGCCCGTCTCGAAGTAGGACGCCGAGCGCGACATGGTGAAGGTGACCATGCACTGGTACTGGTTCCAGATGTTGACCATCCGGTCGAGCTTGGGATCGGTCGAGGTGACCGAGTAGGTCGACAACAGGCCCGTCCAGTAGTCGCGCAACGCCTCGAACGCGGCGTCGGTCTGCTCGGTGGTCGCGAACCGGGACAGCAGCGCGTGGGCGCGCTCCTTGTTGACGACCTGGTGCGCGCCGTCCGCCCACTTGGCGTCGGCCGGGTTCTCCAGGTAGCCCAGGACGAAGGTGTAGGTGACCTGCTCCCCCGGCGCGAGGGTCGGGTTCAGGCTGAGCGAACCGATCGGGTACCAGCCGGAGGCCACCGAGTCGGCGGACCGGCCGGCGCGCGGGACGGCCGACTCACCCAGGCCGTTGTAGGCCCCGACGAAGGTGTCGCGGTCCGTGTCGAAGCCGACGGCCGTGGCGTTGACGGCGTGCACCGCGTAGTGGTCGCGGCGCTCGCGGTACTCGGTGCGGTGGTAGACGGCAGAGCCGTGCGGCCCGTCCTGCTCGACCTCGACCTCGCCGATCGACAGGTTGCGCTGGTAGTTCGTCTGGTCGTCCTGGGCGTTCCACAGGGCGAACTCGACGTACGAGAAGAGCGTCGGGGTCTTGGTCGTGTCCGAGGTGTTCGTCACCGTGACGCGCGCGATCTCCGCGTCCTCGTCGACCGGGACGAAGTGCAGCGACTCGACGCGCAGCCCGCCGCGCTCACCGGTGATCTGCGTGTAGCCCATCCCGTGGCGCGTCTCGAAGTGGTCGAGGTCGGCCTTGACCGGCAACCAGGTCGGGGTCCAGACGTCACCTGCGTCGTTGACGAAGAAGTACCGGCCGCCCACGTCGTTCGGGATGTTGTTGTAGCGGTACCGCGTGATCCGGCGCATGCGCGCGTCGCGGTAGAAGGAGTAGCCGCCGCCCTGGTGGGAGATCAGGGAGAAGAAGTCCTGCGACCCGAGGTAGTTGATCCACGGGGCGGGGGTGTGCGGCGTCGTGATGACGTACTCGCGGGTCTCGTCGTCGAAGTGCCCGTAGCGCATGGTTGCCTTTCTGCATGTTCCGATGAGACCGGTCCCATCGCCTGGGGACACGGTACCGGGTCCATCGCCCCCGGACCAAGGGTCCCGGACCCGGACGATGGTCACAGTCTCCTCCACCCCCGACGTGACTAGCCTGCATCCAAGGGCCACTCCAACGAAGGAGATCCGACATGGACCAGGCAGCGACGCCGTTGATCCGCAACGTGGCCCTGGTGGGCCACAGCGGTGTCGGCAAGACCACCCTCGCCGAAGCACTGCTGCATCGTGCAGGCGTCATACCGCGACTCGGACGCGTCGAGGACGGAACCACCGTCTGCGACACCGAGCCCGAAGAGATCAAGCGCGGGATCTCCCTCTCGCCGGCCATCGCCCCGTTCGAGTGGAAGGCGTCGGACGGTTCCGGCTACACCGTGAACCTCCTCGACACCCCCGGGTACGCCGACTTCGCCGGTGGGGTGGACGCCGCGCTCGCCGTGGCCGACCTCGCCGTGATCGTGGTGAGCGCCGTCGACGGGGTCGAGGTGGGCACCGAGCTCGTCTGGCAGCAGTGCGCCGAGGCCGGGATCCCCCGGCTGGTGTTCGTCACCAAGGAGGACAAGCCGCGCGCCGACTTCCAGCGCGTCCTCGCCCAGCTCCGCGAGGTCTTCGGGGCCGGGATCGTCCCGCTCGAGCTGCCGCTCGGCGAGGAGACCGAGTTCCACGGAGTCGCCGACGTCCTCTCCGACACCGCGCTCGACTACGCCGACGACGGCAGCCACGCCGCGGCAGCGATGCCGGCCGAGGTCGCCGACCAGGAGCAGCTGCTGCACGAGGAGATCGCCGAGGAGATCGTCTCGGGGGACGACGAGCAGCTCGAGCGCTACCTGTCCGGCGACGTGCCGGACGCTGCCGCGCTCGAGCACGCCCTGGTCCACGAGGTCCGCGACTGCCTGGCGTTCCCGGTGCTCGTCGGCTCGGCCGCGACGGGCGTCGCGGTCGACCGCCTCGCCGACTTCCTCTGCGAGCTCGCCCCCTCGCCTGCGGACCGCCCGTCCCACGTGCGCACCCCCGACGGCGCCGACGTCCTGGAGATCGCGGCCGACCCGCAGGGGGACGTCCTCGTGCACGTCTTCCGCACGGTCGCCGACCCGTTCGTCGGCCAGGTCTCCGTCTTCAAGGTGCTCGCCGGCACCGTGACCACCGACATGCACCTGGTGAACTCGGTGACCGGGGCCGACGAGCGCATGCACGGCCTCTTCCGGCTGCGCGGCAAGGAACACCTGCCGGTCGACCGGGTGGTCGCCGGTGACGTCGCGGCGGTCGCCAAGCTCTCCGGCTCCCCGACCGGCTCGACGCTCTCGGTGCGGGGCACGGCCGTCACGCCGATGGGCCCGGCACCACGGCCGACCCCCTACGCCCTGGCGCTCAACCCGCTGACCCAGGCCGACGACGACAAGCTCTCCAGCGCCCTGCAGCGCCTGGTCGCGGAGGACCCGACGCTCGTCATCGACCGCGACCCGCAGAGCGGCCAGACGATCCTGCGAGGCACCGGCGACACCCACCTCGTCGTCGCGATGGAGCGGCTGAGCCGCAAGTTCGGCGTGAACGTCACGACCGAGGACGTCCGGATCGCCTACCGCGAGACGATCGCCGTGGCGACGGAGGCCGAGGGCAAGCTGAAGAAGCAGTCCGGCGGGCACGGGCAGTTCGCGGTCGCACAGCTGCGCGTGCGGCCCCGCGCCCGCGGCGAGGGCAGCGCGTTCGTCGACAAGATCGTCGGCGGCTCGATCCCGCGCAACTTCATCCCGGCGGTGGAGAAGGGCGTGCACGAGGCGATGACGGCCGGCGGACTGCACGGGTTCCCGGTCGTCGACGTCGAGGTCGAGGCCTACGACGGCAAGTTCCACCCCGTGGACTCCTCGGAGATGGCGTTCCGGACGGCAGCTGCCCACGGGTTGCGCGAGGCCCTGGCCAAGGCGGGGACCGTCGTCCTCGAGCCCGTCTCCCTGGTCACCGTTCTCGTCCCGGCTGCGCTCCAGGGCGACGTGATGGGCGACCTGTCCGCACGACGCGGGCGGATCGCCGGCACCCAGGCCCTGCCCGACGGCCGCTTCGAGATCCAGGCGCTCGTACCCGATGCGGAGATCGCGCGCTACGTGCTCGACCTGCGCTCGCTGACCGGCGGGCGCGGCTCGTTCACCACGACCTTCGACCACTACGACGTCGTGCCGGCGCACCTCGTCGACAAGCTGCCGAAGGCCGAGTAGACGGCCGCCTCCCGAGGCATACGCTCAGGTCATGGCTCGCTACGTCGAGATGCACCCGCAGGACCCGCAGCCACGCGCGGTCGCGCAGGTCGCCGCCATGCTCGCCGAGGACGCCCTGATCGCCTACCCCACCGACTCCGGGTACGCGTTCGGCGCCCGG
Source organism: Actinomycetales bacterium (assembly GCA_038252305.1). GTDB lineage: Bacteria > Actinomycetota > Actinomycetes > Actinomycetales > Cellulomonadaceae > Actinotalea. The sequence continues at coordinate 52,225 of JBBSAL010000017.1, read as the reverse complement.
CTGGACAGCCACACCGCTGCCGACCGCATCCGGCAGATCCGTCAGCTCGGCGACAGGCACCACTTCACGCTGATGTGCGCGGACTTCGCGCAGCTCGGGCAGTTCGTGCTGCTGGACAACGCCCAGTTCCGCGCGATCAAGTCGGCGACGCCCGGGCCGTACACGTTCATCCTTCCTGCGACGAAGGAGGTGCCGCGGCGCCTCGCGCACACCCGGAACAAGACGGTGGGCGTCCGGATCACGGATCGGCCGGTGGCCCTGGCGCTGCTGCGGGCACTGGGTGAGCCGATGCTCTCGAGCACGCTCCTGCTGCCCGGCCAGGACGAGCCGATGACGGACGGCTGGGCCGTGAAGGAGGCGCTCGACCACCTGGTCGACGTGGTGATCGACGCCGGCGAGACGCCGCACGAGCCGACGACCGTCGTGGACTGGTCCCAGGGCTACCCCGAGGTCGTGCGCGTCGGCGCAGGGGACCCGAGCCGCTTCGAGTGACGGCCGCGCGGCGGCTCTGCCCCGCGGCCGAGGGGCTGCACGGGGCAGAGCCGTCCGTCAGTGCCCGATGAGGCTCCCGGCGGAGGCACGCAGACCGTCGACGAGCGAGGTCGTCGGGTGGCCGAGCAGCGCGGCGAGGTCCCCGGTCGCGTTGGCGAGCGCACCGTCGCGGATGTTGCGGTCGACGGCGAGGAAGAAACCGGCCGTGCCCTCGTCCATCCCGGCCGCGAGGAGGCCGGCGACGCGTTCCGCGTCGTCCACCTCGCGGTAGGTGACGGGTCGGCCGAAGACCTCCGCTGCGGCGGCGGCGAGCTCCACGTGCGTCCAGGCGGTGTCGCCCGAGAGCTCGAGGACCGCACCGTCGTGAGCGCTGCTGCGCAGGACGGCACCGGCGCCCGCGGCGAGGTCCGCACGGGTGGCGCTCGCCACGCGGCCCTGGCCGACCGCGGCGGTGATCTCGCCCGTGGCACGCGCCTGATCGAGGGCCCCGAGGTAGTTCTCGGTGTACCAGTTGTTGCGCAGGATCGTGGTGACCAGGCCGGACGCCGCGAGGGTCTCCTCCGTCGCCTTGTGCTCCGGGGCCAGGACGAGGGCGGAGGTGTCAGCGTGCGGGGCACTCGTGTAGACCACGCGACGCACGCCCTCGGCGACGGCAGCGGCGATGACGTTCCCGTGCTGCTCGGCCCGCCGCCCGAAGGCCGTTCCCGAGACGAGCATCACCGTGTCGGCACCCGCGACCGCTGCCCGCAGGCTCTCGGGGGCCTCCATGTCGGCGCCGACGACACGCACGCCGCGCTCGGTGAGGTCGGCCAGCGTCTCGATCCGGCGGCCAGTGGCGACGATCTGCTCGGCGGGGACGCCGTGATCGAGGAGGTCCTCGACGATGAGGCGACCGAGGTGGCCGGTGGCTCCGGTGACGACGATGGACATGCTTCCTCCAAGGGACGGGACGACGGTCGCGAGGTGCGGCCGCCGCGAGCGACAACCGGAGTCGAGCACCATACGTTCCCGATGTCGGGTACCCACTTCCGAGTAAGGTACGCACATGACGGTAAGTTCCCAGGTCACCGGCTTCAAGAAGTTCTGGCCCGAGGGCGTTCTCCCCTCCCGCTGCCCCAGTCGGCAGGTCCTCGACCACGTCACCAGCACCTGGGGCGTCCTCATCCTCATCGCCCTGACCGAGGGGACGCTGCGCTGGGGGGAGCTACGCCGCACCGTCGAGGGGATCAGCGAGAAGATGCTCGCCCAGACTCTCCGCACGCTCGAGCGGGACGGCTTCGTGCTGCGCGAGGCCGCGGCCGTGGTGCCGCCGCGCGTGAGCTACTCGCTCACCGACCGTGGCCACGCGCTGACGGCGCACCTGCTCCCGCTGATGGGCTGGATCGCGGCGAACGCCGAGGAGATCCTCGACGACGCGGCTCAGGCGACGACCGGCGGCGCCTGAGCCCGTCCGCACGTCGGCGAGGGCGATCGTCCGGCTCTGCGAGGTGGGGCGACCGACCGGCCCGACCACGATCGCGAGCGTCGCGGGCGGGCGGTAGGTGGTGTCGACCGATCCAGCGCGGCTCGAAGGGGTCTGTGACAGGTAGTCACAATGCACGCGAGTGAGCGTAACCTCCAGAACAAGACGCAGGGGGTTCGTTCCCCTGCGCCCTTTGACATCTGTGGAGGTGTGGGCCGATGACGTCGCGTCAGCTCCGCCAGTACCTCTCCCCCCGCGCCGCGCCGGCCTGGCCGGGGCCAGACCGTGCGGTGACCGATCGGGAGCTCGTCGCCGAGCTGAGGCGCCGGCAGTACATGGCGCTGCTCGAGCACTCCCCCGACGCCATCGTGATCGTCGATGCCGTCGGCAGGATCTGCGAGTGGAACCCCGCTGCCGAGGCGCTGCTCGGCCTCCCGCGGGACACGGTGATCGACGCCGGGGTGAGCGACCTCATCCCGGTCGGACGTCGCGGCGAGTTCGACCGGGCGTGGGCGGAGCTCGTCGGTGGACGCCCCGGGCTACCACCGTCCACCCACGACCTGGGCCACGGGGAGACGCGCGGCCCGGTACGCGTGCTCACCGCGTCGATCCAGGCAGGTGGTGGTTTCGCCGGTGCCGTCGCGATCCTCCGGACAGCCCCCGAGGAGGGCCGATCTCCCGGCCCCGCCCCCGGTGCGAGGCCCTTGCCCGCTCGAGCCGTCCCCGCCCAGCCGTCGTGGAGCGCCTCGCGTGACGAGCTCACCGGACTGCCCGCGAAGGAGGACCTGCAGGAACGTCTGACCGAGCAGGTCCCGGACGGCTGGTACCGAGGGGTCGCGGCGCTGGACCTCGACGCACTGGCCTCGGTCAACGAGGCCTACGGTCCCGATGTCTTCGACGAGGTCCTCCAGGACCTCGCGCGGCGCCTCGCGTCTGTGCCGACCGCGGCCTACCTGGGCAGGTGGCAACCGGAGGTCTTCGTCTGGGTCGTCGACACGCAGGACGCGACCACGGACCTGACCGACCTGAGCCGGTCGGTCATGACGAGTCTGCACGAGCCGTTCCAGGTCGGTGCCGACCGGCTGCGCTTCACTCCCAGCATGGGCATCGCCACCAGTGCGACGGTCCCCGTCGCCGGCCTGCTGCCCGCGGCGATGGGCGCTCTGCGGGCCGCCAAGGACGCCGGTCGGGACCGTGTGGCCTGGTACTCGAACGGGGCGCCCTCCGGGCCGACCGGTGCGCTCCGTCTCGACGCCGACCTGCACGACGGGATCGCGAACGACGAGCTGCGCCTGCACTACCAGCCCATCGTCGAGCTCGCCGACGACGCCGTGGTCGGTGTCGAGGCACTGGTGCGATGGGAACGCCCGGGGGTGGGCCTGCTGAGGCCGGCGTCCTTCATCGAGGTGGCCGAGCGCACCGGGCAGATCATCCCGCTCGGCGCCTGGGTCGCACGCGCGGCCTGCCGAGCCGCGGTCGAGCTTCGACCCGCCGACGGTGGGCCGTTCAGCGTGAGCATCAACGTCTCGGGGCGGCAGCTCGGCGACCCGGGACTCGTCGCGATGCTCGACGCCGCCCTGCGCGACTCGGGCTGCCCCCCTGAGGACCTCGTCGTGGAGATCACCGAGACGGCCCTGATGGACGACCTCAGCGTCGCCGTCGCGACCCTCGAGGAGATCAAGGCGATGGGCGTGAAGCTGGATCTTGACGACTTCGGCACGGGCTACTCGTCGCTGGTCTACCTCAAGCACTTCCCGGTCGATCGGATCAAGATCGACCAGTCCTTCGTCGCGGGCCTCGGCGCCGACCACGCGGACACCGTGATCGTCGCCTCGACGATCGCGCTCGCCCACGCCGTCGGGATCCGGGCCGTCGCCGAAGGGGTCGAGACCTCTGAGCAGCTCGAGCTGCTCAGCCAGATGGGCTGCGACTACGCCCAGGGTTACCTCCTCGGCCACCCGCTCGATGCCGAAGCGTTGGCTCGCTGGCTCGCGGAGCGCCGAGCCGGCATCGGCCCGAGAGCTCAAGCGGCCGCCCGCGACACAGGCGGCCCGCTCGGCGATGCGATCGGCACGGGGAGCCCCGCCACCGGCGATCCCCGTCAGGGGCGGGCCGACCAGCGCGACGCCGTGGCGGACGAACGCGATGGCGCCGCCGACCTGCGCGACGCCGTCGCCGACCTGCGCGACCAGATGGCAGACGTCCATGAGGGCGACACCGCAGCGGGCGACACCGCCGCCGACCACCGCGACGATGCCGTCCCCGACCCAGGCACGGGTGCGACTGAGGGTGGCGAGCACCACCCGGGGATCGGACGACCGGAAGCGACCGATCGCCGTCAACAGGCAGCGGATCTGCGCAAGGACGGGGCAGATGACCGCGACCGGGCACGGCAGCGGCGCGACGTCGCAGCCCATGACCGGGACGAGGTGGCCGCTCGACGAGTGCCGCCCGAGCGGGAACGAGAAGACGCCGTCGACGACGAGCCCGATCAAGGACCCGCTCCGCACCTCACCTGACGGGACACCTGCTCCCTCCGACGGGGGGCCGCCTCCCTCGCCGAGGAGATCCCGTGGACTCGGCACCGAGCCGGCAGAGGCCCAAGGGTGCACCCGGGGCAGGGGCTCCGGGTGCACCCGTTCGTGGGCGCTCCCCCACCGACCTCACGGTCAAGGACCCGCGGTGCAGCGCTGCAGACGGACCGCCGAGCCGCTCTCACGGTAGTGGCGTAGATCACACTTGGTCAACGAGTCCGTCCGGCACGGGCCGGGATCTCCGACGGCCTGCCCGTGTTGGCCGGAATCTCCGACGGCCTGCCCGTGTTGAGGAGACATGCCCTTGACCGGTGAGTACGCACCCTCCACCTCCACCCACGCGCGTGAGCAGGCCGAGCTGTTCGAGGCCTCGGCCGGCGCCGAGGCGAACACGATGGGTGGCGTCCCGATCATCGTGCTGACCTCCGTCGGCGCGCGGAGCGGGAAGCTCCGCAAGACGCCGCTGATGCGCGTCGAGCACGACGGCCAGTACGTCGTCGTCGCCTCCAAGGGTGGCGCCCCGGAGCACCCGACCTGGTACCACAACCTCGTCACGCACCCGCAGGTCGAGCTCCAGGACGGCGCCGTCCGCCGCGACTACACCGCCCGTGAGCTCGCCGACGCGGAGCGCGAGCTCTGGTGGGAACGCTCCGTCGCCGTCTGGCCCGACTACGCCCAGTACGCCACGCGGACCGACCGCCTCATCCCGCTCTTCCTCCTCACGCCGATCGAGGACTGAGCGGGTCGACGGGCGTCGCGCCGACCTCGTCGCTCGGGAGCTGGGCACTCGTCGTGTGAATGTGACGCGTTCGCGCACGGCGCGGCCTTTCGGGCGCAACGACAATGCGTTGCCGCTCAGGAGACGTGACAATTCTCGCGTGCTCTGATGAACGCCCCGCGAGCGGGCGGGCGATCTGCGAGCGGCTCATCGGCCCCGTCCCGTCAGGTGCTCGCCGGTGCCGACCGCCCCGGCTCGGAGCCCGGGCGCACCCCGCCGGGCACCGCATGGCGCCGAACGGGTGACCATGCCGCCCTCGACACCCGGTCAGGCCAGAGGTCCCATGTTTAGAATGCGCTGACCTGTGACGATACCTGTGTAGACCTACCCGCCACCATTGAAGTGAGACCGTGATGCAGACGCTCGAGATCGTCCGCGAGGCCGTCGTGCTCGACCAGATCGACATCGAGCTCGCCCACCTCACCGGCGGGAGCGACGAGCTCCCCCCGTTCTGGGACTGAGCCCTCCCCGAGCCTCACCGCCCGCACCCGACCCTCACATTCCGTCGCCACCGGAAATGACTTGACTATTTCTTGGTGAAGCTCTGGCTCAATGCAGCACCGGACCCGGTCAGAATGCGGTATTCGACGCGCTGTCCGCATCCTGAGCACCTGCTCCGAAGGTCCTACCGGGTCCTGACCTGCTGGACGTAACGTCTGGGTCAAGTCGGCCCTCACGCTCCCGCGGGGGACGCCGGCTCCCCAGAACGCGAGGAGCAGCTCCGTGTCGATCGACGTCCACCCCGTTCTTGCCGACCTGGACCTGCCGCCTGCGGTGCGGGCGGCCCTCGACGCCTGTGGGGACGTCCTCGTCCCGGCGACACGCGCCGAGCTCTACGAGCTCTGCCTCGGCCCGGACGGCGATCCCGTCTTCGACGTCGTCTACGACGTCAACGGCAGCCCGTTCAAGGAGGCCGACGTCGTCGGCTGCAAGAACGGCATCGCCGTCAACTACACCGAGGACTACATGCGCCGGCGCGACCCGGACTGCATGCAGATCGCCGACGACCTGCCCACCGACAAGCCGCGCTACCGCGACACCTTCGGAGCGGAGTTCGCCCCGACCAAGGCCGAGACCCTGACCTGGCTGAGCGAGCAGCAGCTCATCGTCGTCCCCTTCAAGGCCGGTGGCCTGCAGTACGGCTACCCCTCGCTGGCGATCATCCCGGCGAACGCCGCGTTCTTCGCGCTCACGCTCGTCGACCTTCAGGGCTGGGTGACCTTCGACGAGCTCGGGGCGTTCACGCCGCGGTCGATCCTCTACGTCGCGCCGCCGTTCCGGCACACGCACTTCGGCGGCCGCCAGGTCGTCGTGCACGACCGCACGGACACGCTGCACGAGGTCTTCGCCTACAACCTCTACCCGGGGCCCAGCGCGAAGAAGGGCGTCTTCTCCGTGCTGCTGGACATCGGCGAGCACGAGGGCTGGCTCACCGCCCACGCCTCGTCCGTCCGGGTGCGCACGCCGTACGAGAACGAGATCGTCGTCATGCACGAGGGCGCCTCGGGCGGCGGCAAGTCCGAGATGTGCCAGGAGATCCGGCGCGAGGAGGACGGCCGCATCCTCGTCGGTACCAACGTCGTGACCGAGGAGCCGTACCTCATCACCCTTGGTGAGACGAGCACGCTGTCCCCGGTGACGGACGACATGACGCTCTGCCACCCGGCCTACCAGCACGGCGACGGGCACCTGACCGTCGCGGACGCCGAGGCCGGCTGGTTCGTCCGGGTCGACAACCTCACCAAGTACGGCGAGGACGCGCACCTGGAACGCGCCTTCATCCACCCCAAGGAGCCGCTGATCTTCCTCAGCATCCAGGGGGCGCCCGGCGCGACGGTCCTGCCGTGGGAGCACACGATCGACTCCACCGGGAAGCCGTGCCCCAACCCACGGGTCGTCATCTCCCGCAAGGAGTTCGCGCACCTGGTCGACGAGCCCCAGCAGGTCGACGTCCGCACCTTCGGCGTCAGGATGCCGGCGTGCACCCGCAACGCACCGAGCTACGGGATCATGGGGATGATGCACGTCGTCCCGCCGTCGGTGGCGTGGTTGTGGCGGCTGATCGCCCCGCGCGGGGACAAGAACCCCTCGATCGGCGAGTCGAAGGCGGAGAAGAAGACCATCAAGCACGGCGGCATGGTCTCGGAGGGCGTCGGCTCGTACTGGCCGTTCTCCACCGGTACCAAGGTCGCCGCGGCGAACCTGCTGCTGCGCCAGATCGTCGCCGCCGACCGCACCCGATACGTGCTGACGCCCAACCAGCACATCGGTGCCTACAACGTCGGCTTCGCCGCCGAGTGGCTGACCCGCGAGTACATGGCCCGACGCGGCGTCGGCCGGTTCTCGATGGAGAACTTCAGCCCCGCCCGGCTCGCGCTGTTCGGGTACACGCCCAAGGAGATCAAGCTCGACGGCCAGCAGGTGCGCCCGACCCTGCTGCGCCCCGCCTACCAGTCCCAGGTGGGCGAGGAGGCCTACGACATCGGCGCGAAGATCCTCACGGACTTCTTCAAGAGCGAGCTCCAGCAGTTCCTCACCGAGGAGCTGGACCCGCTGGGCAGGCAGATCATCGAGATCTGCCTGCGGGACGGCGGGATCGAGGAGTACGTGACACTGACGCCGATGCCGCGGTGAGCGGGAAGCACGCCGGATGAACGACGACGCCCGGTCGGCACCGTGCCGGTCGGGCGTCGTCGTTCCCGGGTGGGACCCGGCCTCCGCTAGCGTCACGGCATGCACCTGACCTGGACCGTCGTCGTGGTCGGCACCCTGGCGACGGTGATCTTCGGGGTCTCCAAGGCGGCCGTCCCGGCCGTGGGCTCCTTCGGTGCGGCGCTGCTCGCGACGGTCCTGCCGCCGGTCGCCTCGACCGGGGTCGTGCTCCCCGTCCTCCTCGTCGGCGACCTCATGGCGCTCGGCATGTACGCGCGCCACGTGGAGGTGCGGATCCTGCTCCGACTGCTGCCCGCGGTGACCGTGGGGCTGGCGCTCGGGTTCTGGACGGTGCGGTCGGCGAGCGCAGGCGCGACAGGCCGGGTGATCGGCGTACTCCTGATGATCAGCGGGTTGGGGGAGCTGGTGCGGCGTCGGCGCGCGGCCAGGGCGGTCGGTGCCCCCTCCGTCCCGGGCGACCGGAGCCTGGCATCGCTCGCGCTCGGCACCGGCGCCGGCTTCTCGACGATGGTCGCCAACGCCGGTGGGCCGATGATGACGCTCTACCTGCTGCGGCTCGGTGTCGCCCCGCGGGCCTTCCTCGGGACGGTCGCCTGGTTCTTCTTCGTGGTGAACGTGCTCAAGGTGCCGTTGAGCGTCGACCTCGGGCTCATCACACCGGCGTCGCTGGTGATCAGTGCGGCGCTGGTGCCAGGGATCGTGGTGGGGGCGCTCGCCGGACGGCGACTCGCCTCCGCGATGTCACCGGACGTGTTCGCGACGGTGGCGCTCGTCGCGACGTCGACGGCGGGTCTGTGGCTGGTGGTCGCGTAGCGAGTGGGATCAGCCGCGACGGCTCCGGACGTGCACGACCCCACGCCACCCGAGCAGCGCGAGGGCGAGGAACGTCGTGGCGACCACGACGAACGAGACCGGGGTCCCGCCCGTCCCGGAGAGGCGCCGCAGCAGCATCCCGCCGACGACCGTCCCGGCGAGCACGCTCGCCCCGGCGGGCAGGGAGGCCGCCGTCCAGTCGCGGCCGTTCGCCCGCAACCCCAGCAGGGCGAGCCAGCCGAGCCCAGCCCCGGCGAGGAACGGCCAGGCCGTGGTCAGTGTGCCGAGCACGACGGAGCCTTCGTCGTGCGAGCGACGACCGACGAGGACGAAGACGACCACGCCGAGCGCATCGGCTCCGGCTGCGGCGAGGTCGGCACGGGTGGAGGCCTTCCGGCGCTGACCGGTCGGCACGTCGAGGCTGGGGATCGGGTTGCTCACCCGGCCATGCTGCCACCGACGGCGGGGCGCAGGCGACGGGCCCGGCGACGCGCTCAGTCCTGCGTCACCTCGACCACCACGCCGTCCTCCACGTGCAGCCGCCGCGTCAGCCGCACGGTCTCGAGCATCCGGCGGTCGTGGGTGACCAGCAGGATCGTCCCCTCGAAGGTGTCCATCGCCGCCTCGAGCTGCTCGATGGCCGGCAGGTCGAGGTGGTTCGTCGGCTCGTCGAGCACCAGCAGGTTCACCCCGCGGGCCTGGAGCAGCGCGAGCGCCGCGCGGGTGCGCTCACCCGGTGACTGCGAGGACGCCGGCCGGGTGATGTGGTGCGCGACCAGGCCGAACTTCGCCAACAGCGTGCGCACGTCGGCCGTCGGCCAGTCCGGGACCTCGCGGGCGAAGGCGTCGCCGAGCGGCTCGTCGCCCTCGAACGCGGCGCGCGCCTGGTCGACCTCGCCGACCAGCACGCCCGAGCCGAGCTCGACGGCGCCGGAGGTCGGCGCCAGCCGCCCGAGCAGCAGCGCGAGCAGCGTCGACTTGCCCGCGCCGTTCGGCCCGGTGACCGCGACCCGGTCCTTCCAGGCGATCTGCAGGTCCACCGGCCCCAGCCGGAACCGGCCCCGCTCGACGACGGCCCCGCGCGCGACGGCGACCACGGCCCCGGAGCGGGCCGCCGTCGCGATGCTCATCTGCAGCTGCCACTCCTTGCGCGGCTCCTCGACGACCTCCAGCCTGCTGATCATCTTCTCCGTCTGACGCGCCTTGGCCGCCTGCTTCTCGGTGGCCTCCGAGCGGAACTTGCGGCCGATCTTGTCGTTGTCCTTGACCTTGCGCCGGGCGTTCTTCACGCCCTTCTCCATCCACGCGCGCTGCATCCGGGCGCGGGACTGGAGGCCGCCGAGGCGGGTGGCGTAGTCGTCGTAGGCCTCGCGGGCCCGGCGTCGCGCGATGGAGCGCTCCTCCAGGTACGCGTCGTAGCTGCCGCCGTAGGTGAGGACGCGCTGCAGGCTGCGGTCGATCTCCACGACCGTCGTCACGGTGCGGCTGAGGAACTCACGGTCGTGGCTGACCACGACGATCGGCGCCTGCGAGCGCTCGACGAAGTCCTCCAGCAGGTCAAGACCCTCGGCGTCGAGGTCGTTGGTGGGCTCGTCGAGCAGGTAGAGGTCGAAGCGCGAGAGCAGCAGCGCGGCGAGGCCGACCCGTGCCGCCTGCCCTCCGGAGAGCGCCGTCATCGGGTGGTCGAGGTCGACGGTGAGGCCGAGCTCGTCGGTGACGCTGCCGAGGCGGGACTCGAGGTCGGCGCCGCCGAGGGCGAGCCAGGCCTCCAGCGCCTCGCCGTACCCGTCGTCGGAGCCGGGTGCCTCGGTGGCGAGGGCCTCGGCCGCGGCGTCCATCGCGGACTGGGCGTCGGCGACCCCGGTGCGGCGCTCGAGGTGCTCGCGGACGGTCTCGCCGGGGCGGCGCTCGATCTCCTGGGCGAGATGGCCGAGCTGGGCGTGCGCGGGGCTGACGCTCACGCTGCCCGCGTCGGGCCGGCGCTCCCCGCCGAGGATGTGCAGCAACGTCGACTTGCCGGCGCCGTTGGGGCCCACGAGGCCGACGACGTCGCCCGGCGCGACCACGAGGTCCAGGCCGGAGAACAACGTCCGTTCCCCAAAGGCAGCGGCCACACCCTTCGCCTGCACGGTCGCGCTCATCCAGCCATTGTCCCGTGGGGCGCGGGACCCGCTGACCCATGAGACGGCCCACCCCCGCGCAGCCGCCCACCGCACGCCGCCCGCACGTCCCCACCCGCCCTCTTGCCAACTGACCTGTCGCGATATATCGTCACTGTATCGAGATAGAACAGGAGGATCTCCCATGAGGTTCAACAACACTGACATGGCGGGGCAGCCGGCCTTCGGCGAGCGCCGCTTCCGTCCGGAGTCCGTCGACGGCGACTCCCCCATCGAGCCCGGTCGCGGACGTGGCCGAGGTCGAGGGCACAGGCACGGCGGCCCCGGCTTCGGCGGTCCCGGCTTCGGCGGTCCCGGCTTCGGGTTCGGCGGCCCCCGTCGCGGCCCGCGCCCTCGCGGCGACGTCCGCGCCGCCATCCTGCTGCTGCTCGCCGAGCAGCCGCGCCACGGGTACGAGCTCATCCAGGAGATCGGCCAGCGGTCCGACGGTGCCTGGACGCCCAGCCCCGGTTCCGTCTACCCCGCGCTCCAGGCGCTGGAGGACGAGGGCCTGCTGGTCATCGAGCCCGTCGCCGGCCGCAAGACGGCGTCCCTGACGGAGGCCGGTGAGGCCTACGTCGCCGAGGAGCGCGAGCGCCTCGGCGACCCGTTCACGGTCGACGGCGGCGACCGCGGGCCGTCGTCGGGATTCCGCGACGAGATCCGCAAGCTGGCCGAGGCCTTCATGCAGGTCGCCAAGGTCGGTTCGGCCGGGCAGCAGTCCGCAGCGCTCACCGTGCTCGCGAACGCCCGCAAGGAGCTCTACCGGATCCTGGCGGACGACGACTCCTCCGAAGGATGAGCACCGGCAGACGGGCCTCGCACCACCAGGGTGCGGGGCCCGTCGTGCGCCGCCACCGCCCTCCGACCCACGGGGCGCGAACCTCGTCCACGTACCCTCGAGGGACCGCGTCGCACGTCACCCGCTCTCCGAGCGGTCGACCGACTGACGTGCTGACGACCCCGAGGAGACCCGACCGTGACCGAGACCCCCGCCGATCCGGCCACAGCCGTCGGCGTCGACGCGGACCACCTCGACGAGCTCGCGCGGCTCCGCGCCGACTTCACCCGCTTCATGCTCGAGTACAAGTTCGGCATCGATGAGGTCACGACGAAGATCACGATCCTCCAGGAGGAGTTCGCCCAGCTGCACGCCTACAACCCGATCGAGCACGTCGCCTCACGGCTCAAGACGCCCGAGTCGATCGTGGCCAAGGTCATCCGCCGAGGCGTGGACCCCTCGTTCGACGCGATCCGCAAGCACATCACCGACATCGCCGGGATCCGCGTCGTGTGCAGCTTCACCTCCGACGTCTACCGGATCAGCGAGATGCTCGGCCGTCAGAACGACGTCACTGTGCTCACCGTGAAGGACTACATCGCCGACCCGAAGCCGAACGGGTACCGCAGCCTGCACGCCATGGTGCAGGTGCCCGTCTTCCTGTCGGCCGGACCCGTGCCGGTGACCGTCGAGGTGCAGATCCGGACCATCGCGATGGACTTCTGGGCGAGCCTGGAGCACAAGATCTTCTACAAGTACGCGGGCGGGGCGCCGGACGATGTCGTCACGAGCCTCACCGAGGCGGCCGAGACCGCCCACCGGCTCGACCAGATGATGGAGCAGCTGCACCAGCGCGTGCACGGCGAAGGCGGTCGCGTCCGGCCGATGCCGAGCCCGCTCGAGCCCGACGACCGTCTGCTCGAACGGCTGCGGGCGATCCGGGACGACACGCGGTAGGTCGCGCTCCCGTCTCGCCTCGCGACCCGCACAAGGCAGCCTTGTCCGGCCGGATTACCCTGGATCGATCACCGCGGGGCCCCACCCCGCGCCGCCGAGTCGAGGTCGCCATGCCGCAGCTGCGTTCCCGCACCACCACCCACGGCCGCAACATGGCCGGCGCCCGCGCCCTGTGGCGCGCGACCGGCCTGACCAACGACGACTTCGGCAAGCCGATGATCGCCATCGCGAACTCCTACACGCAGTTCGTCCCGGGCCACGTGCACCTGAAGGACATGGGCGACCTCGTCGCCGGCGCGGTCAAGGAGGCTGGCGGCATCGCGCGGGAGTTCAACACGATCGCCGTCGACGACGGCATCGCGATGGGTCACTCGGGGATGCTCTACTCGCTGCCCAGCCGCGAGCTCATCGCCGACTCCGTCGAGTACATGGTCAACGCGCACCAGGCCGACGCGCTGGTCTGCATCTCCAACTGCGACAAGATCACACCCGGCATGCTGCTCGCCGCGCTGCGTCTGAACATCCCCACCGTGTTCGTCTCCGGCGGGGCGATGGAGGCCGGGCGCGTCGTCGTCGGCGAGGACGGGACGGTCCGCACGCGGCTCGACCTCATCGACGCGATGGTCAAGGCCGTCGACCAGAACGTCTCCGACGAGGAGATCGCCTCGATCGAGGAGAACGCCTGCCCCACCTGCGGCTCGTGCTCGGGGATGTTCACGGCGAACTCGATGAACTGCCTGCTCGAGGTCATCGGGCTGGCACTTCCCGGCAACGGCTCGACGCTCGCGACCTCGGCCGCCCGGCGCGAGCTGTTCCTCGAGGCCGGACGGACCGCCGTCGAGATCGCCAAGCGCTGGTACGAGGGCGACGACGCGTCGGTGCTGCCGCTGTCGATCGTCAACCGCGAGTCGCTGTCGAACGCGATGCGCGTGGACATCGCGATGGGCGGCTCGACCAACACGATCCTGCACCTGCTCGCTGCGGCGCAGGAGGGTCAGATCGACTTCGACCAGACCGACATCGACGCGCTCTCGCGCGTGACGCCCTGCCTGTGCAAGGTCGCGCCGAACTCCACGAGCTACTACATGGAGGACGTGCACCGGGCGGGCGGCATCGCCGCGATCATGGGCGAGCTGCACCGCGGCGGGCTGCTCGAGACGGGCGTCCACGCGGTCCACTCCCCCGACCTCGATACCTGGCTCGGCACGTGGGACGTGCGCAGCGGCTCGGCGAGCGCGGTCGCGCAGGAGCTGTTCCACGCGGCTCCCGGCGGCGTGCGGACGACGCAGGCCTTCTCCACGACGAACCGCTGGGAGACCCTCGACCTCGACGCCGAGAAGGGCTGCATCCGCTCCGTCGAGCACGCCTACACGGTCGACGGCGGTCTCGCGGTGCTCACCGGCAACCTCGCACCCGACGGCTGCATCGTGAAGACCGCGGGTGTCCCCGAGCACCAGTGGACCTTCCGGGGGCCCGCCAAGGTGGCCGAGTCGCAGGAGGAGGCTGTCGAGATGATCCTCGGCGGGAAGATCGTCGAGGGCGACGTCGTGGTGGTCCGCTACGAGGGGCCGAGGGGTGGGCCCGGCATGCAGGAGATGCTCTACCCGACCTCCTACCTCAAGGGCATCGGCCTCGGCCCGAAGTGCGCGCTGATCACCGACGGGCGCTTCTCCGGCGGGTCCTCCGGCCTCTCGGTGGGGCACGTCTCCCCTGAGGCGGCGTCCGGCGGGACGATCGGCCTGGTGCAGGACGGCGACGAGATCGAGTTCTCGATCCCCGAGCGGCGCGTCACGCTGCACGTCGGGGAGACCGAGCTCGCCCGCCGCCGCAACGAGCGCGACGTCACCGGCTGGACCCCGCGCGACCGCAAGCGCGAGGTCGGCGCGGCCCTGCGCCTCTTCGCCCTCTTCGCCCAGTCCGCCGACAAGGGTGCCGCCCGCAAGGTCCCCTGACCCTCCCTGGCGTCGAGACCGTCATCCGTGTGCGAGACCGTCACGAGGGAGTGACGGTCTCGCACACAAGTTACGGGCTCGACGCGGCCGCACCGTGTCCGCTAGGGCGGGGCGCGGGCGGAGGGTGTCGGCGGTCCTCGCGGGGGCACGGCGGAGGACGTCGGCGACGAGGCTCGCCGGGTGCTTCAGGTCGGCTGCGGTGACGCGCAGGACCCGCCAGTCGGCGCGTTCGACGACCACCTCGCGCCGGCGCTCCGCCACGACTGCCTCCGCGGCACCACCGTTCGCCGTGTACTTGGCCACACCGTCGTACTCGACGAGCAGGCGCCACTGCTCCCAGCTCACATCGCCCCACGTCGGGCCGTCCACGGTGCGGACCAGCACCTGGGTCGACGGAACGGGGAACCCTGCCCGGAGCAGCGCGTGCCGGGTGAGGCTCTCTCCGGGCGACTCGGCACCGTCGTCGGCCGCCTCCAGCACGGCGCGGGCACGCGTGATGCCCCGGTACGACGCCATCGAGGCGACGAGCTCGGCCATGCGGGCCTGACCGCCACCGGCACGCAGACCGGCATCCACCACGACGAGGCCGGCTGAAGGCGCCAGCGTGAGCGCGCAGTCCACGACGGTGCGCGCCCGCGAGGTGACCGGTAGGCCGCCGACCAGCACGACGTCGCCGCCGTCGAGCCGGTGCTCGTGCCGGACGACGTCATGGGCGCCGCGGCGGTGCGAGGCCGTGCGCTGGACGACGTGCACCTGGGAGCCGTCGTCGACCATCGGCAGACCCCAGAGCATCGCCGCCGACTGGTGGCTCAGGACGTGCTCGACCTCGAGCTGCGCGTGCACGGCTGCGATCCGCGCGAGCGCGAGCGCCCGGCGCCGCTCCCACCGTGAACCCTGCGGGGGCTCGAAGTAGGCGCCGGGGCGCACGGCCACCAGAGCCCCGGAGCGGAGCGCCTGCGACATCGCGCCCCTGGAGGTGTCGCGGAGCAGATGCACCTCAGGGAGCGCAGGCGGAATGGGCAGCGGCGATCCCGGTCGACGAGCCATGCCCTGCAGGATGCGCCCAGCATGCCAGCGGAACGCCGACCCCACCGCACACCTGTGGACACCCCCACCCCCACCCCTCCTGTGTCCTCTCCGACCGACGAGACCGTCACCTCAGGCTGAGACCGTCACGGGCGCGTGACGGTCTCAGCCCGGAGTGACGGTCTCAACGGGCGCTGGGCGGAGGCGGGGTGTCGGCCGTCGGGAGCAGGTAGCGGCGCTTGGCGGGGCCGTCGCCGGACGGGAGGACGTCCTGGAGGACGCCGCCGCAGGTCTCGATCGTGCGGATGGAGCCGACGTTGTCGTCGTCGCAGGTCAGCAGGGCCGGGTCGATGCCCAGACGGGCCGCCGCCCGAAGCCCCTGCGCGAGGATCCGGGTGGCGTGGCCGCGCCGTCGGTGTGCCGGGCGCACGGCGTAGCCGAGATGGCCGCCGAGCAGTCGCAGCTGCTCGTTGAGCACGTGCCGCACGTCCAGCCGACCGACGAGCACGCCGTCGGCCACGGCGGCCAGGAAGGTGCTCGGCACCCTGCCCGCAGGGAGGTCGACGCCGGCCCGGTACCCGTCGAGCCGCGCCAGGTAGTCCGACCAGGGCTCCTCGACGCGCAACCGCAGCAGGAACTCGAACCCCTCGGCGGCCAGCTCGGCGTGTGCCGCACGCGCTGCCGCCTCGTCGGTCATCACGAGCGGTCGCAGGATCAGGCCGCCCACGGCTGGCTAGCGGTCCGAGGCCACGCCGGGGCGCCGGGCGCTCACGAGCACCAGGGCGACGATCCCGGCCACCAGCGCACCCTGCGCGACGGCCCACACCGCCGACGGGCCCGGCCGGCGCACCCCCATCACCGATCCGGCGTCCCTCGCCGTCATCACCGAGCCGAACCCCGCGGCGGACATCAGGGACCCGACGCTCGCCGAGCTGGCGATGCTGAACACCGAGGCCGCGGACCCGATCGAGCCGATCGACGCGACGCTCCCCACCGACCCGATGGACAGCGTCGAGCCACGGCTCGCGATGGAGAGGAACGAGTCCTGCGAGGCGATCGACCACTTCGACGGCATCGGACCAGGATGCCCGTCGCGCGCGGCTGGGGCCAGCATTCACCCGCGATCTCCCCGTTCTCGTGAGCACCGGGTGCTACACCAGTCATATGCCCCTCCTCATCCCGGAGGCGCCGCACTTCCCGCACGACGGCGGAGCGGAGCGCGCCGTCTGGGAGGCGCTGCGCGACCAGCTGCCGGACGACGCCGTCCTCTTCGCCGACGTGGCGATGCAGGACGGTGCGGGCGAGTGCGAGATCGACCTGCTCGTCGCATGGCCCGGTTTCGGGCTGGCAGCGATCGAGGTCAAGGGCGGGTTCGTGCAGCGGACCAACGGGCAGTGGCTCCAGGGCAGCGGGGCGAAACGGCACCCGATCGACCCGGTGCGCCAGGTCCGCGGCGCCCGGCACACGCTGCAACGGCTGCTCGAGCGCGAGGGGCTCGACGCGGCCCAGTGCCGCATCGCGCACCTGGTCGCCCTTCCGCACACACCTGTCTCCCGCGAGTCGCGCATGCCCGACCTGCCCCGCCCGATGCTCCTCGACCGGGACGACCTGGGCAGCGCCGCGAACCGGGTGGTCCGGGCGATCGAGGACCATGGCCAGGGCCACGCACCGCTGGACGACGCGGCCGTCGGCCCCCTCGTCGAGTACCTCGGCGGCGGCCTGCCCTCGCAGGTCGAGGTGCTGGCCCAGGCCGCCGAGAACGAGGACCACCTCGACCGCCTCACCCACGACCAGCGGCACCTGATCCGCAAGTTCGACCGGATCCCTCGGCTGCAGGTGATCGGCGGCGCCGGGACCGGGAAGACGTGGCTCGCGCTCGAGCAGGCCCGCCGTCGCACGCTCGCCGGGGACCGCGTCGCGCTGCTCTGCTACTCCCGTGGCCTCGGCCGCTACCTGGAACGGGTCACCGAGGAGTGGCCGGTCCGCGAGCGCCCGGCCTTCGTCGGCCTCTTCCACCAGCTTCCGCTCGCCTGGGGCGCCGAGCCGGGCAACGACGACGACTCCGACTACTACGAGCGCCGGCTGCCGATCGCCCTCGGTGAGCTCGCCGCGACCCGGCCGCGCGAGGACCTCTTCGACACGATCGTCGTCGACGAGGCGCAGGACTTCTCCGAGCTCTGGTGGCCGTCCCTGCTGCGCTGCCTGCGCGAGGAGGAGACGGGCCGGCTGACGGTGTTCTCCGACGAGGGCCAGCGGGTCTTCGCCCGCGTGGGGGCCGCGCCGATCGAGCTGGAGCCCATCGAGCTCGACGAGAACCTGCGCTCCTCGAAGCAGATCGCCCAGCTGTGCGGAGCGCTCCACGAGGGCGTGACGCGGCCGCGCGGTGCGGCGGGCTCGCCGGTGCGCCTCGTCGACGTGCCGGCCGACGAGGCGCTGCACGCCGCGGACGACGCCGTCGACGCGCTGCTCGACGAGGGCTGGCTCCCGGGGCAGATCGCCATGCTCACGACGCTGCACCGCCACCCGCTCCAGGCCGAGGCCGTCGAGGTCGGCGGCTGGGCGGCCTACTGGGACGCCTTCTTCGCGGGTGACGACGTCTTCTACGGTCACGTCCTGGGGTTCAAGGGCCTGGAGCGGACCGTCGTCGTGCTCGCGATCAACGGCTTCCGTGACCTCGAGCGGGCGCGGACGATGCTCTACACCGGCTTGTCCCGGGCGCGGTCGTTGCTGGTGGCGGTCGGGCCGCGGGAGCTGGTCGAGGAGATCGGCGGCGAGGCGGCCCGCAGGCGGCTGCGCGACGCGGAGGAGTGGTCGCCCGCCTGACAGGCTCGAGGAGGTCGACGTGTACCTGCGGGACCTCCTGGGGCCGTGAACCGGCGATCCGTCAGGACGACGAGCGCATCGCGCGGGGTCCCCGCACGCAGTCAGTCGTCGTCGAGGTCCCCGGACGCCGCGCTCGACCCGGCGTCGAGCAGCGACCCCGGCCCTCCCCCGCGCAGCCGAGCGGCCTCGCGCTCGCGCCAGCCGTCGGGCATCCAGCCCTCGGCCGCGAGCCGCGGGTGCTCCGGGTGCCGGGCGAGCGCCCAGAGCGCGAAGGCGAGCTCGGCCCAGTCGCACTCGAAGCCGATCATCTGCTGACCGCCGGGACCGGCCCAGCTCACCGACAGCGACCGCGGGCCGAGCAGGTCGGCGGCCTCGAAGGAGTCCCAGGCGAAGGTCGTCAGGCCACCGGCGGTGAGGAAGTACAGCCCGTGCTGGGAGACCCACAGCCCGCCCTGCTCCACCACGACCCACCGCGGGACGGACTCCGCCGCCGCGGCCGCCTTGCGTCGGGAGTTCGTGACGACCTGGGCGCCGGCGACGGCCAGCGTCGCGGCGATCCCCCACGGACCGGTCGCGAAGAAGAGGCCGGAGCTCTTGCGGTAGCTGCCGTCGCCTGCCGGGCGGTAGACGAGTCGGCTGGCACGACCGCCGGCGAGGAGGTGCTCGTCGGGGCCGAGGGAGGTCGGGAACGGCGATCCCCAGCGTGGGAGCGTGGCGATCCGGCCGGTGCGGACCGCGGCGAGTATCACGCGGGTGTCGCGCAGGGCGTCGTCGTGCTCGGCGGAGCCCCGGCTCGTCTCCTCAGAGTTCACGGGCGCCCCGGCACGCCGCGCGCACCCGGTTTCCTGCGGGGACCAGCAACCGGGCGGACGGCCGGCAGGCGACGGGCTGGCAGCGGCACGCTCAGCTCTCCTCGCGCCCCGCGACCAGGCGGTCGGTCAGCGCGACGAAGCCTGCCTCGTCGCCGTCGGCGAGCAGACGTGCCTGGCGGGCCCAGGTCGACAGGCTCGGGGCGAAGCGCAGGCCGGCGTCCTTGAGGGCTGCACGCAGGTCACCGTCGGAGGCGTCCGCGACCGCGGCGTAGGTGCCCAGGCCTGCAGCGGTGAGCGCGGCGGCGATCTTCGGGCCGATGCCCTCGACGCGGCGCAGGTCGTCGGTCGCGGCAGCGGGGGCGGCCGGCGGCGCCTCAGCGGCCGGCGTCGCGGCGGGAGCGGAGGTCGGTACCGGCGCAGGCTTGGCCCTCGACGCCGCAGCCACATCGCCCGAGGTGGCGGCAGCCGGCGCCTCGGCGCTGCGGGCCGCGGCCTCGGCGCTGGTCCCGATGGGCCCGGCCCACTCCGGGAGGTGCTCGCGCCAGGCATCGGCCTCGGCGATCCCGTCGATGTGGCGACGGCGCAGGAACCAGACGAGGGCGGCGCCGAGCGCGAGCAGGAACAGGATGATCGGGGTGCGACGGCTCGACGACGAGCCGGAGGACCCCTGCTTCTCGTGGTTGCGCATGGTCCATCAAAGCATCGACGGGCCGGAACGTGCCCGGGACCGTCAGGCCGCACGCAGGCATGCCGCCGACGCCGGGCGGGCGTCCGCGCGCTCCCGGACCTGCGGCCGCACGCACCGGTGCCGCAGCCCCGGGACAGGGACGGCGGCACCGGTGGAACGCTCAGGCGCCGGCGGCGCCGGTCGGGTCCGAGCTCGAGGTCGACGGCTCACCCTGCGCGGTCGAGCCGTCACCGGGCCCGTGCCCGCCGTGTCCGCGCGGGCCGCCGTCGGCACCCTGACCACCGGCACCGCCGGGACCGCCGCACTCCTGCGTCCCGGTCACCGTGAAGCCGGCGTCCATCTGCACGACGAGCGCCTGCCCGTCCGTGGTCACCAGGTGCGCCTCGTAGACGCCGTCGCTGTCCGTCTCGACGCGCTGGATCGTGGCACCGGGGTAGGCCGCGAGGGCGGCGGCGGTCGCCTTCTCGGCGTCGGTCCCGGTGAGCAGCTGCTCGTCGGGACGCTGGCTCTTCGACTGGTCGACGGCAGCGCCCGACCGGGGCGTGGCCGTACCCGTCGTGCCGTCCGTCGAGCTCGCCGTCGAGCTGGACGCGCTCGGCTCGGCGGCGAACGCCGTGCCGCTGATCGCGACGCCTCCGCCGGCGACCAGCGCGGCCGCGAGCAGCGAGCCCGCGATCACCTTCGTGCGTGCGGTGCTGCGGTTCATGTCGTCCTCCTTCATCGTCCCCTGCGGGGTGGGTGAGGTACCGACGATGGGCGGCGGGCCTGTGCCTGACCCAGGCAGGACCCAGGTCCGACCTGTGAGCAGCCCGCGGCGGATCCTGGACGTCATCGGGCCCCGCCCCGCATAGTCGAGCCCATGCGCACGAGCCGACTGGAAGCCTTCAGCGACGGCGTCCTCGCCATCGTCATCACGATCATGGTGCTCGAGCTGCGGGTGCCGGCCGTCGACGTGGCGCACAGCGCGACCTTCGCCGACCTCGCCGACGCCCACCTGCTGCCGGTGTTCCTCAGCTACGTCCTCAGCTTCGTGTACATCGCGATCTACTGGAACAACCACCACCACCTGATGACGACTGCCGAGCACGTGACCGGCCGGATCATGTGGGCGAACATGCACCTGCTGTTCTGGCTCTCGCTGATCCCGTTCTCCACCAGCTGGCTCGGCGAGGCCCCCGGGGCAGCGGCGCCGGCCGCGCTCTACGGCGCGATCCTGCTGATGGCGGCGATCGCGTACTTCCTGCTGAGCAAGGCGATCGTGGCCGGGAGCGGAGCCGAGGGGCGGCTCTCACGAGCTATCGGGAGCGATCGCAAGGGTCAGCTCTCGCCCGTGCTGTACGCGCTCGCGATCGCCGCGGCGTTCGTCTGGCCGCCGCTGTCCCACGCGCTGTACGTGGCCGTCGCCGTGATGTGGATCGTGCCGGACCGCCGCATCGCGCGGCTCGCCGAGCCCGCCGCGGTCGACGAGGAGTGAGCGGTCGGGCCCGTCAGCCCATGCCCTGGAAGGCCGCCACGATGGTCGACAGGATCCCGAAGGTGATCAGCGTCCCGACACCCGCGACGAGCACGCTGAGCCAGGAGAGCGCCGGCGAGACGCCGGTCTTGTAGGAACGGCCGAGCGAGGCGAGGGCGAGCGCGAGCGCCACCGGCGGGAGGACGAAGGTCAGGACGATCGCGACGATGGCCATCGGGTCGAAGGATGCCGTGCGGACCGACGAGGGTCGCGCGCCGGCGCCCGCGCCGCCGGCGGCGCTGGCCGCTGCGCTGGCGGAAGCGGCGATGGCCGGGAGCGGGACGCGACTGCGGTCGATGCGCTGACGGCTGCGCGCTCGCGGGGCGCGCGGCGGCGGGTAGCCCTGAGACGGGGCGCCCGGGGGCTGATACGCCTGGACCGCTCCACCGGGCGCGGACATCTGCGGCGGAGGGTAGGCCTGGGCCGGGTACCCCTGAGCGGTTGCTGAGGACGGCGCGACCTGTGGTGCGACGTACCTCGGCGGCGCCTGCGGAGCCGGTCGGCGCGCGGCGGTCTGCCTCGGCCGGCGGGGCTTGCCCAGGGGCGGGAGCGTCGAGGTGCGGGGCTGCATCGTGGGCGCGGTCGAGGTGCGGGGCTGCATCGTGGGCGCCGGGGCCGCAGGCGCAGCCTCGAACGCGACCGGGATCAGCGCGGCGGGCGCCGCCGTCATCGCCTGCCGGCCCAGCTGGACGGGGGCCATCGGGATCCGCGTCCGGCTCATCGTCCGCAGCCTGACGCCGGAGGTGCCGTCGGTCATCTCGCTGCGCCGCGAGGGCCCGAACGGGAGCCAGGACGGACGGTACGGTGCCGACTGCGGATCCATGTCGGTCCCCTCTCCCGCGGCGACGTCGACGATGGACGGTCCCACGTGCGCTCCAGCCTAGGCGTGCCGCGCGACACCGGGGGGTCGATCGGTCCCGGTCCGGTCGAGCTCCTCAGACGACGCCGATCCACACCCCGTCGCTCGCGCGGCCCACGGCGGAGCACAGGCCGCGCCGGGCGAGATCCCAGCGCTCGCGCGCGACGTCGTCCCCGGGGGCGCCGAGCCCGTCGAGAAGCGTCTCGGAGACCTCGGGCAGCAGCACGTGCGCGAACTCCAGTCCCGTGGCGCGCCGCACGGTCCCGACCACGATCGCCTCGACCAGGGTGCCGTCGTGCTGGTCGAGCGGGACCACCGGGAGCCCCGCGGCGCTCAGGACCGCGACGGACCGGCGCGCGGCCTCGAGCGTGTCGGTCAGGACGGCGATGCCGCCGGTCGGGGTGCCGATCCGCGCGACGAGGGCGCGGGCACGGTCGACGAGGAGCGCGTCACGTTCGGGGGGCGAGGTGCTGCGATCGACGACGACGGCCGGGGTGTCCTCGGCCGGGAGGTCACCGTCGGGCGCCTCGGCCGGACCATCGCCGGCCCCGCCTCCCGCCGTGAGCAGTGCGCCGGCCCAGGCGGTGATCACGCCCGTTCCGCGGTGCCCGCCGTCCAACGTGACGACGCGACCCGACGGCGGCCGCCCGTCTGCCGTCAGCGGGACCGCACCCGGCACGCGCGCCGGCCGGGTCCCGACCAGCAGCGTGACGTCATCGGGCCCCTCGGGGACGACGAGCCGCAGCATCCGCAGCATCACCGGCGAGAGGTCCTGCGCGTCGTCGACGACGACGGCAGCGTAGGGCTCGGCGAGCGGCGCACGACGCAGCTCGTCGGCGGCGAGCAGCACGGCCTCGGGCAACGTGTGCACCTGCTGGCGGCGCAGGGCCGCGTCGTACGCCTCGTGCAGCGCCCAGACGGCGCGGCGGGCGTCGGGCCCGAGCCGGTGCAGTCGCCCGGGACGCGCCGAGTCGAGGTACTCCTCGAGGGTCCGCAGGCCGCCACCGCGCAGGACGGCGGCGATCTCCTCGTCCCAGTAGGCGCGGTCCGGGGCGAGGTGCCCGAGGAGCCCGCGGCGGCCGACGGTGCGCCAGGCCTCGTCGAACGCGTCGGCAACCCGGACCGGGTTGAGCGCGACCGGAACCCGCCGGGCCTGCAGCAGCGCGAGCGCCAGGGGGTGCACCGCGACGACGTCGATGCGCTCGGCGAGCTCCGGCGCGAGGGCGGCGAGGTGGGTACGCAGCACGTCGAGGACCGCGGGGGCGAGCCCGGTCAGCAGCACCCGGCCTGGACGCGTCCGCGCAAGATGGAGGGAGCGGTGCAGACCGACGACGGTCTTGCCGGATCCGGTCGGGCCCGACACGAGGAGCGGGCCCCGCGCAGCCGTGCGGACGACGAACGCCTGACGCGCGTCGAGGGAGGCGGTCCAGGTGTCGGTCGCGGTGCCGAGCGGGCCGACGCGCAACGCTCCGCTGGGCTCGGCACGGTCACGATGGTCGTCCGGCGCCGCGTTCGCGTGGGGGACGACCGCGCCGCCCTCCGGGTCGGAGGCAGCCCGAAGGAACGCCTCCACTCCGGCGGCGGGACCTGCAGGCATCGGCCACTCCCTCTCTGCCCGATACGTCGGCAATCCACCGAAGATTCTTGACCACCTGCGCGCCGGCGTGGCCGAGGTCACGGGCCGCCTTCGCTCGCCGCCGGCGCCACTGGCGCGGAGCGATCCCGGCAATCACCCGCTCGGCGGACGCCCGCGCGGTCAAGGCGCGCCCCGGCACAGCCGATGAACATCTGGTGAGCAGTCGAGGACCGCGACCGGTCGTCTGATCAGGCGGCTCGCGCCGAACAGACCTGACCTGAGGAGCAGAGCCCATGCCGCAGTACTCCTGGGCGAGCGAGCACCCGATGCCGTTCCCCTCGCGCTGGGTCCTCGTCGACGCACCGGCACCCGTCCGCGGTGCCCTCGACCAGGTCGCCGTCGGCCCCGGCGGGGTCCTCGCGATCGCCCGGTGGTCCGGCCATGTCAGCGTGCGCCACGGGGTGGTGCGCTCCGGCGGGAGCCGCCGCGAGCTCCAGGTCGCCCAGGTCGTCGCCGCGACCGACACCCTCGCCGCGCTGCTCCAGCCGGCCCATCGCCCCGTGACCGCTGCCCTCGTCGTCGTGCACGGCAACCAGCGCCCGACGAAGGTGCAGCCCGGGGCCGTCGTCCTCGGGGCGGAGTACCTGACCTCGATCCGCGCCGACCTGGGCACGCACCTGGGCCCGGACGACGTCGACGACGTGCTGGCCCGCATCGCCCGGGCCGACCGTGACGGCGAGGACCATCTGCCGACGGTGGTGACGCTGGGTGCGAAGCTGCGGGCGGACCGGGCGCGGGCGTCGGCGGCCCGGCGGAAGTAGGTCCGACGCAGGTCGGTCCGACGCAGGTCGGTCCGACGCGGGTCGGTCCGGTCGGTGGCAGGATCGGCATCGAGCGTGCTGCTCGCGCGTCGCCGAGGGGGAGACCGATGACGAGTCCAGGGCCGGTGCTACCGCCTGTCGAGTGGTCGAGGCCGATGGGGCATCACCAGCAGGGTGCGGGCGCCCGGCTGCTGCGCGTGGTCGTGGTGGCGCTGATCATGGGCGGGTGGCTGCTGAACGCGCTCCACGGGACCCTGCTGCCAGGCTTCGATCGCGCCACGCTCGCCCGCATCGACTGGACGTTCCTCCCGTGGCTGGTCACCGTCGTCCTGCTCGACGTCGGGCCGCAGCCGCGGTGGGCGACGAAGTGGGCCTGGTTCTGGATGATGGGCGCCGGGCCGATGGCCGTGGTGTTCCTGATGATCGAGCCGGTGCCGGTCTGGCAGAGCGAGGCACTGGCGGCGCGCCCGTGGCGACTGACCGGCGGGCGGGCGTTCCTGCTGACGCTGGCCGCCGGGCTGGTCTACCTGGCGGTGCAGGGGCTGGTGACGATGTCGGGGTCGCCGGGGCCGTTCGGGTACTGAGGGGCGTTGTTCTGGCTCACCTGGGGCAACCCGATCGTGATCGCCTTCCTGCTGCTCGAGCCGGTTCCGCTGTGGCGCACGGGGCCGGTGCCGTAGGGCCGGCCACTCGCAGCTCTGGTTCACTGCGTCGATGGAGATGCTGCTGCTCGGTGGGACCGCCTTCCTCGGCCGTGAGATCGCGCGCGCTGCGGTCGCGCGCGGGCATCGGGTGACCTGCCTCGCGCGCGGGACGGCGCCCGCGCCTGACGGAGCGGTGTTCGTCGTCGGGGATCGCGACGAGCCCGGCGGCCTCGCGCCCGTCGCCGGCCAGGCCTGGGACTGCGTCATCGACGTGTCGAGGCAGCCGGGACAGGTGCGCCGGGCGGTGGCGTCGCTGACCGCGGCGCACTGGGTCTACATCTCGTCGGCGAGCGTCTATGCGGATGATTCCCGGCTCGAGCAGGGCGAGGACGCGGCCGTGGTCGAGGCTCTCGACGGAGACGTGATGGACACGATGGAGGCCTACGGGGCGGCGAAGGTCGCCTGCGAGATCGCCGTCCGCGCCGCGGGGACCACCGCGACCCTCGTGCGGCCCGGCCTCATCGGCGGTCCGGGTGACGACTCGGGGCGCAGCGGGTACTGGCCGTGGCGCTTCGCCCACCCGACCGGCCAGGACGTCGTGGTCCCGGACGACCCCGAGCTCCCGTGCGCGTTGATCGACGTGCGAGACCTGGCCGAGTGGATCGTGACGGCCGGCGAGCAGCGGCTCGACGGGGTGGTCAACGCGACCGGGCCGACGACGCCGCTGCGGGAGATGCTCGCGCGGGCGGCGGAGGCGGCGGGGGCCGGCGGGCTTCGGATGCTGGCCGTCCCGGTCGAGACGTTGACGGAGCTCGGGATCAGCGGCTGGGCCGGGCCCGCGTCGTTGCCGCTGTGGATCGAGGATCCCGAGGCGCGGGGGCTCGGGACGCTGGACACCGGCCGCGCGCGTGCGGCCGGGCTGGTCACGCGACCGGTGGTCGAGACGTTCCAGGGTGCGCTCGCGTTCGAGGAGGTGCGGACGAGCCCGCGACGTGCGGGGTTGAGCGACGAGGACGAGCGGCGGGTGCGGGACGCCGTGGAGGGCCGGCCCGCTCGATGACCACGTCCCGTTCGCGGGCACGGCGGATCCGGGTGAGGGTGGAGGCACCACCGTCGACCGAAGGAGCCCCGTGTCCCGTTCGCCGTCCGTCGCCGAGCATCTGGTCCAGCAGCTCGTGGCTGCAGGCGTCAAGCACATCTACGGGATCGTCGGGGACAGCCTCAACCCGGTGGTCGACGCCGTGCGCCGCACCGACGGGATCGAGTGGGTGCACGTGCGCCACGAGGAGGCCGGCGCCTTCGCGGCCGCCGCGGAGGCCGAGCTCACCGGGACGCTCGCCGTCTGCGCGGGTTCCTGCGGGCCAGGCAACCTGCACCTGATCAACGGCCTGTACGACGCGAACCGCTCCCGTGTGCCGGTGCTCGCGATCGCCTCGCACATCCCGAGCAACCAGATCGGCACGCAGTACTTCCAGGAGACCCACCCCGACCGGCTGTTCGACGAGTGCTCGGTGTACTCGGAGATGATCTCCAGCGCGGAGCAGGCACCTCGCGTGATCCGCAGCGCGATCCACCACGCCTACGGTGCTCCGGGCGTCGCCGTCCTCACGCTGCCCGGCGACGTCGCCGACCTGGAGGCTGCCGAGCCCGTCCCCGACGCGCTCACCCGCCCGAGGGCGCCGCGCGTCGTGCCGGCGGCCGAGGACGTACAGGCGCTCGCCGAGGCGATCAACGCGGCCCGGAAGGTCACCGTGTTCGCCGGGGCCGGCGTCCGGGGCGCCCACGACGACGTCGTCGCCCTCGCCGAGAAGCTCGCGGCGCCCGTGGGCCACTCCCTGCGCGGCAAGGAGTGGATCCAGTACGACAACCCCTACGACGTGGGCATGAGCGGGCTGCTCGGCTACGGCGCCTGCCAGTCCGCGATCGAGGGCGCCGACCTGCTCCTGCTCCTCGGCACCGACTTCCCCTACGACCAGTTCCTGCCCGACGACGTGCGCACCGCCCAGGTCGACATCGAGCCGACGCGGCTGGGCCGGCGGACCCGGATGGACCTGGCCGTCGTCGGGGACGTCGGGGAGACGGTGCGGGCCCTGCTGCCGCTCGTGGAGGCTGCCACGAGTCGCGACTTCCTCGACGACATGCGCGCCAAGTACGACAAGGCCATGAGCTCCGTCGTCGGCGCGTACACCAAGGACGTCGAGCACCACCTGCCGATCCACCCGGAGTACGCCGCGGTCGTGCTCGACGAGGAGGCGTCCGAGGACGCGGTGTTCACCGTCGACACCGGCATGTGCAACGTCTGGGCGGCCCGGTACCTCAGCCCCAACGGCAGGCGCCGCGTGATCGGCTCATTCCTGCACGGGTCGATGGCGAACGCCGTGCCGCATGGGATCGGTGCGGCGAAGGCCTTCCCCGGCCGGCAGGTCATCGCGATGGCCGGCGACGGCGGGCTGTCCATGCTGCTCGGCGAGCTGATCACCCTGAAGCACTACGAGCTCCCGGTGAAGGTCATCCTCTTCGACAACGCCACCCTGGGCATGGTGCGCCTGGAGATGCTGGTCGAGGGGCTACCGAGCTTCGCGACGGACTCCCCGCCGATCGACTACGCCGCCGTGGCGCAGGCCGTCGGCATCCACGCCGTGCGGGTGGAGCAGCCGACGGACATCCGGGCAGCGATCGCCGAGGCGTTGGCGCACCCGGGGCCGGCCCTGGTCGACCTGGTGACCGACCCGCGGGCGCTCTCGTTGCCGCCGAAGATCACTCGCAAGCAGGTCGCCGGGTTCACCGCGGCGATGAGCAAGGAGGTGCTGGGCGGCGGGCTCGGCGAGGTCATGGCGATGGCGCGCTCGAACCTGCGGAACGTTCCGCGGTTGTAGGGGTGGGGGGCGATCGGCCGTCGCACGATCGGTGGGACACGCGTGGTGGGCGCCGCTCAGGGCGAACCGGTGACCGCGCCGCGGGTGGGCGATCCTGCTCGTGTTGTTCGGCGGGCTTGTTCTCCGCGCGCTCGCGAACATCGGCGTCACGCCATGGCCGACGGCGCTGCGGGTTGCGTGCGGGATGGCGGCGCCGGCGAGGTCGTGACGGCCGCCGAGCGGGGGCTCGACGGAGTGGTCAACACGACCGGACAAGCAGGTCACGGGAGTGACCGCCCCGGCCGCTGCAGGGCACCTCGTCAGGTCGGCGACGCCAGCATCGCGTCGAACGCTGCCTCCCCGATGATCGGGATGCCGTACGACGAAGCCCTACGTGCCTTGCCGGACAACGAATCGGGATCTGCAGCCACCACGAGCGCGACCCTATTGGTCACGGAGCCGTGCGGCACGAAGCCCGCCGGACGCGCGCGCTCCTCGCACTCCGCCCGCGGCCTCGACATGTCACCCGTGAACACGACCAGGTCACCAGGTGCGAGCGCGAAGCCCTTCCGATCAACGGTTCCGGTCTCGCCGCGCGCCGCGGCGAGCTCAGCCTCAACTGCTCCGGGCCCCATACCGAGCAGCATTGCGACGGAATCGAGGTCCGCGCGTTCCTCCCCCGTCACGATGCCGTCCGCCCACGCCGCGCGCGCGAGGTCCCTCAGGTACGCGCGGTGAAGGGCCCCGGCCGCGGGTCGGTCGATGCCGAGCTCGTCGGCAAGGTCCACGAGACCACGCTGCTCACGCACAGAGAGGAATCGGTCGATGAGCGCGAGATCGAGCATGCCGAGATAGCTGCTCGTGGCGGCGTCACTCGCTTCGCCGGGCGCGGAGTCGACGAGCCGGCTCAGGAAGTGCCCACCGGTTCGCGCCGAGACACCCCGGTGGACGGGCCGAACACGCCTGGTACGACGCTCGGGCCACGAGGCTGCCCGCGCCGCGCCGAACCGTCAGCCCTCCTGCGGGAGGGCCTGAGCGGCGCACGCATCAACGAACGGATCGAGAAGCCGTCCCGATGACGCCCTGGCCGGAGCGCCTCGGCGATCGCCGCAGAGTCGGAGACCTGTTGATCCGGGAGCGACTGGATGCGCGCAGCGAGTTCCTCTCCGGCAACCACGGCGACTCCGTCGACGGTTCGGCCGCCGACCTCGACGCCGCCCCACCAAACCACCACCGGCTTCACCCATACCCGGCGCCCGGTGCGGTTGCTGACCAGAGCGCTCAGACGGGCGGCTTCCCGCTTGGCCCCCCGAAGGTGCTGCTCAATGCTCATGGAGAGATTCGGGTCGTCCCGGTGGACTCCACGCAGGACCCCGTCTCGATCGACAAGTCGGTACCCGGACATCTTGGAGTTGACGCAGAAGACCCCTGGTGGGCCGATCACGACGTGATCGATGTTGTAGGTGCCATCGGCGAGGTCGTGGAGGACGGTCCACCTGTCGCGCGGGAGCGACGCGAGCTGTTTCGCGGTCGACTCCTCCCCGTAGGCGCCGTCCTGCCAGTTCTCGATGCTGCCCGGGGGCATCTGACGCGCAGCGCTGATCATCGTCGCGAGCGCGCCGAACCCGAAGCCGGACAACCAGGCGGCCTGAACCGGCCACACGATCTGGACGACGCCGTTCCAGGCCAGCCAGAGCGCGAACGCTACGACGCCGGACACGACCCAGAGCTTGCGGTGACGGCGGAGCCAGCTCTTGCGCATCCGGTTGTACTGGCGGCGGGCGCGCGCTCCCGCGCTACGTCGGCTCCGCCACCTGTCGAACCGCGCACCGATTGCCCCCATGGGACGTGCATCGGCATGCCCAGCTGTTGCCTGAAGCGAACTCGCTCCTGGCCAGAAGGACGCGAGCCGCCCGGGGCCACGGTGGTCCGACCCGGGCGAGTTGGTTGCGGCAGGCGATGCGCCGGAGGCACCGTCGGCCGCCCCGGAGTGACGATGTACCCGCCCTCGACGTCGCCGAATACCTCCATGTGCGGGTCGCGCCGGCCCCAGAGCCAGGCGAGGTGCGCGCAGAGGATCGCGTCGATCTCGTCCTCGACGATCCGCAGGTCGACCTTGCGCGTCGCAGCGGGGACCGCGGCGCGGATCTCGGCCCAGCGGTCCGAGGTCGCCAGGCCGAGGGTGGGGCCGAGGACGCGGTCGACGTGGTCGAGGAGCTCTACGACAGCGCAACGGAGCGACTCGAGGGTCCGGCCGCGCTTGTTCTTGTAGGGCAGGATCCGGCCGAGGCCGAAGAGACTGACCATCGCCGGATGGGGGTAGACCTCGATCGCGACGGGCGTGCCGCTGAACGGGACGGTGCGCGGATCGAGGTCCCAGCCGAAGCAGTCCGCGAGGGTCGCGCCGCGCGGCGGGTCGAACCAGGGGTGCGAGGTGTTGGCCGGATGCGCGCCCGCGTCGTACGGGCGGAAGACGGCGCCGAGCTCCTTCTCGCACGGGCGGCTGCCGGTGGCGTTCGGGACGATCAAGGGTGCATCGATCGCGACGACGGTGTCACGCGTGAGATGTGGCGCGAGGAACGTCGCGATCTCGTCGTCGGTGCGGACGGAGGTCGAGGCGAGGAGACGGCCCGTGGCGTCGACGACGGCGAGGCCGGTGCGGCCGCGCTGGGCCCAGGCGAGGTCGATGCCGAGGTGGGTGGGCATGGGGTGAGGGTAGGCGCACGGTCCGGCGGCGGTCGGCCGCAGAGGCCGCTGGCTTGATCGGGTGGCGTGGCCGTGGTGAGCTCCGTGAGTGGACACCGCCGTCGAGACCGCCCTGCGCCTGCAGATCATCGACTGGGTCCGCGAGCGCGCCGAGGCCAACGGCGGCTTCCTCCACCGGCAGGAGCTGTTGAGCTTCCGGATCAACGACCGCGACCTGCCGATCATCGACTTCTCCCGTGGAATCCGGAACCCGCGCGACTTCGCGTCGACCCTGTCGATCGTCAGCTCGGTCGCCGGGCCGTACGAGGACACCGAGTCGGACGACGGCCTGCTGCACTACGCGTACCGCGACGGCGACCCGTGGAGCGGCGACAACCGCAAGCTCCGCAACGCGATGGAGACCGGTCAGCCGCTCATCCTCTTCCGCAAGGAGCAGCCCAACTTCTACACGCCCGTGATGCCGGTCTTCGTCGTCGACGACGAGCCCGAGAACCGCCAGTTCCTCATCGCGCTCGACGAGGCCTTCCGGTTCATGGGCGATGTCCACGACCTCGCCGAGCCGCAGCGTGAGTACGCCCGCCGACTCGCCAAGCAGCGTCTGCACCAGCCGGCGTTCCGCACGCGGGTGCTCCTCGCCTACGAGACGCGGTGCGCGATCTGCGAGCTGAAGCATGGAGCGCTGCTCGACGCGGCGCACATCGTGCCGGACTCCGAGGAGCGCGGGCTCCCGACGACGTCGAACGGGCTCGCGCTCTGCAAGATCCACCACGCCGCGTACGACCAGAACATGCTCGGCGTGAGCCCGGACTACCGGGTGGCGATCAACCAGGAGGTGCTGGCGGAGATCGACGGGCCGATGCTTCGGCACGGGATCCAGGAGATGCACGGTCGGGCGATCGTGCTGCCGACGAAGCCGAAGGACCGGCCGGATCGGGAGGGGCTGGCGTGGCGGTGGGAGAGGTTTGTGGGGCGGTGAGTTCACCAGCCCGTTCGCCTCGACGGGAAGCTGAGACGAACGAGCCGTGAGGTGCAGGATGGCAACGTGCCCAACGCGTTGACTGACTACCTCGACCTCTCGGTCGACGCGTCGTTTCGTCAGTGGCGCGAGCTCGCCATCCGTCGCGACGCAGCCCCGGGGACACGCCAGGTCACCTTCTTCCCCGTCGAGACCCTGCTGTGCCTCGCCGCGATGTACGTCGTCGACCATCGCCGGTTCGGAAGCAGCTCGGCGCCGAGCGCACGGAGCCCGATACCTGAGCTCGCCCACGCGTTTCACCGCCCGCCCTCGAGCGTCCTCGCCAAGATGGCCAACATCGACGGTTCGCGGCCGCATGGCGCGCGCTTCGACGTCCTCGTCGGAACCGCTCTGCGCGGCGACCCCGAGCACTTCGAGGCGACCTACCGCACGGTCCTCGCAGGAGCCCGCGCCGCTGGTTTCGGCCCTACGGCAGTTCCCGACTTCCTCGGGATCGAACAGGGCGGAAGGTTCGAGCTCCTCGGGCAAGAAGAGATCACCTCTGACGCGATCGACTCGATGATCGAAGCCGAGCTCGCAGCGATGCTCGCCCGGCACGAGGACCTTGGCGAGCGCGACACGACCCGCCTCCTCGTCTCCGCAGCGCGGGTTGGCCAGCACCGATTCGCAAAGGACGTTCTCATCAACTGCGGGCGAGAGTGCGTGTTCTGCGGGTTCGCCCTCGACGGCCCGCAGGGCGGCGCGCCGTCTTCGGGCCTCCTGCGGGCGAGCCACATCAAGGCGTGGCGCTCGTCGACGAATCTTGAGCGGCTCGACGTCGCCAACGGCATCGCAGCCTGCCCGACGCACGATGCGGCATTCGATGTCGGTCTGCTGGGGATCAGCGCCGACCTGTCGGTGACGGTGTCACCCCGCTTCAAGGCCGCGGGCACCACGAACGAGGGGGTGCGCAACGCACTGAGATCCCCGCCCTTCCGGACGAGGATCGCGCTTCCCACGGGAGCCGTCGAGCCCAGCCGCGCCTACTTGAGCTGGCACGCTGCGCAGGTGTTCGTCCGGTGACGTCGTGGGAGCGGTTCTCTCGGCGCACTGATCACTCCGGGCGTCGCAGACAGCCGACCGTCCGCCGAGTCCGACATGCGGGGAGAGTCCCATAGATCGGCGAATCTGAGCACTCGGTGAGGAGGTCCATCACGATCACTGGAGCCCCCGTGAAGTCGTCGGTGACCTCGACGCCTTCGTCGGAGCCGTGCCGTCCGCGACCTGCGAACGATCGCCACGGGCCGCGGCAGCGAGGCGCTCTACCGCGACAAGTTCCCAGCACTCCTCCTCAGCATCGCCGACCGTGCCCACGTCGCCAGCATCGAGGCGTCGTCCGCGATCGAGGGCGTCGTCGTCAAGGATCGCGCCCGCGCGACCGGCATCGGCTCGGGGACGTCCGCGCATCTCCACGACCGCAGTGAGCAGGAGCTCGCCGGATATCGGGCGGCCCTCGACTACCTCTACCAGGAGCAGTGGCGGCCCCTGGACTCCGGGTTGCTGCTCCACCTGCATCGGCTGCTGTTCCCGTACACCCAGGTCCCGGACGGCCAGTTCAAGATGGTGGAGAACGGCGTCGTGGACTAGCTGCCCGACGGGGCCAAGGTCGAGCGGTTCACGCCCGTCTCGGCGGCACAGACCCAGCGGAAGTCCGTCGGACCGCTTTCCCGACGACGACAGCCGTGCCCCAGGGCGCGGCCGGGCATGCCAGTCTGACGGCGTGGCCGCCATCGTCCCTGCACCCGAACCACAGCTCGACGAGCTCACGCGACTCATGCGCGAGTTCACGGATGAACGCGACTGGGCGCAGTTCCAGGACCCGAAGTCGCTGATCCTCGCGCTGATGGGTGAGGTGGGTGAGCTCGCGGCGCTGTTCCAGTGGATCCCCGAGGTGGGGGCCGTCGAGCACTTCTCCGAACCGGCGCGGCATGCGCGCGCTGGGGAGGAGATGGCGGACGTGCTGCTGTATCTGGTGCGACTGGCGGATGTGCTCGGCATCGACCTCACGTCTGCCTCGCGCGCCAAGCTCGCGGCAGCCAGGTCACGATTTCCGGTCGAGGCCACGCGAGGTCATGCACCGATCAAGGAGTGACGTCCGCGTCGCCGAACGAGCTGCCGACGTGGCGGCACCACCGCGAACCCGCAGTCTCTGAACCCCAGGAGCCCCCGAATGATCCAAGGCGCCCGCTACGGCCACACCAACCTCATCGCCCAGGACTGGCGCGCCCTCGCCGACTTCTACGCCTCCCTCTTCGGCTGCATCCCCGTCCCGCCAGAGCGCGACCTGCACGGCCCCGTCGTCGAGGCCGGCACCGGTGTCCCCGGCGGCACGCTCAACGGCATGCACCTGCGCCTGCCCGGCCACGGCCCCGACGGCCCGACGCTCGAGATCTACAGCTTCGGCGCCATGCCGCCCAAGCCCGAGACCGCCATCGACCGCCCTGGCTTCGGCCACCTCGCCTTCCAGGTCGACGACGTGATCGACGCACGCCGACAGGTCCTCGCCGCAGGCGGACGGGCGCTCGGCGAGGTCGTCCGTACGCAGGTCACGAGCGACCGCTCGGTCACCTGGTGCTACGTCACCGACCCCGAGGGCAATCCCGTCGAGCTCCAGTCCTGGGGCCCGGGCGAGCCGGCGGCCATCCTGACCTGAGCCGGAGCGCGCAACCTGTGGTGCTCCACGCGCGCACCTCGGATACTGGGCCGATGAGTTATCGCAACGTCCTCGGCGGCGAGCTCGAGCCCTGCGGCGTCGACCCGATGACGGGCTTCTACCGCTCCGGCTCCTGCACCACCGGCCCCCAGGACGTCGGCAGCCACACCATCTGCGCCGTCGTCACCGCCGAGTTCCTCGCGCACCAGCAGTCGATCGGCAACGACCTCAGCACCCCGGCCCCGAAGTACGACTTCCCCGGCCTGGTCCCGGGCGACCGCTGGTGCGTGACCGCGCGCAACTGGCTCCGGGCCGAGCACGACGGTGCCGCCGCGCCCGTCGTGCTCGCGTCGACGCACGGGCGCGCCCTCGAGATCGTGCCGCTCGAGATGCTCCGGGCCTACGCGGTGGACGTGCCGACGGATCCGGGAAGCCTCACCTGAACTGCGCGTTCGCGCGGACGACGGGGCTGTCGGGTGTCGTTGCGCGATCCTCGCCTGGGCGCGCCGGTTGGTGCGGGCCGCAGCTGCAGCTGCAGCCGCTGCCGCTGCCGCAAATGGTTATCCACAATTGTCGCCGCAATTTCCTGTCCACAAATTTCCCTGACCATTGGCATTCCCACTACTGCCTTTCGTACAATTGTTCGAAGACGGAGGAGGTGGCCCGATGGGTCCCGAAGGGGCGGTGAGCGCAGGCGCCGGCACGATGCTGCGCCCGGTCGCCCCGGCGAATCCCGGGACCGCGGACCTCTCCGCCCGAGTCGCCCACCTGCGAGCGGAGATCACCGCGCTCGTCGGCCTCGACCCCGCGGTCGACGGCGCGACGGGCCCCACCCTCCACGCCGAGCTGCGTACCGCTGCGGGCCAGCTCCAGGCCTTCGCCGCCCGGATCCTCGCGCGGGTCGAGGCAGACGGCCGCTGGTCCGCGGGCGGCTCGCGGACCTTCCCTGACTGGGTCGCCCGCCGCCAGCTCGCCTCGACTGGCTCGGTCCGCCGCGAGGTCGTCCTCGGTCACGCCCTGGACGAGTCCCTCCCGCAGACGGCGACGGCCGTCGCCCGGGGTGAGGTGACCCTCGAGCACGCCGAGGTCCTCGCCCGCGTGGCCGCCACCTCCGAGGCCCGCCGCGCGGCCCTCGCGTCCGAACAGGCGGACCGCAACGAGGCCTCCCTCCTCGAACGCGCGCGCCGCATGCCGCTGGACTCCTACCGCCGCGAGGTCGACCGCTGGGCCACCCAGGTCGACGCCACCGCAGCCGAAGCCGAGCACGAGGTGGCATGTGCCAAGGAGTACCTCACGCTCGGCCGACGCCGCGACGGCGTCGTCCTCCAGGGATTCCTCACGCTGGAGAACGCCGAGGTCCTCGGCACCGCCCTGCGCGCCGTTGCCGGCGTCCCGTCGCAGGGCGACACCCGCAGCCGCGAAGAGCGCCAGGCGGCAGCACTGGTCGACGCCGGCCGCCTGATTCTCGACCGCGGCCTGAGCGGCGGCGGGCAGCAGGTCCGGCCGCACCTGCTCGTGCACGTGAGCGCGGACCTGCTCCGTCAGGTCCAGGCCGACGACGAGGCTCCGCACCCGTCGCGCTTCGACGGCCTCCCGCCCGCCGAGCTCTCCGACGGTTCACCGATCCCGCCGTCGACCCTCGCTCGCCTCGTCTGCGACGGCGAGCTGACCCGGATCGTCTTCTCCACCGACGGCGCCGTGCTCGACGTCGGTCGCGCTCAGCGCACCTACTCGGGCCAGCAGCGCCTCGCCGTGATCGCCCGCGACAAGTCCTGCCGCTACCCCGGCTGCGGAGCCCCACCGGTCCTCGGCGAGGTCCACCACGTCAGCTCCTGGGCCTCGGGCGGACGGACCTCGGTCGCGAACGGTGTGCTCCTGTGCTGGTTCCACCATGCCCTCGTCCACCGCCGAGGCATCCGGATCCGTCGCGCCCACGCAGGTTGGGAGTTCCGACGCGACGACGGGCGCCTCGTCGACAACCGGTTCTCCGCCGCTCCTCACCCGAGCGACGCACCGAACGCGGTCGGTCCCCCACCGACCGCATGGGGCGGACCTCACCGACCGCCCGATCACCAGCAGCCCGACGGACCACCGGGCGACGGACCTGGTCAGTGCCTTCACGGCCCCGCTGCAGTACAGGACGAGCTCGCACTGCCCGCATGACGGCGCTCGCGTGAGGCTGCCCGCGTCACCGCGCCCGCTCGAAGGTGCCCGCTCGACCTCGTGAACAGCACTGCGGGTCAGGACCCCTAGTCCGCCTCGACGACCCGATTGCGCCCCAACCGCTTGGCGATCAGCAGCGCACGATCCGCCGACACCAGCAGATCACACTCGCCCGCAGGAGCAACGCCGATCGACACGGTGACGGCCAGGCCGGCAGCAACCTCACTCCACGGGTAGTCGAGCACGGCCTCGCGGATCCGTCCCGCCACCAAGCTCGCCAGGCTCAGGTCGCCGCGGAGCAGCACCAAGAACTCGTCGCCGCCGTACCTCAGGAGCTGGTCGGCGGACCTGGACTGGGAACGCAGGATGCCGGCCAACGCCTGCAGCACGCTGTCGCCGACGGCATGCGAGAACCGGTCGTTGACCGACTTGAAGTCGTCGACATCGACGAAGATCACCATCTCGGGGCGGTCCGGCCCGTCGACGATCCGGCTGAGCATCCGGCGGTTGCCGAGCCCGGTGAGCGGGTCTTCGAGCATGACGCGGACGTAGCGATCAGCCTGATCGGTGAGGACCCGGATCGACTCCCGATCACGCAGCGCGGAGAAACGCGCCTCTCGCTCGGCCCACATCGACCTCAGTGCGTCTCTCGCCACCTCGCGCCACATCTGGGTCGCCTCGGACTCCCCGTTCTCGAGCATGTCCACCTCCGCGAGCGCGACGCGGCCCGTCGCGGCCCAGACCGCGCGGCTGCCGTCCTCCGCGTCGCGCACGACGGCGCGCATGTGACCGCGGGCCGCCGCGAAGTCCCCCGCCGAGGCGTCGGCAGTGCCGAGCACGAGGTGCAGCAGGTGGGTCTCGTTGAGCTCGGGCCGGGCCGGGAACCCGTGGGCAGCCGCCCGCGCCCGGGCTCCCGCAAGACCAGGTCCGTCCAGGTGCAGCATCCCGTAGGCCTCGATCACCTGACCTCGCGCGAGCATGGAGGAGTTCTGGGCCAGGCGCGCGAAGTGCTGCATCCGCAGGCCCCGCTCCGCCGTCACGCGGAACTGCGCGGCCGCGTCCCGGTCCCGCCCGATCAGCCGCAGCACCGTGGCCCAGTGCGCGGCGAGCAGGGCCTTCTCCTGGGCGATGTACGTCTCCAGCACCGGCTCGCCCTGGCCGTCGAGGGTCCCGAAGACCTCGTCGCTGCTCTCGACGAGGTTCGCCGTCCGCAGGGCCATGGCGAGCGCCATCCTCGCCGACAGGTACGCATAGCCCCGCGGCTCGATCGCGGACAACAGGCTGTAGGCCTCGGCGAGCGCGGAGATCGCCGCCGAGGGCTGGTCCATCCGGACCTTCGCGTGGGCGATGATCGACAGCGCCTTGCACCGCCAGGCCGCCTCCTCCTTGCCGCCGAGAGTCTCGAGCAGCTCGGACGCTGTCTCCACCGCGTCCGTGTACCGGCCGAGGTCGAGCAGGGCGAGTGTCTGCACGTAGAGCAGGTATCGGCACGTCATCACGTCACCGACCCCTCGCGTCACCACGAACCAGGCACGGCACTCGCTGACCGCCTTCTCCGAGAAGCCGTCGACGTACGAGTGGTGCGCGAGGTCGGAGAGGAAGTCGAGGGGACCGAACTCCGCATGCGCCACCAGGCTCTGCGTCACGGCTGCCCGCCGATCTGTCCCGCGAGGCCGACCACACGGAGCAGCGCCCCGACTCGACGCCCCGCCTGCAGCGGCAGCACCACCCGGTGGGCGGGCAACGGAGACCGAGCCCGGTGCGCGGGGAGCGAGGGGGGCCGACCGGCGCGGGTCGCGTGAACAGTCGCACCGGCGCCGGCGGCGTCTGACATCACGTCCATTCATCGACCAACGGGTACCTATTCTTGAGGCAAGGGCCTCCGCGACCTCGGACGCCCCGCCCCGCCCGGCGTCCTCACAGCGGCGCCGCCGCCCGCCGCCCCGAGGGAGCCCCACACGTGACAGCCGCCACCCCCGTAGATCCGAAGATCTCCATCGGTTTCCGCTCCGAGCGCGGCCCGATCCTCATCGCCCTCATGGTCACCACGGGCCTCATCGCGATCGACTCCACGATCCTCGCGACCGCCGTCCCGACGATCGTCGCCGACCTCGGCGGGTTCACGTCGTTCCCCTGGCTGTTCTCCATCTACCTGCTCACCCAGGCCGTCACCGTCCCGATCTACTCCAAGATCTCCGACACGATCGGCCGCAAGCCCGTCATCCTGATCGGGATCGGGCTCTTCCTCACGGGGTCGATCCTCTCCGGCCTCGCCTGGTCGATGCCCGCCCTCATCGCCTTCCGTGCGATCCAGGGCCTCGGTGCCGGCGCCGTGCAGCCGATGGCCATCACCATCGCCGGCGACATCTACACCGTCGCCGAGCGCTCCAAGGTCCAGGGCTACCTCGCGAGCGTCTGGGGCGCCTCGGCCGTCATCGGCCCGACCCTCGGCGGACTGTTCTCCCAGTACCTGACCTGGCAGTGGATCTTCTACGTCAACGTGCCGCTCGGCCTGATCGCCGTCGCGCTGCTGCTGCGCTCCTTCCACGAGACGGTCACGCGCACCGCGCACCGCATCGACCGGGCCGGCGGCGCCCTGCTCACCGTGTCCTTGAGCCTCCTGATCCTCGCCCTGCTCGAGGGCGGCAACGCCTGGGCGTGGAACTCCGCTCAGAGCATCGGAGCGTTCGCGATCGGGCTCACGCTGATCGCGGCCTTCGTCGTCGTCGAGCGCCGCGCCTCCGAGCCCGTCCTGCCGCTGTGGGTGCTCTCCCGCCGCCTGCTCGCCACGACGGCGCTCATCGGCGTCACCGTCGGCGTCGTCCTCATGGGCGTCACCACCTACGTCCCGACGTTCCTCGAGTCTCTCGTCGGCTCGACCCCCCTGGTCAGCGGCCTGACGCTCGCCACACTCACCATCGGCTGGCCGATCGCCGCCTCTCAGGCCGGACGCGTCTACCTGCGCGTCGGGTTCCGCACCACGGTGATCCTCGGCGCGGTCGTCGTCGTCCTCGGCACGACGTCGCTCGCCCTGACCAGCACGCACCCCTCGGTGCTCACGACGGGCCTGTGCCTCTTCTTCATCGGTACGGGGCTCGGCTTCGTCGCCGCTCCGAGCCTCATCGCCGCGCAGTCCAGCGTCGACTGGGGCCAGCGCGGCGTCGTGACGGGAGCCAACCTCTTCGCCCGGTCGATCGGTTCCGCCGTCGGCGTGGCCGTCCTCGGCGCCCTGGTCAACGGGTTGATGCACGAGCGGACGGCGACCACGGACCCGGCGGCGTTCAACGGGGCGGTGACGGCGGCCTTCGCCACGGTCGCGGGGGTAGCCGTGCTCGGCCTCGTGGTGGCGCTCGTCATGCCGCGGACGCCGGAGCTGTCGCGGGCCTAGCTCGCTACCCCGCAGACCGCCGCGCCCGGTACGCCGCGACGGCGTTCCGGTTCCCGCACGCCGTGCTGCAGAACCGTCGGGAACGGTTGCGCGAGAGGTCCAGGACGATGCCCTCGCAGTCCTCGTCCGCGCACACGCCCAGTCTCGACATCTCGTCGGCCCGGATCACGTCGACCATCGCCATCGCGGTCTCGACGGCGATCTGGTTGGCCAGCGCCTCACCGGGCGCGACGGCGTGGATGTGCCAGTCGTGCCCGCCGTGCCGAGCCAGCTGGGGCATGGCCGGAGCTCCGGCGAGGATCACGTTGACCTGTGCCGCCGCCGCGTCGCGCTCCGCGGTGAACAGGGCGCGCAGGGTCGGACGCAGCGCCCGGACCTCCTCGAGCTCGAGCTCGGTGCCGTCGTGCCGGCCGGTGTACGCCCACCGCTCGACGAACTCGGTGAGCACCTGCGTCGAGGTGAGCGTGTCCGGCTCGAGCGCGCTGTTGGCGAGCTCCACGGCAGCCTGCAGCGCCGCCTCTGTGTCATGAGTGAAGATCACGTTGACAGGTTACACAGCGACGCCCTAGCGTCACGACTCATGACGTCCGTGGCCCATGACGCGCAGCGCGCAGCTGCGCCGGTACCCGGGTCCCGGCTGGCCTCGGGTCTGGGGTTCGCGATCGTCTCGGCCATCTCCTTCGGCGCGTCCGGGGGCCTCGTGCGCGGTCTGCTCGACACCGGTTGGAGCCCCGGCGCGGCCACCCTCTCCCGCGTGACGATCGCGGCGATCGTCGTCGTGCCGCTCGGCCTGATCGCGCTGGGCGGACGCTGGTACCTGCTGCGCCGCAACGCGCTCCTCATCGCTCTCTACGGAGTCCTCGCGGTCGCGGGCGCCCAGTTCTGCTACTTCTCGGCGGTGACGTCGATGCAGGTCGGGCCCGCGCTGCTCATCGAGTACACGGCGCCGGCTGCCGTGGTCGTCTGGCTCTGGCTGCGGCACGGACAACGGCCAGGGCGCACGACGCTGGCCGGTGCGGGGCTCGCGGCGCTGGGCCTCGTGCTGGTGCTCGACCTCGTCGCCGGCATCGGGCTGAGCATCGCCGGCGTCTCCTGGGCGCTCGGCGCGATGGTCGGACTGGCGACGTACTTCGTCCTGTCCGCCGACGACACGACGGGCCTGCCGCCGCTGACGCTCGCCGGCGGCGGGCTCGTAGTCGGCGCGCTGACCCTCGCGCTGCTGGGCGTCGTCGGGCTGCTGCCGCTGCGTGCGTCGACGGCGATGGCGGTCTACTCGGGCCACGAGGTGCCGTGGTGGCTGCCGATGCTCGGGCTCGGTCTGGTCACGGCGGCGGTCGCCTACACGACGGGGATCGCGGCCACCCGGCGGCTGGGGTCGCGGCTGGCCTCATTCGTCGCTCTGCTCGAGGTGATCGCGGCGATCGGCTTCGCCTGGCTGCTGCTCGGCGAGCTGCCGACGACGGTGCAGCTGATCGGTGGTGGGCTGATCCTGGTGGGCGTCGTCGTCGTGAAGCTCGGCGAGCGGACGACCGCGCGGCCGGTCTCGCCCGTCTGATCGCGCCCGGACGTCGGTCGCGGGCCGGCTGCCCACCCCGATCTCAGCCGACGAGATCCGTGCAGGCTGCGCCACCGGCGCGCCGGGTGAAGCCGCCGAGG
This sequence comes from Actinomycetales bacterium, assembly GCA_038252305.1. Classification (GTDB taxonomy): domain Bacteria; phylum Actinomycetota; class Actinomycetes; order Actinomycetales; family Cellulomonadaceae; genus Actinotalea. The sequence continues at coordinate 10,426 of JBBSAL010000017.1, read as the reverse complement.
CGCCCGCAGTGACCCTTCATCCACAAGGTGAGCCAAACCCTCCCGCGCGAAGCAACCGCGCCGGTAGGGTCCCGGACATGATGCGGGGGGTCGCAGCAGGCAACCGAGCGGGCGTCGGACGACGCATCGCGATGGCCACGTTGAGCGCCGCGCTGGTAGCGGGCGTGCTGAGCGCATGCGACTCGGCGACGCCCGGACCGACGGAGCCCCCGGTCTCGCCGACGCCGACGGTGGCTGTGTCACCGGACCCGACACCGAGTGAGACGCCCCTCGCTGAGCCGACGAAGCCCCCGGAGATGGCGCGGAGCGACGAGCTCGGCGCGGTGGCGGCGGCGGAGTACTTCATGGCGCTGTTCAACTATGTGCTCGCGACGGGCGACCTCACTGAGTGGAATCAGGCCTCAGACCCCGATTGCAGGTTCTGCTCGAACGTCCGGGACGACGTCGGACCGGTCTACGCATCCGGGGGGCGATATGACGGGGGAGTCGTAGCACTGAGCGACGCGAAGGTCATCGGATTCGACGAAACACTTCGGGTTCATGCCGTCCAGCTCGCGTTTGTGGGTGCGCCTGGTGCAGTTGTCGACTCGGCAGGCAACACCACCGACACCGTCGACGCCGCATCGGGATACCTCGTCCTGGACGTCGGTTACACGAACAACGGCTGGCGACTCGTAACGGGCGGTGTGCATGACCAGCCGGTGGCGCCATGAATCGTGCACTCCGAACAGGGATTGCCGTTGCCCTCATGCTTCTACTGACGCCCGCCACCACCGCGATCGCCGATGGCCCGGGACCGGGACCGGGAATCGGCGCATGGGCCGACGAGGACTCTGTGGTGACAGGAGGCGGACGATCGGTTCCTGTGAAGACCCCGTCGGCTGCGCGTCCCACACGCGAAACCTTCGCGTGGCGCCGAGTGGCGCCTACCTACTGTGGCTCCGGCGAAATCCTGGCCGCGTCCGACGCGCCCTGCATCGACGACGTCGCGGGAGGAACAATCACCCGAACATGCGCGGACGGGTCGATCGCACTGAATCCCCTCTTCCGCCGCCCCGTCGACGCCGCCGGCAACTACACCGGCCCCTGGGAACAGATCGACAACGGCGGCTGCCCCGAAGACCCGCCCACCACCGTCATCCTCACCGCCTCCGCGTTCTCCCGGCTCCCCTTGACGCCCTCCGCGCTGCGGCTCCAGCCCGCCGACGGTCACGGCCTCGTCAACGCGGACCTCATCGTCTACACCGATCCCGGGACGCAGACGCTCGCGACCATCGTCCTGGGCACCCCGGTCACCGTCCGCGCCACTCCGACGCGCTACTCCTGGGACTTCGGCGACGGGACACCGCCGCTCGTCACCACCGACCCCGGCGCTCCCTATCCGCACCACACCATCGCTCGGCCGTACACGACCCCTGGCACCTACCAGCTCACCCTCACCACCACGTGGTCGGGTACCTACCAGGTCGACAGCTCCGGCCCATGGCTCCCGGTCCTCGGCACCGCGGTGACGGTCTCTGCACCGCAGACGACGCAGATCGCTGAGGCCCACACCGTCCTCGTCGCGAACCCCTGACCGGCGCCACCGAGCAGCGCGGACTCAGGCCGTCTGCCCGCCGAGGCCACGGGTTCAGCCATAACCCTCTGCCCCGGGACCGCCCGACAGACCCCCAGGGCCGGACCGTCGGATGTCGCCCTCAGACCTCTGACGACGCAGCCGCCCGCTCCACCCGACGCCGACGCACCCCCCGCACGGCCACTGCCGCCGCGACCGCGAGCACCACGGTCGCGACGGCGGCAACCCCTCCGGTCCCGAGACCGGCCACCAACCTCGTCAACCAGCTCTGCACGCCGATCGCGCCGGTGACCACGGGATCGGAGACCTGCTGACCGCCGAGCACGCGCAGCTCGAACCAGCCGTACCAGGCGACGTACGCCCCGGCGAGCAGCAGCAGCGCCCCGCTCAGCCGCGAGATGACCGGGCTCGCGCGGCGCAGGCGCGCGAGGATCGACGAGCTCGCCGTCGCCGCCGCGATCGCCAGCACCCCGACCACCGAACCCATCCCGAGCGCGTAGAGCACGAAAGCCAGCACCACGCCCGGCACGCTCCCGGTCCGCAGGGCGGTCGTCGTCACGGCAAGGAAGGGCGCGATCGTGCAGGACAGCGAGGCGAGCGCGAACGTCACGCCGTAGCCGACCTTCGACGACCAGCTGCGACCCGGCGCCGTCCCACCGCGACGCATGGCCGGCAGCCTCATCTCGCGTCCGGAGAGCAACCACGCCCCGAGCCCGAGCAGCGCCACCCCGAGCACCACGGTCAACACCGGCAGCCACCGCTCGATCGAGACCGCCAGCGGCGCGATGACCAGCGCGAACGCCCCGAAGACAGCGGCGAAGCCGACCGTCATCCCCGCGGTGAAGCGCAGCGCCCGCGCGGCAGCAGCGCCCCGGCCGGGCTCACCGTCGGGCGAGGCGACGAGCATCGTCAGATACGCCGGGAGCAGCGCGAACCCGCAGGGGTTGAATGCCGCGACCGCACCGGCGACGAACGCGAGAGTGAGGACTGCCGGGTCCACCGGGGCTCAGCTGCCGATGAGCGCCTGGGCGCGCTGGCGCAGGCCGTCGGAGCTGAGCGAGCCGACGACCTTCTGGACGGTGCCGTCGGCCGAGACGAAGACGAACGAGGGCTGAGAGACCACGCCGAAGCGCGACCAGATCGACCCGTCGACATCGGCCAGGTGCTCGAAGCCGGTCACCTTGGTGTCGGAGACGAACCCCCGCATCGCGTCGACCTCGCCGAGACCGGCCACGCCGATGAAGGTCACGTCGCTACCCAGCTCGGCGGCGACGCTCGAGACGCTCGGCGCCTCGCCGCGGCAGATCGTGCACCAGGGCGCCCAGAACCAGAGCACCACGGGCTTGCCCTGAAGGGTCGAGACGTCGAGCGAGCCGCCCGAGACCGTCACGGCGGTGAAGGCGAGCGGGCTGCCGGCCATCACCTCACCCGACGCCGTCGCTTCTGAAGGCTCTGCCATCGTCACGGTCTCGGACGACGGTGCTCCGGCAGCGGCATCTCCCCCGCTCGCGCAGGCGGTGAGGGCGAACCCCGCGGAGAGCGCGAGCGCCCCCGCGCGCAGGAGCATCGCCCGACGCGTCGGTCGGGCAGAGTGCGTCGCGCGGGCAGAGCCGGCGAGGCCGTCAGCGCGCGTCGGGCGGGCACGTCGGTGCGTGGCGGTCATCGTGGCCTCCAGGTCGCCATGAGCGCCGGAGCACCGCGTGCGACTCACGCCGGCCCCGGCCTTCCACCCCGGTATTCGCATGCCACGAGCCGGCGGATGGGCTCGACGGCGAGAGGTCCGCGGTCCGGGGGGAACCCGTCGGATCGCTGCGGGATTCCCCCCGATGACGGCTGCCTACTCCCAGCCGCGCTCGCCCGCGCGCTCGGCGGCCGCCTTGCCCCGCTCGAGCAGGGTCGCGACGAGCACCGCAACCATCCCGAGCACGGCGACCGCGATCCACACCGCCGCACCGCCCCAGACGGGAACCAGGTGCACCAGCGGCGCCATCACGGCGAGCACCAAGGACACGACGATGACGACCGCGCCGGCCGCGAACCTGCGTCGGACACGCGTCGTGAGTCCCCAGGCCAGCACCGCGATGCCGATCGCCGTCGCGAGCAGCGCATGGAGCACCGAGACGGTGAACGCCTGCACCCACGAGGTCACCACGAGGAACGCGATCCCGGTGAGCTCGAGCGCGACGCCCGGCTGATCCGAGGGCGCCAGACCCTGCGAGCGGCGCTCCGCCCGCCACATCGCCACGACGGCGAGCAGGGCGAGGCCCACGGGCAGGGTGTACCAGGACGCCGAGGCCCCGGCCGCGACCTCCGGGACGAGCGCTGCCCAGGTCGCCCACGCGAGCACGGGAGCGGCCAGCCGCAGGCCGACCTTCCGCCAGGCGAACCCGGCAGCAGCCACCTGCACCGTCGCGCCGGCGAACGGGGCCGCGAGCAGGGCGGAGCCCGAGGCCGCGCCGATCCCGAGCGCGAGGACGACCGCGGCCAGGCCGCCGCCAGTCACGGGCAGCAGCCAGTCGCTCGGAGCCGGTCGCCGCGCGAGCAGCACCGTCCCGACCGCACCGGCGGCAGACCCCGCGACGAGCACCCCGACCCGCGTCGCCGGCGTCCAGCCGAGCACCGAGAACGCGACGAGCAGCGCGAAGAGCCCGACCACGACGGCGACCGTCCGCCCTGGCGCCCACGGCCACAGCCGCACGACGAGCCCGGCGGCGAGCGCGAGCAGCACGAGGGCCACGACGTGCCACCACGACCAGGCGGTCCCGTCGACGTCGAGGACGACGGACAGCGCGCCCAGCGAGAGGGACGTCGCCGTCGCACCCCAGACGACGGTCCATGACCGGCCGAGCCGTCCTGCGATCGTCGCGAGCAGGAGGAGCACGACGATCGTCGCGCCGCCCGCCGCGGTCACGTCCGACGCCGGCTGCGCCGACCAGCCGAGCCAGCTCACGGCCGCGCCCCAAGCGGAGGCGGCGGCCACGGCGCCCACCGCTTGACGGATCGTCCGGGTGATCCCGCCCGGACGGACCGCGGCGATCGCCGTGTGGGCACCCGAGAGTGCGACCAGCGCGAGGGCGAGCCACCCGGCGCTCGCCGCGCCCGTACCGACCAGGATGATCCCGGTCCCGACGGCGCCGAGCACCTCGCTGAGCACCCGGCGGCGCTGGAGCCGCACCGCAGCACCTGCGATCAGGAGACCGACCACCGTGTAGACCGGGGCGATGTCAGTGCCCTCGGCACTCACCAGCGCGAGGAGCGCCGCCGGGGCACCAGCGAGCGCGACCGGGACGTCCCACCGGCTCCACCCCCGTCGGTGCCCGGAGACGAGCGAGACGCCCACCCCGGCCGCGACCAGCGCGCCGGCCACCGCGACGTCGGCCCACGGCGTTCCGGGATCGGCGAGCAGGTGCCAGCCGAGCCACCCGACCACCAGGGCGGCACCCGCGGTGATGCCGACCCCGCTGACGATCGCTGTCGCCAGGAGAAGACCCGCCACCCCGAGGACGACGGCGTTCTCCTGCCGCGCCTGCGCGGTGAGCGCGACGGCGAGCCCGACGGCCAGCTGGGCCAGGCCGAGGACGACAGGCGGACGGAGCGCGTGCCGGAGCGGGAGAGCACGGGGCTCGTCGGGCCGCGCGCCGTCGGCCACGAGCGCCGCGAGAGCGAGAAGACCGCTCGCACCGACGGCCGTCCACAGGACGAGCACGTCCTGGCGGCCCGCCGGGAAGTCCTCCGAGACGGCGCTCGCCGCCACCGTGAGCACCGGCACGACGACGAACCATGCCGACCAGGTCGTCACCGCCGTGCGGCGCGCCGCCGGCAGCAGGAGGACGGCACCGATCAGCACCGCTCCCGCGACGACGAAGGGCCAGTCCCCGCCGGCACCGAGCATCGCGGCGACGGCCGCCGCGAAGGCGATCCAGGTCAGCGGCCCGCCGGCGCGGGTGCTCCCGGCGGTGGTCGCTCCCGCGCCGATCCAGCGCATGGCTCCCGCGTAGGCGACGGCGGTCGCCATCAGGGCGGTCGAGCCCCAGGCCTGCCCGAGGTCGACGACGCCCGCGAGGTGCAGCGCACCCATGGCGGCGAGGGGCAGCCCGAGGAGCGCGAGGGACCACGGCGCGAGCCGGCCGAGGATGCCCAGGCCGTCCAGCAGGCGCGCGACCGGCGACCGGCCACGATCCGCGGCGAGAGCGGTCACCGTCCAGCCGAGCACGGCCGCGACGAGTGCCAGCTCGGCCGGCCATCCACCGTCGGCGACGGCAACCGCGACGGCGCCCAGGAGGTGCCCCGCGGAGCCGAGGACCGCGGGGACGGGGTCGCGTCGCGGAAGGGCGAGGTCGGTGACGCCAGGCGACGGCGAGGATCCGTCGTCCGGCAGCGGCGTCGACTCCGCGTCGGGCCTCGACACCCGCACCGCGTGCGCCCGGACGACCAGTGCGAGCCCGACCACGGCTGGCACGGCCGCGCGCAGCACGAGGTCGGCATCGGCCAGGGCCGAGCCCACGATCCACGCCCAGTAGCCGAGGCCGACGACGAGCCACACGCGCGGCACGCGAGGCATGGGGCCGAGCACCGCGACGGCCGCGAGCGCGACGGACACGATCACCGGCGACCATGCGAGCCATCCCAGGGACGCGAGGGCGAGCGAGTCGCTCGACTCCAGACCGGTGTCCATCAGGGACCCGAGCCCACGCAGGGCCTCGACGACAGCCGTGACCCCGAAGGCCCACCGCCACCACAGCAGCCAGAACCGGTCGCCATCGCCTCGTCCGAGCCGTGCGATCCGCGCCGGGACGGTTGCGACGAGCACGAGTCCGGCGGCGGTCAGCATCGTGACGTCGACGTCCTCGACGCGGGCGACGGCGACGGCGACGAACCCCAGCGCTGGAAGACAGGCGGCGAGCACGTCCAGCACGCGCGCTGCGCCCGCGATCGCGAAGGGTGCGCGACGGCGCGCCGCCGCCCAGAGCGTGAGGACGGCGCAGAGCCCTGCGGCCCAGCCGACCTCGGACGCCCCGAGCACGACCGCGACCACCACGACCACCAACCCGCTGGCGGCGAGCCCGCCTGCAGCGACGGACCGGGCACGGCGACCGAGCACCTCCACCAGCACGACGAAGCCGAGCGCGGCCAGCGATCCGGTGACGCCGATCCGCTCGGCCCGGCCGTCGGAGACCAGCCGGATCGCGACGAGCGTCCACCAGAGCACCGCGCCGACATCGGCCACGGCAGCGGGAAGGCGGGGGAGCAGCTGCCAGGTCCCGGCGATCGCGACAGCGGTGACGGTGACCGCTGCCGTCGGCCAGCCGTCGGCGAGCCAGGTGAGGAGCCCGAGCACGGCGACCACGACGGAGCCGACGACGACGGCGCGCTGCGCGGACGGTACGAGGAGGGCCGAGAGCGGCGCGCCGCGGGACGCGGCATCCTCCGACGCGGCATCTGCGGCCCTCACGATCGGCACGAGTCTCGCGATCACGGCCGTGGCCAGCACCGCGACCGCGATCGCCGCGACCTGCCCGCTGCCCGCGACCGCGACGTCCTGCCCCGTGGGGATCGGCCTGCCCAGCCCGATCGCGCCCATCGCCACGCCGAGCCAGAGCGTGGGGGCGACGACGTAGCGCAGCCCGCTCGACCGGTGGCGGGCGATCCACGCGGCGTAGCCGCCCGCGAGCGCCACGCACGACGCGGCGAGCACGACGGGCATCGAGGTGCCGTGCAGGTCGGGCGGGAAGGCGAAGCCGTCGACGGTCGAGGTGACGAGCATCACCGGGAGGATCAGGCCCGCCACGCCCTCCATCGCCCGGGCGACGATCGTCGCACCGTGCCGCAGCAGCATCCGCGCTGCCCCGAAGGTGACGACGACGGAGGCGAGCTCGGCCACCGGCCGGACGCTGGGCTCGACCGAGCCGAACGCGAACGCGACGAGGCCGAAGACACCGACGAAGAGCAGGAGGACGCCGAGGTAGGCCAGGCCGTGCACCGCGACGTCCGAGCCGATCCGCGCCCACGTCTGCGCCCACCAGCGGGCGGCCGGTCCGGGTGCACGCGGGGGAAGCGGGCGCGCGGCGGGAGACGGCGCATCGACCGGCAACCGGGCGCCCGGGGTGGGCGCTGACTGGTGGGCGCTGACCGGGTAGCCGCCGCCCGGGTAGCCGCCGACGGGGTGCGCGGCACCCGGATGACCGCCACCGGCCGGGGCAGCACCCGGGTACGGGTGACCCCACGGCGGGGCGGTCGGCCCGACTGCCGGGCCGTCGGCGGAGATCCGGGCACCGGCGTTCTCGGGGAGCTCCGTCTGCCCCTGTCCACCCGGCCACCCCGGCGCGACGAAGAGGCCCGCCGTCGTGGTGCGCTCCCCCACGGGTGTGCCTCCCGCGGCCGACGTGGGCTCGGCGCCAGGGGTCCACGCCGATGCGGACGTCGACCCTGTCGCTGCCGTCGCCTGGCCGCGCATCCCCTGGATGACCCAGCCGAGCCCAGACGCCTGCTGCGGCGCGAGGACACCGCGGGCGATCGCCTCCGGGAGGAGGACCTCCTCGACGAAGCGCAGCGCCGGCAGGTCGGCTGCGGTGATCGGGCGGTGGTTCGGCGCGTCGGACCACCGCCGGTGACCGTCCGTCAGCCAGCCGGTCCACTGCGATCCGTCCCAGTAGCGCGCGGCGGGCAGCCCGTCGGGCGAGGGGTACCAGCCGGGCGCGGCGGACCCGCCGGCGGCGCTCACGCTCGCGCCCCGGTCGGACGGGCGAGAGGGCGCGCCCCCAGCGGACGATCGAGAGCGCACGCCGCCGGGCGGACGAGGGGGCGGGCCTCAGCCAGGTGCCGCACGCTGCGCTCCTCGTCCGCGCCCGGGCGGGCGCCGTCGGCTCATCCTGGCGCACAGGGGAAGTCCAGCGGAGGCGTCCCCAGGCCCCGGATCACCCGCGAGCGCAGACTGGGGCGAGGACCGCCCGTTCGGCCCACCCCGATCGTCCGATGAGAACGGAGCACCCATGGAGAGCGATCTGCGCGCAGCGCTCGGTCAGAACCAGGTCGTCGACCTCACGACGACGGGCCGGCGCACCGGTGAACCGCGGCGCATCGAGATCTTCCTGCACCACCTCGACAGGAGGCTCTTCATCACCGGCATGCCCCGGCCGGGCAGCACCCGCGCGTGGTTGCACAACGTCGCGGCCGATCCCGGCGTCGTGCTGCACCTGAAGCACACCACCGTCGCCGACCTCCCGGCGACCGCCCGGCTCGTCGCGGACCCCGACGAGCGCCGCCCGTTGCTGAGCGCGGCCGCCGCGACCTGGGGTCGCGACGACCTCGACGTGATGATGGAGCACAGCCCGTTGATCGAGCTGACGGTCGCCGGCTTCGGCCACGACTGACGCGGAGCCGACGATGATCGAGGGCCGACTGCTGGCCGAGCTCGGGACGGGCGCCGCGGTGAGCGCGATCGCGGGGACGGTGCTGTGGGCCTGCGGGCGCCGGGCCGGCCGACCGGAGGTCGAGGCCTTCGGGCGCCAGACAGTGGCCTGGGCGGCGGTCGACGGGCTGCTCGCCGCGGGCGGTTGGGCAGCGGCACGGCGACGCGGCGCGCGGGTCGGGCCGGCGGCGGACGACGCCTCCCGCGCCCGAGGGCTACGCCGGCTGCTGCTCGGCAACGCCGCGCTCGACGTGGGCTACCTCGCTCTCGGCGCGGCCCTGCTCAGGAACCCGCAGCGACGCGGGGACGGAGCGGCGATCCTCGTCCAGGGACGTTTCCTGCTCTGGCTGGACACCCGACATGCGCGGCTCTTCGGGGTGCTCGCGGCTCGCGGCGCCTGAGGCCCGCCGATCGGCATCTGCCTCAGGCGAGGACGCGCAGCACGTCCTCGCCGTACTTGTCGAGCTTCGCGGCGCCCACGCCGGTCACCCCGGCGAGCTCCTCGGTCGACACGGGCCGGCGCTCGGCCATCGCCCGCAGGGTCGCGTCGTGGAAGACGACGTAGGCGGGAACGCCCTGCTCCTTGGCGACCCCCGCACGCCAGGCCTTGAGGCGATCGAAGAGCTCGACGGCGTCCTCGGAGAGATCCGCGACGGCGGCGGCCCTGGCCTTCGTCTTCGTGCGCGCGGCCTTCGCGGCGCGCGGTGCCTCCCGGCGCAGCAGGACAGAGCGCTCGCCCGCCAGCACGGCACGCGAGTCCTCGACCAGGTGCAACGTGCCGTACCCGGAGGCGTCGACGCCGAGCAGGCCCTGGGCGAGCAGCTGGCGCACGACCCCGCGCCAGGCGCGGTCGTCGAGGTCGTCGCCTACGCCGAAGACGCTGAGGTCCTCGTGCCCGAGCTGCGTGACCCGCGGGGTCACCTTGCCGAGCAGGATGTCGACGACGTGCCCGGCGCCGTACCGCTGCCCGCGCTGGTCCAGGCGCACGACGGCCGAGAGCAGCTTCTGCGCCGCGACCGTGCCGTCCCAGGCGTCGGGTGGGGTCAGGCAGGTGTCGCAGTTGCCGCAGGCAGCGGACTCCTGACCGAAGTAGGCGAGCAGCTGCACCCGGCGGCAGGTCACCGTCTCGCACAGCGCGAGCATCGCGTCCAGGTGCGACGAGAGACGCCGCCGGTGGGCCGCGTCACCCTCCGAGGTGTCGATCATGCGGCGCTGCTGGACGACGTCGGCGAGCCCGTAGGCGAGCCAGGCGGTCGACGGCAGCCCGTCGCGTCCCGCGCGCCCCGTCTCCTGGTAGTAGCCCTCGACGGACTTCGGCAGGTCCAGGTGCGCGACGAAGCGCACATCGGGCTTGTCGATCCCCATCCCGAACGCGATCGTCGCGACCATGACGACGCCGTCCTCGCGCAGGAAGCGCGACTGGTTCGCCGAGCGCGTCCGCG
>JBBSAL010000016.1:0-81787 GCA_038252305.1 Actinomycetales bacterium | reverse complement strand
TTCTCGGCGGAGGCGCACTCCTGATGATCGGCGAGAAGATCAAGGACCGCGAGCAACGCTGAGAACGCGGCCCTGCGCAGGCTCGACCCACGGGTGAGTGGTCCTGAGCGGGGCATAACGCGCGAACGTCCTCGTGACATTGGGAGATCGGTTCCCCCTCAGGAAAGTGGTTCCACCGTGACTGAAACACAGATCGTGAAGGTTCGCAGTTCAAGGAGGATTTACGCGCGCTGGATGGTCCTCTCGGTCCTCGCCTTCTTCGTGGCCACTCTTGTGGCGGGCCCTTTCGGCCTAGGCCTCGACAGGTTCGGCTTTCCAGTCGACAGCGTCCCAGTCGGGTTCGTTGGTGCGGGCTTGACCCTATGGTTTGGTTCGGGCGCTTCCCGCAAGCGACGGACCGCGGTGCTCGAGCCCAGCGAGCTGCCTGCCCCGACGGTGGCGCAGACCGGCACCGCGAACGTCCTCGCGATCCTGACACTCGTCTTCGGGCTGCTCGGGGGTGTGATCGCCATCCCGCTGGGTCACGTCGCACACCATCAGATCAAGCGAACCGGGGAGAGCGGGCGGGGCCTCGCCACGGCGGGCCTCATCCTTGGGTACGTCTGGCTCGCGGCAATGATTGCTGTCGTCGTCTGGTTCTTGACTTCGGCCCCCGGATCGGCCGGATGAGCGCTCAGATCCTGGGTCGGAGCCCTTCTCGCGATTGAGGAGATGCGGCGGACGTCCGCCAGGCGCGCGCGATCCAGGTCGTCGAGTACTTGCACCCACCCGCGCCCCGCGGATGCCCGCGACGTCGCGCTGTCCGCTGCCGCCCGGGTGTGTGCCGCGGGGATCGCACCGAGAGACTCTCGGTGCGATCAACACCACCGGTTGACGGTCGGGGCGTGGGGGTTCGCCGGGACGTTGGGGCCACGGATCTACCAGGCCGCGGCCCGTGACCCGGAGGCCAAGGCGGGCATGGTCGAGCGGGCCAACCAGTTCCTGCAGACCTCGTTCATGCCCGGGCGCACGTTCACCTCCGGGGCCGACTTCAACACTCAGCTCGCCGGGTGGCTGCCGAAGGCGAACGGCCGGCTCGTGCGGGCTACTGGTGCGCGACCGGGACGACGTCGCGGGTCCGGTTGGGTCACGACCACTACGTGCGCATGGCCGGCAACGACTACTCCGTGGACCCGGGCGTGGTCGGCCGGTTCGTCGAGGCGAGCGCCGGCCTGGAGTGTGTCGTGGTGACCTGCGCAAGGCAGGTCGTGGCCGACCGCGCCCGGGCGTGGGCGTCCCGGCAGGGCATCGATCAACTGCCATCAGCTGTGCGACCCGCCACCCAAGCAGGTGCCGGGATGGCCGTTCGGTGGTGCGTGCTCCCGGGCAAGTTCGAGGGGCTGGTGATGCTCGTACAAGTCCGGACGGCCCCAACCTCACGTACGCACAGCACTACGTCGATGCTGACGTTGCGAGGAGAAGGTCCATGGAAGTGCACGCCGACGCGCTCACGCTCGGCGTTCGAAGTTGCACCCCGGAGGAATGTCGATCATGCGCAGTGGTTCCAGTCTCGATTGGCATGGAACGGCCGAGAGGCGCAACACAGCCACCGGCCGCAAGGGGCGCACCGCTACCGGGGCGAAGTCGTACACGATCGCCCTCGCAGCACTTCTCTTGGCGGGGTGCGGTGGAGCGAGCGTGCCAGCGGCCGCACCAGTGGCCACCGATGCCGTGGCCCACCAGGCAAGTACACCGACTCCGCAGGCGACGCAGCTGCCCGCTCCGGTCGTGACACCGACACCGCAGTCCTCCGCCATCTCTGGGATTGCGCACATCAAGGACTCGGATGGGTACACCTTCGACGTGCCCTACGTGATCACTCCGCTGACAGTGGAGAAGCAGGTGGCTTCCGAGAAGCCAGGATTCAATTCACTTGTGATCAAACTGCATGCGGAGCTCTCGGTCGTGAACACCACCCAGGGACGTGACCTGACGTTCAAGGGCCTCTCCGGGACCACTCGTCCGTTCGGCGACCCGAAGATCGGTCTGGTCGGCTTGTGGCCTTCGGACAGCCCGGTGTGCACGTACGCAAACGGAGCCGCGGCGGCGTCGGGCGGAAAGCCGTGCGGTGTCATCCTGGCCGACATGCACCTACCCGACGGGCTCGGTGCAGGCCAGACGGCGAGCGGCACGGTCTACGCGGGGTGGGAGAACATGGCCCCGGGCCTGGCGCATGTGCCGGACAACGCCGTTGCCGGTCTGGACAAGCTCCTGCTCGAACCGCAAACGATCGTGGTCATTTACCTGGGCAATGACGCCGTGCGATTCAGAGGCACCTGCCCGAACCCTGACCTCCTGAAACTCCTCGGCGGCAGTTGGAACTACACCGACTTAGTGTTGTACACCAGCGGGCTACTGCCGATCTTCTCGACGGCCGGGTCGTGCGCCGTGAACGACTTCGTCACGCAACCCCCGCCGGAGTAGAGCCCCGCTCGTCGCGAAGACGGGGCTCGCGCGCCACGCGCGGCCCTTCGCTACTTCAGGAACGTGGCAGACCTGGAACGCCCTTGGACACACCAGCACCTCCTACACCGGCGGCTGGTGGTCCACCCACGCAATCGGTGGCGTCTGCGCGTTCAACTGCTTCGTCTCGTTGGCGGAGATCCAGGGAGCGAACCCGGATGCGGTCATCGTCTCCTTCGGTGTCAACGTCGGCCACGGGCCCGCCGGCACGTTCACCGGCAACGCCGACGCGCTGACGCTCGGCCTGAACGGCGATGCAACCGTGTACGACTTCGAGCACCTGACCAGCCTCGCTGGCAAGGACGAGTGCAAGGACGGCGGCTGGATGACCTCCAACAACCCGACGTTCAAGAACCAGGGCGACTGCGTTTCCTACTTCGCCTCCAACGGCAAGACACACCCGAACGGCTGAAGCCACCGGATGCGCCCGTCGGCGGGGGTGCCAGAGCCCCGCAACCGACGGCCCCGGCCAGGCCTTGGACAGTGATCTGCAGGCAGACGTGCACGCGTCGATGACCCGGACATCCCGACTCGGGTCGGCGCGCCATGGGGTGTGGGGGACGGCGCCGGGTTGCTTGAAGGCTCTGCTCACCGATCGTGGGAGGCTTGCCCACGGGGCCTCGCCGCGGACAGTCATTCCATGAAGTTGCCCGGCGCGTTCCAAGATCGGCCGCGAGCCGTCCCGGGATCACCGGACCTGTTCTCGCAGGTCAGCGACGTTTCGCCAGCTCAGAACTATTTTCCCCACGACCCGAGGCCCGGGGTCGTAGGGAAGATAGTTCGAGCCGCCCCAGGGACAAGGCCAGGAGAGACACCCGACCTCCCGAGGCCCGCGGACACAGGGTACGCGGGTCGCTCGGACCCCGTCGTGGGTGCGCGCAGGAGTGGCCTCGGTCGTCCGTGTGGCCCTGATGGCGCCCGTGCGGTCGATGCTGGCACGCCGGGTCTTGCGTCGGCTCAGAGCTCGAGGACCTCGTAGCGATTCTTGCCGTTGCCCTTCGCCAGGTACATGGCCGCATCGGCGTTGTGGAGGACCTGGTCGACCGTGACGGCGTCGGACCTCCCCCCGGGCGCGAGCGTCGCGTAGGTGATGCCGATACTGGTGGTCACGACGTGGTCCTGGCCGCGGACCGTGACCGGCTCGCGCAGTGCCGCGGTGATGCGTGCGGCGATGTCGACGGCAAGCTCGCGCGTCGAGCGCGTCGAGCGCGTCGGACGTACCGGCTGCGCAGCGTCGGCGTCGGCACGGTCCCAGGGGGCGACGACGACCACGAACTCGTCACCGCCGACGCGGGCAACCGTGTCGTGCTCCCGCAGCACCCGGCGCAACCGTCGCGCGGTCTCGGCCAGCACCATGTCTCCGGCGGAGTGCCCACCCGTGTCGTTGACGAGCTTGAATCCGTCGAGGTCGCAGAAGAGGACGGCAACCTCCCTTCCGTCGGTCTGGGAGCGCTCGAGCGCCGTCGCGAGGTGCTGGACGAGCAGCATGCGGTTGGGTAGCCCCGTGAGGTAGTCGTGCAACGCCGCGTGGGTCAGGTGCTCCTCGGCCCGGACCAGCTCCGTCACGTCCCGGATGACGGCGAGGAGCTCGAGCACCGTGCCCGAGTCGCTCCGCCGGAAGGGGGTGACGGTGTGGTCGAGCCAGCGCCACTGCCCGTCTGCGTGCCTTGCCCGGTATCGAAGCTGCGACGGCTCGCCGTCGGCAAGGTCGGCCGCCGCGATGCGCAGCTCTCGTAGCCGGGGCAGATCCAGCGGGTGGACGAGCTCGTCGAGCGCCGCGGGCGCTGTCTCGATGAGCACATCGGAGCTCAGACCCAGGATGTGCCTGCCCGGTGAGGCGTAGATGATCGCACCCGTGGCCAGATCGGTCACCAGGGTGTCGTCCGGGCTGGCCGCGAGGATGGCGTCCGAGAAGGCGTTGGCACGCTGGGTGGCGTACCGGGCCGCGGCCAGGTCGGTGATGTCGACGTGCGTGCCGCGGATGTGCGACGGCAGCCCGTCGTCGTCGAGCTCGACCTTGATCCGGGCGCGGACCACGCGCTGCGCTGCGTCGTCGGCGCGACGAAACCGGAACTCGTAGCCGTGGTGTCCACCACGGGATGCCGCCTCGCGCCAGGACTGCGCAGCGGACTCGCGGTCCGGCTCGACGATGAGCCGGTCGAACGTGTCGGGAGTGAAGGCCCCCGCCGGCACCCCCCAGAGCGCGCACAGCTGGTCGGAGAACGTCCATTCTCCGGTCGTGAGGTCGTGATCGAAGCCGCCGAACTGGCCGAGCAGCTGGGCCTCGGCGAGCCGGTGGCGCTCCTCGTCGAGCGCGCGCAGGGCGGTTCGCTCGGCCGTCACGTCGGTCAGGGCCGCGACGGCGCCCAGCAGCTCCCCCTCCGGCCCAGTGATGCGGCTGCCCCGCACGACGACCTCGCGACGCGGACCGCTTGCCTTCCCCACCAGCACGTCGACGCGTCCGACGTCGTCGCCGCGTAGCGCGCGCATCAGCGGGTACTCGTCGACGGCCAGCGCTCGACCGGTCGGGTCGAACACTTCGATGATCGACTCGAGCTGCTCCGGCACCAGGCCGGTGAGCCTCTCGTCGAGCCCGAACATCTCACGTTCGGCACGGTTGCTGTCCACCAAGACCCCGTCGGCGTCGCACGAGACGATGCCGACCTCGATCGTCTCGAGCAGCGCGTCGGTGAAGCTCTGGCGGCGCGCCAGCTGCGTGTTCGCGTGGGCGAGCGCGGAGCGGGCTCGGTCGAGATCCGCCGGGTGCCGACGGCGCAGCGCGGTGCGGACGAGTACCCATCGGCTGGTCGTCGCGCTGATCGCGGTCAAGAGCCTGGACATGTGTGGACGCCCCCTCGATACCCCATCGGTCTGCCGACCCGGGAACTGAGCCTCTGGCCTCGATCGCGTGTGGCGGGTGGTTGCGCTTCGCGGTCGACACCGGACCGTGCTCCAGCAGATGCGGATGTCCGCTCCAACGATCGTCGGCCCGCGTCCCTGGATCGCCCGACCCGTTCTCGCAGTTCAGCGGCGTTTTCGCAACTCAGAACCACTTTCACCACGACCCGAGGCCAGGGGTCGTGGTGAAGACAGGTCGAGCCGCCCCAGGGACGAGGCCAGGGGAGGCTCCCGACCTCCCGAGGCCCGCGGAGACAGGGTACGCGGGTGGTCGCTACCCGGAGTGTCGGTCCTGAGCCCTGCGCTCGCGGGAAGCCCGGAGTGTCGCAGGCGACTCAGCGCGACCTTGAGGCCTGGGCCGACGCGCGCGGCGAACGCCTGACCGTCGAGCGGTGCCTGTGCGTGGCAGGGCCTCAGTCGGTGGAAGGGGGTTGACGGGATGCACCCGGATAGTTAGTTTGGGACTAAAGCAAGTACTGAACGAAGGAGTTCGATGCCAGGCCCAACCCGCCCAGCAGCCCGCGGCGACGTCGTCCCGTCCGCGATGCTCGGCCTGCTCGGTACCCGAGGCCCCACGTCGCGGGCCGACGTCGCTCGTGCCCTGGACGTCAGCCCCGCGACGGTCACCCAGATCACCAAGGACCTGATCGCCCGGGGGCTGGTCGTCGAGCTCGATCGTGCCCCGTCCAACGGCGGACGCCCCGGTCGGCTGCTCGGTCTCGTGCGCTCCGCGGGTGGCGTGCTCGGTGCCAAGGTGACGGCCGACCACGTGGCCATCGTCGACGTCGACCTCGACGGGACGATGCGGAGCTCGAACTCCTACCCGTTCGACCCGAACGCCCCCGGTGCGCTCGACGCACTGGTCCACATCCTCCGCTCGGCGATGGATGACCGGTCCGGTCATCTCCTCGGCATCGGGGTGGGCATCCCCGGTTCGGTCGACTCCCAGGCCTCCGGTGTCGTCGATGCACCCACCCTCGGCTGGTCGGACGCCCATGTGGGGGCGATCCTGCGCAGCACGCTCGGGGTACCGGTTCTCGTCGAGAACGACGTGAACACCCTTGCCGTCGCAGAGCAGCTCTACGGGTCCGGGCGGAACCACGGCTCCTACCTCGTCGTGACGATCGGTCGCGGCGTCGGCTGCGGGATCGTCATCGACGGCGCGATCTACCGAGGTGCCTCGGGTGGAGCCGGCGAGATCGGCCACATCCCGATGAGCGTCGATGGTCCGCTGTGCGGCTGCGGCTCCCACGGGTGCCTCGAGGCGCACATCGGAGACGACGCCCTGCTCGCCCAGGCCCTGGAGCGAGGGGTCGTGGGTCCCGACGGCACGTTGGCCGGGCTGAGGGAGGCCGCCGAGCAGGGTGACCCTGACGCGCTGGACATCTACCGCGGAGCCGGTGCGCTGCTCGGTCGTGCCCTCGCGGGCGTGGTGCACACCGTCGACCCCGAGGTGGTCGTGCTGCTCGGCGAGGGCATCGACGCCTGGCAGCACTGGGAGCCCGGCTTCGGCCCGTCGTTCCGCGGGCACCTGATGGTCACCAGACGTGACATCCCCTTCCTGATCGAGCCGTGGGCCGAGGACAAGTGGGCTCTCGGCGCGGCGGCCCTGGTGCTGGCGACTCCGTTCGACGCCACCGGTGCGGCCGGCGATCAGGGCCGGCTGGTTCGTGAGCGCCTGCACGCCGGCGCAGCGAGCGAGCCCTCCGGGGCGCGGCGGCGACCATGACGCAGCCCGCATTCGTCGCCGGCGCCGCGACGGTCGCACCTCAGCTGGCCCCGCGCCCGGCCGCCGGTGGTGGCGTCGCGCGCCGCCGCGGTCGCCGCAACAACGCCTGGGTGATCCTCTTCTTGCTGCCCAGTGCGATTCCCCTGGTCCTCTTCACGCTCGTCCCGATGGTCGGCTCGCTGTGGGTCAGCCTGCACAGCTGGAACCTCATCTCGCCGATGAAGTGGGTGGGCCTGGAGAACTACGCCTCGCTGCTGGCCGCGCCCGGCACTCGTCGGGTCTTCGGCCACACCCTGCTCTACATCGGTGGCTACCTGCCGTTGGTGTACGTGGGGGGTCTTGGCCTGGCCATGATGCTCAACCGGGCCTTTCGCGGCCGCAACTTCTTCCGCGCTGCGTACTTCCTGCCCGTGGTGACCAGCTGGGTCGTGGTGGCCCTGGTGTGGCAGTGGTTGCTCAACCCGAACAACGGGATCGTCAACACGGTCCTCGGCCTGCTGCACCTGCCGCAGCCGGGCTGGTGGACCGACCCGGCCTGGTCGATGGCCTCGGTGATCCTCGCCTCGGCCTGGAAGGACCTGGGCTTCGTCATGGTCATCCTGCTCGCGGGTCTGCAGGCCATCCCCGCCGACGTCCAGGAGGCCGCATGGGTCGACGGCGCGAACGCCTGGCAGCGGTTCCGTCACATCACCCTCCCCCTGCTCTCGCCGTCGACCTTCTTCGTGCTGGTGATCTCGTTGATCAACGGGTTCCAGGTCTTCGACCAGGTGTACGTGATGACGGGTGGCGGACCAGCGGGGTCGAGCCAGGTCGTCGTCGGGCAGATCTACGACCTGACCTTCCGCTACGGGCGAGCCGGTGAGGCCTCCGCGCTCTCGTGGCTGCTCTTCCTCGTCATCCTGCTCATCACCGCGCTCCAGCTGCGCGGCCAGCGCCGGTGGGTGAACTATGCCTGAGACCCTGACCCCCACCAGGTCGGCGCCGGCAGTGCGCGCCGGTGTCCAGCGACGCCCGATCGGGTGGCGCAAGCCGGCCCTCTACGTCGGCATCACGCTCGGTGCCGCCGCCATGCTCTTCCCCTTCGCGTGGACGGTCATCACCTCGATCACGCCGCGTGGGTCGCTCGCCGGCGGGCCGACCATGATCGTCAAGGACCCCACCCTCGACGCCTACCGCACGCTGCTCGATGCGTTGCCGATGCTGCGCATCGTCGCCAACTCCTTCGGCGTCGCAGTGGCGACGACGTTGCTTCAGCTCGTCACGGGGTCGATGGCCGCCTATGCGTTCGCACGGATGACCTTCCGGGGCAAGGACATCGTCTTCGGTCTGTATCTCGCGACGCTGATGATCCCCTTGCAGGTTCTCGTCGTCCCGCTCTTCATCGAGATGACGCGCCTACAGGTCAACGACACCTACTTCTCGTTGCTCGCGCCGTCCATCGCCTCGGCGTTCGGGATCTTCCTGCTCAAGCAGGCCATCGAGGGGGTGCCGCGTGAGCTCGACGAGGCCGCAACGATCGACGGCGCCGGGCACCTGCGCATCTTCGCCACGATCATCGTTCCGCTCATCCGCCCCGCGTTGGCGACGCTGGCCGTGTTCGCCTTCATGTCCAGCTGGAACAGCTTCCTGTGGCCGCTGGTCGTCATCCGCTCACCCGAGCTGATGACCCTCCCGCTGGGCCTGGCGACCCTCAAGGGCCAGTTCACCACGGAGTGGGACGTCGTCATGGCCGGCTCGGTCGTCTCCATCGTGCCGATCGCCGTCGTCTACCTGCTTGCCCAGCGCCACATCATCGCCGGTCTCGCTCACACAGGTCTCAAGTAGCCCCCAGGCCGGCTCTCCGCCGCCCGCCACGAAAGGAAGACTCATGCAACGCAGCACGATCATCCGACGGTCCCGTACATCCGTGGCGGTCGCCATCGGGGCCGCACTGGCGCTCACCCTCGCGGCCTGCAGCCAGGGCTCAGCAACGAAGGAGGAGCCCGCTCCCGCGGCGTCGGCGACGGACAGCGCCGTGACGATCAGCTACATGAACTTCTCGGCCAACGGTGGTCAGGAGGAGAGCCTCGCGGCGATCGTCAAGGCCTTCGAGGCAGACAACCCCACGATCACCGTCAACGTGGAGACCATCCCCTACGCCGACTACTTCACGAAGCTGCAGACAGTCGTCGCCGGAGGTACCGAGTCGGACGCGTTCGAGCTCAACTACGAGAACTTCGTCACCTACGCCGCCAACGGCTCCCTGGCGCCGCTGAGTGGCGTCGATGCGGCCCCCTACACGCCGTCGCTCCTCGAGGCGTTCTCGGCTGACGGCGCGCAGTACGGGCTGCCGGAGTCCTTCTCGAACGTCGTGCTCTTCTACAACAAGGCCCTCTTCGACGCGGCCGGTCTCTCCTACCCGACCTCCGACTGGACCTGGGCCGACGCCCAGGCCGCGGCCGACAAGCTCACGAACAAGGCCACCGGGGTGTGGGGCTACTACCAGCCCGTCTCCTTCTACGAGTTCTACAAGGCCCTTGCCCAGTCGGGTGGCGAGTTCTTCAACGCCGACAAGACCAAGGCCACCTTCAACAGCCCGGCGGGCATCAAGGCCGCCACCTGGTTGACGTCCAAGGCAGGGACGATCATGCCGACCGAGGCCGACGGCGTCGGCACCCCCGACTACGACACCAACCTGTTCAAGACCGGCAAGCTCGCGATGTGGGTCAACGGCATCTGGCAGTTCAGCGGCCTGTCCGATGTCAGCGGGCTCGACTGGGACATCGCCGTCGAGCCGGGCAACACGAAGAAGGCTTCCGCGATGTTCACCAACGGGGTCGTCGTGTCCGCCAAGAGCGACAAGAAGGAGGCTGCCCAGAAGTGGATCACCTTCCTCACGAGCTCGGACGCGATGGTCTCCACCCGCCTCGCCGCTTCGTGGGAGCTCCCGCCGATCTCTGACACGGCCAAGCTCGCCACCTACCTCGACGTGACGCCGCCCGCCAACCGTCAGGCCGTCTTCGACTCGCTCAAGGCCACCGTCCTGCCGCCCGTCATCACCTCGCAGCAGGAGATGACGGACATCGTCGGCGAGGAGCTCGGCAACGCGGCAGCAGGACGCAAGACCGTGGAGCAGGCCCTCAACGACGCAGCCACGCGCGTCGACGCCCTGCTCGGCTGAGCGCGGCTGGGCGGGACCGGTCCACCGCCGGTCCCGCCCACCAGTCGTACCTCTGCTCTGACCCACCACCGACGACAGCGAGACAGCCATGACCTCCGCGTCCGACCTCGGCCGCCTTGCCGACCTCGCGAGGCAGAGCCACCGGGTGATCACCGCGCTGCAGGACCCGGGCGGCGCCTACCCCGCCTCCCCGACCTTCTCGGCCTACCGCGGCTACGCATGGCTCCGTGACGGTGCCTTCACTGCCGAGGGCATCTCGCGGTACGGCGACACGACCTCCGCATCCCGATTCCACGACTGGGTCGCGTCGGTGCTGACCGACCGCGCCGCAGCCGTCGCCGAGCTGTGCCGTGATGCCGCTGCCGGCCGGGACATCCCTCTCGCACGCATGCTGCCCACCCGCTTCACCTTCGACGGTCAGGCCGGCTCCGACCCATGGTGGGACTTCCAGACCGATGGCTACGGGACCTGGCTCTGGTCGGTCGTCCACCATGCCCGACGCCACGGCCTCGACCTCGAGCGGTGGCGGTCGGGGATCGAGGTGGCCGTGGACTACCTGACGACCTTCTGGGACCGTCCCTGCTACGACTGGTGGGAGGAGCACGTCGAGGAGCGGCACGTGTCGTCACTCGGCGCGATCTACGCGGGCCTGACGGCCGTCGGGCAGGACGTCCTTCTCGACGAGACGAGGCGATTCGCCGCGGCGGGGGCCGCCCACGCGGTACGCGGGCGGGTCCTGCTCGAAGGGACGACGACAGGGCGCGCAGGCGACCCCGGTGCCCTCCACCTGGCGAAGTGGCTCGGATCCACGCAGGTCGACGCCTCTCTTGCCGCGTGCGCGGTCCCGTTCGGGATCATCGACCCAGGATCCGAGCTCGCGCAGGCCACCCTGGACGCCATCGCCCGGGACCTCGAGGTGGACGGCGGGGTGCACCGGTTCCGGGCAGACGTGTTCTACGGCGGTGGCCAGTGGCTGCTGCTCGCCTGCCTCCTCGGCTGGAACCGTGCGGTCGCCGGAGACCGCACAGCCGCCCTGGTGAACCTCCTCTGGGTGGCCGATCACGCCGACCCCGACGGGCAGCTTCCCGAGCAGGTCCCCGACCACCTGCTGCACCCTGAGAGCCGCGCCGAGTGGATCGAGCGCTGGGGCGAGGTCGCCTCACCCCTGCTGTGGTCGCACGGCATGTTCCTCATCCTCGCCGACGAGCTCGGCCTCCTTCCCGAAGGGCACGATCGATGACCCCTGCAGACGCAGTGCCCTCAGCGACTCCCGATGCGCACCTCGTTCGGCACGAGCCGTACGGCATCGAGCACCCCTACGCGACATCGGCGGACCAACGCGTGCCGGTGCTGCCCGAGGCGGGCAACACGATTCGGCTCGGGGTCGCCGCCGCACCGGAGGTCACCGCGATCACCTGCGAGTGGCGGGACGCGGCGGGCACGACGACACCGCTCCCGATGGCTCCGGTGCTCACCTCGGACATCGACGTGGCGGCCCTCGCCGGTGGTGAGGGACACCTGGCCGAGGCGCAGGCCGCGCAGCTCGCGGCGGACGGCGCCTGGTCCGTCGTCAGCCCGCAGCTGGCCGCAGACACGACGTACGGCTACCGGTTCATCGCGCGGACGGCATCCGGTGACCAGCACGCCACGGACTGGTTCGACGTGGCCGCCGGTGTCTGGGGCACCGAAGGCGGCAGCCTGACCGTCGACAGTCGGGTGGGGCACGACGTCGTGGTCCCAGGGAGCGTCCGGTGGCTGCGGACGCCGAGCGGCGTGGCCCGGGTGCGCTTCGCCCTGCGTCTGGAGGCGCAGGAGCACGTCGTCGGTTTCGGCGAGCGCTTCGACGCCGTCGACCAACGGGGACGCTGCCTCGACGCGGTCGTGTTCGAGCAGTACAAGTCCCAGGGCAGGCACGGGCGCACCTACCTCCCCATGCCTTTCGCCCATGTCGTCGGTGGCGCGGGATGGGGGCTGCACGTGCGAACCAGCCGCCGCACCTGGTTCGACGTCGGTGCGTCGCAGACCGACGAGCTCATCGTCGAGGCGGAGCTGGGCGGCGCCGAGCAGGAGCACCTCGAGGTGGGGATCTACCGCGGTGCTCCGCACGAGGTGCTGCGGGCCTTCGGCGACGAGGTCGGGAGAGCAGAGGAGCTTCCCGCCTGGGTCTTCCGCCTGTGGGCCTCCGGCAACGAGTGGAACACCCAGGCGATCGTGACCGAGCGGATGGACAGCCACCGTGACCTGGGGATCCCGGTCGGAGTGGTCGTGATCGAAGCATGGAGCGACGAGCAGGGCATCACGATCTTCCGCGATGCCCGGTACCGCGTCACTCCTGACGGCGCCGCGCACCAGGCGGCCGACTTCACCTACCCGCCGGACGGTGCCTGGCCCGACCCGAAGGCGATGATCGACGAGCTGCACGACCGCGGGATCAAGGTCATCCTCTGGCAGATCCCGCTGCAGAAGACGGAGTTCGATCTTGGCCCGCAGGTGCCGGCGGACAGCCAGGTGCTCGTCGACGGCAGGGCCATGGTCGCCGGGGGACACGCCGTGCTCGAGGCCGACGGCTCGCCGTACCACAACCGGGGATGGTGGTTCCCCCAGTCCCTCATGGTCGACCTGTCGACCCGGCGAAGCCGCGACTGGTGGACGGCCAAGCGGCGCTACCTGGTCGAGGACCTGGACGTGGACGGCTTCAAGACCGACGGCGGGGAACACGCCTGGGGTCACGACCTGCGCTACAGCGACGGCCGTCGAGGTGACGAGGGCAACAACCTCTACCCGGTGCACTACGCGCGGGCTTTCGGCGACCTGCTGCGCTCTGCGGGCAAGGCGCCGATCACGTTCTCGCGAGCCGGCTTCACCGGCTCGCAGGCGCACGGAGTGTTCTGGGCAGGGGACGAGGACTCCACCTGGGAGGCATTCGCACACTCGGTGGCGGCGGGCATCACGGCGTCGGCATGCGGGATCGTGTACTGGGGCTGGGACCTGGGCGGGTTCTCCGGGCCCGTGCCCGACGCCGAGCTGTACCTGCGGGCGACCGCGGCGGCCGCGTTCATGCCGGTCATGCAGTACCACTCGGAGTTCAACCACCACCATCTCCCGTTGCGCGACCGGACGCCGTGGCACGTCGCCGAGATCAACGCGGACCCCGAGGTGGTCGACGTCTTCCGCCGCTACGCCGATCTGCGCGAACGGCTCGTGCCTTACCTCAGCGAGCAGGCACGGGCGACCATCGCGACCGACCGACCCCTCATGCGCGGGTTGTTCTTCGACTGGCCCCAGGAGCCGGCCGTGTGGGAGCGCGCCAGCGAGTTCCTGCTGGGCGACGACCTGCTCATCCACCCGGTCACGCGGCCGGGGGTCACCGCCTGGAGCACGTTCCTGCCTGCCGGTCGGTGGGTCGACGTGTGGACGGGGGAACTCCACGACGGCGGCCAGGTCGTCGATCGGCCGGTCCCACGCGACATCGTCCCGGTCTACTGCCGCGCCGATCGGTGGGAGGCGCTGCGTCCGGTGTTCGAACGGGCAACAGACTCAGCGGGGTGAGGTCCACCGCCGGTGCTCGACACCGCACCCGGTACCGAGCGCTGCTGCGACGGCCCGCGGTCGCGGCAGCGCTCGGTGTGTCGGCGACGGGGCCGAGGCCCGCCGCCCAGGTCGCCGCCGGTCGACGCGGGCGGACCCGCCACGCAACGGCCGGCACCCTCACCAGGTCGAGTCGCCCCGGATCGCCACGTCGCTGCCACCGTCGATGAAGATGACCTGACCGCACAGGTGCGTGTTCTCCTCGCTGCCCAACCACGTCAGCAGCTGGGCGACGACCACGGGCTCCGCGATCCCGTTCAGCGGCATCGGCACCTGCTCGAGGAGCGCGGCGCGGGCCTCCTGGGTGGCGATCAGGTCGGCGGTCATCGGCGTCGCGATGACACCCGGTGCGACGGCGTTGAGCGGGATCGACGCCCCGGCCCAGTCGACGGTCCCCGCGGTGCGCCGAACCCATTGGGCGAACGCCTTCTTGGTCGAGCCGTAGATCAGCGCGCCGGTGGTCTCCGGTGCCTGTGCGAGGACCCCTGCGCGGGCCAGCGCGGCGGGCTCGTCGCGTGCCGCCATCGCCGCGACCAGCTCGTCGTCGGTGGGAAGGAGGCTGGCCATCGACGCCACGCCCATCGCGCGTGGTGCCGTCGAGGACAGCAGCAGCGGCCGCAGGCCCTCCAGCGTCGCGACCATGCCGAAGAAGTTCACCGCCACGGTGGTCGGCGTGGGTGTGGCCAGGCCGGCGATGGCGTAGACGGCATCGATCGCTCCGCCCGAGGCTGCGCGTACCGCCTCGACGAGGCCCGTCCGACCGTCGACCGTGGTGAGGTCGACCATGACGTCCGCGTTGTGGAGATCGACCCCGATCACCCGCTCTCCGCGGGACTCGAGAAGCTCCTTGGTGACCTTGCCGATGCCGGATGCGGAACCGGTGACGACGCACGTGCGTGCCATGTCGACCTCCTCGTCGAAGAAACCCCCGGGGGTACCTTCATCGTGCTGCGGGGCCATCGGCCAGTCAATCGCCCGGCAGCGTCGCGAGGGGAAGGGAACCGGCTCGAGGCCACTCTCAGCGGAAGTCAGGCGCTCTCGCCGCGGAGGCGGGTCACGCGAGAGCTCAGCTCGCGGATCGTCCGCGTCGCCCTTGCCGGTCATCCCGGTGAGCACGTCGAACACGCGCAGCACCACGATGCCGGGCCCAGGACCGGTGCTCGACCTCGGACTCTCGGGGTGGCTGTCGTTGGCGCCTTCGTCGGTCGCGAGCAAGCCGCGCACGGGGGCGAGAGCGGGCCACCGATGATCGAGGGCATCGACAAGGTGTTGACACGTCGGACTGGGCTGAACGGGTGACCGGGAGGGGCTGACACGCCGGGGGCTCACCAGTGGGTGTGATCGTGTCGATGGGTAGGCGATTGACGAAAGGGCAAACCCGTCGCGAGGTGGGGACGCAAAGCCACGGGACCCATGAGGTCAGCCGGGTCCCCGAATCAACTGAGGAGCTGTGGTCGTCGTGGCGGAGGGCCCCACCGCTGGCATGCGGTGCAGCGAGGTGCACGGGCACGCAAGCACGAGCGCGTCTCGCACGTCGAGGCTGGCAGCCCGGCTGCCCGGTTGGGTACGCCCGCCGGCCGGAATGGTCGATCGGACCCGATGGCTGTTCGCCGTCCTGGTCGTGGTGTCCCTCGCGCTGACCGCGCCTCTGACGCTCGCCGGTAGTAGCGGGGCGGTGTGGGTGATCGCAATGGCGAGCAGCGTGGTGCTCGGTGCCTCCTGGATCTTCGGGTATCGGAGCCGTCGCGCACCGGTGGCGATGGACGCGATCGACACGGTGGGGCTCGTGGGTCTGTCCATGACCAGTGCGGTCGCGGGAGCCGTCTTCCCGGTGGTCTTCGCGGCCTTGTGGTTCCGGTCGCAGTACGGGTCGATGCGGCGCAGCGTGGTGCGGGTCGGCCTGTTCATCACGGCGATGGCGGCCGCTGCGTCCCTGTGGACGATGATGCCGGGGCACTCCGGTCCGGTGTCGTTGGGGCCGCTCGTCGGCGCGCTCCCGACGATGCTGCTCACGGTCGTCGTCGGGCACCACCTGTCGGGGGCGGTGCGGGGCCGTGAACGTGTCGCGCAGCTGGAGGCGGTGCTCGGCTCGGTGGGGTCTCAGCTCCTGGCCACGACGGAGGCCGCGGCGATCAGGGAGATCGGGTGGGGTGCGATCGAGCGGATGTGCGAGGTCATCACGGGTCTGCGGGTGCTGAAGGTGGCCGCCGAGGGTGAGCAGCTGCGAACGGCGAGGGCGACGGCGAGCTTCGGCAGTGTCCCTCCGCTGCTGCCGGCCGGTCTCTTGTCGTTGCTCGTGTGTCACGACAGCACGTGCCACGGGTCGATCCGGGCGCATGCCGTCCTGGACACGGCGACCGGTGCGGCGTGCGTGTGGTCGTGCGTGCCCCTGCCCGTGGCTCCCGACGAGACGGCACGTGCGTGGCTGCTCGTCGGCGCACCGGGAGGCGTGCCTGCTGAGGCACTGGTCATGTTGGAGAACATGGCGAACCAGGTGACCTTGGCGCTGCGCAACAGCGCCGTGCACCGTGACCTGACGGTCCTTGCGGAGGTGGACAGCCTCACCGGGCTGGTCAACCGGGCGACGTTCACCGCCGCACTGTCTGCGGAGCTGCACGGCGGGCTCGACCGGGAGACGACGGTCCTCTTCGTCGACCTGGACGACTTCAAGGACGTCAACGACGTGCACGGGCATCACGCGGGTGACGAGCTCCTGCGCGTGGTCGCGACCCGGCTGCGTGAGGCCACCCGCCCGGGTGACCTGTGTGCGCGCATCGGTGGGGACGAGTTCGCGGTGCTGCTTCGCGAGACGGGCGAGGCCGCCGCCGCGCAGATCGCTCAGCGGGTCGTCGTGGTGGTCTCGGCCCCCGCGAGCCTGGACGTCGCCATGGTGCACGTCGGTGCGAGTGTCGGGGTCGCCACGATGGTCGGTGCCGAGGACCCGGAGACGTTGGTCCACCGAGCCGACGTGGCGATGTACTCGGCCAAGGCCCAGGGCAAGTCACGGGTCCAGGTGTACGAGCCCGGTCTGCTGCACAGGGACCCGTCCCGGGTGGCGTTCGAGCGCGAGCTCGCGGCGGCGGCTGACAACGGTGAGCTCGTCGTGCACTACCAGCCGGTGGTGTCGCTGGACGACGGGCGGTGCACGGCCGTGGAGGCGCTGGTGCGCTGGCAGCACCCCGAGCAGGGTCTGCTCCAGCCGGATGCCTTCATCGAGACAGCCGAGCGGATCGGCGCCATCGGGGCGATCGGCACGGCCGTCCTGCGGCAGGCGGTGGCCGACGCGTCGAGGTGGCGCGACACCTACCCGGGCTGCCCGTTGGCCGTCCACGTCAACGTCTCGGCGCTCCAGCTCGACGACGACACCTTCGCCCTTGCGGTCGCGGACTGCCTGCGCGAGTTCGACTGGCCGGCCGACCGGCTCGTGCTGGAGTTCACCGAGACGATCGTGATCTCCTCCGCGCAGGCGATCAGCCGCCTGAACGCCCTTGCCGCCAGCGGGATCCTCATCGCGATCGACGACTTCGGCACCGGGTACTCGGCCCTGACGACCCTGCGGTCCCTTCCCGTGCAGATCGTGAAGATCGACAAGTCGTTCGTCGCCGGCAGCACGACCAACGTCGGGGACCTCGCTGTCATCGAGGCGATCGTCGCCATGGTGGCGCGGATGGGGCTGCGCACCATCGCCGAAGGGGTCGAACGCCCGGAGCAGCACGACCTTCTCCTCGCGCTCGGGGTGCGCGAAGCGCAAGGATTCCTCTACCTGCGCCCACAACCCGCCGCCCAGCTCGTCGGGTGGCTGGGCGAGCACCTTCCGGTGATCGAGGCGGCCGCCGGGCGCATCGTGATCCCGTTCGCCCCGCGACACAACGGTTGAGCGCGACCTGCCCAGGACGACCGCCGGGACGCGAGCCGGCAGGGGGACCCGCACTGCGAGGACTACCCTCGAGCGTCCGCTGAGCCGACCTTCGTGGCCCCGAAAGGACCGTCCGTGACGTCCGAATCCCGCCCGGTGCCCACTCCGCTGCTGCAGGTCGACGACGCGGTGACCCGCGCCGTCGCAGTGCTCGACCGCGCCGAGCCGCGCAGCGACCACTGGCTCGCGCTCTACCTGGACCTGCACGCCCACCCCGAGCTGTCCATGCAGGAGGTGCGGACGGCCGGTCTGCTCGCCGCCGAGCTGCGGGCCTGCGGCCTAGAGGTGACCGAGGGCGTCGGCGGGACCGGGGTGGTCGGGCTGCTGCGCAACGGTCCCGGGCCGGTCGTCATGCTGCGCGGCGACATGGACGGCCTGCCGCTGCGCGAGGAGACCGGTCTGCCGTACCAGAGCCGGGCCACCGGCGTGACGGCCGCGGGCGACACCGTGCCGGTGATGCACGCCTGCGGCCACGACGCCCATGTCACCGCGCTCGCGGCCACCGCCGACACGCTCGCCCAGACCGCTGACCAGTGGTCCGGCACCCTGATGATCGTCGGTCAGCCCGGCGAGGAGCTCACCGCCGGCGCCCGCGCCATGCTCGACGACGGCTTGTTCACCCGCTTCCCGAAGCCGGACGTCGCGCTCGGCCAGCACGTGGGAGCGCTTCCCGCGGGGATGGCGTCGCACAGCCCTGAGCTCGTCATGGCTGCGGTGTGCACCTACGAGGTCACCCTGCACGGACGCGGCGGGCACGGCTCGATGCCGTCGTCGACGGTCGACCCGGTGATCGCCGCGGCCTACGCCATCACCCGGCTGCAGACGGTCGTCTCGCGGGAGACACCCTCGCACGACCCGGTGGTGGTCACGGTCGCCATGGTGCGCGCGGGCCTGAAGTCCAACATCATCCCGGACACCGCGTTCTTCACGGTCAACGTCCGGGCCCGCAACGACGAGGCCATGGCGCGCGCCTTGGCCTCGATCCGGCGCATCGTCACGGCCGAGTCCGAGGCGGCCGGCTGCGTGGAGCCGCCGAGCTTCGTCGTCGCGGAGAACGCACCAGCCACCGTCAACAGGCGCGAGGTGGTCGAGCGCGTCATGGCGGTGCAGCGCGGGGTGCAGCCCGAGGGCACGGTCGCACTGATGGAACCGCTGATGGGCAGCGAGGACTTCTCCGAGTTCGGCATCCCCGGGGACAGGTACCCCGGCGACCCGGTCCCGTACGCCTTCTGGTTCTGGGGCGGCATGGACCGCCCGTTGCTCCCGGCCGGGACCGTCGCCGACCTCTCGACGATGCAGCCCAGCAACCACAGCGCGTTGTTCGCGCCCGTCCCGGAGCCCACCCTGGAGGCCGGCCGACGGCTGCTCACCGCGGCAGCGCTGGCCTACCTCGGCTGACCGGCTGCCCGCGACGGGTGTCGCCGCGGACCGGGTCGGTGTCCCGGACCTTCACCGACATGTCATTGAGCGACTGCTCAAGTGAGTGCTAGCCTGTCGATTGAGCGAGTGCTCAAACTCTCGGGAGGCGGGATGGGCGCCGACAGGTCCACGAGCGACATCAGCCCGATGAGGTCGGTGCTCGGGCGCGGCGCGCTGTTCTTCGCCGGGCTCGGCTGCCTGATCGGCGGGATCGTGGGCACGCTCCAGTGGCCGGTCGTCGCGACCTTCTTCGGCGCCGCCGAGGGTGCCGCTGCCGGTGCGGTCGCCGGAGTCCTTGCCGGCGCGGCTCTGGCGGTCCTGGCGGGATGGACACGATCCCGGTGGGCTGCGCGCGGGGTGGCGGCGGTGATCGCCGGGGCCGCGGGCCTGACCGTGGAGATCGCCCGCACCGCGCCCTTCGTGATGCCGCGAGCGGGGGCGATCGCGGTGGTCGGTGCGGCGGCGCTCCTCGCTGGGGTGCTGGGTCCCCTGATCGCGTACGGAGCCGAGCCCGTGACGGTCGGTCGTCGCGCCGTCGCCGCGGGCCCCGTCCTGCGTCGGTTCCTGGGCTGGGGGCTGGGTCTGGGGGCCGGCCTCGGAGCCGCGACGGGCCTGGTCGTGGGGATCTGGGCGTACCTGCCCACGGCACCGGTCGCCGCCGTCGAGGGCGCCTTCCTCGGCATGGTCAGCGGCCTGTTCCTCGCCTGCCTGGCCGCCGCTGTCGTGCTCCTTCCTGGCGTCCGGGCCCGACGATGAACGACACCCGCGCCAAGCTGCTCGACGCGGCAGCCGACACCGTGCGTGAGCAGGGGGCCGCGTCCGCGTCCGCCCGCGTGATCGCTGCGCGGGCCGGCGTCAACCAGGCGCTCGTCTTCTACCACTTCGAGACCGTGAGCAAGCTGATCGAGGCCGCATGCCGCCTGGCGGTGGACGAGGCGGCCGGCCGCCATCGCGAGCAGCTCGCCGGTGTCACGACCCTCGTCGGACTCCTCGACGTCGGCCGGGACCTGCACCGTCAGGAGCGGGACGCCGGGAACGTGGCGCTGATGGCACAGCTGATGTCCGGTGCGGGCAAGGACCCGGTCCTGGCCGGGGCCGCGCGCTACGCGATGACCGTCTGGGTGGCGGAGATCGAGCCCGTCGTGGAGCGGGTGCTGGCCGAGAGCCCGCTGGCCGCGGCGATCGACACCGCCGGCCTGGCACGCGCTCTCAGCGCATCGTTCATCGGGCTGGAGCTCTACGAGGGCGTCGATCCCGAGGGCGCCGCCGCAGCGCTCGACGCGGTGCAGCTGCTCGGGGCTCTGGTGGAGGTCGTCGACGACCTGGGGCCCATCGTGCGGCTCGCCCTGCGCGCCAAGCTCAGGAGTCGCCTCGGCGGCGCGTAGCGTCGAGCCCGTGCCAGCCGACCGGAGCCGCAAGGGCAGGATCGCCCGGCGCCGTCGGCGTCGCGTGGCGGCCGTGGTCAACGACCTCAGCGCCGAGCAGTGGGGCGCGCTCACCGCGGCCTGGGGCGGCTGCGCCTACTGCGGGGCCGTCGGCGTGCCGATGCAGCGTGACTGCGTCCAGCCGATCTCCCGCGGCGGCCGCTACACCCTGGGCAACATCGCCCCGGCCTGCGCCTCGTGCAACGCCAGCAAGTGCAACGACGAGGTCACCGGCTGGCTGCGGCGCAAGCGGCTCGACGAGCGCGCCTTCCTGGAGCGCCACCTCCGGATCCAGGCCGACCTGGCTCGTCGGTTCGCCGAGTCGCCGACGTAGCCGACCGGCCGGCGCGGCGATCAGCCGGAGCCGAACCCGTCCCTGTCGATGACGTCGGCCATCTGCCAGGGCAGCTCGGTCCCGAGGATCGGGCTCTCTGCGCGGTTGCTGATCGCACCCCTGTCGCCCGTGACCCGGTTGCGTCCGGCGTGCTTGCTCACGTACATCAGGTGATCGGCGCGGTCGACGAGGCTCTCGGGGGTGTCCGAGGTGGTCGCCATCGTCGCCCCTACCGAGACCGTGACCCGGACCTGTACGTCCGACTCCTGGATCCAGGAGTTCTCCACCAGCATGCGCACGCGCTCTGCGGCGCGCTCGAGGCTCCGCTCGCCCACGCCGGGAAGGAGCGCGAGAAACTCCTCGCCGCCCCAGCGGATGACGACGTCGTCCAGCCGCAGGCCGTTGGACAACGACCTCCCGACCATGCGCAGCACCTCGTCGCCGGTGCGGTGGCCGAAGGTGTCGTTGACGACCTTGAAGTGGTCGACGTCCACGAAGAGGACCCCGAGGCTCGTCGTCCCCTCCGCTGCCGCTCGGACGAGCGAGTCCAGACGGAGCTCGCCGATGCGTCGTGCCGCGAGTCCGGTCACCGGGTCGAGCGAGGTGTCGTCCCGTCGACGCTTCTCGTCCACGGGGTGCGTCGGTCGCCGGCTGGTGAACACCTCGGCCGCGCCGATGATGGCGCCGGTCTCGTCGCGGATCGCCTCGCCTCGTACGGTGACCGGAACGCGGTGCCCGTCCTGGTGATGCAGGTAGATCTCGGCCGATCGCGGGTTCCCGTCCTTCATCACGCCGGCGAGCGGACAGCCGTGCAGGCACAGCTGTCGTCCTGCCTCGTTGACGTGGCGGAGGATGCCCTCGGCGCAGCTCTTCCCGACGACGGCGTCGGCGGAGTACCCGGTGATCTGCTGCGCGCCGGCGTTCCAGTAGGTGATGCGGCGATCGCGGCTGACGAAGTAGATGCCGTCGGAGACCCGATCGAGCAGCTGGGCGTACTGGCTGGGGTCCATCGCGGCCTTGCCTCGTTCGAGTCGGTCGGCACCTACCCTGCTCATCGACCGTACCTCCGCAGCGGTGAGGGATCCATGGGTCACCGCGGCGCTTCGGACGGCGTCGCGCCTAGGTCTGCTCGCCGAGCAACGGCTTCTCCATGAACCGCAGGCGGGACATCAGGCTCGCGGGGTAGTGGTGGTAGGGCGGGCACTCGGCGAAGCCGAGATCGACGTACATCGCCGTCGCCTCGGTGTTCAGGTCGCCGGTGTCCAGCCGCATCAGAGCGAACCCGTCGTCGGTCGCTCGGTCGATCAGGGCCTCGCACAGCAGACGGCCGGTGCCCTGCCCCCGGAAACGATCCGGCACGTAGAGCCGCTTCATCTCGCAGGAGCCGTCGTGGAGGTCGCGATAGGCGATCGCGCCCGTGACCTGACCTGCTCGGACGGCCAGCAGGGTCACCCCCTCCGGAGGGCCGTACGCCTCGCGCAGCCTCCCCAGCTCGACGTCGAGCGCCTGGTGCCCTGCCACGGCGTCGATGACTCCGGGGCTGTCCGCATAGCGGGCGTGCAACCACGCCCAGTACTCGCGGATCAGGCCGGCGAAGTCGTCGTACTCGGCCGGGGTGGACGCCACCACGATCTGCTCGGTCACCGCCACATGGTGACACCCTCGTGCGTCCTCGCGGGACCTGGCGCGGCGGCGAGGTGCAGCTCAGCCCGCCAGGCCTCCGGCCTGCACCTGGTCCCGCCCGTCTGCCTTGGCGAGGTACATGAGCTCGTCGACACGGCGCAGCACGCTGTCCGCCGACTCGCCGGGCAGCAGCGCGGTGACGCCGAAGCTCGCGGTGAGCCGGATCCCGAGGGCCCTCTCCAGCTCGAGCGGCAGTGCGGCCCGCAGCCGTTCGGCCAGCCGGACTGCCTCGTCGTGCGTGGTGGCCGGTGCGACGAGGACGAATTCCTCGCCGCCGATGCGCGCCATGAGGTCGTCATCGCGCACGATGCGACCCGCGACCTCGGCGACCGCACGCAGGACCTGGTCCCCGAGGTCGTGCCCGCGGCTGTCGTTGACCCGCTTGAAGTGGTCGAGGTCGAAGTACACGACGCCCACGGGGTGCGACGGCTCCGCGATCCCTGCCTGGTGGTGGAGCTCGTCGAGCAGACGCCGCCGGTTGGCCAGCCCGGTGAGCTCGTCCAGGTAGGCCATGTCACGCATGCGAGACGCGGTCGCGTAGGCGCGGGCGGTGTCCGCCACCGCCGAGGCGACGTGCTCCTTGGCCCGGGACAGCACGAGGAGCAGGACGAGGAAGACCACCAGGTAGACGCCGTAGCGGAC
Organism: Actinomycetales bacterium; assembly: GCA_038252305.1. GTDB lineage: Bacteria > Actinomycetota > Actinomycetes > Actinomycetales > Cellulomonadaceae > Actinotalea. Next base: position 58,492 of record JBBSAL010000016.1, on the reverse strand, counting down.
GGCCAGCCACAGGTAGTCCCCGCTGCCGGTCTGCCTGCCCAGGGCCACGGTGACCACCGCCGTGACGAGGCCCGCGTAGAGGAGGCCGTGCACGAGTGCTGTGTGCGTGCGCTGGAACAGGAAGCCGACGATGAGGCAGACGACGACGCCGAGCAGCGGGGTCGGCAGCAGCGAGGCCCATGCGCTCGCCGCGTCGGGGGCCTGGGCGATCCGGCCCCAGGCGACGACCACCCACCAGATCTCCAGCAGCACGAGGATCGTGAGGGCCGCGCGCACCGACCAGGCGGGTCTGCGGACGAGGATCCACCCGAAGACGAGGAGCACGGCGCCGAGCGGCGGGTAGCCCCAGCGCACCCAGACATCGTGCGGCGCGTCCTTGAACCACGTGCCGGCGATGACAGGGGCACCCACCGCGATACCGAGGACGACGACGCGACGGGCGAGCCCGGCGAGCTCGTCGCCCCGCCGCAGCGGCCACTGCTGCCGGAGGGTGTCCACCGTGCCTCATTCCTGCCACCGGAGGACCGAGCACTGGGCGTCGGGGCGCCCCGCCGGGGTGGCGTGCCCGGCAGGGGCGGCCAGTCTCGCATCCCTCGGCCTCGCAGCCCAGGTGCCGTTCAGCCTCCGGAGGCGAGGACCGCCATCAGCCAGCCACCGTAGGCGAGCGTGACGAGGCCGAGTGCGGTGACCCCGATGCTCACGCGACGGCGAGCCACCGGGCCGAGCCCGAGGTCGAGCAGGATCGACCGCAGGCCGAGCATCGCGTGCCAGATCACGGCGAGGAGGAAGAGCGACTCGATCACCACGACGACCGGGCTGCCCAGGTAGCGCATCACCGAGTCGTAGTCCCGCAGGCCGGCGGGGGCCTGGACGACGAAGTGCTGGGCGACGAGGTGGACGACGACGAGGACGAGCAGGGCCCCGCCGGTGAGCACCTGGAGGATCCAGCCCCAGCCGCCGCCCGTCGGCCGGTCGATCTGCGGCGTCCGCGCGCCCTCGGTCCGCCCGTGGTGCCCCGCGCCATGGTCGCTGCTCACATGCACGCTCACCGGTCAGCCCTCCGTCAGCAGGACGGTGGCCGCGACCCCGAGCACGAGGACGCTGACCGCGGCCACCCCGATCAGCAGGGCGCGCTGCCGCCGCACCGCGACACCGCTGCCCACGAGCCCCAGCCGGACGCCGTTGGCGGCATGCCAGATGACGGCCAGGAAGAGCACCAGATCGACGGCGAGGACTGCCGGGTGCTGGGCGAGCGTGAGGAACCCGTCCCAGGCCGGGGCCCCGCGCACGAGCAGCGAGAGCACGGCCAGGTGCAGGTAGAGGTACCCGACGAGGATCAGCGCCGAGGCCCGGTTGGCGACGAAGGCCCACGACGCAGGCCCGTCCTTCGGCCGGACCAGCCAGCCGCGCAACCCACGGCGGCCGTCCGTCCTGGTCCGCTCGCCGACGCTGCTCATGGGTCAGGTCCTTCCCTCCGTGGTGAGCACATCGCCCGGCCGTGCGGCGGGCTCGCCACGAGCGGCGGTCCGCCGGGACCGGACCAGGTGCTGCCGGGTGAGCGCCCCGCGCAGGTGCATGATCCCGGCCGCAGGATCGGCACCCGTCGGGCAGACCTCGCTGCAGGCGAAGCTCAGGTGGCAGCGCCAGCAGCCCTGGTGGTCGTCGACCCACGCCAGGACCGAGGTGGGGTCGCCACCTCGCGGCTCGTCGACGGCGCGCCAGGCTGCGCCGAGCGCTGCCGGACCCAGGTAGCCGGGGTCCGTCGAGGCGATCGGGCAGGCCGATACGCACAGCCCGCACTCGACGCAGTCCTCGAGCCGGACGGGCATCGGCCGGCCGTCTGGGCTGAGCCCCTCACAGCTGCGGATCAGCGGGCGACCGGTCGCCTCGAGCCGCGTGTAGAGCTCGGTCATGTCGACGACGAGGTCGCTGAGGACCGGCGCGTTCGCGATCGGCTCGACGATGATCTCCCCGGGCGGCAGGTCTGCCAGGTGGGTCACGCAGCCGAGCACCTCCGCACCGTTCACCCGGACGCCGCAGGTGCCGCAGGAGGAGTGGCAGCAGGAGTGGCGAACGGTCAGCGTGGGATCGGTGTGCCAGCGGATGCTGCGCAGCGCGTCCAGGACGGTCGTCCCCGGCTCGGTCGGCACGACGTAGTCCGTCATCGCCGCGTGGTCCCAGCCCGGCTTCCAGCGCCGCACCCGCAGCCGGCGGGCGGTGGTCGCGACTGCCTCGACGGGACGTGCGGCCGTCGCCGTGGCGTGGACGGTCCTCGCGCTCGTGCGGGAGCCGGTCGCCGGATGCCGCGTCGGCGTCCCGGGCGCGCGCCCGGGTGTCTCGTGCCCGGCGAACCAGGCGGTGTGGGGCAGCAGCGGCCACTCCCGCGTGCGGCACGGTGCCTCGATGCCGAGGTTGCGGCAGACCACGTCCGAGGTCGCCTCTGCCATCGCCCGCAGCGTGGTGGCCTTGCCTCCGGAGATCGTCACGAACCCGCGGACGCGGTCGCGCTCCTGGTGGTCGAAGCACTTGAAGGTGCGCGAGAGCTCGCGCCCGGTCTGGCTGCCGGCGTCCCCGATCAGTGGTCGCACCGCCGACCAGGCGGCGCGGGTCTCGGCGTGCGCGATCGCCGGCACGAGCCGTGCCCCCTCACGGAGGATCGCCCGGACGTGGTCCTCGGGCAGGTGCAGCTCGTCGGGGTCCTCGACGATCCACGAGCTCGTCCCGACCACGCAGAGGCCGCGCTGGGGGAGCACGATGTCGCCGTCGCCGGAGGGGTGGAGGCGGTTGACGACCATGTCGGCCCAGCGCCCCCGAACGGCCACGAGCACGCCGGGGGAGCAGCGCAGCGGCACCTCGACCTCCGCCATCGCGGCGATCCGCTGCGCCCAGGGTCCGGCGGCGTTGACCACCAGGTCGGCGGACAGCTCGGACTCCTCGCCCGTCACGTCGTCACGGATCGCCACCGCGGTGACCGCGCCCGCCTCGCGACGCAGCCCGACGACCTGGGTGTACGTCCGGACGACGGCGCCGTGCTGCTGCGCGGTCGCGAAGAAGCGCAGGGGCAGGCGCATCGCGTCCATCGTGCCGTCGGGCACCTGGACGGCTGCCTTCACGTCGGGCGTCAGGCCGGGTTCGCGAAGCAGGGCCTCCTCGGCCGAGAGCACGGTCGCGGGGATGCCGCACTCCTCGCAGCCTGCGACGAACTCCGGCAGGTGGTCCATGTCCTCGTCCGTGATCGCCACGAACAGCCCGTCGTTCTCCTCGAACGACCCCGGAGCGATGCGCCGCAGGATCCGGTTCTCGGTGAGGCACTCGATGGCGGACACCTGGTCACCGACGGCGTAGCGCCCGCCGCTGTGCAGCAGCCCGTGGTGCCGTCCGGTGGTCCCGGACGTGACCTCGCCGCGCTCCAGCACGGTCACGCGCAGGCCGCGCAGGGCGAGGTCGTGCGCCACCGCGCCCCCGGTGCCCCCACCTCCGATGACGATGACATGCGGTCGATCGGAGGGAACGGCTGTGGGCACTGTCCTCACCTCCCCAGGAGGGGCATGGATCGTTCGGGGCCCCGTCCGGCTGGACCGCCGACGGGGCTCGGCCGTGGCTCAGATCGCCGACCAGCCACCGTCACAGGGCAGGATCACGCCGTTGACGTTGCTCGCGTCGTCGCTGAGCAGCCACGTGATCGCAGCGGCGAGCTCCTCGGGCTGGGCCACCCGCGGGATCATCGCCAGGTACGGGCCGAGCGTCTCGGCGGCATGGACCGAGTGGAACGGGGCCTCGATGTTGGTCGCCACGGCGCCGGGGGCCACGGCGTTGGCCCGGATCCCCTTGCCCTGGTAGAGCACCGCTGTGCTCTTCGTGAAGCCGTTCACCGCGTGCTTGGACGACGTGTAGGCCGCGCCCGAGGCCGACGCCCGGAGGCTCGCCTCCGACGAGACGTTGACGATCGCGCCGCTGCCGGCCTCGAGCATCAGCGGGAGGACTGCCCGGGTCAGCCGCATGAGGGCGGTGAGGTTGATCGCCAGGACCCGGTCCCAGACGGCGTCGTCCATCTCCGCCGGCGGGAGGAAGGCGTCCATGATCCCGGCCACGTTCGCGAGGGCATCCACCCGCCCGCCGGCTGCCGCGACGATCCGGTCGACGGTCTCCTGCGTGGAGACGTCGCCGGTGACGGGTGTGAGCGCCAGGTCGGGGTGCTCGGCGACGAGCTCGGCGAGGCGGTCGTCGGAGATGTCTGTCGCAACGACGGCGGCGCCCTCGAGGGCCAGCCGGACGGCGGTCGCCCGGCCGATACCCGAGCCTGCGCCGGTGACGATCGCCGACTTCCCGGAAAAGCGGCCAGCAATGAAGGGTGCGGCAGACATCGGGTTCTCCGTCCCGTGCTGTGTCGTGGGACGCGCCGTTGCGTCCCTGCTCTCGACGGTAGACCTGTCCGTGCGCCGGGGCTCGTCGAGCATCGGCTCGCCGTCGGCGCAGCAGGTGCCGGCCCCCGTAGGGTCGGATCGGTTCGATCTGCACTCGTCCTCGTCGGGGGTTCTCCCATGTCCGCACCCACCCGTCCCGAGGCGCTCCGGCACCGGTCCGGCAGCGCCTCAGTCACCGTGCACACCCCCGACGGGCGCCCGCTCGCCGGTGCCGGGGTGGTGGTCGAACAGCTGCGGCACGAGATCGCCTTCGGGAACGTCGGCTTCGACGTGACCTCGCTCGTCGACCCGGCGTCGCAGGGGGCCGCAGGCGAGGTCCCCGCGGTGTCGGAGGTCGGTGCGCTCTGGATGGACGTCTTCAACACCGCGACGCTCCAGCTCTACTGGGCGAGCTTCGAGCCCGAGCGAGGCCGGCCGGACACCCAGCGGCTGCTGCGCGCCGCGCGGTGGTTCGTCGAGCACGGTGTCGTGGTCAGGGGGCACCCGCTCGCCTGGCACACGCTCGCTCCGCACTGGCTCCTGGACGCGTCCACCGACGAGGTCGAGGCGACGCTGCGTGCGCGGATCACCCGGGAGGTCACCGACTTCCGTGGGCTGATCGACGTGTGGGACGCGATCAACGAGGTCGTGATCATGCCGGTCTTCGACAAGGAGCCGAACGTCATGACGCGCCTGTGCCAGCAGCTCGGCCGGGTCGAGACCGTCCGGCTCGCGGTCGACACGGCCCGCGACGCGAACCCGGACGCCGTGCTGCTGCTCAACGACTTCGACATGTCGCCCGACTACGAGCGGCTCGTCGAGGACTGCCTGGAAGCCGGGATCCGGATCGACGCGCTCGGCCTGCAGTCGCACATGCACCAGGGCTACTGGGGTGAGGAGAAGACGCTGTCGGTCCTCGACCGCTTCGCGCAGTTCGGTCTCCCGCTGCACATGACCGAGACCACGCTGGTCTCCGGTGAGCTGATGCCGCCTGAGATCGAGGACCTCAACGACCACCAGGTCACGTCCTGGCCCTCGACCCCCGAGGGTGAGGCGCGCCAGGCGGAGGAGATCGTCCGGCACTACACGACTCTCGTCGCCCACCCCGCGGTGCAGGCGATCACCTACTGGGGCCTGGAGGACGCGGGCTCGTGGCTCGGGGCCCCGTCCGGCCTGGTGCGGGTCGACGGCACCCCGAAGCCTGCCTACGACGCCCTGCGTGGCCTGGTCAAGGGCGACTGGTGGCTGCCGCCGACAGCGGTCCGCACCGACGCCGAGGGCCGCGTGGAGGTCGAGGGCTTCCGGGGCGAGTACCGGGTCAGCTCCGGTGGTCGCAGCGCGTCGTTCACGATCGGTGCGGCCGACGGCCGGCAGACGCTCGTCCTGGGCTGAGCGAACAGTGCCATGACGTTCCGCCGCGCACGCCGCGGGGCGCGCCTACGGCAGGCGGTCGACTGCCAGGGCGACCTGCCGTTCCTCCTCGGCGCTCAGCGCGGCGAACGGGCTCACGTCGATGCCGGTGCGGCCACGCCTCCACGTGCCGATCGCCACCCCGTCGGCGAGGACGGTGCCGCGGAACATCCCGTTGTTCCCCGGGACCACGAGCCGCGCGTGCACCGCCGGGACGGTCGCGGTGCGGTCGGCGTAGCCGAGGACCATCTCGTCGAAGCCCGGAAGCAGGTGCATCCGGCGTGCCTCGGCCCGGTGCTCGGCGAGCTGCTCGGGAAGCGAGGGGTCGAGCCAGTACTCCGTGCCGTCGACCTCCCACCGCTCGAGCCGGTCGCGCACCGCGGCGAGCCCGGAGCGCACCGTGGTGCGCGGGAGCCCTGCCCAGCGCGCGAGGTCGGGGACCGTCGCAGGCCCGTGGCCCACGAAGTAGCGCAGGGCGAGCTCCGCCGCCGCCTCCTCCTCGTCGCCGGTCCGGCGCGGCCCGATCCACGCCTCGGCCAGGATGAGTGCCTGCTCTCCTGACCGGATCGGGCCGAGGCAGAGCACCCCGCGCTGGGCCAGCTCGACGACGAGGTGATACCCGCGCCCGGCATCCGTCGGGAGCCCGGCCGCGCGGAAGGCCGCGAGCAGCTCCTCGCGGACGAGGCCGCCGGCCGCGAGGCGTTCGCTGACGCGCTGCGCCGTCGCCACGTCGGACTCCGCCAGACCGAGCTGACTGCGCCGCCGTGCACCGGCAGCGCGTGGTCGCGCCGTGGCCAGGGCGAGCAGCCAGCCGAGGTCCTCGGCGGCAAGGGCGTGCAGCGTGCCGCGCATCGGCCACGAGCGGACGAGGGTCCCGGCGTCGTAGGCGTCGACGACCTCCTGGCCGGAGCGTGCCCGGCTGCGCAGGGCGAGCGAGCGGATCACCCCGGCAGCGTCCTGGCCCTGGGCCGCCAGGAGGTGCCGTGCGGCGGCGACGGGACCGTCGAGGCCCGGTCCTGCGACATGCTGAGCGACGAGCCGGAGCAGGGCGAGGTCCGTCGGCATGGGGTCACCCTAGGCCCGGTCGCCGACGGCGCCGAGGCGCGGTCCCGGCCGCCGGAGAGCGCCCCTGGCGGGAGGCCGCGATACCTCACTCGGGCCACCGACCTGCCGATGAGAACCGCATCGTGATCGGTCCGTACAGGCAGGAGAGGCTCTCAGCATGACGGGGTTCCGCGCACGGCTCATCGCGAGCTACGTGCTGAGCATGGTCTTCGTCGTCGTCGTGGCGATGGTTGGTCTCCATGGGACCCGGTCCGTGCTCGGGGCCGCCGAGGCGGACGCGGCCGCCGAGGCCGCGGGGACCACGCGCGCCCTGGTGCTGCTGGTGGCCGTCGGCGGCCTGATCGCCGTCGTCCTCGCCCGGTGGCTCGTCCGGCAGGCGTCGCAGCCGCTGCGCCAGCTCGAGGGACTGTGCAGGGCAGCCTCGGCCGGTGACCTCTCGCAGCGCGGGACGTGGGCGGCACGCGACGAGTTCGGCGACCTCGTGCGCAGCTACAACGCCATGGCCGAGTCGCTCTCCGATGCGCTCGCCGTCGTGGCGACCGACGCTCGCGGTCTCGCGGCCGCTGCGGAGGAGCTGACCGTCTCCTCCGGGGAGATCAGCGCCAGCGCCGTGGACTCCGCGGAGCGCGCGGGTTCGGTGGCCGCCGCCGCGGAGCAGGTCTCGACGAACGTGCACACGGCTGCGTCCGCGACCGAGCAGATGAGCGTCTCGATCGGGGAGATCGCGCAGAGCACCGCGGCGGCCGCCGGCATCGCGTCGAGCGCGGTCGAGGCCTTCGGCATCGCGAACACCACGGTCGGCCAGCTCGGGGCCTCGTCCGTCGAGATCAGCCACGTCGTGAAGGTGATCACCGCCATCGCCGAGCAGACGAACCTGCTGGCCCTCAACGCGACCATCGAGGCAGCCCGAGCAGGCGACGCCGGCAAGGGGTTCGCCGTGGTCGCGGGCGAGGTCAAGGAGCTCGCACGCGAGACGGCCGTCGCGACGCAGGACATCAGCCGGCGCGTCGGCACGCTCCAGACCGACGCGCGCGCTGCGGTCGCCGCCATCGGGGAGATCTCCACGATCATCGAGCGGATCAACCAGACGCAGGCGACGATCGCCGCGGCGGTCGAGGAGCAGACCGCCACGACGAACGAGATGAGCCGCAGCGTCGCGGAGGCGGCCGCCGGGACCGAGGGGATCGCGGCCGACATCGGCGGCGTGGAGGCTGCTGCCTCCGCCACCAAGGGCGAGGTCGAGGCGACGGTCGCCTCTGCCGAGGAGCTGACCCGCCTGTCGGTCGAGCTCTCGCAGACCGTCGAGCGCTTCGTCCTGCCGACCGGTGTGCGGGTCATCGACGACACCGACCTCTCCGTGCGCGAGCAGATCACCGCGGCGATCGGCGCGCACGCCACGTGGAAGCGCCGGCTCGCCGCCGCGGTCTCGTCCGGTGTGCACGCCGAGGATGCCGCGGCCGTCGCCGAGGACGACCGCTGCGACTTCGGTGCCTGGCTGCGGAACACCTCCCTCACGGGTGTCGACCGTGCCTACCTCGAGTCGACTCGTGGGGTGCACGCGACGTTCCACCGGGAGGCGGCCTCGGTGCTGCGGCTGGTCTCGTCGAAGGATCTTGCGGCTGCGCGGGTGTCGATCGAACAGGGTGGGGCCTACGCGGCGGCCTCGCGTCAGCTGACCAAGGCGATGATCGCGTGGCGCGCGGTGGTCGGCGTCGCGGCCTCCCCTCTCGGCCCCGTCCCGCCCGCCCCGCCGCCTGCTTGAATGGACTGACCTCACGTCCCCGCCGGCCGCGGCCTGCCCCCGTTCTGGAGCGCCCATGAGCACCGCCGACCTGCCCTACCGTGACTCCTCGCTCACCGTGGACGTGCGCCTGGAGGACCTCCTCGCGCGGATGACGGTGCCCGAGAAGGTCGGGCAGATGATGCAGCTCAACGCGCAGGAGGACCTGGTCGACATCGTCGTCACGAAGACGGCGGGATCGATCCTGCACAGCTCCCCGGAGCGACTTCTCGAGGCGATCCGTCTCGCCGCGACCACTCGTCTCGGCATCCCCCTGCTCACCGCCGACGACGCGATCCACGGGCACTCCTTCTGGCCCGGAGCGACGATCTTCCCGACCCAGCTCGCCATGGCGTGCTCCTGGGACCCCGAGCTCCTCGAACGTGCAGCGCGGGCGACGGCCGTCGAGGTCGCCGCCACCGGGGTGCACTGGACCTTCTCGCCGGTGCTCTGCATCGCCCGCGACCTGCGCTGGGGCCGGGTGGGGGAGACCTTCGGCGAGGACCCGTACCTCATCGGCGAGCTCGGCTCGGCCATGGTCCGGGGCTACCAGGGCGACGGCTTGGACGACCCGACGGCCGTCCTCGCCTGCGCGAAGCACTTCGCGGCCTACTCCGAGACGCAGGGCGGACGGGACGCCAGCGAGTCCGACGTGAGCCCGCGCAAGCTCCGCTCCTGGTTCCTGCAACCGTTCGAGCGCGTCGCCCGCGAGGGCTGCCGGACCTTCATGATCGGCTACCAGTCGATGGACGGCGTCCCGATCACCGCCAACCGCTGGCTCCTGCACGATGTCCTCAAGGGTGAGTGGGGTTTCGGCGGGACCCTCGTCACGGACTGGGACAACGTCGGCAGCCTCGTGCGCACCCAGAAGGTCTGCGCGGACGCGGCGGAGGCGGCGGCCACGGCTGTGCGGGCCGGCAACGACCTCATCATGACGACCCCGGACTTCTACCGAGGAGCCCAGGACGCCCTGCGTCGAGGGCTGCTCACGCAGGACGAGGTCGACGACGCCGTGCGACGGATCCTGCGTCTGAAGTTCGAGCTCGGTCTCTTCGAGGACCCGCGCGGTCCCGATGCCGAGCGCCAGGCCGCCGTGATCGGATGTGCTGAGCACGCCGCGACGAACCTCGACATCGCCCGGCGTTCGCTCGTGCTGCTGCGCAACGACGGCACCCTTCCCCTCGCAGGTGGGCTCACCGCTGACGTCGGCCCGGCCGGGGACGGCCGCGCCGTCTCACCCGGCCCCGCGCTCACGATCGCCGTCGTCGGCCCCAACGCCGATGACCCGCAGGCCCACCTCGGCGACTGGGCCGGTGGTTCCGGTCAGGTCGACTGGATGCGCCAGGGTCACCCCCGCGAGACGGTGGAGACGGTGCTCGACGGCTTCCGGGCCGTCGCGCCGCAGGAGTGGACGATCACCCACGCGCGGGGAGGGGACATCGAGGTCCTCGTCCCCCACCCGAGCATCACCCTGATGCCCGACGGCCAGCCCGCGCCCCTGGTCTTCTCCCCGGCACCCGAGGACCAGTCGTCGATCGACGACGCCGTGCGTGCGGCCCGCGCGGCCGACGTCGCCGTCTGCGTGCTCGGTGACACCATCGCGCTGACCGGTGAGTACCGCTCCACGGCGACCCTCGACCTCCAGGGTGGCCAGATCGCCCTGCTCGACGCCCTGGTCGCGACCGGGACGCCCGTCGTCCTCGTCCTCGTCCAGTCGAAGCCGTCGACGCTCCCGGCCTCCGCCGAGCAGGCCGCGGCGATCATCGAGGCCTTCAACCCAGGCATGCGGGGCGGGCGAGCGATCGCCGAGCTCGTCCTGGGTCTCATCGAGCCCAGCGGTCGTCTGCCGCTCTCCGTGCCGCGGCACGTCGGCCAGCAGCCGGTCTACTACAACCAGATCCGCGGCCAGCACGGCGACCGCTACGCCGACCTCGTCCAGGACCCGCTCTTCGTCTTCGGCGAGGGTCTGAGCTACACCAGCGTCGAGTACGCGGACCTCGCGATCACCGAGGACGTCGTGCCGGCCGACGGGACCGTGCACGCGTCGATCACGCTCACGAACACGGGGGCACGCCCGGCGCTGGAGACCGTCCAGGTCTACGTCAGCGACCTCGTCACGAGCGCGACCTGGGCCGAGAAGGAGCTCAAGGCCCACCGGCAGGTCCGCTTGGAGCCCGGCACGAGCGAGCGCGTCGGCCTGGAGCTCCTTGCGGCGGACTGCTCGATCGTGAGCGCCGACGGGCGTCGGCTCGTCGAGCCGGGCCGCTTCGACCTGCTCGTCGGGCCGAGCTCGCGCGCGAGCGACCTGCTCAGGGCGGGCTTCACGATCTCGGGCTGACGTCGGGCGCGACTCGGCCCCGGGGTCGAGACCCCGGGGCCGAGGGTGACCTACGGACGGGTGGGCCCGAAGTACCCGACCACGTCGATGGCCAGATGTGTGGTCCCCGGCGTGTCGGAGAACAGGTCGATCACCCCGTTGGCCGGGAGTGCGACGACCACCTGGTTGGGGATGTCGCGTCCCACCACGTAGTTGATCGCCGACGCGTTCGGCGGGGTGGTCGTCCCGTCGCCTGCGGTGTCCGGGTAGACCCGCAGGTTGCCGAGGCCCGTCGGCCCGATCGCCGTGACGTTCAGCACGACGGCCGTGGCGTCAGCAGGGATCAGCCCTGTTCCGTCCAGGTCGACGGGGTACACCTGTCGACCGGTCAGGAGCCCAGGGATCGGCCCGATGTGCCCGGCACCGGCACGCGTGTCGACCATGCGGGTCGGCGTGACGGCCGCGAACGTCGACGGCCCGTCCACGTACCCGACGACATCGAGGATCACCTGAACGGGGTTGGTTGCCGTGCCGGCGTTCGTGTCGGACCAGAAGGAGATCTCTCCTGAGGCCGGCAGCGAGACCATCACGCCGTTGGCCTTGTCCCGGCCGGGCGCGTAGTTGACCACCGAGGTCGCAGGCACGCCCTCGCCGGCGGGGTAGACCCGCAGGTTCCCCGGGGCCATCGCCCCGGTGACGGTGACGTTGAGCAGGGCGGCCGTGGCGGTCGCCGGGACACCCGCCTGACCTGCGACGTCGACGGTGTAGACGGTCCGCGGTGTCACCGGTCCGGTCACCTCGCCGACGTGGGTGCCCCCGCTCCGGGTGTCGAGCAGCCGGGTCGACGACTGCGTGGTCACCCCGGTCCCGGCCGGCATGTAGCCCACCACGTCGATGAGGACGCCCGCAGTGGCTGCTCCGGCGGTCCGGTAGCAGATCCTGCCGTCGGCAGGTACGGCCACGAACGAGCCGTTCGCGACGTCCGCCCCTGGCTCGAAGTTGACGGTCGAGCCGGTCGCCGTCGGCGTCGTGCCGTTGCCGTTGGTGTCGGGGTAGACCACGACGTGGCCGACTCCGCTGGGCCTGACGGTGGTCACGTTGACCACCACGCCCACCGCGTCCGCTGGCACGCCGGCGACCCCGGCGACCTGGGTGCACCGCGCGGCGCCCGGGCTGACGGTCAGGTCGGCGACCAGGCGCTGCGGGGTCTGCGTGACCACGTCGCCGGCAGGGTGCACCGTCGTGACGGTCCACGCCCGTGATGCCGACGCGAAGTTGCCCGCCGCGTCGACCGCCGAGACGAGGAAGACGTGCCCGCCGTCCGTCAGGCCGGTGTACTGGACCGGGCTGGTGCAGCGATCCAGTGCGGCTCCGTCGAGCGCGCAGAGCAGGGCGACGTGCCCCGTCGCGGAGAACTCGAGAGTCGCCTCGGCAACGGTGCTCGCAGGCGCCGGTGCGGCGAGGATGCTGACGGTCGGGTCGACCGTGTCGACCGTCCAGGTCCAGATCGCCGTGGGGCCGTCCTTGCCGGTGCCGTCAGTGGCGGTCACGGCGAGGGTGTGGCTTCCATCCGCCAGGCTCGAGTACGTCACCGGACTCGTGCACGACGTCGCGGCTGCGCCATCGAGAGAGCAGCGGAAGGCTGCGCCCTGCTGGTCGACGCTGAGCGTGAAGGTCGCGGTGGTGTCACTGGTCGCGAGCGACGGTCCGTCGCTGATCGCTGCCACCGGTGGCAGCGTCCCGCCGTCCTCGCCGCCGCCGCCGCCGCCCCCGCCGCCGCCCCCGCCGCCCTCGTGGCTGGCGGCCGGAGCGATCGTGATCTCGGAGACGTCGGAGCTGAGCACGGCCCGGCCGGCATCGATGATCGCGACCGTGACGACGTACATGCCGATCGGGGCCCCCTCGGCGACGTTCAGGTACCACGTCGTGAGCTGGTCGAACGGTGCCGGGACCGGGCTCGGAAGGGCCCACAGCCCGACGAGGTTGCCGTCTGCGTCCACGGTGAACGACACCGGCTCGGAGTCGGACCACGCGGCGACCTGCGTGTCGAGCGTGAACGGCTCGGGGGCGTCGATCGTGATCTGGAGGTCGGCGCCGGCCACGTCGGCGACGCCGTCGACCGGGTTGAAGGACCGTGCTGTCACCGGCACGAAGGTGCCCTCGGCCGCGTAGTCGGTCACGTCCGTCCACAGCACCGTCAGCGCGGCGGGAAGGACCTCGGTCGAGGCCGAGTCCTCTGCCAGGACGACCTCGGTGTCCAGATCGACGACGTCGTCACCGGTGACGTCGATCAGCCCGAGGGTGAGCGTGTACGCCCCAGTGGGGGCGCCCGCCGCGATCGTCAGATCGAACGTCGTGGTCGCGCCGTAGCCGGGTGTCATGGGGAAGCCCCCCACAGGCTCGAAGGTGCCGATGAGCGTGTTGCCGGCGACCTTGGTGAAGGACACCGATGAGCCGGCCCCGGCCCCGGCCGTGGCGACTGCGGTGACCTGATCGAGCTCGAAGGGCTGTGCCGACTCGATCGTCATCACCAGCTGTCCGGTGAGGTCGCTCCCGAGCCACGGCATGTACAAGGAGGCCGTCACGGGAATCGGGTCGGTCTGGATGATCCTGTCCGGCAGGCCCGCCAGGCTGACGGCGGGTGTCGTCAGGGCAGTGCCCTGGTCGCCGCACGAGTTCTGGCCGACCGGGTCCATGAAGAAGCCGGGGATGACCTCGTTCTCGTGGAGGTACACGATGACGGCGCGCACGTCGTCCGCCAGCTGAGCGAAGCCGGCGATGTCCGTCACGGTGCCCGCGACGGCGACCGGCGGGAGATCACCGAAGTCGACGACCTCACTGATCGGGTTGACCTTCCACGTGAGGCTGGGCACGTCGAGCCACGTCGCACATCCCGGATAGACGTCCGAGCGCGTGTAGCTGAACGCGCTGTAGTCCACGAACGACTCGGGCGGGATGGCGACCGGTGAGTCGGCCTGGAGGAAGTTCACGCTCCAGCCCGGGACCTGGTCGTTCGCCTCGTACTCGGCGGGCACCGCGGAGATCCGGTTGTAGTACTGAACCGCGTCGATCGTGATCGGGACCCCCTTGCTCGTCGCGACCCCGATGGCGGCGGCCGAGAGCATCCAGGCGTCGAACCCTTCGAGCTGTGCCGGTGCGGTGTCGAGGCCAGGGATCGCCCCGGTGCTCATGAGAGCGGAGTAGATCGCGGCGTGGTCGGGAGCCGCGTCGATCGGCACGTCGTCGGTGGTGATCCGCCCGGCGCCGTCGAGGGTGATCTCGGACGCCGTGGAGAGCCGGATCGCGATCTCGGCCAGCTTCTTGTCCTGGACGTCGGAGGGCTGGCGGGCCATGTTCAGCCGTTCCAGCTCTGCTTCCTTGACGTACATCGCGTAGGCGGGCTGCGGATCGCAGGCCTCCGCCTCCTCCGGGTCGACCTCGCCCGTCACGATCTTCTCGCCCATCAGCGGGATGAGCTGCACGAGGCGTCCGTCGGCCCCGTTCTCGACGAAGCCGGCAAGACCCGGGAGCGCGGAGTACGAGACGGGCTGGACGCAGTACTCGGTGGTCGTGCCGACCTCGGCGGGCACGTCGAACCCCGTCACCACCGGGACACCGTGGACGTCTCGGAGGATGACGGTGAGGTCGGCGTAGACGTCGCCGGTGGCGTCCTGGCCCGTGCCTCCCTGCGCGGCGCCGAAGCTCGGTGAGGCTGCGACGAACAGCGCTGCCGCCGTGAGGGCGGCGAGGCTGATGCTGTGCCCATTGCGGTGCATGAGTCCTCCACTGTGAAGTGGTCCACGACGTTGTGGAACCCGCTGTGGTCTGCGCCGGAGCGTCACCCCTGGACCAAGGACCTCTCCTCGCGAGGAGCTCTGAGAGCGGGATCGTGCTTCGGAACTCGCGTCGAGAGCCGGTCTCTCGGCCTCCCCACCATCCACCCGGTTATTGCGTTGGCTGGCCTGAAAGTCCCTGTCCAGGGCCCGAAAATGTGGATAGTATTCTCAATTGGGACATCGCATTCCCACGGTGTTCGCCGGGCAATTTCTCTTCACCAGCGGCGGGCGCCCCGTCGAGCTAGCGGGCGAGCGCGTCGATCGCCATGACCAGCTCGGGAGTGATCCTGTCCGTCGACCACGCAGGGTCGGCCGTCGCGATCCGCCACTCGGTGGCGTAGTCGAGGTGCTCGCCAGGGGCGAGCGCCGTGTACGCGCCCTGGTTCTCCATCTCGATGTAGTCGCGTTCGAGATCGACGTAGATCTCGAGCTCTGCCTGACGCGGGGCTGCCTGGTCGATGGTGAGGTCCGGGAACCGTCGCAGCACGAGCGTGCCGCGGTGCAGGTGGGCGAGCCATCCCCGCGCGTCGGTGAAGTACTTCGACGTCGAGCTCACCGTCGGCACGGTGAGGCTCGCCAGAGCCCGCTCGCGCGCCAACCCCTCGAACTCGCCGGGGATGTCGGCATGCCGGAACCAGCAGGGCGGGTCCTCACGGTGCTTGACGACCCGATCGGCATCGACGAAGGGAGCGCCCTCTGCCCAGACCAGGAGTCCCTCGCGCGCCGCGCGGGTCACCTGCCACGGCGCGACCGACTGTCCCTGCGGCCAGACGTTCGTCAGCGTGAACGCGAAGTCGATGCTGTTGTCCGCGAGCGTGATCGTCTTCGTGAGCCGGAGACCGACGCTCGGATCGGCACCGCTGCGCAGGACGACCTGCCGGCCCGTCGCCGCGAGCACCTCGTACGGCCCCGCGTCGAGCGCCGGCGGCGGCGGCCACTCGAATCGGGCCTGCGGGCTCGGCCAGAACGTGTCCCCGTAGATCCCGTGCGGCCGGCCCGGCGGGAGGACGAGGTCGACCCCGTGGTGACGGAGCCGCGCCAACCGCCCCCCTGCCGCCGGGTGCAGCACGGCCTCGATCTCGCCGTGCCGGAGCACGAGCTCCGACTGCGCGCCGGCCCGTGCCTTCGCCTCGCGGCCCGGGACGCTCGCCCCCACTCAGGCGTCCTCGCCGATGCCCCAGTGCTCGATCACGTAGTCCATGTCCTTGTCTCCCCGGCCGCTGAGGTTCACCAGCACCGTCCCGGTGCCCATCTCGCGCGCGGTCACCAGGGCGTGCGCCACGGCGTGCGCGCTCTCCAGCGCCGGGATGATGCCCTCCTTGCGGCTCAGCGCGAAGAAGGCGTCGCGGCACTCGTCGTCGCTCGCCGTGACGTAGCGCACCCGCCCGGTGTCCTTGAGATGGCTGTGCTCCGGGCCGACGCCCGGGTAGTCCAGTCCGCTCGCGCAGGAGTACACGGGCGACGGGTTCCCCTCCTCGTCCTGGAGCAGGTAGCACTGGAAGCCGTGGATCACGCCAGGGGTGCCGTAGGTCATCGTCGCGGCGTGCTCGCCCGTCGTCGTCCCGCGGCCGAGCGGCTCGACGCCGATGAGCTCGACCGGGTCGTCGAGGAAGGCCGAGAAGATCCCGATCGCGTTGGAGCCGCCACCCACGCAGGCCTCGACGACGTCGGGCAGGTTGCCGGTCATCTCCTGGAACTGCTCGCGGGCCTCGATGCCGACGACCTTCTGGAAGTCGCGGACCATCATCGGGAAGGGGTGCGGCCCGACGACGGAGCCGATGCAGTAGATCGAGTTCTCGTAGTCACCGAGGTAGGCCTCGAACGCCGAGTCGACGGCCTCCTTCAGCGTGCGCAGCCCGTGCGTCACCGGGACGACCTTCGCGCCGAGCAGCTGCATCCGGCTGACGTTGGGGGCCTGCTTCTCGATGTCGACCTGGCCCATGTGGATCTCGCACTCGAGCCCGAAGTGGGCGGCAGCGGTCGCCAGCGCCACGCCGTGCTGGCCGGCGCCGGTCTCGGCGATCAGCTTCTTCTTGCCCATGTACTTCGCGAGCAGGCCCTCGCCCATGCAGTGGTTGAGCTTGTGCGCGCCGGTGTGGTTGAGGTCCTCGCGCTTGAGGTAGATCTGCGCGCCGCCGTTGTCCAGCGAGAGCGTGCGCGCGTGGTAGACCGGCGTCGGGCGGCCCTGGAAGTGCGTGCGGATGTAGCGCAGCTCGTTGATGAACGCCGCGTCGTTCTCGATCTCGTGGTAGGCCTTCGTGATCTCGGCGAAGGGGCCCTCGAGCTGGGGTGGCAGGAACTGGCCGCCGTAGGCGCCGAAGAAGCCCGAGGCGTCGGGCACGGTCTGCCGCCGGAAGCTGTCCCGCGTACTGGTCTGCTCGGTCATGCCACACCTCGCTGTGTCGGTCCGGTTTGCCTCACGCACACCCTAGGGAGACGGAACGGGGTGCGGGTGGGACCGTCTGGCCCGCGCGGCGCCGGTCGACCAGTCGAAGGGCGAGCTTGCGCAGCTCGGCGGCCCACAGCACTGCGCTCGCCATCGCCAGGCAGGTGAGCCACTGGCCGCCGGTCAGCGGCGTGGTCCCGAACGCCGCGGCCAGCAGCGGCACGTGGACGACGGCCACCTGGAGGAGCAACGACAGCCCGATCGCAGCCCAGAGCCAGCGGTTCGCGCCGATGCGGTGGAACGCGCTCACCGTCTCGGAGCGCGAGCTGAGCGCGTTGAAGAGCTGGGCGAGGACGAGCACCGTGAAGCCGGCGGTCCGCGCGGTGTCGAGGTCGCCGCTGCCCGGGAGCAGCCCACCGGGGAGCGAGAGGTCGATCATGGCGAGCGTCACCAGCGCCATGACCAGGCCGACGACCAGGACGCCGCCCCACATGCGTGCATCGATCACCCGCGCGCCGAGCGCGCGGGGCGGGCGGCTCATCACGTCCTCCGACTCGGGGTCCACCCCCATCGCCAGCGCCGGCCCGCTGTCGGTGAGGAGGTTGATCCACAGGATCTGGGTCGCCAGGAGCGGCAGCACCAGCGCGCCGTCGGGCCGCGTCAGGCCGATGACGGAGGCGAGCACCACCCCGAGGAACACCGTGAGCACCTCACCGAGGTTCGACGAGAGCAGATAGCGCAGGAACTTCTTGATGTTGAGGAGGATGCCCCGGCCCTCGCGCACGGCACGGATGATCGTCGCGAAGTTGTCGTCGGCGAGGATCATGTTCGCGGCGTCCTTGGTCACCTGGGTCCCGGCCAGCCCCATCGCCACACCGATGTCGGCCGACTTCAGCGCGGGCGCGTCGTTGACGCCGTCTCCGGTCATGGCCACGACCTGGCCGTCGGCCTGGAGCGCGTCGACGATCCGCAGCTTCTGCTCGGGCGTCACGCGGGCGAAGACGGAGCGGTGTCGCACGATCTCCCGGAAGCCGGGCTCGTCCAGCCTGTCCAGCTCGGCGCCGGTGACCGCGACGGGCTCCCGGTCCCGGATGCCGAGGTCCTGCGCGATGCGCGAGGCGGTCAGCGGGTGGTCCCCGGTGATCATGACGACGCGGATGCCGGCTCCGTGCGCCTGCCGGATCGCCGTCGCCGCCTCCGGGCGTGCCGGGTCGACGATGCCGACGAGGCCGGCGTGGACGAGCGCGTGCTCCAGGTGTGGGCCGACCTCCTGCACCGTGGTGACGTCGAGGGGCCGGTAGGCGACGGCGAGCGTGCGGTACCCCTCGGCCGAGAGCCGGGCGACATCGGCCATCACCTGCGCGCGCCGGGCCTCGTCGAGCTCCTGCGTCGCGCCGTCGACCAGTGCGTGGGTGCAGCGTCCGAGCACGACCTCCGGTGCGCCCTTGGTGACGACGGCGAGGCGACCGTCGCGCTCGGCGTCGGCCTCGATGCTCGTCATCAGCCGACGCTCGGAGGTGAACGGGACGATCCCGACCCGGTGGAACCGTGCACGGCGGTCCTCCCGGGTCCCCAGCTTGACCTCGGCGACCATGAAGGCGGCCTCGGTCGGATCTCCCTGGACCGACCAGACGCCGTCCGTCTCGAGGAGCCGGGCGTCGTTCGCCAGGCTCCCGCCACCGAGCACCGTCGCCGTCTCGAGCAGGGCGGCGCTGCCCGGGGCGAGGGCGAGGCCGCCGAGGAGCAGCTCGCCCTCCGGTCGGTAGCCCGCACCGGTGACGACGACCTCGCCCGAGGAGACCACCACGCGCGCGATGGTCATCTCGCCCTGGGTGAGCGTCCCGGTCTTGTCCGAGCAGACGACGGACGCCGAGCCGAGGGTCTCCACGGAGGACAGGCTCGTGACGACCGCCCGGTGGACCGCCATGCGTTGCACCCCGAGCGACAGGACGACGGCGAGGATCGTGGGCAGGCCCTCCGGCACCGCGGCGACGGCGAGGGAGACCCCCAGCAGCAGCGCCGTGACGACGCTCTCGACCGACCGCGCCCCGGACACCGCGAGCACCGTCGCGACCACGACGATCGCGATGACGACGACAGCGATGCCGAGCGCCCTGCCGACGCGGGCGATCTCGTGCTGCAGCGGGGTCGGGTCCTCGACGGTCGTGTCCAGCAGCCCCGCGATGACCCCCATCTGGGTCGACATGCCCGTGCCGGTGACGACCGCGCGGCCGGACCCCCGGACGACCGATGTCCCGTTGAACACCATGTCGAGGCGGTCACCGAGCGCCGCCGGGCCCGGCAGCGTGCGGGCGTCCTTGAGCACCGACTCGCTCTCCCCGGTCAGCGACGCCTCCGTGACCGCGAGCGCCGCGGCGTGCAGGAGCCGCGCGTCCGCAGCCACCTTGTCCCCCTCGGCGAGCACGAGCACGTCACCGGGCACCAGCTCACGCGTCGCGACCCGCCGCTGGACACCGTCACGCACCACGGTCGCCGAGGTGGCGCTCATCCGCGCCAGGGCCGCGACGGCGTCGTCGGCCTTGGCCTGCTCCGCCGTGCCGAGCACGGCGTTGAGCAGGACGATCGCCGCGATGACGATCGCGTCGACCGGCGCGCCGTGCCGCCCCTCGACGACCCACGCCAGCGCGGAGACGGCGATCGCGACGAGCAGCAGGGTGATCAGCGGGTCGTGGAGCTGGGCGAGGAACGTGCGCCACCGCGGCGTGGGCGGGGTCGTCGTGAGCTCGTTCGGCCCGAGCGACACGAGCCGCCGGGCCGCCTCCGGTCCGCTCAGCCCCGCCTCGGCGTCGCTCCCGAGCGCCGCGACGACCTCGGCGGCGTCCAGCAACGACGGGTCCGGCCGACCGGACGCCGCGTCCATCCGGGCCGAGGTCATCTGGTCACCCTGTCAGCCGGGCCAGGGCTATCGCTGCCGAAGGTCCCGCCGGGCGAAGGCGGGCACCGCGAGGGCGAGCAGGATCACGGTGACCGCCGCGAGCAGCAGCCCGCCGGCCCAGTCCATCCCGTTCACCAGCGGGTCGCTGTTGAGGTAGTAGTGGAACGGTGAGAGCCGCCCCCACCAGGCCTCGTTGATCTGGCCGAGCGAGTTGAGGACGTGGAACCCCACGGCCGCCCCGGCCGGGATGCCGGTCGCGATCCGTACCAGCCCGGTCGCGGCGCTCAGCAGCAGCGCGAGCGCGCCGAACACCAGCCCGACGAGAGTGCCCAGCAGGCAGGTGGCAGCGATGTGGCCCACGTCCATCCCGAGCCCGGCGATCAGTGATCCGGCCGTCACCCCGGCGGCCGTCGCGACCCCGACGACCACCGCGTAGAGCACCATCGTCAGCATCTTCTCCAGCACCACGCGGCCGCGCGGGACGGGGTTCGCGAGCAGGACGGCCATCGTCCGGCTCTCCTCCTCGCCCGCCAGGGCCTTCGCCCCGACCGCGACCGCGACGAGGACGACGGCGATCGGCATCATCATCCCGAAGGTCTCCACCTGGTAGTAGCCCTCGGGAGAGCTGAGGTCACCGCCGCCGAAGAACGTGAGCATCGTCTTCGGCAGGACGTTCGCGATGTCGATCGGCAGGGCCCGGATCCCGGCGAAGATCGGGCCCATCATCACGCCCAACATCCAGAACATGGCCGCCGTGACGACGACCAGCAGGGCCTGGTGCTCCGATGCGGTCTTGACCCAGATCCGCGAGACGCGTGCGGACCCGGCGATCCGATCGGCGATCGTTCGGGTCATCGGGTGCGTGCGGAGGCGGTCGAGCAGGGTGGTCCCGACGGTCCGGTTGCGCAGGTCGCGCCGGGCGAGGCCGACGGCGGCCACGGCGCCGAGCACGGCGGAGCCGCCGAGGAGGACGGCCACGTGGGCCCGGTCCACGCCGTGGAGCAGGGGTTGGCTCGCCCCGAGGTAGTACCAGGGGAAGGCCTTGGCCAGGTCCTCCACGCCGGAGACCAGCGGGAGGAGCCCGGTGGCGAAGAAGCCGACGACCATGACGGCGGTCGCTCCGCCGGACGCCGCACCACGGCTTCCCGTCCACGCCCCGATCGCCAGGGCGAGGAACCCGTAGAACAGGGCGCTGGCGGCGAAGTGCACGCTGAACGCGCCGACGTGCATCC
This sequence comes from Actinomycetales bacterium, assembly GCA_038252305.1. GTDB lineage: Bacteria > Actinomycetota > Actinomycetes > Actinomycetales > Cellulomonadaceae > Actinotalea. The sequence continues at coordinate 37,167 of JBBSAL010000016.1, read as the reverse complement.
CGGTGACGCTGACGTCCAGGACGAGGGGCGCCGCCAGCGCCGCGGCCCACAGCGCGAGGGTGGACGTGACGACGAGTGCTACGAGGCCCGACGCCTTCGCAGCGAGCAGCCGTTGCCGGCCGACCGGGTTGCCGAGCAGGAGCCCGAGAGTGCCCTTGCTCTCCTCGCCGGCGATCAGCGAGGCCCCGATCGCGATCGACAGCCCGCCGAGGGTGAGGGCGCCGTACGAGCCGAAGATCACGGCGTACGCGAGGCCGGCGAAGTCGGCCCCCTCCGGGATGCCGACGATCGCCCGCATCACCTCGGGCAGGTTGTCGTAGATGCCGATGTCCATCGACCGGTACCCCGCCATCGCGAGCAGCAGCATCGCCGCCAGGCTCGCCGTGGCGATCGTCACGCCACGCCAGCGTTCGCGCAGCGTCATCGCGGTGACCGCGACGGTCTCGGTGCTCATGCGGTCACCGTCGCGCCGGTCTGCTCCTCGGAGGCGTCGTCGCGGTAGAAGCGCAGGAAGATCTCCTCGAGGTCGGCCTCCTGGGTGCTCAGGTCGAGCAGCTGGTACCGCGCGCCGACCGCGCCGAGCAGGGTGTCCATCCGCCCCGCGTACGACAGCGTGACGCGGTGCCCGTCGACCGCGACGTCGGCCGCCCCGGGGACGGCGAGCAGCACGGCGGGGTCGGCGACGGCGTCGAGGTCGAGCTCGACCCGGCGGGTGGCCTTGGTGCGCAGCCCGGAGACCGTCTCCAGTGCGATGAGGCGCCCGGAGCGGATGATGCCGACCCGGTCGGCCACGCGCTGGACCTCCGAGAGCGTGTGGCTGGACAGGAACACCGCGTGCCCCTCGTTGGCCTGCTCGCGCATCATCGCCTGGAGCTCGCGCTGGACGAGCGGGTCCAGGCCCGTGCTCGGCTCGTCCATGACGAGCAGCTGCGGACGGCTCATGAAGGCCTGGATGATCCCGATCTTCTGCCGGTTGCCGGAGGACAGGTCGCCGACCTTCTTCGACAGGTCGGCGTCGAGCCGCTCGGCGAGGGCCTCGACGTACGTCCAGTCGACCCCGCCGCGCAGGTTCGCGAAGTAGGTGAGCGTGTCGCGGCCCGTGAGGTTCGGGTAGAGCGCGAGGTCGCTCGGCAGGTACCCGAGGTGCCGGCGGATCTGGACGCTCTGCCGGTGGCAGTCCATCCCGAGGATCGTCGCGTGGCCGCTCGTCGGCCGGATCTCGTCCATCACGGTGCGGATCGTCGTCGTCTTTCCCGCGCCGTTGGGGCCGAGGAAGCCGAAGACCTCCCCGGGCCGGACGTCGAGGTCGAGGTCGACGAGCGCGTGCAGCGCGCCGTAGTGCTTGGTCAGGCCCTCGGTGCGCAGGGCGCTCGTGGCGATCATCCGGGCTCTCCTTCGTGCGGTGTCGGCGACGTCGCCGACGGTGTCGGGGCGACAGTCGCGGTCTCCAGCGAGGCAGTGAGCGTCCGAGCGAACGCGGGGGTGAAGACTCCGTGGCTGTAGATCTCGAGCGTCGGGACCAGGTAGGCGGTCGTCCAGGCCTGCGTGCCCACATCCGGTGAGGTGAGGTCGACGCCGAGCAACCGCTTGACATGGGCGTGCATGACGAGGGAGCTGAGGCCCCACAGGGTGAGCAGGACAGCGCGCCCGTGCGGGTCGTCGCTCGGCTGGAGCATCCCGCTCGCGACGCCCGTCTCGAGGTAGACCTCGGCGTCGGAGACCATCTCGTCGACGAGACGGTCGACCGCGGGGGAGTGCTCGGTGAGAGCCTCGGCGAGATAGGCCGAGAGCGACTCGAGCCCGTCCTGCCGCAGCGCAGCGGTGACGTCGAACGACGCCCCGGCCTCGAAGGCCGCCTGCTTGCGCTCGCGGATGACGGCCACGACGTGCTCGTCGCAGGCCGTGCGCAGCGCCTCCATCGAGCCGAAGTGGTGGATGACCAGGCCGGCCGACACCCCGCAGGCCGCAGCGACCGCCCTGGCGGTGAGCCCGGCCGGTCCTTGCTCGGCGACCAGTGCGATGGCCGCGTCCCGGATGCGGGCGCGCGCGGTGCGGTCCTCGTGGGGGGCCGGAGGCCCGGCCGACACTGGCGTTGAACGCATGTTCAATACGCTATACCTACGTTCAGTGCGCTGTCGACGACGGGCCCTACGGGCGTCCGGGCCGGCCCCGCCCCGTCAGTGCTGCCCGCGCACCTTCATCTGCGGCGGGCGTCCGTCCGGGTCGACGAAGGCGCGGTAGACCGGCGAGGCCACCATGCGCTGCCAGGGCGTCGGGATCGCCATCACGTGCACCCGCAGGCGCCCCGGTGGCCGGAGCCCGACGCAGCCGCCGTCGTGCCAGGAGTCGAGGGCGATCGCCTGGGCCCGCATCCGGGCGATGGCCACGTCCGGGTCGAGGATCGCCTCGTCGTCGGTCACGTCGAGGTGCTCACGCCACAGCTCCAGGCGCAGCTCCCGCGCGAACCGGCGGGCCCCGTCGCCCCGCCCGCCCGGGTCGAGGGGTTCGCGCGCGTCCCGTTCCAGGTCGACGATCGCCGCGGTGAGCTCAGAGTCGTGCGTCCACGAACGCCGGTTGAGGTTGTCGCTGCCGACGGTCGCCCAGACGTCGTCGATGAGGCAGACCTTGGAGTGCACGTAGACGGGCCGCCCGGCGGCGTTCTCCAGGTCGAGGATGAGCACCCGGTCGCCCCCGGCCTCACGGACGATGTCCAGGGCCTGCGTGTGCCCGTGCAGGGCGACCGGTACCGCGAGCTCGGCGTCCTGCTCGGGGAACCGCGGGACCACGACGACCAGGCGCAGACCCGGCTCACGGCGCAGCGCGTCGGCGAAGAGGTGCGCCACCGATGCCGACCAGAGGTACTGGTCCTCCAGGTAGACGAACCGGCGGGCGCGGCGCAGCGCCTTCGCGTAGCCGCGCGCCACGCTCCGCTCGCCGTGCGGGGCGAACGGGTAGCCGGGCCGGCGGTGCGGGTAGGTCCGCAGCAGCTGCACGGCGCAGTACCCCGCATCGGGCGGGGCAGGCAGCGCGGGTGGCAGCGGGCGGGGACGTCGCTGGGGCCGGTCGAGGAGGAACGGGACGAACTGCGTCGGGCGGCGGGAGAGTGCTGCCGGGTCGGCCCAGCGCTCGCGGAAGACCTCCTCCACCTGCCGGACGACGGGGCCCTTCAGCTGCACCTGGACGTCGTGCCAGGCCGGCTTGCCGCCGTACCACCGTGCGAACGGCATCCGCTGGTGGTCGCCGCGGTGCCGGGCATCGTCCCGCCTGCTGTGCGCGACGTCGATCCCGCCGAGGAAGGCCACGTCGTCCTCCGGTCGCAGGGCGTGCCGCAGGACGACGAACTTCTGGTGGTGGCTGCCGAAGGGACGCACGCGCTGGTCCAGCAGGATCTCCCCGCCCGCAGCGTTGACCGCCTCGGCGAAGCGTCGGTTCTGGCGCCGGGAGAACCGCATCCGGTCCATCTGCGAACGCCAGACGAGGCCCCTGACCTGGACGCCCCGTCGCGCGGCATCACTGAGCAGCGCCGTGACCGTGGTGCCCTCGTCCCGCACGAGCTCGTCGGGGTCCACGCGCCAGCCCGCGAGCATGAGGAGATCGCCGGGACCGAGCCGATCGACCGCCTCGGCGAGCGCTGCGAAGTAGGTGCGCCCGTGCACCAGCGGCACCGCCGAGCTGTGCTCCGACCAGGGCTCCATGCGCGTCGAGCGGTTGCCGCGCTGCGAGGCGGTGAGGAACCAGTCGTGCAGGGTCTCGGCCGCCTCGTCCGGGCGCGCTCGCATGCCGTCGATGGCCGTCAGGCGGCGACCATCCCGACGGTTCTCGAGCCGGGAGGAGCCCACGGCACCACCGTCGCACACCTGGACCACGCGCGCCGGTCGACCGGCGCAGCCGAAGGGCTCAGCCGCGACCCAGCCCCGGCACGTCGTCGCCGAGGAGCGAGCGCAGCACGTCCTCGAGCGGGCCGGGGCGCCCGATGCCGAAGCCCTGGAGCAGGTCGACACCCATCTCGGTCACCGCGGCGCGGATCGCGTCGTCCTCGACGTACTCGGCGACCGTCCGCTTGCCGAGCAGATGGGCGACCTGGTCGATCGACCGCACCAGGACCGCGTCGACGGGGTCCTCGCAGACCCGACGCACGAAGGTGCCGTCGATCTTGAGCACGTCGACGGGCAGGGTGCGCAGGTAGCCGAACGAGGACAGGCCCACGCCGAAGTCGTCGAGGGCGACCTGGCACCCCCGGTCGCGCAGGGTCTGCAGGTAGCGGCTGGTGTCCTCGAGATCGGCGATCACCGCGGTCTCGGTGACCTCGAAGCAGAAGCGTCGGCCGTCCAGCCGCAGCTCGTCGAACAGCCCGTCGATGAATCGCATCGTCTCGGCGTCCCCGACGCTCTCGCCGGAGAGGTTGATCGAGCAGGCCCTGATCCGGTCGAGCACCGCCGGACGCTCGGCGAACCAGCGCAGGGTGCTCTCGACGATCACGCGGTCCAGGGCACCGGCGAGCTGGTACCGCTCGGCGGCGGGAAGGAACTCGCGGGGGGCGGCCAACCGGCCGTCCTCGTCCTTCAGCCGCAGCAGGATCTCCAGGCTCGGCGGCTCGTCGTCGGCCCGGGCGGGGAGGATCGGCTGGGCGTACAGCACCAGGTCGCGCCGCTCGATGACGTCCTGCAGGCGGCGCACCCAGACGAGCTCGACATGACGCCGGCGGGCACGCTCGTCGTCGCCGTGGGCCACGTGCACGCGGCCTCGCCCGGACTCCTTCGCGAGGTAGCAGGCGCTGTCGGCCACGCGGAGCACGTCGTCGGCGCTTCCGCTGGACCGGTCGAGGCGCACCAAGCCGATGCTCACCCCGACGCGGTGCACCCGACCCTCCCAGGTGAAGCGCTCGGCAGCGACGGCGTCGCACAGCTGCTGGGCGAGCTCGACGGCCCGCTCCTGGTCGCAGGCTCGCAGGATCACGCCGAACTCGTCCCCGCCGATCCGGGCGACGGTGTCCGTGGATCGCACCTTGGCCTGCAGGACGGCGGACAGCGTGCACAGCAGGGCGTCGCCGGCGATGTGCCCGTCGGAGTCGTTGACGACCTTGAACTGGTCGAGGTCGAGGTAGAGCACCGAGGACGGGACACCGACCGCCGCCTCGGCGAGGGCGGCGTTGAGGTCGCGCTCGAACTCGGTGCGGTTGGTCAGCCCGGTGAGGGCGTCGTGGCTCGCCTGGTGGGCGAGCGCGCGGGTCATAGCCTTCGCGTCGGACACGTCGTGGAAGACCAGCACGGCGCCCAGGACCTTCCCGTTCGTGTCGCGGATCGGTGCGCTGGAGTCCTCGATGGACACCTGCCGACCCGAGCGGTGGCGCAGTGCCGTGTGGTTCGCCAGCCCGACCGCATGGCCCTCGCGCAGGCAGCGCACCGCCGGGCTCTCGACCGGCTCGCCGGTGGCCTCGGAGAAGAGCGCGAAGACCTCGTCCACCCCGCGGCCGGCCGCCTGCGCCGTGGTCCAGCCGGTGAGGTCCTCGGCGACGGGGTTGAGATAGGTCACGACGCCCTCGGCATCGGTGGTGATCACCGCGTCGCCGATGCTCGCCAGGGTGACGAACGCCCGCTCCCGCTCGCTGTGCAGGGCGGCCTCGACCGCTCGTCGGTCGGTGACGTCCGTGACGGTGACCTGCCAGCGGTAGGTGCCGTCGGGCATAGGCGCGCCGGCGGCGCGGCTCTCCATGATCCGCTCGCCGAGCGTCGGGTGCTCGTAGCGGGTGTCGTACTCCATCGTCTGCGCGACCTGGGGCGTGGCACCGGCGGCGCCGAGCAGCCGGGGGACGACGTCGACGAGGTCCTCGGCACTCATCCGCTCGCGCAGCTCATCGGGATGGGCGAGCACGTGCTCCGCGGTGAACCCGAGGACCTCGGCGGCCCTGCGGCTCGCGTAGATGACGTTGAGGTCGCGGGCGGCGCCGGGCTGCAGCGGCTCGAAGGCCACGAGGACACCGGGGGTGGACTCCGCGAGCAGCTCCCACCGCGCCCGTTCCAGCCGCAGTCGCTCGACGGCCTCGCGCTCGGCGGTGATGTCGGTGCACGAGCCGTACCAGCGGTCGGCCGGCTCGGCCCCGGCCCGGCTGCCCCGTACGTCGAACCATCGGTACTGCCCGTCCGCGCGGCGCAGCCGGGCCTCGACACGCAGGTGCCCCGTCGACGCTCCCGCGTCCCATGCCGCGAGCACTGCGGCCCGGTCGTCCGGGTGGACGACGCCTTCCCCGGCCACGCGTGCAGTCGGAAGCCGATCCGCGCCGATGAAGTCCACCCACTGCGGACCGAGGTGATCCATGCCACGGGCACTCGTCGCGGACCACAGCAGGTGCGGCAGTGCAGCGAGCAGGGCGCCGATCTCGTCGGGGGCGAGACCGAGCTCGCTCTCGATGCTCTCCACAGGGCTGCGCGAGGAGTCCTGAGTCATCGGTGGACCTTCCGCTCCTGTCGTGTGCCAACCCTGGGTCGGGCCCGGTCGACGGCTCATCGTGCCATCCGGCGCGCGCCGCGGGGAAGGTGGCCTGACCGCCGGACGGGTGCCGGTGCCGCCGGATGAAGTGTGTGCCCTGTTGGTCGGAGCCCTTCACCTCGCGCGCCCAGGTGCCGATGATGTGTACGTGGACCGGCAGCCCCGTTCGAGCGACCAGGCGATGCCAGCGTTCCGGAGCGAGCTCGAGACGCTCCGGCGCTTCATCGTCGCGATGTTCGCGGCCGGAGCTCTCATCCCTGCGCTCACCCTCACGATGGAGCCCACGTCGCCCAGCAGGACCCTCGGCTTCGTGGTCGTCGGGGGGCTGATGGGCGTGAGCGGGCTGGCCTTCTGGATGGTGAAGCCACCACGCCAGCGGCTGTTCGAGATCGTTGCCCAGTGGGCCACCCTGCTGATCGGCGCGAACATCGTCCTGATGCCGTCGGTCGGGATCATGCCCGTCTACCTGCTGTGGCCCGTCGTGCTCGTCGCGTACTTCAGCTCGCGGCGAGTCGTGGTCCTCACGTACCTGTGGACGATGGTGGTGCTCTCCGTCGCCGTCTCGATCAACCCGCCCAGCTTCGGCTACTCCGACGTCATCGTCGGCATGGGCTCGACCCTCGCGATCATGGTCTCGATCGTCCACATCATGACCCAGCGCCACGAGCGGCTGCGCGCTGCTCTCGAGGTCGCCGCCACCACGGACCCGCTGACCGGGCTGCTCAACCGCCGGGCCTTCCTGCCATGGCTCGCCGATGCCGTCGAGCGGGCTCGTGCCGAGGAGCGGGCCTTCTGCGTGGTCATGCTCGACCTCGACCACTTCAAGTCGATCAACGACTCGCTCGGGCACTTCGGTGGGGACCGCGTGCTGATGGCCGTCGCCGCGGCGATGCGGAGCGAGTCCCGGGCCGACGACGTGCTGTGCCGATTCGGCGGGGAGGAGTTCGCCGTCGGACTGCCGGGAACGACCCTCGCCGAGGCGAAGGCCTACGCGACGCGCGTCGCGGCCGCGCTCGTTCTCGCCGGGCAGACGGAAGGGTGCGCCCTGACCACCAGCGCCGGCCTCGCCTGCCTCGGCGGCGACGCCTCGGTCGACGACCTGCTGCGAGGTGCGGACGAGGCGCTCTTCGCGGCCAAGCACGCCGGCCGCAACCGGGCTGCCGTCTGGGACGGCGAGGCGCACGTCGACGCCGCGTTCGGCCTCTCGGCCTGAGCTGCCCGGCGCGCCTCCTGCCGGCGGAACGGGCTCAGGAGCCGAGCGTCGTCCCGGTGGCGACCGCTCCCGGCGCCCCGTCCGTGGTCAGTGCCGCGTCGCCGAGCGCCGTGACGCCCGCCTCGAAGGTCCAGTCCCCGCGCACCGTGAGGGTCCGGGCCTCGCGGATCGAGGGGACGCCGGCGGGGAACCGCGCGTCGAACGCCTGCACCGTCTTGTAGAACGCCGGGTCGAGGTCGACCAGCGGTGCGGTCGGTACGGCGAGGGCGAGGGTGCGTGAGCTCGTGAGCTCGTACGCGTCCGACCGCACCAGCAGCAGGTCGTTCGTCGTCTTGACCGGAAGGAAGCGCTCGCGTCCGACGACGATCGCCGTCGCACCCTCGAAGACCTCGATCGCCGCGCCCATCGCCGTCTCGACCTGCACGACCGCCGGTGAGGAGGGGTCCGTCGGGTCGACGGTCTTGGTGTTGCGGATCAGCGGAAGCCCGAGCACGGCGCCGCGCGCCTCGAGCGCCGCGGCGATCTGCTCCAGGTCGAACCAGAGGTTGTTCGTGTGGAAGAACGGGTGACGGTGCTCGTCGGTGAAGAAGTCCATCTCGGCCGGTGCGGTCTGCGCGGTGTCGCGCAGGATGAGGCGGCCGTCGGCCGTGCGGATCGCCAGGTGCCCGCCCTTGCGGTCCGCGGCCGTGCGGCGGCAGAGCTCGGCGGCGTACGGCGCCCCCGAGCCGGCGAACCAGCCGGCGATCCGCGGGTCGGGGGCGGCGCCCAGGTTGTCGGAGTTGGAGACGCTCGCGTAGCGGAAGCCCGCGTCGAGCAGTCGCTGGAGCACGCCGGAGGCGAGCAGCGCGGTGTACAGGTCGCCGTGGCCTGGCGGGCACCACTCGAGCGACGGGTCGGCCGGCCAGGACACGGGGGTGAGGTCCTCGGCGAGCAGCTTGGGCTCCTGGTTCTGCAGGAAGTCCAGCGGTAGCCCGTCGACCGCGAGGTCGGGGTGGGCGGCGAGCGCCTCGAGGGTGTCGGCCTGGGTGCGGAAGCTGTTCATGAGCAGCAGGGGCAGACGGACGCCGTGGGCCCGGCGCGCGTGCAGCACCTGCTCGACGATGAGGTCGAGGAAGGTCCGGCCGTCGCGGACCGGCAGCAGCGACTTGGCCTTGTCCATGCCCATCGAGGTGCCGAGCCCACCGTTGAGCTTGAGGACGGCCGTGCGAGCCAGGGCCGCCTGGGCCGCCTGCGGATCGACGTCGAGCTCGCTCAGGTGGGCCGGGTCGAGCAGGGGCTCGATCGTCTCCTCGAGGATGAGGCCGGTCGCCCCGGCCTCCAGCTCGCGGTAGTAGTGCGAGAAGACCTCGATCGCCGCGGGGGTGACCCCTGCGGCCGTCATCTTCTCCTGGGCAAGGCGGAGACCGTCGTCGCTCATGGGTCGATCGTAGGCAGTCGCGCGGGGTGCCCACGCGCCGCGGTCGGGCACGGACGGTCCCGGCGGCCGTGCGTCCTCAGCCGGCGTCGGCCGCCCGCAGTGCCTCCCACTGCGCCCGCCTGGCTGCCTGCTCGACCGGGTCGGGGACGGGGAGCGAGGCGAGCAGCCGCTGCGTGTACGGATCCCGAGGCGAACCGAGGACCTCGTCGCCGGTGCCCTCCTCGACGACCTTCCCGCGGTAGAGCACCATGATCCGGTCGGCGAGCATGTCCACGACGGCGAGGTCGTGGCTGATGAACAGGGCGGCGAAGCCGAGCTCACGCTGCAGCTCGTCGAACAGGTCGAGGACCTTGGCCTGCACCGAGACGTCGAGGGCCGACGTCGGCTCGTCCGCGATGAGCAGCTCAGGCTCGAGCGCGAGCGCCCGGGCGAGGCTCGCCCGCTGACGCTGACCGCCGGAGAGCTCGTGCGGGAAGCGGTCGCCGAAGGCCTTCGGCAGCTGGACGGCCTCGAGCAGCTCGTCGACCCGCCCCCGTGCCGCCTTGGGTGACTCGGCACGCCCGTGCACGACGAGCGGCTCGGCGACGCAGTCCGCGATCGTCAGCAGCGGGTTGAAGCTCGTGGCGGGGTCCTGGAAGACGAACCCGATCCGGCTGCGCACCGGCCGGAACTGGCGCTCGCGCATGCGGTGCATCTGCACACCGTGGACCAGCAGGGAACCCCCGCTGACCTTGGTGAGCCCGGCGATCGCACGCCCGATGGTCGTCTTGCCGCTGCCGGACTCGCCGACCAGGCCGACGACCTCCCCCGGCCGGATGCTCAGGTCGACCCCGTCCACCGCGACGAAGTCGGGCTGGCGGAAGCGGCCGGGGTAGACGATGCGCAGGCCCTTGGCCTCGACGACGGGTGTCTGGTCGGCCCAGCCCTCGCTGCGCCGGGCTGCGCGCTCGTGTGCGCGGGCGAGGCCCTCTCCGATCCGGGGGACGGCCGCGAGCAGCTGTCGGGTGTACGGCTCACGCGGTGAGGCGAAGAGCGTCTTGACGTCCGCCTGCTCCACGATGCGGCCCTGGTACATCACGGCCACGCGGTCGGCGAGGTCGGCCACGACGCCCATGTTGTGGGTGATGAGGACGATCGCCGTGTCGAACTCGTCTCGGCCGCGTCGCAGCAGGTCGAGGATCTCGGCCTGCACGGTGACGTCGAGCGCCGTCGTGGGCTCGTCGGCGATGATGACGCCCGGGTCGAGCACGAGGGCCTGCGCGATGACGATGCGCTGCTTCTGCCCGCCGGAGAACTGGTGCGGGTAGTGGTCGACCCGCTCCTCCGGATCAGGGATGCCGACGCGGCGCAGGATGTCGATCGCTGCGGTGCGCGCCTCGGCGCGGGTGTACGTCCCGTGCGCCCTCAGCCCCTCGATGATCTGCCAGCCCACGGGGTACACGGGATTGAGCGCCGTCGACGGCTCCTGGAAGACCATCGCGGCGTCGCGACCGCGCAGCTCGCGCAGGCGTGCGCCGGAGACCTGCAGGATGTCGTTCTCGTCCGAGCCGTCCTTGTGGCGCAGCACGACCGCGCCCCGGGTGGTGGCCGTCTCGGGCAGCAGCCCGAGGATCGTCTTGGCGGTGACCGTCTTGCCGCTCCCGGACTCGCCGACGATGGCGAGGATCTCGCGGGGGTGGACGACGAGGCTGACCCCGTCGACAGCGACGACCGTCCCCGCGTCGGTGGCGAAGGAGATCTCGAGGTCCGTGATGTCGACGACGTCGGTCATCGCTCTGCCCCTTCGTCGTTGGTGCCGGCCGGGCTCTCGAGCTCGACGCCCAGGTCCTCCGGCGGACTGATCTCCGCGGCGCGGCGGGTGCGCAGCCGAGGGTCCGCCAGGTCGTTGAGGCTCTCGCCGACGAGCGTCAGCCCGAGCACGACGAGCACGATCGCCAGGCCCGGGAACATCGAGGTCCACCAGATCCCGCTCGTCACGTCGGACAGCGCCTTGTTGAGGTCGTAGCCCCACTCGGCGGCGGAGGTCGGCTCGATGCCGAAACCGAGGAAGCCGAGCCCGGCGAGGGTGAGGATCGCCTCCGAGGCGTTGAGCGTGAGGATGAGCGGCAGGGTGCGTGTGGCGTTGCGCAGCACGTGCCGGCTCATGATCCGCAGGTGCGAGGCGCCGATCACCCGGGCCGACTCGACGAAGGCCTCCGACTTGATCCGCACGACCTCCGAGCGGACGACCCGGAAGTACTGCGGGATGAAGATCACGGTGATCGAGATGCTCGCGGCGAAGACGCCGGCCCAGAGGCCTGCCTGGCCGCCGCTGATCACGATCGCCATCACGATCGCCAGCAGCAGGGACGGGAACGCGTAGATCGCGTCGGCGAACACGACGAGGATGCGGTCGAGCCAGCCGCCGAAGTAGCCGGAGACCAGGCCGAGCACCACACCGGCGACGACGGACAGCGCGATCGAGATGATGATCACCAGGAAGGCCGTGCGCGAGCCCCAGATGACGCGCGAGAGCACGTCGTAGCCGCCGACCGTCGTCCCCAGCAGATGCACGGATGACGGCGCCTGCTGAGCGCCGAAGGAGCCGGTCGCGTCACGGAGCTGGGAGTAGCCGTACGGCGCGAGGACCGGTGCGAAGAGTGCCGTGAGCAGGAAGACCACGCTCAGGACGAGGCCGGTGACGAGCATGCCGCGCTGGAGCCCGACGCTCTGCCGGTAGTGGGAGACCAGCGGGAGCCGGTGCCAGCGCGGCCCGCTCGGTGCCGTCGTCGGTGTCGGGGGAAGCTGCTGGGCGGACATCAGTACCTCACCCTCGGGTCGATGAGTGCGGCGAGGACGTCCACCAGGAAGTTCGTCACCGCGACGATGACGGCCAGGACGGCGACGATCCCCTGGACCGCGACGAAGTCACGGGCCTGCAGGTAGGCCGCGAGCTGGAACCCGAGGCCCTTCCACTCGAACGTCGTCTCGGTGAGCACCGCGCCGCCCAGGAGGAGGGCGATCTGCAGGCCCATCACGGTGATGATCGGGATGAGGGCCGGGCGGTACGCGTGCTTGGAGAGCAGGCGTCGTTCGGTGACACCGCGGGAGCGGGCCGCCTCGACGTAGCCGCTGCCGAGGGTGCCGATGACGTTGGTGCGGACCAGTCGCAGGAAGACCCCGGCGGTCAGCAGGCCGAGGGCGAGTGCCGGGAGCACCGCGTGCTGGAGCACGTCGCTGATCACGCTCCAGTCGCCCGTCTGGAAGGCGTCGATCAGGTAGATCCCGGTCGGGTTCTTGAGCACCTGCATGCTGATCTCGGCAGTCGTCGAGGCACGCCCGGCGACGGGGAGCACGTGCAGCCAGACGGCGAAGACGAGCTTGAGGAGCATGCCGGCGAAGAACACGGGGGTGGCGTAGGCGAGGATCGCCAGCACGCGGAGCACCGCGTCCGGGGTCTTGTCGCGGCGGTAGGCGGCCAGGCGGCCGAGGGGGATGCCGAGCAGGAGGGCGACGATCAGGGCGTACACGGCGAGCTCGAGGGTGGCCGAGCCGAAGGTCGTCAGCACCTCGGTGACGCGCCGGTGGTCGCTCAGCGTGGTGCCGAAGTCGCCGCGGAGGATCCCGCCGAGGTAGTCCAGGTACTGGGTGAACAGCGGGCGGTCGTAGCCGGCCGCGTGGATCCGCTCGGCGAGCTGGTCGGCCGGGAGTCGGCCGCCCTGAGCGGCGGTGATCGGGTCGCCCGTCGCGCGCATGAGCATGAACACCGTCGTCACGAGGATGAAGACGGTCGGCACGATGAGCAGCGCCCGGATGACGATGTAGCGCCCGAGGCTCCCGCCTCGCTCGCGTTTCTGCTTCTCTGCCGGAGCCGGTTCGGCTGTCGGTTCCATCGTGGCCGTCATCGTTCCCGCTCCCTCGCTCGCTGCTCGCCGACGGACTGCGACCCTCGGGCCCCCGTGTGAACGGGGGCCCGAGGGTCCTGGCCCGTGCTGTGGTGCTGTGCCGGAATGTACCGGCTCGGGCGGATCAGCCCTTCGCGAGTGCTCCGTAGCGGAACTTGAACGAGGCGTCGAGCGTCGTGTCGGCGCCGGTCACCGTCTTGCCGACCACGGCGACCTGGGCACCCTGGAGGTAGGGGACGGTGGACAGGTCCGCCGCCACTTTCGCCTGGATGTCCTCGATGAGCTTCGTGCGGGCGGCGGGATCGACCGTGCTGCCCTGCTTGAGGATCTCGTCGTTGACGGTCGGGTTGTCGTAGTGGTTCCCGAGGAAGTTGTCCTTGAGGAAGAACGGCGTCAGGTAGTTGTCGGCGTCGGAGTAGTCCGGGAACCAACCGAGCTGGTACGCCGGGTAGACGTCCTTCGTGCGGTCCTTGGAGTACTGGACCCACTCGGTGGTCTGCAGGTTGACCTTGAACAGGCCGGACTTCTCCAGCTGGTCCTTGATCAGCGCGTACTCGTCACCCGAGGACGGGCCGTAGTGACCGGTCGCGTACTGCAGGTCGAGCGAGACCGGAGTGGTGACACCGGCGTCGGAGAGCGTCTTCGTCGCCTTGGCGGCGTCGGGCGCACCCTTGCCGTCGCCGTACAGGCTCTTGAGCACCTCGGTCGCGCCGGTCAGGCCGGCCGGGACGTAGGAGTACAGCGGCGTGTACGTGCCCTTGTAGACCTGGTCGGAGATCTGCTGGCGGTCGATGAGGTCAGCGACGGCCTGGCGGACGGCGAGGGCCTTCGCCGGGTCGGCGTCGGGGGTCTTCGCACCGTAGGGCTGGGTGTCGAAGTTGAAGACGATGTAGCGGATCTCGCCGCCGGGGCCGTCGACGACCTTGACCTTGTCGTTGGTCCGCAGGTCGGCGATGTCCGTCGCCGAGAGGCTGCGGTACGCCACGTCGATGTTGCCCTCCTGGATGTCCAGCTTGAGGTTCGACGCCTCGGCGTAGTACTTGACGTTGATCGTCTCCGTCTTCGGAGCGCCGAGGATGCCCTGGTAGTCCGGGTTGGCCTTGTAGGAGACCAGGTTGTTCAGGTCGTAGCTCGTGATGACGTACGGCCCGGCGAAGGCGTTGCCCTTGACGATGTCGGCGTCCGGGGTGAGCGCGTCGGGCGAGAAGACCTGCTCGTCGACGATCGGACCGGCCGGGCTCGACAGGATCTGGGGGAAGACCTGGTCGTTGGCGGTCTTCAGGTGGAAGACGACGGTCGTGGGGTCGGGCGCGTCGGTGCTCGCGAGGTTGTAGAGCAGCGAGGCGGGGCCGTTGCCCTGGTCGGCGCCGTTGGCCATGATCGCCAGCTGGCGGTCGAAGGAGAACTTGACGTCCGAGGAGGTCAGGTCGTCGCCGTTGGCGAACTTCAGGCCGGGCTTGAGCTTGACCGTGTACTCGGTCGGCGAGGTGAACGAGGCCGAGACGGCGATGTCCGGCTTGACGTCCGGGCTGCCGAGCGGGGTGTTCATCAGGAAGGGGAAGACCTGGTTCATCACGGCGAACGAGCCGTTGTCGTACGAGCCGGCCGGGTCGAGCGTGGTGACCTTGTCCGTCGTCCCGATCGTGAGAGAGGAGCTGGCGGTGCCGCCCGACGCCGTGTCGGTCGCGGAGGTGCTGCCACCGCAGGCCGAGAGCGCGAGCGCCGCGACCGCGACGCCGGAGAGCGCGAGCGCTGCGCGTCGATGGGACCTGAGCAGGGATGCCATGGAGACCTCTTCCATCGGGATGAGCACATGCCGTCGGTTCACCCCGGAACAGGGGGGAGGCGGGTGCAGTGTCCATGGTTAGCACAGATTCGTCCCAACCCATGGACCAATCAGCGAGATGTAACACAGCCGCAACCTGCGCCGATGCCTCGCGCGGGGTCGAGGACGCTCGGTTCAGTCGGCTTCGGGCTGGTCCTCGTCCTGCCGCCGGCGCTCCTGCTTGAGGCGCCACAGGAAGTCGGGGTCGTCGTCCGGGGCGACGCGCGGACCGCCCGTCCGGCGCCCGCGCGGACCCGCGCCCGGCCCGGTCCCGTGCCCTCCGCGGGCCTCGCGCCGGTGCTGCGTGCTGACGACCGCCCAGACGATCGTGCCCACCACGGGAAGCACGACGATGACGGCCACCCAGCCCCACAGCGGGAGCCCCTCGCGCTCGAACGCCTCGCTGCGGCGCAGGTCGAGCAGGCCGTAGAGCAGGGCGGCGAACGGGAGGACGTAGAGCAGGACGCGGAGCATCACCTCAGCCTACGTTTCCGCGCCTAGGCTTGCCCGGTGCCGTTCGTCATCTACTCCGTCCAGCGACTCGCCCTCTTCGTCGCCGCGCTCCTGCTGCTCTGGTCGCTGCACCTGGGCGGCTGGCTGCTCGTCGTGATCGCAGCCTTCCTCGCCTGGGCCGTCTCGTACCTGGCGCTCGCCGGGCCACGGGATCGTGCGGCGCTGTGGGTCTCTGCGCGGGTCGAGGGCCGTGGCACCGGGCCGCGGTTCAGCGCTGCCGTCGAGGCCGACGCGATGGACGAGGACGCCGAGGCCTCGGCCCTGGCGCCGGCCGGCTCAGAGGGCCAGGCCCAGCCCGAGCAGGATGCCGTAGCCGAGCGCGAGCATGCCGGTGCCGGCGAGGACGGGACGCAGCAGGATGCCGCGCGCCCCCGCGACGACGGTGGTCGCGAGCAGGCCGACGGGGAAGGCGAGCAGCAGCACGAGCAGTGACCACGGGGCAGCCGGTGCGCAGCTCAGGCCGAGCAGCAGCGGCAGGACGAGGAACGCGGCGTACAGGCGTCGGGCCCGGTGCTCGCCCAGGCGCACGGCGAGCGTGCGCTTGCCCGCCAGGACGTCCGTCGGGATGTCGCGGACGTTGTTGACCATCAGCAGCGCGCAGGCGAGCAGGCCGACCCCGATCGCCCCGGCCCACGCGGGCCAGGAGAGCGTCCCGCTCTGCGTGAAGGTCGTGCCGAGCACCGCGACCAGGCCGAAGAAGACGAAGACGCCGACCTCGCCGAACCCGAGGTACCCGTAGGGGTGACGTCCGCCGGTGTAGGTCCACGCGGCACCGACCGCCGCGGCACCGACCGCGAGCAGCCACCAGTGACCGGTGAGGGCCACGAGAGCCAGCCCGACGAGGCCGCCGACGCCGAACGACGCGAACGCGGCGGCCCGGACCTGAGCCGGTGCGGCCGCTCCGGAGCCGGTGAGCCGCAACGGGCCGACCCGGTCCAGGTCGGTCCCGCGCACCCCGTCGGAGAAGTCGTTGGCGTAGTTGACGCCGACCTGCAGGGCGAGCGCGACGCCGGCGGCGAGGGCGGCACGGCCCAGCGAGGCGGAACCCAGCTGGGCGGCGGCCCCGGTGCCGACGAGGACGGGTGCGACGGCTGCGGGCAGGGTGCGCGGACGCGCGCCCTCGAGCCACTCGGCTGCGGTCGCCATCTGTCCTCCTCGTGCCGGGCACGCCCGGATCGGTCCTGCGCAAGAGCGGGACGCTCTCAGTCGCGGTGGGGCTCCGGCGAGCCGGGCTCGCTCCGGGCGAGCCGTTCGACGGCGGCCCGGTCCACCTTGCCCGGTCCGCGCAGCGGGAGCGAGTCCACCAGCACGAGTCCACGCGGGGCCCAGGCGGAGCCCAGGGTACGGGTGACGGTCGCCCGGAGCAGAGCCAGGTCGGGTGGGCCGGCGGCGTCCGCGACGACGACGGCGGTGACCCGTCGTCCCCACTCCTCGTCCGGGACACCCACCACGCAGACCTCGCCGACCCCGGCCACCGCGGCGAGCACGGCCTCGACGCGAGCCGGGGCCACCTTCACACCGCCCGAGACGATCATGTCGTCGCGCCGCCCGAGCAGCTGCAGCCGCCCGTCCTCCTCGCGGCCGAGGTCGGAGGTCCGGAACCAGCGGGCCCCGTCGGCGGACCGGCTGAACCCCTCGTCGGTGACGGCCCCGTCGACGAGGTAGCCCGCCGCGAGCACGGGACCGGTGATCCGGACGGTCCCGTCGTCGAGGTCGACGCGGACACCGTCCAGCGGGACCCCGTCGTACACGCAGCCACCGCAGGTCTCCGTCATGCCGTAGGTCGTCACGAGGTGCAGGCCCAGCGCTCGCCCGGCGCCGAGCAGGTCGGGTGGCGTGTCGGCGCCACCGACCAGGATCGCGTCCAGCGCGCGCAACGGGGCGAGCGAGGCGGGCAGGCCGCCGCTGCGGGCCGCGTCGACGATCCGGTACAGCTGTGTCGGGACGAGGGCGCCGTAGGTCCGCACCGACCCCGCGGCGACGGCGTGCGCGACCGCCGCCGCGATCTGCTCCGGCGACGGGCCGGCGAGCAGCGGCTCGGTGCCGCCGACGATCGACCGGACCAGGACCTGCAGGCCGGCGACGTGGTCGAGGGGCAGGGCGAGGACCCACCGGCCGGGGCCGCCGAGACGCTCATGGGTCCGTTCGGCGGATGCGCGCAGGGCCGCGGCCTCGAGCAGCACGCGACGCGGGGCCCCCGTCGAGCCCGAGGTGCGCACCGCGAGGCACACGTCGGGAGCGACCGCGCCGGGAAGACGCGGGGGCAGCGGCTCGGGCGGGCCGATCGTCGGGGCGAGTGCCGGTCCCGTGTGCGCGAGCGCCGCCTCGAGCTCGGACAGCAGCGCCGGCATCCTGTCGGCGGTGACGTCACCCACCTGCCACGGCACGAGTGAACGGTCCACCCGGCCACCTTAGGTGCGCCGTACAGTGGCACGAGCGCCGCCCCGCGGACGCCTGACCTGGACCGGTGCGAGGAGCAGCAGTGCGGATGTCGATCGATCGTCATGCCAGGACCGTCGGCTCCCCCCGCGGGCCCCGGTCGCGCCGGGCGCTGCGGCTACGGGCGGGCGGCGGGCTAGGGGTGGCCGTGCTGACAGGCGCGCTCCTCGCGGCCTGCGGGTCGCCGACGGTGCAGCCGGTCCCGCCGGTCACCGTGACGCCGACGATCGAGGCCAGCCGCACGGCGCCGCCGGAGCCGGTGGCTCCGCCGCCACCGATCACCTGGCCGCTGACCGGGGTCGTGACGAGTGCCGTCGCCGATCGTCCCGCCGTCGCGATCAAGATCGAGAACACCCAGCTTGCTCGGCCTCAGTCGGGCCTCGAGCAGGCCGACGTCGTCTGGGAGACGATCGTCGAGTTCGAGGTCTCCCGGTTCATCGCCGTCTTCGAGTCGCAGGTGCCGACCGAGGTCGTCGGGCCGGTGCGCTCGGTCCGGCCGATGGACCCGGCGATCGTCGCGCCGCTGCACGGACCGCTGGTCTACTCGGGTGGGCAGGCCGGGATCCTCGCACTGTTCCCGAAGGCCGGTATCCAGTCCTTCAGCCACGACGCGGGAGCGCCGGGACTTGCCCGGATCTCCTCGCGTCCGGCGCCGCACAACGTCTACGGCGACGTCGCGACCTTCATGGCCGACGCCGACGCGTCCCACAAGGCCCCGCCGCCCCCGCAGTTCGCCTTCGCTGCGTCGGCCACCGAGGCGACGGCCGTCGTCTCCGGGACCCCGGCGACGACCTTGGCCTTCAGGCTCTCCTCGCAGTCGGTCCCGCGATGGACGTGGGACGCCGGAAGCGGACTGTGGCTCCGGTCGGAGGGCACGACGGCGGCGATGGCCGCCAGCGGAGCGCGGCTGACCGCTGTCAACGTCGTCGCGATCACCGCGAGGCACCCGGCCTCGGGCTTCCTCGCCCAGCTCGGCGCGCCCGTGCCCACCTACGACCTCGTCGGTGAGGGGTCCGCGACGGTGGCGACCGGCGGTCGCACCGTGGCAGCGACCTGGCGCAAGACCGCGCAGGACCAGCCCATGCAGCTCTTCGCTGCCGACGGCACCCCGGTGCTGCTCGCTCCTGGGAACACCTGGGTCGAGCTGGTGCCGCAGGGCACCGGCTCGTTGACGATCAGCTGACCCGACGGGTCACGGCGGCCGGGGGCGGCATGGCAGCGGACGACGTCGAGGAGCACCGCGCGCTCCTGGAGGACCCCGAGGCCTGGTTCCGGATGGCCTTCGACAACGCACCGGTCGGCATGCTCGTCGCGAGCCTCGCCCCCGGTCACGAGGGCGAGATCGTCCTGGTCAACCGCGCGCTCGCGCAGCTCCTCGGGACGACGGCGGACGCCCTCGTCGGCCGGCACGCGCCCGACCTGTCGTCCCCCGACGACCAGCCGCCCGACCGGCTCGTGATCGGTGAGCTGGTCGCGGGGACCCGTGGTTCGTACCAACGGGAGAAGCGCATGCGCCGCGCCGACGGCTCGGACGTGTGGGTCCGCGTGACGGTCACCTTGGTGTCCACCGACGGGTCGCCGGCCTTCGCGCTCGCGCACGTGGAGGACACCACCGACCGCCGCTCCGTCGAGGACGAGCTCGCGCGACGGGCGCTCTACGACGGTCTGACCGGCTTGCCGAACCGGGTGCTGCTCGTCGACGAGCTGACCCTCGCGGTGGCGCGGACGACCCAGGCGGACGGGCCGATGGCCGTGCTCTACCTGGACCTGGACCACTTCAAGGACGTGAACGACACCCTGGGGCACGCAGCGGGCGACGAGGTCCTGCGGCAGGTCGCGCGCCGGCTGGGCGATGTCGTCGTCGGGCAGTCCCAGACGATCGCCGCCCGCCTGGCCGGTGACGAGTTCGTCGTCGTCTCGCGGGTCGTCGACGCGGCCTCGGCCCGGGCGCTGGCCGCGCGGCTGCACGCGGCGATCAGCGTGCCCATGGCGATCGGCGACCGGGCCGTCGTCGCCCGGCCGAGCATCGGCATCGCGCTCGCGGGCTCGGCCTCCGATGCCGCGGAGAGCCTGCTGCGCAGGGCGGACGCGGCGATGTACCACGCGAAGCACCGCACCCGCGAGGCGTGGGCGCTGCACGACGCGACCCTCGACGCCCTCGCGGCCCGACGGATCGCGGTGGAGGAGAGCCTGCGAACCGCGCTCGCCACTGACGGGTTCCGTCTGCTCTACCAGCCGATCGTCGACCTCAACGACGGGCGCCTGGTCGCCGCGGAGGCGCTCCTGCGCCTCGAGCACCCGACACAGGGGCTCCTGGCCCCCGACGCCTTCATCGACGTGGCCGAGGACTCCGACCTCATCCTGCCGATCGGCGAGTGGGTGATGGACGAGGCGACGCGGCAGCTGGCCCGGTGGCAGCAGCGGCGGCACCAGCTCCGGGTCGCGGTGAACGTCTCGGCCCGCCAGGTGCGCCACCTGGTCCTCGCCGACCTCGTGCGCGCGGCGGTCGCCAGGAGCGGGATCGATCCCGCCGACCTCCACCTGGAGATCACCGAGCGGGTGCTGCTCGAGGCGAACGACGACGTCCTGGCCCAGCTGAGGGCGGTCGCCGAGCTGGGCTGCGAGCTCGCGCTCGACGACTTCGGGACCGGCTACTCCTCACTGGCCTACCTCACGCGCTTCCCCGTGACGGCGCTGAAGATCGATCGGAGCTTCGTTGCCGGTCTCGGGACCTCGGGGGAGTCGACAGCCGTCGTCGAGGCGATCCTCGGGCTGGCCGAGGCGCTGGGCCTGGGCACGGTCGCGGAGGGTGTCGAGACGGCCGAGCAGCGGGAGACGCTGCGGGAGATGGGCTGCGAGTACGCCCAGGGGTACCACCTCGGCCGGCCGATGAGCGCCGCAGCCTTCAGCGAGCTCTTCGGCTGAGGTCGCCGGCCCGCGGGTGGACCGCTCTGCGTGGTGCCGACCTCAGGCGTGGTACGGGAATGCCGACCAGTCCGGTGCCCGGTGCTCGAGGAAGGCGTCGCGACCCTCGACGGCCTCGTCGGTCAGGTACGCGAGCCGCGTCGCCTCGCCCGCGAAGACCTGCTGGCCGGCCAGTCCGTCGTCCGCGAGGTTGAACGCGAACTTCAGCATCCGGACGGCCTGCGGCGACTTGCCGGCGATGGTCCGGGCGTAGTCGAGCGCCAGGTCCTCCAGGTCCTCGTGCTCGGCGACCTCGTTGACCGCGCCCCAGCGCTCGGCGTCCGCCGCGGAGTACTCGCGGGCGAGGAAGAAGATCTCCCGGGCGCGCTTCTGGCCGATCTGCCGCGCGAGGTAGGCCGATCCGTAGCCGCCGTCGAACGAGCCGACGTCGGCGTCGGTCTGCTTGAAGCGGGCGTGCTCGCTGCAGGCGAGCGAGAGGTCGGCGACGACGTGCAACGAGTGGCCGCCGCCGGCCGCCCAGCCGTCCACCACGGCGACGACGATCTTCGGCATCGTCCGGATGAGGCGCTGGACCTCGAGGATGTGCAGCCGCCCGGCACGTGCCGGGTCGATCGCGTCGGCGCCCTGCGCGGCCACGTCGGTGGTGTACCGGTACCCGTCGCGGGCGCGGATGCGCTGGTCCCCTCCCGAGCAGAACGCCCGTCCGCCGTCCTTGGGGCTCGGGCCGTTGCCCGCGAGCAGGACGACGCCGACGTCGGGCGTCAGGCGCGCGTGGTCCAGGGCGCGGTAGAGCTCGTCGACCGTGTGCGGCCGGAACGCGTTGCGGACCTCCGGTCGGTGGAAGGCGATCCGGACGACGGGCAGGTCACGCTCCGTGCCCCCGGTCCGGTCGACCCCGCGGTGGTAGGTGAGGTCGGTGAACGCGAAGCCCTCGACGTCCCGCCAACGCTGCGGGTCGAACGTGTCGGACACCGGGACGGGCAGCTCGCTCATGACCGTCAGGTTAGTGCCGTCGCGCGGCCGTCCGCCGTTGGCCGACTACGGTGGCACCGTGGGCACTCCGTCTGACCTGCGGGTCTACCGCGTCGCGCTGCGCCAGCGCTTCCGTGGCCTCACCGCGCGGGACGGCGTCCTGGTGCGCGGTGCCGTCGGATGGGGGGAGTTCGCCCCCTTCTGGGACTACGACGACGCGGCAGCCGTCGCGTGGTGGAGGTCCGCCCGGGAGGCCGCCGATCTCGGCTGGCCCGACCCGGTGCGCACCAGCATCCCGGTCAACGTGACGATCCCGGCGGTCGACGGCCCCACGGCCGCGCGGCTCGTGGCCACGTCGGGCGGCTGCCGCACCGCCAAGGTGAAGGTCGCGGAGCCAGGCCAGGGGCTCGCCGCGGAGATCGAACGGCTGGAGGCGGTCCGGGAGGCGCTCGGGCCGACGGGTGCCGTCCGGATCGACGCGAACGGCGCCTGGGACGTCGACACCGCGATCGCCAGGCTGGCCGTGCTGGACCGCGCCGCCGGTGGCCTGGAGTACGTCGAGCAGCCCTGCGCGAGCGTCCCCGAGCTCGCTGCCGTTCGCCGGGCGAGCTCGGTGCGGGTCGCGGCCGACGAGTCGGTGCGCCGCGCCGAGGACCCGCTCGCGGTCGCACGTGCCGGTGCCGCCGATCTGCTGGTGCTCAAGGTCGCACCCCTCGGCGGCGTCCGGGCCTGCCTCGACCTCGCCGAGCAGGCGGGACTGCCGGTGGTGGTCTCCTCGGCACTGGAGACCTCCGTCGGCCTCGCCGCGGGGCTCGCGCTCGCCGCCGCCCTTCCCGAGCTGCCGTTCGCCTGCGGCCTCGCCACCGCGCAGCTGCTCGCTGCGGACGTGACGAACGAGCCGCTGCTCCCGCGGGACGGGCGGATCGAGCTGCGCCCGGTCGTGGTCGACGAGGCCTTGCTCGACGAGGCCGTCGCCGACGACGACCTGACGGCCCGCTGGCAGCGACGGGTGGCACGGGTCCAGGAGGAGCAGCGGTGAACGACGCGACGACCTCGGTGGCGGGGACCTCCCCGGCGGCGGCGGCGGCCCGCACGCTGGTCGCCGCTCTGGTGGACCTGGGGGTGCGTGAGGTCGTCCTGGCGCCCGGCAGCCGCAGCGCACCTCTGGCCTACGCCCTCGCCGAGGCGGCGCTCGACCGGGACGACGAGGCACGTGACCCGCGGGCCCCCGTGGTCGACCTGCACGTGCGGATCGACGAGCGCGAGGCCGGCTTCCTCGCGCTCGGGCTGGCTCTGGCCGCCCGGGTGCAGGGCACCGATCGCCCGGTCGCGGTCGTCACGACCTCCGGCACCGCCGTCGCGCACCTGCTCCCCGCCGTCCTGGAGGCGCACCACAGCGGCCTGCCGCTGCTGCTGCTCACCGCCGACCGGCCGCACGAGCTGCGCGGGACGGGCGCGAACCAGACGACCCAGCAGCCCGGGCTGCTCGGTCCGGTGCGGCTCGCGGTCGACGTCCCGGCACCGGTCGGACTGCCCCACGAGGCGTCGGACGTGCGGAACCTGGCGTCCCGCGCGGTCGCCGCCGCGCTCGGCACGCGCACGCGCCAGCCCGGGCCGGTGCACCTGAACCTCGCCTATCGCGATCCGCTCGTCCCAGGCCCGGAGCGGTGGCCCGAGCCGTCACGCGTCGGGCTCACCGCGATCGATGGGCCCGGCGACGTCCCCGTGCCGGGTGCTTCCCCGCTCGCGCGGGGGCCGTTGACCGTCGTCGTCGCGGGCGACGGCGCCGGACCGGCAGCCGCGCGCCTGGCAGCCGCGGGTGGCTGGCCGCTGCTCGCCGAGCCGACCTCTGGTGCCTGCCACGGGCCCCACCTCGTCCGTGCGCACCGCCTGGTGCTGACCGCCTCGGCGCTCGTGCGCCGGGTCGAGCGTGTGGTGGTGCTCGGCAGGCCGACCCTCTCGCGCCCGGTGCAGGCGCTGCTGGCGACCTGCCCGGAGGTCGTCGTCGTCGCTCCGGGGGGAGCGCCGTGGCCGGACCCGGCCCGCCGCGCCGCTCGCGTCCTGCCCGTCGTCCCCGAGGTCGCAGGCCTCGCTCCGGGAACCGGCGAGGAGGACTGGCTCGCCGCATGGCTCGCCGCGGGTGCCGCGGTCGCGGGTGCCGTCGGCGAGGTGCTCACCCGGGCCGGTCGCGACCTGGCCGCTGAGTCGGTGCCCGGGCCGCTGCTCGCCGCGGCACTCGCCCGGGCGACCGGACCGCAGGACGTCCTCCTCGTCGGCGCGAGCAACTCGGTCCGTGACCTGGACCTCGTGGCCGGCTGGCCGACGCCGCGCGTGGTCCTCGCGAACCGCGGGCTCGCGGGGATCGACGGGTCGATCTCGACGGCGACGGGGCTCGCGCTGGGTCTCGGCCGGCCGGTGCGCGCGTACCTCGGTGACCTCACGGCGCTGCACGGCGTGGCCGGGCTGCTCGTCGGTCCCCTCGAACGACGTCCCGACCTGCAGGTCGTCGTCGCCCACGACGGCGGCGGGTCGATCTTCGCCACCCTCGAGCACGGCGCCGACCGCCTCGCCCACCTCGCCGAGCGGGTGTTCGCGACCCCGCACGATGCCGACCTCGCCGGGCTGTGCGCCGGCTACGGCGTCGCGTACCGCCGGGTGGGACCGACAGCGCTCGAGGCCGCGCTCGCCGAGCCGATCGTCGGGACGAGCGTCGTGGAGGTCCGTGTCGACCGCTCCGGGCGCAGGGCTCTCGACGCGCGTCTGGCGGCCGCGGCGCGCACGGCACTCGGTCCCGACGTGGCGGCGTCCGAGGGCTGATCGGGCCGCGCACCCACGCCTGGAGCATTCTCAGGAAACGTCCAGCCGGAGCCCAGCACCTGATCAGGGCAGGGGTGTGTCCTTCTTGTCGAAGGAGGTCCACCATGAACACTTCGCCCGAGGACCCGCAGGGCAGCGCAGGACAGGAGCCGACCGTCCCCGAGCAGGCGCCCACCGCCGACCGCGCGGCACCGGCACCGGCACCGGCGCCCGCGCCGTACACCCCGCCCGCGCCGGTCCAGCACCCGCAGCAGGCCGCCCACCCGGCGCCCGCGGCGTCGCCCTACGCCCCGCCGGCGCCGGCCGCGCACCCGCAGCCCTTCGCACCGGTGCATCACGTCTCACCGGCCGGCCCGCCGCCCCCGCCTCCCGGCTGGTACGGCGCCCCGCCTGCCGACAAGCAGGCCTCTCCGGAGGCGGGCTGGGCACCGACGCCGCTCGTCGACAAGCCGGCTACGCGGTCACGGAACCGAGGCTGGATGCCGCTGGTCGGCACGGCTGCGGCGGCCGCGCTGCTCGCCAGCGTCGGCACTGCCGGTCTCCTGCACGCCTTCGACCCCTCCAGCCAGGGCACCCCGGTCTCCGTCGCGAGCCTGGGCACCTGGTCCTCCTCGTCCAGCGTCCCGGTGAGCGGCTCGACCTCCGACAACCCCAACTGGGAGGCGGTCGCCGCCGCGGTCCGTCCGTCCGTCGTGGCGATCGACGTGCAGCTGCAGAACGGTGCGGCCAAGGGCTCCGGCGTCATCGCCGACGCGTCCGGGCACGTGATCACCAACAACCACGTCGTCTCCGGTGCCACCTCTGGCGGCATCAAGGTCACCCTCTACGACGGGCGGATCTACGACGCGACCGTGGTCGGCACCGACCCCACGACCGACCTCGCCGTCCTGGCCATCACCAGCCCGCCGAAGGACCTCGTCCCCGCCGTGTTCGCGGACTCCGCCGGCGTCAAGGTCGGCGCGCCGGTGATGGCGGTCGGCAACCCGCTCGGGCTCGAGAGCACCGTCACCACCGGTATCGTCTCGGCGCTGGACCGGCCGGTCTCGACCTCTGAGGGCGGCGCGACCACGGTGACGACCAATGCCATCCAGATCGACGCGGCGATCAACCCCGGCAACTCCGGCGGCCCGCTCTTCGACGCCTCGGGCAAGGTCATCGGGATCACCTCGTCGATCGCCTCGCTGTCCAGCGGGTCGACGGCCGGCTCGATCGGTCTCGGGTTCGCGATCCCGGCCGACCTGGTCAACCGCACCGCTGCCGAGCTCATCTCCACGGGCACGGCCCAGCACGCTCTGCTCGGCGTCACGCTCACCGACGGCACGGCCACCGTCGACGGCACGACCCGGATCGGTGCGCTGATCCACTCGGTCACCGCCGGCTCGCCCGCTGCGAGCGCCGGCCTCCAGGTCGGTGACGTGGTCGTCGCGATCGGTGGCCACCCGGTCAACGGCAGCGAGTCGCTCACGGGCTACGTGCGTGAGGAGGCGCCGGGCGCGACGGACACGCTGACGGTCGTCCGCGGCGGCAAGGCGCTCTCGTTCACCGTGACGTTCGCCACGCTCAGCCCGACCGCCGCGAGCGCGGGCCAGTCGGGCGGCACGCAGAGCGGCAACAGCCAGAACGGCGGATCGACCCTGCCGTTCCCGTGGGGCCCGCAAGGCTGAGCAGGGCCCCCACGAAGGCTCCGTCACCACCTCCTGCGGTGACGGAGCCTTCGTGCGTCCGGCCTAAGGTGCGGCGAACCGTCCGGTCCTGCGACGTGCCGGTGCGTGCTCAGGAACGCAGCGCGTGCCGCATCGGCTCGAGCTTGGCCTCGGACTCGGCGAGCTCGGCCTCGGGCATCGACGCCGCGACGATCCCGCAGCCCGCGAACAGCCGGAGCCGGTGCGGGTCGTCCGGGTCCAGCGCGGCGGAGCGCAGCCCGATGCCCCACTCGCCGTCTCCGTCGGCCCCCAGCCAGCCGACCGGGCCGGCGTAGCGTCCGCGGTCCATTAGCTCGAGCTCGTCGATCAGGGCGACGGCAGCGGGCGTCGGGGTGCCGGCGACGGCAGCGGTCGGGTGCAGGGCCTCGGCGAGCGCGAGGCTCGTGGGGTGCGTGCCGGGCTCGGCGAGCACCCCGTTCACGTCGGTCGCCAGGTGCAGCACGTTCGGCAGGTGCAGGACGAAGGGCGTCTCGGGCACGTTCGTCGAGGAGCAGAACGGCTCGAGGGCCCGGCTCAGCGACGCGACGGCGTACTCGTGCTCCTCCAGGTCCTTCGAGGAGTGCGCGAGGAGCGCGGCACGGGCGAGGTCGGCGTCGTCGTCGCCGGTGCGCTGGATGGTCCCGGCGAGCACGCGGGAGGTGACCAGGCCCTTCTCGCTGCGGACGAGCAGCTCGGGGGTCGCACCCACGAGGCCGTCGACGCTGAACGTCCAGCACGAGGGGTAGTCCGCAGCGAGCCGCCGCAGCACCCAGCGCGGGTCGAGCGGCTCGGTGGTCGTGGCGACGACGTCGCGCGCAAGGACGACCTTGTCGACCTGGCCGGCCCGGATCCGCTCGACGGCAGCGGAGACGGCAGCGCGCCAGCCCGACGCGTCGAGGGCACCGTCCCGCGTGCGGACCTCGCCGGGGGAGACGGGGTCGTCCTGCACGTTCAGCAGCTCGGCGGTGGGTGCGGTGACGGCGCCGGCGGTGATCGTGGTGACCCAGGCGGACTCGCCCCGTCTGCCGACGACGACCGACGGCACCACGAGCACGCCGCCGGCCGGCGACAGGTCGGAGAACGCGAACGAGCCGAACGCGACGAGCCCGCTCCCGGGCAGTCGCACCTCGTCGCGCACCACGGCGTGCGACGAGGCCTCTCGCCAGGCGCGCTCGGCGTCGGCGAACCTCGTGCTCCCGTCGGTGCGCACCCGCGCCACCTCGCCCCAGGCCACCAGCCCGTCGCCGCGGCGGACCCAGGACAGGCCCCCGCTCGCTGGCAGCAGGCGCAGGAGGTCGTCCGGCAGGTCCGTCGGGTCGACGGCGACCGTCCTGGCGACCAGGGGTGCGGGCAGTGCCGCGACCTGAGGGACGCTCGGGTCGAAGGGGGAGGGGGCCACGTGGTTCATCGCGGTACAGCGTAGGACGGCCGAGCGGGCCCGGCGCACCCGCGGCTCGCCCACCGCCCGCGGCCTGTCAGACTTGCCGGCATGCGAGCCAGCCTGGACAAGCAGCCTCATGAGGTCGCGGCGATGTTCGACGCGATCGCCCGGCGGTACGACGTCACCAACGACGTCATCTCGCTCGGGCAGGACCGCCGTTGGCGCACCGCGACGGTTCGCGCGGTCGACGCGCACCCGGGCGAGACGGTCCTCGACCTCGCCGCAGGGACGGGGACCTCGAGCGAGCCGTTCGACGCCGCCGGGGTGCACGTGGTCCCGTGCGACTTCTCCGTCGGCATGCTCCAGGTCGGCAAGGCCCGCCGTCCCGACCTGCCCTTCACGGCGGGTGATGCGACCCGGCTCCCGTTCGCCGACGGCTCCTTCGACGCCGTGACGATCTCGTTCGGGCTGCGCAACGTGGTCGACACCCCGACCGCCCTCGCCGAGATGCTCCGGGTCACCCGCCCCGGCGGCAGGCTCGTGGTCTGCGAGTTCTCGACGCCGAGCTGGGCGCCGTTCCGCACGCTCTACACCGAGTACCTCATGCGTGCCCTGCCGCCGGTCGCCCGCACGGTCTCCAAGGATCCGGACGCCTACGTCTACCTCGCCGAGTCGATCCGCCAGTGGCCAGACCAGGACGCACTCGCCGGGCTCATGCAGCAGGCCGGCTGGGGTCAGGTCGCCTACCGCAACCTCAGCGGCGGGATCGTCGCCCTGCACCGAGCGACGCGGCCCCAGGCCCTGTCCGGCTGACGGTCCCGGCGGGCAGGGCAGGGGTCTCGCCGCGTTAGACTTCCCCGGCTGGATCGCAACGACGAGGACGTGGACGGGTGGGCGTGGCTTCTGTGCGGCAGGACGACGCGGACGTCATCGTCGTCGGCGCGGGTCCCGCGGGTTCCACCGCGGCGTACTACCTCGCGCTGGCCGGTCTCGACGTCCTCGTGCTGGAGAAGACGGCCTTCCCGCGCGAGAAGGTCTGCGGCGACGGCTTCACCCCCCGATCGGTCCGCGAGCTCGTCGCGATGGGCGTGCCCATGCGCGAGGAGGACGGCTGGATCCGCAACAAGGGTCTGCGCGTCATCGGCGGCGGGCACCGCATCGAGCTCCCCTGGCCGGTGACCGAGTCCTTCCCCGAGTACGGCGTCAGCCGCACCCGCAAGGACTTCGACGACGCCCTGGCGCGGCACGCACGCTCCGCCGGCGCCAAGATCCTCGAGCGGATGAACGTCTCCGGCCCGGTGCTCGACGAGCAGACGGGCCGGATCGTCGGCGTCACCGCCCGCCCGGTCGACGACGACGGCCGCCGCGTGGGGGACGAGGTCACGTTCCGTGCCCGGACGGTCATCGCCGCAGACGGCGTCTCGGCCCGCCTCGCGCTCGCGATGGGCATCGAGAAGAACGTCAACCGTCCGATGGGCGTCGCGGTCCGCACCTACTTCCGCACCCCTCGTCACGACGACGAGTGGATGGAGAGCCACCTCGAGCTCTGGGACGGCGAGCCGGGCAGGTCGGCGCTGCTCCCCGGCTACGGCTGGATCTTCGGGCTCGGCGACGGCACGGCCAACGTCGGTCTGGGCAGCGTGAGCTCCACGGCGAAGGCCACCAAGATCGACTACAAGGACCTGCTGCAGCGCTGGGTCGCGAACACCCCGGCCGAGTGGGGCTTCACCCCGGAGAACCAGGTCGGCCCGGTGCGCAGCGCCGCCCTGCCGATGGGCTTCAACCGCAAGCCGCTGTACACGCGCGGACTGCTGCTCGTCGGTGACGCGGGCGGCATGGTCAACCCGTTCAACGGCGAGGGCATCGCCTACGCCATGCAGGCCGCCCGCCTCGCCGCGGACGTCATCGCCCAGTCGCAGGCCCGGACGACGGACTCCGGACGCGAGCGCGTGCTCGAGAGCTACCCGCGGGTGATGGCCGACGAGCTCGGCGGGTACTACACCTTGGGGCGGATGTTCGTCCGTCTCATCGAGCACCCCGAGGTGATGCGCATCTGCACGCGGTACGGTCTGCCTCGACCGGCACTGATGCGACTGACGCTGAAGCTCCTGTCCGATGTGTGGGACCCGCGCGGCGGGGACATGTCCGACCGGTTCATCGCGGCGCTCTCGCGAATTGCGCCGGCCGCATGAGCCGACCACACTCGGCTCCGGTCGCCGCCAGCGGTGCCCGTCCGTCCGCCCGTCGTCGTCCGTCCGCTCCCGCGGGCCGGTCCAGGAGGATCCGATGAACCCCTACGTGCCGATCCTGGTGCTCATGGCGGTCGGAGCCGTCCTCGCCCTCGGCGGCGTCGGCGCCAGCGCGATCATCGGGCCCAAGCGCTACAACCGCGCGAAGCTCGAGGCGTACGAGTGCGGGATCGACCCGACGCCGCACGCGATCGACGGCGGACGCTTCCCGATCAAGTACTACCTCGTCGCGATGACCTTCATCGTCTTCGACATCGAGGTCGTCTTCATGTACCCGTGGGCCGTGGCCTTCACCGAGCTCGCGCTCTTCGGTGTCGTCGCGATCCTCACCTTCCTCGCTCTCATCACCGTGCCGTTCGTCTACGAGTGGCGCCGTGGTGGGCTCGAGTGGGACTGACCGCACCGTAACGACCTCTGGTCCGGCGAAGCCGCGACCAGTGACGCACCAGGAAGGAGGATCGCCATGGGTATCGAGGAAGCGGCTCCGCCGTTCATGCTGGCCAGCATCGAGGACCTCGCCGGGTACTTCCGCAAGGCGTCCCTGTGGCCGGTGACCTTCGGTCTCGCCTGCTGCGCGATCGAGATGATGGCTGCGGGCACCCCGCGGTTCGACCTCTCGCGCTTCGGGATGGAGGTCTTCCGTGCCTCGCCGCGACAGGCCGACCTGATGATCGTCGCCGGCCGGGTGAGCCAGAAGATGGCCCCCGTCGTCCGCCAGGTCTACGACCAGATGGCCGAGCCCAAGTGGGTGCTGTCGATGGGCGTCTGCGCGTCCAGCGGCGGGATGTTCAACAACTACGCGATCGTCCAGGGCGTCGACCACATCGTGCCCGTCGACATCTACCTGCCCGGCTGCCCGCCGCGGCCCGAGATGCTGATCCACGCGATCCTCGAGCTGCACGCGCAGATCCAGGCGGAGCCGCTCGGGGCGAACCGCGAGGCGGCGGCGCGCGCGGC
The DNA here is from genome assembly GCA_038252305.1 of Actinomycetales bacterium. Lineage (GTDB taxonomy): Bacteria > Actinomycetota > Actinomycetes > Actinomycetales > Cellulomonadaceae > Actinotalea. The sequence goes on along the minus strand of JBBSAL010000016.1, from coordinate 6,407 downwards.
GGAGGCGGCGGCCCTGAAGGCCACGCCGACCTCTCAGATGAAGGGACTGCTGGCGTGAGCGAGGAGAACCTGCCCGTCCCCAGCCAGGGCGTCGGCCCGGAGGTCGTCGACGTGCGCACCGGCCTGTTCGGCGTGCACGGCACCGGCGACACCTCCGGCATGGGCGGTCTGGTCAGGACCGTCTCGATGCCCGGTGCGTCCGAGCGCCCCTACGGTGGCTGGTTCGACGAGGTCGTCGACATCCTCGCCGAGGTGCTCGACGAGGCCGGCACGGCGTTCGACGAGGCGATCGAGAAGGTCGTCGTCGACCGCGGGGAGCTCACGATCTTCGTGCGCGCCCCGCACCTGCCGACCGTCTGCCGCGCCCTGCGCGACGACCAGGACCTGCGTTTCGAGCTCGGCCTCGGCGTCTCCGGCGTGCACTACCCGCACGAGGCGGGCCGCGAGCTGCATGCGGTCTACCACCTGATGTCGGTGACGCACTCGCGCCGGCTGCGTCTGGAGGTCGCCGTCCCCGATGCCGAGCCGCACATCCCGTCGAGCGTCCCGGTCTACCCGGGCCACGACTGGCACGAGCGCGAGACCTGGGACTTCTTCGGCATCGTCTTCGACGGGCATCCCGCCCTGGCGCGGATCGAGATGCCCGACGACTGGGAGGGCCACCCCCAGCGCAAGGACTACCCGCTCGGCGGGATCCCGGTGGAGTACAAGGGCGCGAGCATCCCGCCGCCCGATGAGCGGAGGTCGTACAACTGATGGCTGACTCCCGCACCCCGCGCGCCGGGGCCCCGATCATCGACGACGAGAACGTGACGGTCCTCGAGGCGTCCGGCGGCGACTGGTCCGACATCGCCGAGGAGGCTGCTCGCCTCGGCGAGGAGCGCATCGTCGTCAACATGGGCCCGCAGCACCCGTCCACCCACGGCGTGCTCCGCCTCATGCTCGAGATCGACGGCGAGACCGTGACCGAGGCCCGCTGCGGCATCGGCTACCTGCACACCGGCATCGAGAAGAACATGGAGTTCCGGTCCTGGACCCAGGGCACCACGTTCTGCACCCGGATGGACTACCTGGCCCCGCTGTTCCAGGAGACCGCCTACTGCCTCGCCGTCGAGAAGCTCCTCGGCATCACGGACGACGTGCCGGAGCGGGCGACGGTCATCCGCGTCCTGATGATGGAGCTCAACCGGGTCTCCTCCCACCTCATCGCCCTCGGCACCGGCGGCAACGAGCTCGGCGCGACGACGATCATGACGATCAGCTTCACCGCCCGCGAGGAGATCCTGCGGATCTTCGAGCTCATCACCGGCCTGCGGATGAACCACGCGTACATCCGGCCCGGCGGCGTCGCCCAGGACATCCCCCCGGGCGCGCTGGACACGATCCGCGGTGCGCTCGTGACGATCAGGGACTACCTCGCCCAGCTCGGCGACCTCATGCTCGCCAACCCGATCTTCAAGGGACGGCTCGTCGGCGTCGGGAACCTCAACCTCGCCGGAGCGATGGCCCTGGGCGTCACCGGCCCCGTGCTGCGCTCGGCCGGCTTGCCGTACGACGTGCGCAAGGCCACGCCGTACTGCGGCTACGAGACCTACGACTTCGACGTGCCCACCTCGACGGATGCGGACTCCTTCTCGCGGGTGATCCTGCGGATCGAGGAGTGCTACCAGTCGATGCGGATCGTCGAGCAGGCACTCGACCGTCTGCAGGCCTCGGCCGGTCAGCCCGTCATGGTCGCGGACAAGAAGATCGCCTGGCCGGCCCAGCTGGCCATCGGCTCGGACGGCATGGGCAACTCCCTCGCGCACATCCGCGAGATCATGGACACCTCGATGGAGGCGCTCATCCACCACTTCAAGCTGGTCACCGAGGGCTTCAAGGTCCCCGCGGGCCAGGTGTGGCAGACGGTCGAGGCACCGCGCGGCGAGCTCGGCGTGCACCTGGTCTCCGACGGCGGCACCAAGCCCTACCGCGCCCACTTCCGTGACCCGTCCTTCAACAACCTGCAGGCCGTCTCCTTGATGTGCGAGGGCGGCCAGCTGGCCGACGTCGTCGTCGCGGTGGCAGGCCTCGACCCCGTGCTGGGAGGGGTGGACCGCTGATGGCGACCCACGAGCCGTATGAGGGCGCCAAGCTCGCGCGCCTGGAGGCGGACGCCGCCGCGGCGACGGCCCGCTACCCCGAGCCGCGCTCGGCGCTGCTGCCGCTGCTGCACCTGGTGCAGTCGGAGGACGGTTACGTCACCCCGGACGGGATCGCGTTCTGCGCCCGCACGCTCGGGCTGAGCACCGCGGAGGTCTCGGCCGTCGCGACGTTCTACACGCAGTACAAGCGGCACCCGAACGGGGAGTACACCGTCGGCGTCTGCACCAACACGCTCTGCGCGATCATGGGCGGCGACGAGATCTTCGCCGAGCTGTCCGAGCACCTGGGCATCGGCCACGACGAGACGACCGCCGACGGTGCGATCACCCTCGAGCACGTCGAGTGCAACGCGGCCTGCGACTACGCGCCCGTCGTGATGGTCAACTGGGAGTTCTTCGACAACCAGACACCGCAGAGCGCGACGGCCGTCGTCGACGGCCTGCGGGCCGGCGAGTCCGTGGCCCCGACACGTGGTGCGGAGAAGGTCGTCACCTTCCGCGAGATGTCCCGCGTGCTCGCCGGCTTCCCCGACGGCCGCGCGGACGAGGGTGTCGGCGCCGGCCCCGCGACGCAGGTCGGCCGCCGGCTCGCCCGCGAGCGAGGCTGGACGGCCCCGGCCGCAGCGACGAGCCCGGCAGCGTCCGGCACGAAGGAGGCGTGATGGCGACCGACAAGCCGTCTGTGCTCACCCCCGTCCTGTCCGACCTCTGGGACGCCGAGCGCCCCTGGACCCTGGCGACCTACGAGGCCAACGGTGGCTACGCCGCGTTGCGCACGGCGCTGACGATGGACCCGGCCGACCTCGTCACGGCGGTCAAGGGCTCCGGCCTGCGCGGTCGCGGGGGGGCGGGCTTCCCCACCGGGCTCAAGTGGAGCTTCCTGCCCGCGTCGGACGGCGGCCCGCGCTACCTCGTGGTGAACGCCGACGAGTCCGAGCCGGGGACCTGCAAGGACATCCCGCTCATGATGGCCACCCCCCATGAGCTCCTCGAGGGCGCGGTGATCACCTCGTTCGCGATCGGCTGCCACCACGCCTTCATCTACGTGCGCGGCGAGGTGCTGCACGTCTACCGCCGCCTGCTGCGCGCGGTGGAGGAGGCGTACGCCGCGGGCTACCTCGGCAAGGACGTCCTCGGCACCGGCTACGACCTCGAGGTGACCGTGCACGCGGGCGCCGGGGCCTACATCTGCGGGGAGGAGACGGCGCTGCTCGACTCCCTCGAGGGTCGTCGCGGGCAGCCGCGTCTCAAGCCCCCGTTCCCCGCGGTCGCCGGCCTGTACGCCAGGCCGACGGTCGTCAACAACGTCGAGACCATCGCCTCGGTCCCGTCGATCGTCACGCACGGCGCCGACTGGTTCGCCGGGATGGGCACCGAGCGCTCGGCCGGCTACGGGATCTTCTCGCTCTCCGGCCACGTGCAGCGGCCCGGGCAGTACGAGGCGCCGCTGGGCATCACGCTGCGTGAGCTCCTCGAGCTGGCCGGCGGGGTCCGCGAGGGCCACGAGCTGAAGTTCTGGACCCCTGGTGGCTCCTCGACCCCGCTGTTCACGGCCGAGCACCTGGACGTCCCGCTCGACTACGAGTCCGTCGCCAAGGCCGGCTCCATGCTCGGCACCCGCGCGCTGCAGATCTTCGACGACAGCACCTGCGTGGTCCGCGCGATCACGCGCTGGGCGGAGTTCTACAAGCACGAGTCCTGCGGCAAGTGCACGCCCTGTCGTGAGGGCACGTACTGGCTGACCCAGGTGCTCCAGCGGATCGAGTCCGGCCGGGGCACGCCGGAGGACCTCGACACGCTGCTGGACGTCTGCGACAACATCCTCGGCCGGGCCTTCTGCGCCCTCGGCGACGGTGCGACCTCGACCATCACCTCGGGCATCGCGCTGTTCCGCGAGGAGTTCGAGGCGCACATCGAGGGCCACGCCTGCCCGTTCGACCGGGCGGCCTCCGCCCTCTTCGAGTACACGCCACGCACCGGCCCGGCCCTGTCCGGGTCCGTGGCCAGAACGGTGGGAGCATGACCACGACCACGCCGCAGGCGGCGCAGCAGGACACCGCGCCGCCGGTCACGTTCCTCATCGACGACGTCGAGGTGAGCGTGCCGAAGGGCACCCTCGTGATCCGGGCGGCCGAGCAGGTCGGCATCCAGATCCCGCGGTTCTGCGACCACCCCTTGCTGGCTCCGGCCGGTGCCTGCCGTCAGTGCCTCGTCGAGGTCTCGGTGCCCGACCGTGAGGGCAACGTCCGCCCGATGCCCAAGCCGCAGGCGTCCTGCACTCTCGAGGCGACGCCCGGCATGGTCGTCAGGACGCAGCTCACCTCTGCCGTCGCCGACAAGGCGCAGCACGGCGTGATGGAGCTGCTGCTCATCAACCACCCGCTCGACTGCCCCACCTGCGACAAGGGCGGCGAGTGCCCCCTGCAGAACCAGGCGATGAGCAACGGACGCGGCACCAGCCGCTTCCACGACGTCAAGCGGACCTTCGCCAAGCCGCTGCGCATCTCGACCGAGATCCTGCTCGACCGCGAGCGCTGCATCCTGTGCCAGCGCTGCACGCGCTTCTCCGACGAGATCGCCGGCGACCTGTTCATCGACCTGCAGCAGCGCGGCGCGCGGCAGCAGATCGGCACGTTCGACCCGACCGTGCTCGGCTTCGAGGGCGCCGGTGCGGTCCAGGTGTTCTCCGGCGCGCAGCCCGACGGCACGGCCGCCCCGGAGTCGAGCGGCCCGCTCGGCCCGGTCGGCGAGGCGACCACCGACACCTCCGGTCGCGTGTTCTCCTCCTACTTCTCCGGCAACACCGTGCAGATCTGTCCCGTGGGTGCGCTCACTGGTGCGGCCTACCGCTTCCGGTCGCGCCCGTTCGACCTGGTCTCCACCCCCGGGATCGCCGAGCACGACAGCAACGGTGCGGCGATCCGCGTCGACCATCGTCGTGGCGTGGTGCTGCGCCGCCTGGCCGGCGACGACCCGGTCGTCAACGAGGAGTGGATCAGCGACAAGGACCGCTTCGCCTTCACCTGGCAGAGCGCCGCCGACCGCATCACGACGCCCATGGTGCGTGACGCGGACTCCGGCGAGCTGCGCACGGCGAGCTGGGCCGAGGCCATCGCCCGTGCTGCCGAGGGGCTCACGGCGGCCAAGGAGGCCGGCGTCGGGGTGCTCCCGGGCGGCCGCCTGACGCTCGAGGACGCCTACGCGTACGCCAAGTTCGCCCGCGTGGCCCTCGGCACCAACGACATCGACCACCGGGCCCGTCCGCACTCTGCCGAGGAGGAGGCGTTCCTCGCGCACGCCGTCGCCGGCCGTCCGCTCGACGTCACGTTCGCCGACCTCGAGGCCGGCCCCGCGGTGCTCCTGGTCGGTTACGAGCCGGAGGACGAGGGCGGCATCGCCTTCCTCCGGCTGCGCAAGGGCGTCCAGTCCGGCCGCTCGCAGGTCTTCTCGGTCGCGCCCTTCGCCTCACGCGGGCTGTCCCGCCTCGACGCGACCCTCCTGGCCACTGCTCCCGGGACCGAGCCCGAGGTGCTCGACGCCGTCGTCGACGGCGCCGCGGGCGAGCTCGGGGCTGCTGCGGCGGCGCTGCACGGCGGGGTCGTCCTCGTCGGGGAGCGCCTCGCCTCGGTCACCGGTGGTCTGTCGGCTGCCCTGCGCCTGGCCGAGCGCCTCGGTGCCCGGCTCGCCTGGGTGCCCCGTCGGATCGGCGAACGCGCCGGTGTCGAGGCGGGCACGCTGCCCGGTCTGCTCCCGGGCGGGCGGCTGGTCATCGACGCCGGTGCCCGGGTCGACCTCGCCGCGGCCTGGAACGTCGAGCGGCTGCCCTCGGCGGCCGGTCGCAGCCTCGACGCCCTCCTCGCCGCTGCCGCGAAGGGCCGCCTCGGCGGGCTCGTCGTCGGTGGCGTGGACCCGGCCGACACGAGCGACCCCGCTCTCGCCCTCAAGGCGCTCGCCGCGGTGGGGTTCCTCGTCTCGCTGGAGGTCCGCGCCTCGGCCGTGACCGCCCTCGCCGACGTCGTGCTCCCGGTCGCCCCGCCGTCCGAGAAGCCGGGCACCTTCCTCGGCTGGGAGGGCCGTCCGCGGCCGTTCGCCCAGGCGCTGACCTCCACGGCGATGTCGGACCACAAGGTGCTCGACGTCCTCGCTGCGGCGCTCGGTACCCCGCTCGGGCTGCGCACCCTCGCCGAGGTCCACGCCGAGCTGGCCCAGGTCGGTGCCTGGGACGGCCCGCGCCCGCCGGCTCCGCACATCGCCTACCCCGAG
>JBBSAL010000015.1:0-83774 GCA_038252305.1 Actinomycetales bacterium | reverse complement strand
GGCGCACTCGTGGTGGTGCCGGGGTCAGGGCACATGACGTGCATCGAGAACCCGGAGCCCGTCGCGGCGGCACTGGCAGAGCTCGTGGCCCGCGCCGGCGCCCAGTCCCCCCGGGCTGGCTAGCCCTCCCTCTCGAGCACGAGCGTGAGGGCGTCGGGCAGGTCGATCGACTCGCCGTCGCGGCCACCCTTGCCGAGCACGAGGGGCGGGTCCGATGGGGCCAGTGTGACGCCGGTGAACAGGGCCCGCAGGCTCGCGGGGACCCCGAGCACGTAGAAGGCACCGTCCGTCCCGACCGCCACCGACTCGTTGCGGCGCAGGTACCAGCCGGAGGTCGTGGTGCGGTACCGGTAGCGCCCGCCGTAGCTGCGGGCGCGCAGCGGGACGGGTGCGATTCCTCGTCGACCGGCCTCCTCGACGAACTCCACGAGCAACCGGTGGGCGGCGGCGCTCTCCCGGGCGCGCCGACGCGTCAGCTCGTGCTCGTGCGCGGCGGCCGCCTCGGTGCGCTGGGCTCGCCAGTCGTCGGTCTCAGGCACCCCGGCCCGCCCGGGCGCGCGGCGCACGGATCGTGGGCTCGTCGCCCTCGGCCGCCGGCTCCTGCGGGTCGTTCTGCTCGTCGCCGGCGGCGTCGGTCTCCTCGGCTGCCGGCCCCTCGGCCGAGGTCTCGGGCTGCGTCTGCGGACCCTCGTCCGTCGGCTCCGCGTCCGCGGGTGCCTCCTCGGCGGTGGCCTCGCCCGTCGACGACGCCTCCGCGGCCGGCTGGTCGGCCTCGCCCTCGGGAGGCGCGGTGGTCTCGGCAACCCCGGCCGCGGCGAGCCGCTTCTCAGCCGCCTCGACCTTCTTGAGCGTGCGCTGCGAGGGGACCGGCTCGTGGCCGAGGAGGTTGCGCAGCTCGTCGAGGTAGGAGGTGATCGCCTCGCGCTGGCGGTTGAGGTCCTCGACCTGGCGCTGGGCGGTGGTGCGCTCGCGCTCGGCCTCCGTCATCGACTCCGAGAGGGTGTGCTCCGCGTGCTCGCGCGCCTCGGCGACGACGCGATCGGCGTTGCGGCGGGCGTTCGACAGCAGGTCCTTGGCGTGCTCGTCGGCCTCGCGACGGATCTTCTCCGCCTGCTCCAGCGCGTTCGCGACCCGGCGCTCGGCATCGGCGGCGTGTGCCTCCGCGTCGCCGACGAGCTTCTCGGTCGCGATTCGCGCGGCCTCGTGCTGGTCGGCATCTGCCTTCTCGGCCGACTCGCGCTTCGTGGCGATCTCCACCTCGGCCTCGGCCAGTGCCTTCGTCGCCGCGCTCCGCTTCGCCTCGGCATCCGCCGCGGCGGCGGCGGACAGGTCGGCGGCGGACCTGCGGGCCTCGGAGAGCAGGCGGTCGACCTCGAGCCGAGTCTGCTCGCGCAGCTCGGAGGTCTCGCGCTCGGTGGTCTCCCGCAGCTCCTTGGCTGCGCGCTCGGTCGCGCCGCGCAGCTCGGAGGTCTCGCGCTCGGTCGTCTCGCGCAGGTCGGTCGTCTCGCGCTCGGCGGTCACCCGCAGGTGGCCGGACTCGCGCTCGGCCGCCTCGCGCAGCTCGGTGGTCTCTCGCTCGGCCGCTGCGCGCAGCGTCGTGGCGTACTCCTCGGCGTCCGCACGCAGCGTGTCGAGCTCGGCCGCCAGGGCGTTGCGTGCGGCGGTCGCCTCGTCGGCCACCGTGGAGCGCAGCTCGGCGACCTCACGGTCGGCGGTGGCCCGGACGAAGGCGGCGTACTGGTCGGCCTCGGTCCGCAGTGCGGTGGCCTCGGTCTCGGCGCGCGCCTTGAGCGAGCGCGCCTCGCGCTCGGCCGCGACACGCAGGGCGTCGGCTGCCTCCTGCGACTCGCGACGCTGCAGGGCGACCTGCTCGTCGGTCGTGGCCCGCAGCTCGGCGGTCTCGGACTGGGCCTGCGCGCGCAGCGCGGCGGCGTACTGCTCTGCCTCGGTGCGCATCGCGGCCGACTCGGACTCGGTGCGCTGGCGCAGGGCTGCGGTCTCGGACTCGGTGCGCTGGCGCAGGGCGCTCGTCTCGGCGTCGGCCGTGGAGCGCAGGTCCTGGACGTACCGCTCGGTCTCGTCGCGCAGGGCGCTCGTCTCGGCCGCAGCGGCGCTGCGCAGCTCGGCGGCGGTGCTCTCGGTGCTCACCCGCAGCTCGGTGGTCTCGCGCTCGGCGGTCGCGCGCAGGGTGCCGAGCTCGCGCTCGAGGCCCGTCCGTCGCTCGGACTCCTCCGTGGAGATCGCCGAGGAGATCCGGGCGGCCTCGCGCTCGGCCGAGCTGACGAGCTCCTCGGCCCGACGCTGCGCGTTGGTCAGGGTGCTCTCGGCCTCCGAGCTCGCGCTGGTGCGCACCTCGTCGGCCTCGCGGCGGGCGGTGGCCAGCAGCTCGGCGACCTCGTTCTCGGCGCGGGCGCGCAGCTGGCCGGACGAGAGCTTCGCGCGCGCCATGGCGTCGGCGGCCTGGGCGTTGGCCTGCGCCACGACGTCGGAGGACTGCTCCTCGGCCGACCGCAGGAGCTGTTCGATGCGCGAACCGAGGCCGGAGTACGTCGGCCGCTCGGCCTCGCGCAGCTGTCGGTGCGCCTCGGAGAGCTCGCCGGAGACCTGCATGGCCTTCGCGTCGAGCTGCTCGACCTGCGCACGCGCACCCTCGAGCTGCTGCTCGAGCTGCGCCAGGCGCTCCTCGACCTGGGTACGGTCGTATCCGCGCATCACGACCGGGAAGGCCGAACGGTCCTCAGGCACAGCTACCTCCTGGAGTTCTCCACCTGCCGCAGCCGAGCGGCGTCGATCAGCCCGTGGGTGGTGAGTGGGCAGACCGAAGGTCAGCCTATCGGGCCGTTGCCCCTCACCCCAGCCCCGTGCGCACACGGACTGCGGGCCCTCGCCTATCCTGGGACGTCACGTCGGAAGGGACACCTGTGCTCCAGCGCGCGCTCGCGACGCTGCTCTGCCTCCTTGGCATCGCGGCGATCGGCCTCGGTGTCGCTTCGGCGACCGTCTGGCGGCCGGCCGACCACCTCACCGCGTCGCTGCGGTCGGCGGACGGGATCGTCGTCACCGACCCCGGGGTGCTGGACCTCGCGGCGAGCTCGGTCAAGGTCTCGGCGCGCGCGGTCACCGGACCGGTGGTTCTCGCGCTCGGCCGCTCCGACGACGTCATGGCCTGGGTGGGCGACGACGCAGCCACCCGCGTCTCCGGCCTGGCCAGCAGGACGCTCCTGGAAGGCGCCGAGGCCCACGCCACGGCGAGCGCGCAGCCCACCCCCACGGGCACGGCGAGTGCAGCGGCGACCCCCACGGGCACGGCGAGTGCAGCGGCGACCCCCACGGGCACGGCGAGTGCAGCGGCGACCCCCACGGAGACGGCGAGTGCTGCGGCCACGCCGGCGGAGTCGACGACACCGTCCCCCGGTGCGACTCCGACCGGCGCCGGGTCGGCCGTGGCCGACGGCTCAGCCTCGGCGTCTCCTCGCCCTGACCCCACGGGATCCGATCTCTGGATCGCCGAGACCTCCGGCACCCCGAGCGCGACGTTCGCCTGGACCGCGGTGCCCGGCCGCTGGAGCATGCTCGCCGTCGCGACCGCCGGCGGACCGGTGACGATCGAGCTGACCTGGCCCCAGGTGGTCACGACCCCGTGGCGCACCCCGGGGATCGCCGTCGGTTCGCTCCTGCTGCTCGTCGGGGCCGTGTGGTGGGTCCTGCTCCTGCTGCAGCGCTCGCGCCCCGATGCCGTCCTGGGCATGGTGACCACGGCCGTGCGGTGGCGTACGTCGCTGCGGGGCACTCGGCGCGCGCCGTCCGATGACGAGGACCGTGAGCTCGCACCGACGGGAGCGGCCTCGTCCCTCGGCCCGGCCGGCCCCGGCTCCGAGACCGGCGAGCAGACGGCCGTGGGGCTCCCTGCAGCGGTCGACGCGCCGCCGGGCAGTCGCCGGGCTCGACGCGCGCTGGAGGCGGCGAGGGCCGCCGCGGAGGGCCGTGAGGTGGATCTTGGCGACGACGCGGAGACCGGCTCGCTCGCGCAGGTGACGGCGGTCGCGTCTCCCACCGTCGTCCAGCGGCACGGGGCCGAGACCTCGGACGCGTCCGATGCGGCAGCAGAGGCGGTGGTTGGGGGCGAACCCGGCGCCGTGCCGCAGCCGCAGCCGCAGCCGCAGCCGCAGCCGTCCGGAACGGGAGCGGAGCAGGAGCCCGCGCCGCTGACCCGACGCGCTCTGCGCGAGCAGCGGGAGCGTGCCGAGCGCGAGCGGGCGGGCCGGCCGGCCGACGGTCGCGACGGTGAGGCTCCCGGGACCGGGCCGGTCGCCCCGGCTCTGGCCCCGGCCCCGGCCCCGGCCGAGCCGGCCCCGGCCGAGCCGGACGTTGCCGTCCGAGCAGGGAGCGCCCCCGCCGACACCGCCGAACCGGGCGCAGCGGACGCCGCCGAGCCGGGCCCGCGGCTGTGGCGCCGGGCCTCTCGGCAGCAGGAGTCGCCGGAGCCCTCCGCGATCCCGGATCCTGGTGGGCCTCGCGAGACCCCCGCGTTCCCGACGACCGCGGCCCCGTCCTCGGCGGTTCCCGAGAGCGCTGGGACGCGGACCCCGAACGGGTTCCGGGGGCTGTTCCGTCGGCGCCCCGTCGACGTCGCGGTCGAGCCGGTCGTGCCGACGGAGGCCGTCAGCGAGCCCGAGCAGGTCGCGGACCCCGCGCCGGCGGCTGCGAGCGCCTCCGCTGACGCGTGGCGGCGTGCCTGGGGTCTGCCTGCGGGCGGGACGCACTGGACCCCGGACGGCCCCCCTGAGGGCGACCCTGAGCCGCCTGCTCCGACCGCACCGACCGAGGAGCCACGATGAGGCGGGTCCGCGTGCTCGCCGCAGCGCTCGCGCTGACGGCCGGCCTCGCCGCGTGCAGCGCCCCGTTGCCGACACCGACGCCCGATGCCATCCCGGCGATGGCACCGGTCGCGGTCGGCGACGCCCAGGTGGCGAGGATCCTCGGCGCGGTCAACGCGACCATCGCGGCGGCCGACGCCGCGCGGTCGTCGAAGGACCTCGCACCACGCGTGGCAGGGACGGCCGCGCAGATCCGCGGCGCGCAGTACCTGCAGGCGACGGCGGGGGTGGCCGACGCCCTCACCGAGATCCCCGCGACCGTGCAGACGGTGATCGCGCCCGCCACCACGGTCTGGCCCCGGACGATCATGGTCGTGACGGCTGCGCCGGCGGACCTGCGTGCCCCGCTGCTGCTCACGCTCGTGCAGCCCTCGCCACGGGCGCCGTACGCGCTCGTCGAGTGGTCACGGCTCTTCCCGGGCGTCAAGATGCCGGCCACGGCTCAGCCGGACGTCGGCAGCGCGCTGGTCGACGCGGACTCGTCGGCCGTCGCGGTGCCTCCGATCGAGGTCCTGGCCCGGTACGTCGATCTCCTCACCAACGGCTCGGCGTCGACCTTCGCCGCCGAGTTCGCCAGCGACCCGTTGCGTGACCGCATCGCCCAGCAGCGGGCTGCGTGGACCACCGCTGTCGGCGCCCAGGGCTCGGTCACCGAGACCTACGAGGTGAGCGACGACGGGCCGTACTCGCTCGCGACGGCCGACGGCGGGGCCATCGTCGTCGGTTCACTGCGCACGGTCACCACGATCAACCTCGTCGACAGCACGCTGACGGTCGGCGCTCAGACCGCCGCTCTGCTCGGTGCGACGACCGTCGGCACGAGCCTGGCGATCAGCTGGGACAGCGCCGTCGCCTTCTACGTCCCGCCCGCCGGGTCGACGGACCCGATCACCGTGCTGGGCGGCGAGCACGCACCGGTCTCCGTCACCGGTTCCTGACCCATCCCTCCGATCACCAAGGGGTCCCGATGACCACCACTCCCGGGCCACGTCCGCGCCTCGACGTCCGCGGCGCGATCGACCTCTCGTCCCTCGGCCGACCCGCGACCCCGCCGCCCGGCGGGGAGCCGGCGCCCGACGGCGTCGTCGTCGACGTCAGCGAGGAGACGTTCGGCGACCTCGTCCAGCGCTCGACCCAGGTGCCTGTCGTCGTGGTCCTCTGGGCCGCGTGGAGCGAGGCGTCGACGACCGTCGTCGCCGACCTGGTCGCGCTCGCCACCGAGTTCGGCGGCCGCTTCCTGCTCGCGCGCATCGACGCTGAGGCCAACCCGCAGGTCGCCCAGGCCTTCGGTGCCCAGTCCGTGCCCGCCGTGGTCGCCGTGCTGCGCGGGCAGCCCGTGCCGCTCTTCCAGGGCGCGGCCAGCCGGGACGACGTGCGCGGCGTGCTCGGTCAGCTGCTCGAGGCGGCCGCTGCCAACGGGGTCACCGGACGGGTCGCCGTGGACACCGCGGTCGAGGAGGTCGTCCCGGAGGAGCCGCCGCTCCCGCCGCTGCACCAGGCCGCCTACGACGCGATCGAGCTCGGCGACTACGCGGCGGCCCGGACGGCGTACACCCGCGCGCTGACCGAGAACCCGCGGGACGAGGACGCGCGGGCCGGACTGGCGCAGGTCGAGCTGATGAGCCGGACGGCGGACCTCGACCCGGTCGCGGTCCAGGCCGCCGGTGCCGACCTCGACGACCTCGACGGCCAGCTGGAGATGGCCGACCTGGAGATCATGTCCGGGCTGGTCCAGGAGGCGTTCGACCGCCTCGTGGCCGCGGTGCGCCGGGCGGCCGGCCCCGACCGGGACCGGGTCCGCCTGCGCCTCGTCGAGCTGTTCTCCGTGGTCGGCGACGCCGACCCGAGGACCCTCGCGGCCCGCCGGGCGCTGGCCAGCGCGCTCTACTGACCCCGGTCCGTCACCCGGCGACGGGCTCCTGGCCCTCGGGCAGGAAGACGAGGACCCCGAGCGGGGGCACCCGCACGCTCGTCGAGAACGGCTGCGCGTAGCGGGGCTGGGCTGTCGCCTCGACCCGGCCGAGGTTCCCGACGCCCCAGCCGCCGTAGACGTCGCTGTCGGTGTTGAGCGCCTCCCGCCAGGTGCCTCCCGACGGCAGCCCCAGGGTGTAGTTCTCGTGGGAGGTCCCGGCGAAGTTGACCACGACCACCGCCGCCCGCCCGTGCCCGTCGCGCCGGATGTAGGCGAGGACGTTGTGGTCGGCGTCGTTGGAGTCGATCCACTCGAAGCCGGCCGGGCTCGAGTCGAGCGCCCAGAGTGCCGGCTCCTCGCGGTAGATCCGGTTGAGGTCGGTCACCAGACGGCTGATGCCCTGGTGGGTCCGGTGCTCGAGCAGGTGCCACGGCAGCCCGACGCCTTCGTTCCACTCCGAGGTCTGACCGAACTCGCAGCCCATGAAGATCAGCTGCTTGCCCGGGTGCGTCCACTGGTAGGCCAGCAGCGCACGGACCCCTGCGGCCTGCTCGAGGTGCTCACCGGGCATCTTGTGCATCAGCGAGCCCTTGCCGTGCACGACCTCGTCGTGGCTGATCGGCAGCACGAAGTGCTCGGTGAAGGCGTAGACCATCGAGAAGGTGATCTCGTTGTGGTGGTAGCGCCTGTTGATGGGGGCCTCCGCGAGGTAGCGGAGGGTGTCGTTCATCCAGCCCATGTTCCACTTCAGGCCGTAGCCGAGGCCACCCTGATCGGTGGGGGCGCTGACACCGGGGAACGCCGTCGACTCCTCGGCGATCATGAGGATGCCAGGCGTGCGTCGGTAGGCGGTGGCGTTGGCTTCCTGGATGAAGCGGATCGCCTCCAGGTTCTCCCGTCCGCCGTGCACGTTCGGTCGCCACTGACCGGCCTCACGCGAGTAGTCGAGGTAGAGCATCGACGCGACGGCGTCGACCCGCAGACCGTCGAGGTGGAACTCCTCGAGCCAGTACGTGGCGTTCGCGACGAGGAAGTTGCGCACCTCGTTGCGGCCGAAGTTGAAGACGTAGGTTCCCCAGTCCATCTGCTCGCCGAGCATCGGGTCGGGGTGCTCGTACAGCGGCGTCCCGTCGAAGCGGCCGAGGGCCCACTCGTCCTTGGGGAAGTGGGCGGGCACCCAGTCGAGGATGACGCCCACGCCGGCCTGGTGCAGCCGGTCGATCAGGTGCCGGAAGTCGTCCGGGTGGCCGAAGCGTGAGGTCGGCGCGTAGTACGAGCTCACCTGGTAGCCCCAGGAGCCGCCGAAGGGGTGCTCGGCGACCGGCATGAGCTCCACGTGCGTGAAGCCCATCTGCACCACGTGCTCGGTCAGCTGATCGGCGAGCTCGCGGTAGGTCAGCCCGGGACGCCAGGAGGCGAGGTGGACCTCGTAGACACTCATCGGGCCTGCGTGCGGGTCGGAGGCCGCACGGCGGTCGATCCAGGTGGCGTCCGACCACTCGTGGCTCGACTCGACGACGACGGAGGCGGTGGCGGGCGGCACCTCGGTGCCCTTCGCCAGCGGGTCGGCCTTCTGCTGCCAGTGACCGTCGTGGCGCAGGATCTCGAACTTGTAGCGTGCACCGGCGCCGACGGACGGGATGAAGATCTCCCAGATCCCCGAGTCCCCGAGCGCGCGCATCGCGTGCGGCGTGCCCTGCCAGTGGTTGAAGTCCCCGACGACGCGGACCGCGCGGGCGTTCGGGGCCCAGACGGCGAAAGCGGTGCCGTCGACATCGCCCAGCGCACCCGGGTAGTGACGGACGTTCGCGCCGAGGGCGGTCCACAGCTCCTCGTGACGACCTTCACGGATGAGGTGGAGGTCCATCGCGCCGAGGGTCGGCAGGTAGCGGTACGGGTCGTCGTCCGTCGCGACGAGGTCGCCGTAGGTCACCCGCACGCGGTAGTCGGGCACCGTGTCGGCGGCGAAGGCGACCACCCAGACACCGCCGTGCTCGTGCGTCGCCTCGTGCTCGGCGCCGGCGGTGACCACGACGACCCGGTCGGCGAGTGGACGCAAGGTGCGGACCGTCGCCGTTCCTCCGTCGAGGTGGACACCGAGGATGCGGTGCGGATCCTGATGGACGCCGGCAGCGATGGCGTCGAGCTCTTCGGTGAACACCGGTCGGGGGGCAGGCGTCGTCGTCATGCCCCTACCCTGGCACCGACCGGCGCCGAGCGCATGCAGCGACGCCCGTCGACCGGCCCGGTGGGGTCACGATCGAGTCACGTCCCGGTCAGGTCCTCGGCAAGAAGTCGATCGACCCCGGCGAGCGGGATCGCGACCCAGTCGGGCCGGTTCCGGGTCTCGTAGACGACCTCGTACACGGCCTTGTCGAGCTCGAGCGCGCGCAGCAGGGTCACCGCCGCGACGTCGTCGCTCGCCGAGCCGAGGGCGGCGGACTCGTCGTGGTAGCCGGCGGTCAGGGCGGCGCGCGCGTCGCCGAGCCACTGCGGGTCACGCGCCCGGCCGACGGCCGCGGCGTAGTCGAGCGACCGCAGCATCCCGGCCAGGTCCCGCAGGGCCAGGTCGGGGCGTTCGCGCTCCTCGGCTCCGGCGGACGGCTCACCCTCGAAGTCGAGCACGAACCAGCCGCGGTCGTCCGAGTGCAGCACCTGGCCGAGGTGGTAGTCGCCGTGCACCCGCTGGAGCGCCGGCAGGGTGCCGACCGTCGCGACGAGGTCGAGCACGCCGAGGACCCGATCGGCCCTGGCGGCGAGGGCGGGCACGGCGTCGATCGCTGCCCGTGCCCGCGCGTGCAGCGCCGAGCGGACCTCGTCGGGCGTCGCCGGTTCCCCGGGCGTGGGCAGGGCCCGACGCAGCCCGGCGTGCAGCTGGGCCGTCGTCCGCCCCAGCTCGCGCGCCAGCCGGCCGAGGTCCTGGCCGGCCGCTGCCATCGCGCAGGACAGCTCGAAGCCGTCGCGAGCGCCCAGGACGAGCTCGCTGACCACGCCGAGATGGCCCGTGACCTGCGAGGACCCGTCCGTGCCCGGCCACCCGCCGGTGAGCCAGCCGAGCGGTCGGGGGACACCCGTCCAGCCCACCTGGTGCAGGGCGGACGGGACCGCGACGTCGGGGTTCTGGCCAGCGGTGACCAGCCGGAAGACCTTGAGGATTGCCGGGGGAGTCGCATCCGGGAGCAGGACCGAGGTGTTCGACTGCTCCCCGGTCAGCACCCGGGCGGCGCCGGGAGCGTCGAGGTCGCCGGCGACCACGTCGGGCGGCATCCCCTGCTCGCGGCGGGCGAGCGCGAGCCACGCGCGCAGGAAGGCGGGGTCGGCGCAGCCGTCGAGCGCGGTCAGCACGGCACCCTCGCGGGTCACCTGGCCGATCGCCTCCCTGGCGACGGCGTTCTCCCGCAGCACGACGGGGACCTGGAGCACCGCGCCGGAGGCGAGGCGGAACAGGTGCAGCCCGACCTGTGCGGCCGACTCGGGGTCGACCAGGACGATCTCCCCCACGGGCTCCGGGACCACGGTCGAGCCCTTGGCGGGGTACCAGCGCCGGCTCGGCAACCATGCGAGCAGGAGCGCGAGCAGATCAGGAGCTGTCGGACCGGAGACGCGAGGCGTGCCCGTGGTCGGCGGCCCCATCAGCCCGTGACCTCCGGCGGGACGACGCTGAGCCAGTAGAAGTCGCGCGACCCGAGGGTCACCGCCACGTGCCCGCTGTCGTCGACCCCGGGGAACGACGCCCCGCCGAAGACGTCCTGCAGGCCGTAGCCGCGGTGCTCGGGCAGGTGCAGCGTCGCGGCGCGAGGTGTCGAGGCGAGGTTGACGACGCACAGGACGGTCTCGTTCTCGTCGGCCCGCAGGTAGGCGAGCACGGACTCGTTGTCGGCCTCGACCGGGAGGAACTCCCCGGTGCCGAAGACGGGGTGCTTGCGCCGGATGCTGAGCATCCCGCGGACCCAGTGCAGCAACGACGTGGTCTGGGAGAGCTGCGACTCGACGTTGATCGCGGCGTAGGTGTGCACGAGCGACTGGACGACGGGCAGGTAGAGCTTGCCGGGGTCCGCGGTGGAGAAGCCCGCGTTGCGGTCGGGGGTCCACTGCATCGGCGTGCGGACCGCGTCACGGTCCGGCAGCCAGATGTTGTCGCCCATGCCGATCTCGTCGCCGTAGTACAGGCAGGGGCTGCCGGGCAGCGAGAGCAGCAACGCGTGCGCGAGCTCGATCTCGGCCCGTGAGTTGTCCAGCAGCGGCGCCAGGCGCCGCCGGATCCCGACGTTCGCCCGCATGCGAGGGTCCGGGGCGTACCAGCCGTACATCGCCGCGCGCTCCTCGGTGGAGACCATCTCGAGCGTGAGCTCGTCGTGGTTGCGCAGGAAGGTGCTCCACTGCCCGCCGGCCGGGATCCGCGGGGTGTCGGCGAGGATGTCGACGATCGGCGCGGCCTTCTGGTCCTTGATGGAGTAGAAGATGCGCGGCATCACCGGGAAGTGGAAGCACAGGTGGCACTCCGGCTCCGCGGGCGTGCCGTAGTAGGCCGCGACGTCCTCCGGCCACTGGTTGGCCTCGGCGAGCATGATCCGGCCGGGGAACTCCTCGTCGACCATGGCGCGCATCTCGCGCAGGTAGGCGTGGGTGCGCGGCAGGTTCTCGCAGTTGGTGCCCTCCTCCTCGAAGAGGTAGGGCACCGCGTCGAGCCGGAAGCCGTCGACGCCCATCCGCAACCAGAAGCGGGCGACGTCCTTCATCGCCTCGCGCACGTAGGGGTTCTCGAAGTTGAGGTCCGGCTGGTGGCTGAAGAACCGGTGCCAGAAGTACTGCCGCCGGACCGGGTCGAAGGTCCAGTTCGAGGTCTCGGTGTCGACGAAGATGATCCGCGCGTCCTCGTACCGGGTGGTGTCGTCGCTCCAGACGTAGAAGTCGCCGTAGGGCCCCTCGGGATCCGCGCGCGAGGCCTGGAACCACGGGTGGGCGTCGGAGGTGTGGTTCATCACGAGGTCGATGACCAGGCGCATCCCGCGGGCGTGGGTCGCCTCGATGAGGTCGGCGAAGTCCTGGAGGGTGCCGTACTGCGTCGCGATCGAGGTGTAGTCGGCGACGTCGTAGCCGCCGTCGCGCAGCGGCGAGGGGAAGAACGGCGGCAGCCACAGGCAGTCGATGCCGAGCCACTGGAGATAGTCCAGGCGCTCGATCAGGCCACGCAGGTCGCCGGCGCCCGCGCCGGTCGAGTCGGCGAAGCAGCGCAGCATGACCTCGTAGAAGACGGCGGTCCGGTACCACTGCGGGTCCTCGCTCAGCGAGGTCGGCGCGAGGGTCGGGACCAGCGCCGTGGGGGAGGGCCGCGACGGCAGCGCCGTCGTCGGGTCGACGGCGGCGGTCGCGCCCGGGACCTCGACGGCGCGCAGGGTCCCGGTGTCGACGGGGACGGGTTCGTTGGGACGTTCGATGCTCATCGGGCCTCCACCGCCAGGACGTGGCCGCAGCGCGTCCACGGGTCGAGTCGGACGAAGGCGTCGGCGGCCCACGTGAACGTCTCGCCGGAGAGCAGGTCCCGGACACGGACCGTGTCCGACCCGGCCGCGCCGAGCGCTGCGAGGTCGAGGTGCACGAGCGTCTGGCGCGTGTGGTGGGGATCGGTGTTGAGGACGACGACCACCGTGTCGGCGCGCCCGGTCGGGGACTCGTCGGCGTCCAGGTGCCGCGAGAAGCACAGGATGGTGGGGTCGTCGGCCGGGTGGACCGTCAGCCCGCGCAGCCGCTGCAGTGCGGGGTGCTCCTTGCGGATCGCGTTGAGTCGGGTGAGCAGGCCGGGGATGCCCGTCTGCTCGGCGGCCGCCCAGTCCCGCGGGCGGTACTCGTACTTCTCGTTGTCGATCTGCTCCTCGACCCCGGGCCGCGGCACGTTCTCGACGAACTCGTAGCCGGAGTAGATGCCCCAGGTCGGGGCGCCGGTCGCGGCGAGGATCGCCCGGATCGCGAAGGCCGGCGCGCCGCCGGTCTGCATGTACGGCGTGAGGATGTCGTGCGTCGTCGGCCAGAAGCTCGGCCGCATGTAGGCGGACGCCGGCCCGGAGATCTCGGTCAGGTACTCCCCGATCTCCTGCGCGGTGTTGCGCCAGGTGAAGTACGAGTACGACTGGTGGAAGCCGATCTTGGCGAGCGTGTGCATCATGGCGGGACGCGTGAACGCCTCTGCGAGGAAGATCACGTCGGGGTGTGCCGCGTTGACGTCGGCGATCAGCCACTCCCAGAACTCGAGCGCCTTCGTGTGCGGGTTGTCGACGCGGAACGCCGTCACCCCGTGGTCGATCCAGACCTGCAGCACGCGGCGGACCTCGGCGTAGATCCCGGCGGGGTCGTTGTCGAAGTTGACCGGGTAGATGTCCTGGTACTTCTTCGGCGGGTTCTCCGCGTAGGCGATCGTGCCGTCGAGCCGCGTGGTGAACCACTCCGGGTGCTCGGTCACCCAGGGGTGGTCCGGCGAGCACTGCAGCGCGAGGTCGAGGGCGATCTCCATGCCCAGCTCCTTGGCGCGGCCGACGAAGGCGTCGAAGTCGTCGAAGGTGCCGAGGTCGGGGTGCAGGGCGTCGTGCCCGCCGTCGGCCGAGCCGATCGCGTAGGGCGATCCAGGGTCACCGGGGGCGCAGGCCAGGGAGTTGTTGCGCCCCTTGCGGTGCGTGGTGCCGATGGGGTGGATCGGGGTGAGGTACACGATGTCGAAGCCCATCGCGGCGATCCCCGGCAGCCGCTCGGCCGCGGTGGCGAAGGTGCCGGAGGTCCAGGTGCCCGTCGAGGCGTCGTAGGTGGCGCCCTCGGACCGCGGGAACATCTCGTACCACGAGCCGACGAGGGCGAGCTCGCGCTCGACGACGAGCGGGTAGGTCGGCGAGAGCGAGAGCATCTCGCGGACCGGGTGGGCGGCCAGCACGGCCACCACGGCGGCACTCAGGCCGGCCTCGAGCCGGGTCCGCGGCGGCTGCTGCGCGTCCCGCAGCCCCACGGCCGCGGCGGTGAGGGTGGCCGCCGCGTCGTCGGCGAGGTCCGGGCGCGCTGCGGCACGGTCGAGGAAGGCGGCGCCCTCGGCGAGCATCAGCTCGACGTCCACGCCGGCGTCGACCTTGATCGTGGCATCGTGCGTCCAGGTGGCGTAGGGGTCGGACCAGCCCTCGACCCGGAACGACCAACGGCCGACCGCGTCGGGGACCAGGAGGGCGCGCAACGTGTCCAGGCCCTTGTTCACCACGGACATCCGCACGCTGCTGTGCTCGGTGCCGTCCGGGCGGATCAGCACGGCGCTCGCCGCCACGGCGTCGTGCCCCTCGCGGAAGACGGTCGCGCCGATCTCGACGGCCTCGCCGACGACGGCCTTCGACGGCCAGCGTCCGCCCTCGAGCACGGGTGACACGCCGATGACCGGGATCCTGCCCACCGAGCGCTCTGCGGGGCCCGCCGTGGGGGGCTCCGGCGGTGGTGCGGACGGCCCTGTCCCCTTGACCGGTCCCGCGCCGGCGGACCGGCCGGTGCCCACGGGATCTGCCGCACGCCTGGATCGGCCGTGGCGGCCCGGCGGCGGGGAGGGACGTGAGGGCGTCGGAGGCGGGGTCACCCCCTGAACCTACCGAGGCTTCTTGGCAGGCGACACCTGGGTGGGGGGCTCGGCCGTGGTGTGTCGCTCGATCGAGCGTTCGTCCGCGGAGTAGACGCGTACCGACAGCGGCTCCACCAGGATCGTGGCACCGGCGCGGACCCGGCCGTTGCCGTTCGCCCCCGGTCCGTCGGGTCGCTCGAGCTCCTCGGGGTGCTCGACGGTCGAGTCCCAGCGCAGGTGCCAGGTCGGTGCCCCGTCCGCGAGGGTGACCGAGACCGGGTCGAGGGCGCCGTTGATCAGCAGCATCACCGCCGAGCCGTCGCAGGCCGTGCGGATCATCTGGATCGTGCGCACCTTCGCGTCGTTCCACTCCTGGGTCGACAGGGGCGCGCCGCTCGCGCTCCGCCAGTACAGGTCCGGTCGCGGGTCCTCGCAGTCGGGCCGCGGCGTGCCGCGGAAGAAGGCACTGGAGCTGAAGGCCGGCAGTTCGCGGCGCAGCCGGAGCAGGTGCCGCGCCGTCGCCAGCAGGTTGTCCCGCCAGGGCGGGAGCTCCCAGTCGATCCAGGAGATCTCGTTGTCCTGGTTGTACGCGTTGTTGTTGCCCTGCTGGGTCCGGCCGATCTCGTCGCCCGCCGTGATCATCGGCACTCCGGCGGACAGCAGCAGGGTGGCCAGCAGGTTGCGCATCGACTGCTGTCGCAGCGGGACGATCTCCAGCCCGATGCCCGGGTCCCGCGTGGGGCCCTCGATGCCATGGTTCCACGAGCGGTTGTCGTCGGTCCCGTCACGGTTGTGCTCGCCGTTGGCCGCGTTGTGCTTGTGGTCGTAGGCCACGAGATCGGCAAGCGTGAAGCCGTCGTGCGCCGTCACGAAGTTGATGCTCGCCCCCGGACCGCGCATGAGGGGCGGGTCGGAGTAGCCGAAGAGGTCGGCCGAGCCGGCCAGGCGGGTGGCGAGCTCGCGGACCCCGTGGCCTGGGCGCCCGTGCGCAGCCTCGGCAGGGTCGGTGAGCCAGAACGACCGCGCGGCGTTGCGGAACCGGTCGTTCCACTCCGAGAGCGGAGCCGGGAAGGCTCCGGTGCGCCAGCCGCCGGGCCCGATGTCCCACGGCTCTGCGACGAGCTTGAGGCCGCTGAGGACCGGGTCGGTCTGCAGCGCGACGAGGAAGGCGTGCTGCGGGTCGAAGCCGTCGTCGTCCCGGGCCAGGGTGACCATGAGGTCGAATCGGAAACCGTCGACGCCGACCACTGTCGCCCAGTAGCGCAGCGAGTCCAGCGCCAGCTGCACCACCCGCGGTCGTCGGAAGTCCAGCGAGTTGCCACAGCCGGTCACATCGGCGAACCGGGCGGGCGTGCTGCCGTCGTGCAGGTAGTACACGGTCGGGTCGAGCCCGCGCCACGACAGGTGCGGCCCGTCGGTCCCGCCCTCGGCGGTGTGGTTGTAGACCACGTCGAGGAGCACCTCGATGCCCGCGCCGTGCATGGCCTGGACCGCCTCCTTGAGCTCGGCGAGGACCGCCTCGGACCCGATGTCCTGGGCGGCGCGCGTGGCATAGCCCGGGTGCGGGGCGAAGAAGCCGAGCGTGTTGTAGCCCCAGTAGTTCGTGCGGCCGTTCAGGGCGAGCCACGGCTCGGTCGCCATCGCGTGGACGGGGAGCAGCTCGATGGCCGTCACGCCGAGGTCGCGCAGGTGCTCGAGCGTTGCCGGGTGGCCGAGACCGGCGTACGTGCCGCGCAGCTCGGGCGGCAGCGCACGCATGCGCTGGGTCAGCCCACGGACGTGCGCCTCGTAGACGACGGTCTGCGACCACGGGGTGCGCGGGCGGGTGTCCGGCGCGGCGCGGTCCTCCGCGAGCACGACGCTGTGCGGCACGTGCGCTCGCGAGTCGGCGGCGTCGAGGGGACGGCCGTCGAGCGGGCGGTGCTCGCTGTCGACGCGGTGCCCGTAGGTGCGCGTGCTGGGAAGGTCGAGGCGCTCCATCCCGTCCAGGCCGCGGGCGTAGGGGTCGATGAGGAGCTTGGCCGGGTTGTACCGGGTCCCGGCGCCCGGGTCCCAGGGACCGGTGGCACGGAAGCCGTAGAGCTGACCCGGCAGCACGCCCGGCACGTGCGCGTGCCAGACGCCGTAGGTCGGGCCGCCGAGCTGCACCCGCCGCTCGGCCCAGCCGTCCGGTGCGTCCTGGTCCGGGTCGAGCAGGCACAGGTGGACGGCCGTCGCGTGCGAGGCGAGCACGGCGACGTCGACCCCGTCGCCTGCCGGGTGCACACCCAGCCGATGGAGCCCGCCATGTCCCGCCGCGTCGTACCGCACAGCGGACCAGTCTGGACCACGACCCCGGTCTCAGGCACCTCCGCGCGCCGTCGGAGCTCGTCCGCAGCGCTCCGCGCGTCGCTCGTGCTGGGCGCGCAGAGGTGGGTCCGACGGGGGCGAGCAGGTAGCCTGCGGTGTCACATGTTGAGAGGAGTGCGGCTCCCTTGAGGATCGTCGTCTGCGTCAAGCACGTCCCGGACCTGATGGCCGAGCGTCGGCTGGTCGACGGCCACGTCGATCGTGAGCAGGGGGACGGCACCCTGAACGAGCTCGACGAGAACGCGGTCGAGGCCGCGCTCGTCCTGGCCGCCGAGCTCGACGCCGAGGTCGTCGTGCTGACCGTCGGCCCCGACGACGCCGTCGATGCCGTGCGTCGCGGGCTGCAGATGGGCGCCGACCGCGGGGTGCACGTGCTGGACGACGCCCTGGCCGGCTCGGACGTCTTCGGAACCGCGACGGTCCTCGCCGCCGCCGTGCGGAGCGTGGCAGAGCAGGGTGCCGTCGACCTCGTGCTGACCGGGATGGCCTCGCTCGACGGGCTGACCTCGATGCTCCCTGCGGTCCTCGCCGCCGAGCTCGGGCTGCCGCAGCTCGCCCTGGCCAGCGAGCTCACCGTCGCCGACGGCGGGGTGCAGATCCGCCGCGACCTCGACCACGCGACCGAGGTGCTGCGCGCGCCGCTCCCGGCGCTCGTCTCGGTGACCGACCAGTCGAACGAGCCGCGCTACCCGGCGTTCGCGGGGATCATGGCGGCCCGCAAGAAGCCGGTCGACGTCCTGACCCTCGACGACCTGGGCATCGACGCTGCGCTCGTCGGAGCGGGTGGGTCGCGCACGCAGGTGCTCGATGCCGCCGAGCGTCCGCCGCGGGAGAACCGTGTCCTGATCACCGACGAGGGGGATGCCGGTGCTCGCCTCGCCGCCTACCTCGTCGACCACAAGCTCGTCTGATCGACCAGGAGACCATGATGACGACCGGGCCGGTGCTCGTCCTGATCGACCACTCCGACGACGGCGCGGTGCGTCCTGCCGTTCATGAGCTGCTCGCGCTCGCGGCACGCTTCGGGGACGTCCACGGCGTCTGGGTCGACGCCCTCGCGCCGACGCCCGGGGTGCTCGCCGAGCTCGGCGCCTACGGGGCCGCGACCGTGCACACCGTCGCGCCCCTCGAGCCGCACCACCTGACGCCCGTCGTCGCTGCGGCGCTCGCGACGGTCGTGAGCGCGGTCGACCCGCGTGCCGTCCTGCTGACCTCGAGCTTCGAGCACAAGGAGGTCGCCGCCGTCCTCGGTGTGCGCACGGGTGCCGGCGTCGTCGTCGACGCCGCAGCCCTCGAGGAGGTCGACGGCGCGTTCGTGGCGACCAAGTCGGTCTTCGCCGCCACCTGGACCACTCGGTGCGTCGTCCGGACCCCGCTCGCGATCGTCGCGGTCAAGCCGAACGCGGCCGAGGCCGTCCGTACCGAGGCGGGTCCTGCGACGAGCCTGGTGCACACGGCCGAGCCGGCCGGGGCTGCGCGCGGCGTCGAGATCGTCGAACGCACCGAGCGGACGCCGTCGGGCCGGCCGGACCTCAGCTCCGCGCAGGTCGTCGTCGTGGGCGGTCGCGGCACGGAGGGTGACTTCAGTCTCGTCACCGAGCTCGCGGACGTGCTCGGCGGTGCCGTGGGCGCGACGCGTGTCGCGACGGACGAGGGCTGGATCGACCACGAGGCGCAGATCGGCCAGACGGGTGTCACGGTCTCCCCCCGCCTCTACCTCGGCGCGGGGGTCTCCGGCGCGGTGCACCACCGAGGCGGGATGCAGTCGGCCGGGACGATCGTCGCGGTGAACACCGACCCCGAGGCCCCGATCTTCGAGATCGCCGACCTCGGCATCGTCGGCGACCTGCGCACGGTGCTCCCGGCGGCGATCGCCGAGCTGCGGCGCATCCTGCGCTGAGCGCCTCCTACCAGCTGCGCAGCCAGCGCAGCGCGTGGACCCCCTGGGCCCGCTGGAACGGCCGTAGGTTCGCGATCCCCACGGGCGCTGGCAGCACGGCGGACTGGACGAAGTAGCCGGCGACGGCGGCGAGCACGGCGTGCACGGCCTCGCGGTCGGCGCCCTGCGCCGCCGGGTGGGACCAGAAGTGACGCTCGGGATCGCCGCCACCTTGCATCGCGATGCTCGGCAGGAGCGCGAGCAGGTCGAACCACGCCACACCGTTCCCGGTGGCCCACGGCCAGTCGACGATCCACAGCTCGCGCTCGTCGAGCAGGATGTTGTCGGCCCGCAGATCACCGTGCGAGAGGTGTGAGCCGACGCAGGCGGACGCGGCGGGTCCGGCCCACGCGACGAGCTCGTCGAGGTGCGCCCGCAGCCACGGGCCCTCGGCTCCGAGCGAGGCCACGGCCCGGTCGACGGCGGCGCCGTCCGCGGTCAGCAGCCCCCAGCCCGAGGAGACCTCGGCGACCGTCTCGGCCAGCGGTGGCAGGCCGACGGGCGACGGGGCGAGCTCGGCGAGGTCGGCGACGGCGTCCAGCACCCGGCCCAGCTGCTCGCTGCGCCACGGGTGCTCGGGAAGATGGCCGTGCACCACGTCGAACCCCAGGACGACCCAGCCGTCGTCGTCGAAGGACCAGCGCAGCCGGGGAGCGGGGACCGCCGCCGGCAGGAGACGGGCCACCTCGATCTCGCGGCGTGCGAGCTCCGGCGACTGCGGGTTCTGCTCGGCCGACACAGCCTTGCAGAACACCTGCGTGCCGTCACTGAGCTCGAGCACGGACGCGAAGCCGGGGCTGAACCCGCTGGTCGCCGCAGCCTCGGAGATGATCTCGGCCCCGGTCGTCTGCACGATCCGGGCGCGCACCTCGCGCGGGAGGTCCGTCCACGACAGGCGCGAGCCGCTGAATGCCAGCGGCGGGCCATCGGTGGTCACCCCGCGATCATGCCAGGCCGGGGCTGGGACCGGAGCCACGTCGGTGCCGGCCGAGATCGTCGCGCGGCGCCGAGGTTCCTAGACTCGGCCCGTGACCTACCTCGACCATGCCGCCACCACACCCCTGCACCCGGCGGCGATCGAGGCGATGGCCGACGAGCTCGGCCGGACGGGCAACGCCTCGTCCCTGCACGGTCCGGGGCGGCGCGCCCGGCGTGTCGTGGAGGAGTCACGCGAGTCGCTGGCCGCCGCCTGGGGCTCACGGCCGAGCGACGTCGTCCTGACCTCCGGGGGGACCGAGGCGGACAACCTGGCGATCAAGGGCCTCTTCTGGGCGCGTCGCCGGGCAGATCCCCGTCGTCGACGGGTGCTCGTCTCCGCCGTCGAGCACCACGCGGTCCTCGACCCGGCGCGCTGGCTCGTCGGCCAGGGTGCCGAGCTCGTCCTGCTCCCGGTGGATGCCTCGGGGGTGCTCGACCTCGCCGCCCTCGTCGACGAGATCGACCGGCACGCCGACGAGATCGCCCTGATCAGCGTCATGTGGGCCAACAACGAGATCGGCACGATCGAGCCGCTGGCCGCGGTCGTGGCGGCGGCCGGTCCGCACGGCATCCCGGTGCACGCGGACGCGGTCCAGGCGGTCGCCCATCTCGACGTCGACTTCGCGGCGAGCGGGCTCGACGCGATGACCGTCAGCGCGCACAAGGTCGGTGGGCCCACGGGTGTCGGCGCCCTGGTGGCCCGTCGTGGGCTCGACCTCGAGCCGGTGCTGCACGGCGGCGGGCAGGAACGAGGGGTGCGGTCCGGGACGCTGGACGTCGCGGCGGCGCGGGCCTTCGCGGTCGCGGTCGCACATGCCGTCGCGGATCGTCCGGCCGAGGCCCTGCGGCTGTCCGCGTTGCGTGACCGGCTCCTGGCGGGCGTGCTGGAGGCCGTGCCCGACGCGGTGGTCCGAGGACCGCTCGGTGCTGCTCGCCTCCCGGGCAACGCCCATCTGACCTTCCCCGGCTGCGAGGGCGACTCGCTCATCTACCTGCTCGACAGCGCGGGTATCGCCTGCGCCACAGGCTCGGCCTGCCAGGCCGGCGTGCCGCAGCCCTCGCACGTCCTGCTGGCCTGCGGGATCGACGAACGGACCGCGCGCGGAGCCCTGCGCTTCTCCCTGGGGCGCACGTCCGGCCCGGCCGACGTCGACGCGCTGATCGAGGCGCTTCCCGGGGTCGTCTCCCGGGCGCGCGCTGCGGGCCTCGCCGGCGTCGGCTGACCGCCCTCGCCCCACGTAGGCTGAGGCCCATGCGCGTCCTGGCAGCCCTGTCCGGCGGTGTCGACTCCGCTGTCGCCGCAGCACGGGCCGTCGACGCGGGGCACGACGTCGTCGGGGTCCACATGGCGCTCTCGCGCTCACGTGCCCAGCACCGGCAGGGATCGCGCGGCTGCTGCTCGATCGAGGACGCCGGTGACGCCAGCCGCGCCGCCGACGTCCTCGGGATCCCGTACTACGTCTGGGACCTGTCCGAGCGGTTCGAGCAGACGGTGGTCGCGGACTTCCTCGCGGAGTACGCCGCCGGACGCACCCCGAACCCCTGCGTGCGCTGCAACGAGCACATCAAGTTCGCGACGCTGCTGGACAAGGCGACGGCGCTCGGCTTCGACGCCGTCGCGACGGGCCACTACGCGCGCATCGAGCGGGACGGCGACGGCACCCCGTCGCTGCACCGGTCCCTTGACCTCGCCAAGGACCAGTCCTACGTCCTCGCGGTGATGGGCCCCCAGCGCCTGGCACGCGCGATGTTCCCGCTCGGCGACGCGGGCTCGAAGGGCGAGGTCCGGGCGGAGGCCGCACGGCGCGGGCTCGGGGTCAGCGAGAAGCCCGACTCCTACGACATCTGCTTCGTCGCGGACGGGGACACCGCCGGTTTCCTGCGCGAGCGCCTCGGCTCGAAGCCGGGGCCCGTCGTGGACCCGGACGGGACCGTGCTCGGCAGCCACGACGGCGCGTACGCGTACACCGTCGGTCAGCGCAAGGGGTTGAGCCTCGGGCGCCCGGCGGCCGACGGGCGCCCGCGCTACGTGCTCGACGTCCAGCCGGTGAGCAACACCGTCGTCGTGGGCTCCGTCGACCTGCTCGAGGTGCACACCCTCACGGCCGACGATGCCGTCTGGTTCGGTCCGCCGGCGCGGGAGTGGACTGCTTGCGCGCTCCAGGTCCGCGCGCACGGCACGCCGGTCGCCGCGCGGGCGCGGGCGGTGGACGCCGCCGACGGACGTCCGAAGGGCCTGGAGGTCCGCCTCGACGAGCCGCTTCGCGGGGTGGCCGCCGGCCAGTCCGCCGTCCTCTACCAGGGCGACCGCGTGCTCGGCCAGGCGACGATCGCCGGGGCCGGCCGATGACCGGCGTCAGCGCGCTCGGCCCGTGGTCGGGTCACAAGGTGCTCAAGGCGCAGGGCATCGCGATGGGCGAGCTCACCGACACCCCCGAGGGCGTCGTCGGCATGCCGCCGATGGTCCACATGCCCAAGCGTGGCCCGTGGGCCGAGACCATCGCGCGCACCGCCGCGCTCCTGCCGGGGATGCCGGTCGAGCTCGGGACGCACGGCTGGAAGCTCGCCGACCGTCCCGGCGCCGACCTCGAGCGCTCCCGCGCACTGCTGCGCGAGGACCTGGACGCGCTCGCGGTCTGCGCTGACGGCTGGACCGGGCCGCTCGTGCTCACGGTCCGCGGGCCGTGGACGCTCTCCTCGGTCCTCTACCTGGCGCGCGGCGACCGCGTGCTGAGCGACCGCGGCGCGGTGCGCGACGTGCTCGCCTCGCTCGGTGAGGGCATCGCCGAGCTCCTCGGCTCGATGCGCACGGCCGTCCCGGGCGCCCGGCTCACGGTCGTGCTGCGCGAGCCCTTGCTCCCGGACGTCCTCGGTGGGGCGATCCCGACCTTCTCCGGTCACGGCCGCCTGCCCGCGATCGAACGGGTGGACGTCTCCGAAGGTCTGCGGGCCGTGATCGACGGCTCGCGTGCCGGCGGCGCCGACCACGTCGTCGTGCACGGAGGCGCACGGTTCGCCTCCCGCTCGCTCAAGGCGATGGCGGCCGCCGGCGCCGACAGCGTCGGGGTGGGTCTGGCCGCGGTGCAGCGCGCGCAGTGGGAGCAGATCGCCGGGATCGTCGAGGCCGGCACCGGGCTGTGGCTCGGCCTGCCGCGGGACAAGCCGCGCAAGGGCGGCCCGGACATCGCGCGCCTCGCCCGCTCGGTGCACAAGCCGTGGACGACGGTCGGTCTGCCGGCCAAGGGCCTGGCGGACGTCGTGGTGCACACGGACACGAGCGGGACGGGTGACCAGGTCGTCACCACGCTCCAGGACGTCCGGGCCGAGATCGACATCGCGATCAAGGTCGCGAGCGAGGTCGCCGCCCGCGCCGCCGAGTAGGGCTGCTCAGGCGAGCCGCTCGGCCAGGAACGTCCAGGCCAGCGCGGCCATGAACGCCGCCTGCGAGTTGTCGGCGGCGCCGCCGTGGCCCCCCTCGACGTTCTCGTAGTAGGTCACGTCCTTGCCCGCCGCGCGCAGCCAGGCCGCCGTCTTGCGCGCGTGGCCGGGGTGCACCCGGTCGTCGCGCGTGGAGGTCGTCAGCAGCACCGGCGGGTACTCCCGGTCCGCTTCGAGCAGGTGGTACGGCGAGAACGTCCGGATCCACTCCCACTGCTCGGGGTCGTCGGGGTCGCCGTACTCCGCCATCCACGAGGCGCCGGCGAGCAGGTGGCTGTAGCGACGCATGTCGAGCAACGGCACCTGGATGACGACCGCGCCGAAGAGCTCGGGGTAGCGCGTGAGCATGTTCCCGGTCAGCAGACCGCCGTTCGAGCCGCCCTGCGCCCCGAGGTGCTCCGGCGTCGTGACGCCACGGACGACGAGATCGCGTGCCACGGCGGCGAAGTCCTCGTAGGCGCGGTGACGCTCGGCCTTGAGCGCGGCCTGGTGCCAGGTCGGTCCGTACTCGCCACCGCCGCGGATGTTCGCCACCGCGTACACGCCGCCCTGGTCGAGCCAGGCGCGGCCGAGGGTCCCCGAGTAGGAGGGGAGCAGCGAGATCTCGAAGCCGCCGTAGCCGTAGAGCAGCGTCGGCGCGGTGCCGTCCCGTCGCGCGTTCGCCGGGGTGAGCAGGAAGTAGGGGACCCGGGTGCCGTCGGCCGAGACGGCGAAGTGCTGGGCGACGTCCAGCCCGGAGGCGTCGAAGAACGCCGGCGCCGCCTTGACGCGCTCGGGCGTCTCGCCCGTCCCGACGGTGACGCGCTGCAGGGTCGTCGGGGTGTCGAAGCCGGAGACCGTCACCCAGACGTCGTCGTTCTCGTACCGGTCGACGGCGCGCACGCCCACGCTGCCCAGCGTCGGCAGGCCGGGGATCTGCGACCGGGACCACGGCACCCCGGCGGTCGCGTCCACCGGCGGGGTCAGCACCACGACCGTGCTCCGCACGTCGACGAGCACCGTGAGCACCAGGTGGTGCAGCGTCCAGTTGAGGCCGGACAGCGAGCTCCTCGCGTCGGGACGGAACAGGACGGTGAGCACGCGCTCGCCGCCCGTCCACGCGTCGAGCGGAGCGGCGAGCAGGCTCCCCGCCGGGTGCGTCGGGCCACCGCCCTCGGGCGTCCACTCCTCGCGCAGCTCGATCAGCAGCCACTCGCGGTGCACGAGCGTCTGCGCGCTGTCCGGGACGTCGATCCGGCGCGGCGTGCCGTCGGGGTCGAGCAGGTACAGCTCGTCGGAGTAGAAGGTCAGGGCGCGGCTGACCAGGTCGCGCGCGAAGCCGGGCGTGTGGTCGTGCCAGGCGGACACGGCGAGGTCCTCGGTGCGCCCCTCGAAGACGAGCGTCGAGTCGGCGAGCGCCGTCCCGCGGCGCCAGCGCCGGACCGTCCGCGCGTAGCCGGAGGTGGTCGTGGTCCCCTCGCCGAGGTCCGTCGCGACGAGGAGGGAGTCCTCGTCGACCCAGCGCGCGTCGCCCTTGCCCTCCGGTCGGACGAAGCCCCCGTCTGCCGGGTCGATCCAGGTGGCCGTGCGGAGGTCGAGCTCACGTGTGACGTCCGCGTCGGACCCGCCGTGCGAGAGGGAGACCAGGGCCCGGGTGAACGTCGGTCGCAGGATGCTCGCGCCGTGCCACACCCAGTCCTCGCCCTCGGCGGCGTTCAGTGCGTCGAGGTCGAGGACGACCTCCCAGTCCGGCTCGTCCTGCCGGTAGGACTCCGGAGTGGTGCGGCGCCACAGGCCGCGGGGGTGCTCGGCGTCGCGCCAGAACCCGTACAGGAGGTCGCCGACGGCGCTCACCTCGGGGATCCGGGCGGGGGAGTCGAGCACCTCGCGCACGGCGTCGCGCAGCGGGGCGAAGCCTGGCGACGCCGCCGGGCCGTTGCTCGTCTCGGCGTTGCGCTCGGTGACCCAGGCCATCGCCTCCTCGCCGTCGACGTCCTCCAGCCAGGCGAAGGGGTCGGCGTCGGGCTCGGGGCTGCTGATCGGCGACGTCGGGCTCATGACCGCTGAGCGTAGCGATCGGGTGGGCGTCGGAGCTCTCCGCCATGATGGGCGCGTGAGCGCTGACACCCTCGAGCCGGACGAGACCGGCCTGGACGCCGTGGTCGCACGGCACCGCTGGACCGAGCTGGCCGAGCTCGTCCACGAGCACCAGTTCGCCTACTACGTGCGCGATGCGCCGACGGTGA
Source organism: Actinomycetales bacterium (assembly GCA_038252305.1). GTDB lineage: Bacteria > Actinomycetota > Actinomycetes > Actinomycetales > Cellulomonadaceae > Actinotalea. The sequence continues at coordinate 58,477 of JBBSAL010000015.1, read as the reverse complement.
GCGACGGCGAGTACGACGGGCTGCTCCGGCGCCTGGCCGCGCTCGAGGACGCGCATCCGGAGCTGCGCACCCCGGACTCCCCGACGCAGACGGTCGGCGGGACCTTCTCCACGGAGTTCGCGCCGGTCGAGCACCTGGAGCGCATGCTCAGCCTCGACAACGCCTTCTCCGCCGAGGACGTCGCCGCCTGGGCCGAGCGCGTGGCGCGCGACCTGGAGGACGCCGGCGCCGACGTGCACTACCTGTGCGAGCTGAAGATCGACGGTCTCGCGATCGACCTCGTCTACGAGAGCGGCCGGCTGGTGCGCGCCGCGACCCGCGGCGACGGACGCACGGGCGAGGACGTCACGCTGAACGTCCGCACGATCCGGGGCATCCCGCACCGCCTGGCGGGCGACGACGTGCCGCAGCTGCTGGAGGTGCGCGGTGAGGTCTTCCTTCCCGTCGCCGGTTTCGCCGAGCTCAACGCCGCCCAGGTCGCCGCCGGCAAGGCCCCGTTCGCGAACCCGCGGAACTCCGCGGCCGGATCGCTGCGCCAGAAGGACCCGAAGGTCACCGCCACGCGGCCGCTCCAGATGATCTGCCACGGGATCGGCGCTCTCACCTGGCCGGGTCACCAGGACGAGGCGGTCCGCCAGTCGCAGACCTACGAGCTCCTGGCCTCCTGGGGCCTTCCCGTCTCCGGTCGCACTCGGGTCGTGCCGGGCCTCGAGGGCGTGCGGGAGATGATCGCCTACTACGGCGAGCACCGGCATGACGTCGAGCACGAGATCGACGGCATCGTGATCAAGGTCGACGAGCTCGACCTGCAGAGGCGGCTCGGCTCCACCAGCCGGGCTCCGCGCTGGGCGATCGCCTTCAAGTACCCGCCGGAGGAGGTCAACACGCGGCTGCTCGACATCCGCGTGAACGTCGGTCGCACCGGGCGGGTCACGCCCTACGCCGTGATGGAGCCCGCTCTCGTCGCGGGGTCGACGGTCCGCACCGCGACGCTGCACAACCAGGACGTGGTCCGTGCCAAGGGCCTGCGGATCGGCGACATGGTCGTGCTGCGCAAGGCGGGGGACGTCATCCCGGAGATCGTGGGCCCGGTCGCCGCGCTCGCCCACGACGGCTACCCGCGGCGGGACTTCGTCATGCCGACGCAGTGCCCGGAGTGCGGCTCGACGCTGCGCTCGATGCGCGAGGGAGACGTGGACCAGCGCTGCCCGAACGCCCAGACCTGCCCCGCCCAGGTGCGGGGCAGGGTCGAGCACATCGGCTCGCGCGGCGCGCTGGACATCGAGGTGCTCGGTGAGGTGACCGCCGCCGCGCTCACCCAGCCCGAGGTGCCGTCGCCGCCCCCGTTGCAGAACGAGGCCGACCTCTTCGACCTGGTGGCCTACCCCGCCGACGCCGACCCGCAGGAGGTGGCGCGCGTCCGCGAGGCGAGTCTCGCCCTCCTCGCCGAGGTCGAGGTGATCGTCCGCGACCCGGATACGGGCGAACCACGCGCCGACGAGGACGGTGTGGTCCGACGCCGCACCCCCTTCCGGCGCGTGCTGCGGCACAGCAGGGCGGACGTGGCAGCCGCCGAGGCAGAGGGCCGCACCCTGCCGGAGTGGGAGCCGTCGGAGGCCGCCCGCACGCTCCTCGACGAGCTCGACAAGGCCAAGCAGCAGCCCCTGTGGCGCGTGCTCGTCGCGCTCTCGATCCGCAACGTCGGCCCCACCGCCGCGCGTGCCCTGGCCCAGGACTTCGGTTCGATGGCGGCGCTGCGGGAGACCTTGGCCGACCGCGAGGGCGCGCTGGTCCGCCTCGCCGGGATCGAGGGGATCGGCCAGACGATCGCCGAGTCGATCCTCGACTGGTTCGACCCGGACGCACCGGACGGTCCCTGGCGCCTCGACATCGTCGACCGCTGGGCGGGTGCCGGCGTCGTCATGCGTGATGCGCGCGACGAATCGGTCCCGCTCACGCTCGCGGGTCTGACGGTGGTGGTCACCGGCTCGTTGACCGGCTTCTCCCGGGACGGCGCGAAGGAGGCCGTCCTCGCTCGGGGCGGCAGGGCCGCGGGGAGCGTCTCGAAGAACACCGACGTCGTCGTCGTGGGGGAGAACGCCGGCTCCAAGGAGACGAAGGCCCGCGAGCTCGGGCTGCGGATCATCGACGAGGCAGCATTCGTGCGGCTTCTCGCCGACGGGCCCGAGGCTCTCGCTGATCGGGAGTCGGGCGACCGGTCCGGCGCCGGGGCCGCCGAGGACTGAGCCGCTGCCGCGCCGGCGCGCGCGGGCTCACGCGTCCCCGTGCCGCGCCGTCGTCGCGGGGACTGCCGGTGCCCGTCAGTCGCCCAGGAGCCCGCTCGCCCACAGGAGCCCGCGCTCGACGATCGTCCGCACGGCGGGGATCTCCAGATCGGCCGTGTGGTGGCCCGGGGTGCAGACGAAGACGCGGCCCGCGCCCCACAGGCGGGTCCAGACCGCGGGGGACACCACAGGCTCGTGCCACGGGTCGTCGGGGCCGGGGACGAGGCTCGTCGTCGCCAGGACGTCGTTGAGCCCGTCGGTGGCGACCCAGTACTGCTCGGACCGGAGGTGGAAGGACTCGATCCCGGCGACGATCGGGTGATCGGCGCGGGCCGGGACGATCTCGACCGTGTGGTCCTTGATGTCGCCGGGGTGGGCGATGAACTGCCCACCGGTGAGCATCGTGTACTCGGTCGCGACGCGGAACGCGTCGATGATCCCGCCGTGCCATCCCGCGAGTCCCGCACCGCCTCGCACCGCCTCGTGCAGGCCGTCGAGCTCGGCGGGAAGGATCTCGCCCATCGTCCAGGAGGGGACGACGAGGTCGACGGCGCCCATGACCTGCTCGTCCGCATAGACCTCGAGGCTGCTCTCGACGATCACGTCGAATCCGTGCTCCTCGAGGAAGGGGAGGAACAGGTCGGTCGTCTCGACCGGCGCGTGCCCCTCCCAACCACCTCGGACCACGAGTGCTGTCCTGCGGTTCACCGCATCCCCCTCGCCGTCGATGGTCGGGACCGTGCGGCGACCAGTCTGCCCCACACCCTCGAGCGGGTCACGGGATCAGCGCCTCGATCGCGGCGGGCGAGAGCACGGACTCGGCAGCCATCACGCTCGCGCCGTAGATGCCAGCACGCCCCTTGCTCCGGCTCGCCACGATCCTCAGGTGCTGCGTCGCCACCGGGAGCGATCGCTGGTAGACCACCTCGCGGATCCCGGCGAGGATGTCCTCGCCCGCGCTGGCCAGGTTGCCGCCGATGACGATGACCGATGGGTTCAGCATGCTCACGCAGCCGGCGAGCACGCTGCCGATCGTCCTCCCCGCCTCCCGGACGGCGCGGGTCGCGGGGACGTTGCCCGCCCGCACGAGCGCGACGACGTCGGCCCCCGTGGTGGCCGGCACCCCGGCGCGAGTCAGCTCGGCCGCGATGGCGCCGCCACTCGCCACGGCCTCGAGGCAGCCCACGTTCCCGCAGTGGCACACGACCTCGGACCCGCGGGGGACGGCGATGTGACCGATGTCGCCCGCCACCCCTTGTGCCCCACGACGGAGCCCGCCGTCGCTGATGATCCCGGAGCCGATGCCCGTCGCGACCTTTACGAAGAGGAGCTGGTCGACCTCCGGGTACTCCGTCTGCCGCTCGCCCAGGGCCATGATGTTGACGTCGTTGTCCACCAGGACGGGTGCGTGCAGACGTTGACGCAGATGGCCGGGGACGTCGGCGTTGTGCCAGCCGGGCATGATCGGGGGGCTGACGGGGCGTCCCGTCGTGTGGTCGACCGGGGCGGGAAGCCCGACGCCGACGGCCGCGAGGTCGGTGATCTCCCGGCCGGTGGTCGCGATCAGTGCGATCGCGAGGTCGGCGATCCGATCGAGGACCGTACCGGGCCCGTCCGCGATGGTGACGCTCTCCTGCTGCTCGGCGAGAACGGTGGACGCCAGATCGGTGACCGCGACGCGCACGTGCGTCGCCCCGAGGTCCACGGCCAGGACTATCCGGGCATCGGCGCGGAACACGAAGGTGCCCGGTGGCCGCCCGCCGGTGGACGTCGCCTCGCCGCCGGGCGCAAGGAGGCCCGAGGCCAGCAGCACGTCGATGCGTGCAGCGATCGTCGACCGGGCCTGGCCGGTGATCTGCGCCAGCTCAGCGCGGGTACGGGGCCTGCCGTCGCGCAGCAGCTGGAACATCTCGCCGACACCATTCGGGCGCGGTGCGAACTTGCTCAGCCCGTCCATGGCGGAAGTCAAGCACAGACCCTTCCGTCAGGCACAATCGTGGTTTGGTAGATCACGGTCTCATAACTCTGTCGATCGGCAACGACCTTTTGCTTGCTTCATGACGAAAGCGGAGTACGTTGCTCCGCATGGTCGACGACGCCCAGCGGGACACGGAGCGCCCTGTGCTGCCCGCGCCCGAGCTGCTTCTGCGGATGACCGGCATCGTCAAGCACTTCCCCGGGGCCAAGGCCCTCGACGGGGTGGACCTGGAGATCCGCAGCGGCGAGGTGCACTGCCTGCTCGGGCAGAACGGGGCGGGGAAGTCGACGCTCATCAAGGTTCTCTCCGGGGCGCATCGACCCGACGCGGGGGAGATCCTGTGGCGCGGTGGGCCCCTGGCCGTGTCCACCCCCGTCGCGGCGCTCCGCGCCGGAATCGCGACGATGTACCAGGAGCTCGATGTCGTCGACGGGCTCACGGTCGCCGAGAACGTGTTCCTCGGCCACGAGCTCGAGACAGCCGGCTTCACCCAGCGCCGCGCCGCTCGTGCCAAGGCTCGGGAGCTCCTCGAGCGGCTCGGTCACGGCGAGATCTCGCCCGACCTCGAGGTCGGACGGCTCTCGGCCGCAGGCAAGCAGGTCGTCAGCATGGCGCGTGCCCTGTCCCACGACGTCCGGCTCATCGTGATGGACGAGCCCACCGCCGTCCTCGACTCGGGGGAGGTCGACAACCTCTTCCGAGTCGTGCGTGAGCTCACCGCCTCCGGGGTCGCAGTCGTCTACATCTCCCACCGCCTCGACGAGATCCGTCGGGTGGGCGACCGGATCACCGTCCTCAAGGACGGGCGCTCGGTCGGCACCAGCCTCCCGGTGTCCGAGACGTCGACAGACGACCTGATCCGGCTCATGACCGGCCGGACGGTGGCACACGCCTTCCCGCAGCGCGTCGCCGTCGCGGACGATGCAGAGGAGCTCCTCACCGTCGAGGGCCTCGGCCTGCGTGGCGTGTTCTCCGGCGTGTCCTTCTCCGTCCGTGCCGGGGAGGTCGTCGGCCTCGCCGGCCTCGTCGGCTCCGGACGCTCGGAGATCCTCGAGACGGTGTACGGCGCCCGGCGTGCCGCTGCCGGGGTCGTCAAGGTCCGCGGACGCGCGCTCCGCCCGGGGTCCGTCGACGCAGCCGTCGACGCAGGGATCGGCCTCGCACCGGAGGAGCGCAAGAGCCAGGGCCTCCTGCTCGACGAACCGGTCTACCGCAACATCACGCTCGCGACGTTCGCGGGCTTCGCCCGGGCGTCCCTGCTCGACGAACGAGCTGAGCGGGCGGCCGCGAGGGCGCAGATCGAGGCGCTCGACCTCCGGCCGGCGGATCCCGACCGCTCGACCCGCACCCTGTCGGGGGGCAACCAGCAGAAGGCGATGCTCGCCCGCTGGCTCGTGCGCGGCTGCCGGATCCTGCTCCTCGACGAGCCGACCCGCGGGGTGGACGTCGGGGCACGGGCGGAGATCTACGCCCTCATCGCCGAGCTCGCTGCGCGCGGGACGGCTGTCGTGGTGGTGTCCAGCGAGATCGACGAGGTCCTCGGCCTCGCGGACCGGGTCCACGTGGTCTCCGAGGGGCGTGTCGTGCACTCGTGCGACGCCGACCAGATCGACGAGCACGGGGTCCTCGACCTCGTGATGGAAGGAAGTGCAGCGTGAGCGAGCAGCCGCCGTCGAACCGATCGCGGATCGGCGCTCCCGACCCCGAGGATGTCGCCGCTAGCCCGGCCCCCGCGTTGCGTCCCCGCGCGGCGGGTGCCCAGGACTCCGTCGCGGGCTCGGGGACGCAGGCGTGGTTCAGGGCGAGGCTGAGGGGCGGGGCCGGGCGCAACATAGGGCTCGTCATCGCGCTGGCCGTGATCTGCGCCTTCGGGGTCGCCACCGCCGGCGAACGCTTCGCGAGCGTCGACAACCTCATGACGATCCTCCGTCTCGCCGCCGTGATCGGCGTGCTGAGCGTGGGGATGACCTTCGTGATCACCGGCGGCGGGATCGACCTGTCGATCGGTGCTGTCCTCGGCCTCTCGTCGGTCTGGGCCACGACCCTGGCGACGCAGACGATGGCGGAGAACGGCCACTGGATCGTCATGGTGGTCACGGCGCTCGTGGTCGGGACCGCCGCCGGCCTGGTCAACGGCGTCCTCATCGCCTACGGCCGGGTCGTCCCGTTCATCGCGACCCTGGCGATGATGGTCTCCGCCCGCGGCCTCGCCGAGATGATCGCCAACCGGCAGACCCAGATCGTCAAGGTCAAGCCCTTCCTCGACTTCTTCCAGGCCGACGTCCTGGGCATCTCGGTGCTCGTGTGGATCTTCGTCGTCGTCGCTGCGGCGGGCTGGGTCGTGCTCAACCGGACGACCTTCGGTCGCCGGACGATCGCCGTCGGTGGGAACCCCGAGGCCGCCCGGCTGGCGGGCATCAAGGTCAAGCGCCACACGCTGTACCTGTACGCCCTGGCCGGCCTCACCGCCGGGATCGCCGCGGTGATGATGCTCGCCCGCACCACCGCCGGCTCGTCCACTCACGGTCAGCTGTACGAGCTCGACGCCATCGCCGCGGTGGTCGTCGGCGGGACGCTCCTCGTCGGGGGTCGCGGCACGATCGTCGGCACCGTCTTCGGCGTCCTCATCTTCACGACGCTGACGAACGTGTTCACCCAGAACAACCTCTCCATCTCGGCGCAGGCGGTCGCCAAGGGAGTGATCATCGTCGCCGCCGTCCTGCTCCAGCAGCGTCTCGCCGCTCGCGCACGAGCGAGCTGAGAGCGGCCAGCTCCTCAGCCTTCCCATCGTTCGACCCCGTTGTGTCACTCAAGGAGGAAGTCCATGTCCGCACCCAAGGAGCTGCGTCGTCGGTGGCTGATCGCCGCCGGAGCGGCGGTAGCCAGCCTCGCTCTCGTCACCGGCTGCACCTCGAACAGCCCGACCACGACCGAGACCACCGCCGACGGCCAGAGCGGCTCGGTCGTCGGGATGGCGAACGACGAGGCCGGCACGAAGGTCAAGATCGGCTTCTCGGCGCCGGCCGCCGACCACGGCTGGATGGGTGCGATCACCCGGGCAGCCATCGCCGAGGCCGCCAAGTACCCGGATGTCGACCTGGTCGTCGCCGAGGCGACCAACGACGTCAACCTCCAGATCAGCCAGATCGAGACGTTCATCAACGACAAGGTCGACGCGATCGTCCTGCTGCCGTTCGACGGTGCCGCCCTGACCCAGGTCGCCACCCAGGCGATGCAGGCCGGGATCGTCGTCATCAACGTCGACCGCGAGTTCGCGAGCTCGTTCGCCGCCCGGACCACCGTGCTCGGCGACAACTACGGCATGGGGGTCAGCGCCGGCACGTACATCTGCCAGCAGGTCGGCGACAAGCCGGACGCGATCGTGGCCGAGATCGCGGGCATCGACTCGCTCCCGCTGACGCAGGACCGGAGCAAGGGCTTCGCCGACGCGCTGGCCGACTGCGGGCTGAAGGTCAACAACCGGGTCGCCGCGGACTTCACGGTCCAGGGCGGACAGGCGGCTGCCGCGAACCTGCTCCAGGCGGCACCGAAGATCGACGCGCTGTGGAACCACGATGACGACCAGGGTGTCGGCGTCATGGCGGCGATCCAGGAGGCCAACCGCAGCGAGTTCGTCATGGTGGGTGGCGCCGGCTCGGCCAACGTCATGCGCTCCATCAAGGCCGATGACACCGTCCTCAAGGCCACGGTCGTCTACCCGTCGACGCAGGCGGCCGACGGCATCCGCCTCGCTCGGCTGATCGTCCAGGGCAAGGCGATGAGCGACATCGACGAGGTCGAGGTGCCGCGCAAGATCCAGCTCTTCGCCCCCGTCGTGACCAAGGACAACGTCGACAAGTACCTGCCGACCGCGTTCGAGTCCTGACGCACGGCAGGCCGGGCACGCGCCGGCAGGTCCGGGCACGGCACACCGCAGACACCGAAGGAGCAGCACGATGACCGGAGAGCAGACCCCTCGGCTGGGCGTCGGCATGGTGGGCCACTCGTTCATGGGCCGGGCCCACTCGCAGGCCTGGCGCGTCGCCCCGCGATTCTTCGACCTCGCCCGACGGCCGGAGATGACCGTCGTCGCGGGCCGTGACCCGGTGGGCGTCGCCGAGGCGGCGGCACGGCTCGGCTGGGCCGGCTCCACCACGAGCTGGCGAAGCCTGCTGGACCGCAAGGACGTCGACCTCGTCGACATCTGCACCCCGGGCGACACGCACGCCGAGATGGCGATCGCCGCGCTCGAGGCGGGCAAGCACGTGCTCGTCGAGAAGCCGATGGCCAACTCGGTCGCTGAGGCCGAGGCGATGGTCGCGGCTGCGGAGGCGGCGGCGTCCGTCGGCGTCCTGTCGATGGTCGGGTTCACCTACCGCCGGGTCCCGGCGATCGCGCTCGCGCGGCAGCTCGTGGCGGACGGCCGGATCGGCCAGGTGCGCCAGGTGCGTGCCCAGTACCTGCAGGACTGGATCGCCGACGAGAACGCCCCGCTGTCCTGGCGGCTCGACAAGGCCACGGCCGGCTCCGGGTCGCTCGGCGACATCGGCGCACACATCGTCGACCTCGCGCAGTTCGTCACGGGCGACCTCATCAGCGGGGTCTCCGGGATGCTCGAGACCTTCGTGAGCGAACGCCCGGTCGCCGGGGAGTTCTCCGGGCTGAGCGGGACCGCCGGCGAGGGACGTGGACCGGTGACGGTGGACGACGCTGCCGTGTTCCTCGCCCGGTTCGCCGGGGGGGCACTGGGCGTGTTCGAGGCGACCCGCTTCGCCTGGGGGCGCAAGAACGCCCTCCGCCTCGAGGTCAACGGGTCGCTCGGCTCGCTGGCGTTCGACTTCGTGGAGATGAACGTCCTGAACTTCTACGACGCCACCGATGACCCGTCGGTCGCGGGCTTCCGTCGGATCCTGGTCACCGAGCCCGTCCACCCGTACATCGCCGCATGGTGGCCGGCGGGGCACGGGCTCGGGTACGAGCACGCCTTCGTCCACCAGGTGGTCGACCTCGTCGGGAGCCTCGCGCGAGCGGACCAGCCCCGGCCCTCGTTCGCGGACGGGCTCGTCGTCCAGCGGGTGCTGGACGCCGTCGAACGGAGCGCAGCGGCCGACTGCTCGTGGACCAACGTCCCGACGACCTCCCCGGTCCCAGGCTGAGCCCTGGGCCCCGAACCGACCGCTCGGGCCCCCGGGCGGCTCCACGACTGTCGAAGGAGAGCACCGATGGCACGACCGATCACGCTGTTCACCGGCCAGTGGGCCGACCTCCCGCTCGAAGAGGTCGCGCGGCTCGCCTCCGAGTGGGGCTACGACGGCCTCGAGCTCGCCTGCTGGGGCGACCACCTCGATCCGTGGCAGGGCGCGGTGGACGATGACTACATCCAGTCCAAGCTCGACCTGTTCGACCGCTACGGCCTCAAGCTCTACGCGATCTCCAACCACCTCAAGGGCCAGCTGGTGTGCGACGACCCCATCGACCAACGGCACCGGGACATGGTCCCGGACGTGGTCTGGGGTGACGGCGACCCGGAGGGCGTGCGGCAGCGGGCCGCCGAGGAGATGAAGCTCACCGCCAGGACCGCGGCCCGTCTCGGGGTCAAGACCGTCGTCGGGTTCACGGGCTCGTCGATCTGGAAGTACGTGGCGATGTTCCCCCCGGTCTCGACCGAGCTCATCGATGCGGGCTACGCCGACTTCGCGGCGAGGTGGCACCCCATCCTCGACGTGTTCGACGAGGTCGGCGTGCGGTTCGCGCACGAGGTGCACCCGAGCGAGATCGCCTACGACTACTGGACGACGGTCCGCACGCTCGAGGCGATCGGACACCGCGAGGCCTTCGGCCTCAACTGGGACCCGAGCCACTTCGTCTGGCAGGACCTGGACCCCGTCGGGTTCATGTCCGACTTCCGCGACCGGATCTACCACGTCGACTGCAAGGACGCGAAGCGTCGTGTCGGCAACGGCCGCAACGGCCGGCTGGGCTCCCACCTGCCCTGGGCCGACCCCCGCCGGGGCTGGGACTTCGTCTCGACGGGTCACGGGGACGTCCCGTGGGAGGACTCGTTCCGGATGCTCAACACCATCGGCTACGAGGGCCCGATCTCGGTCGAGTGGGAGGACGCGGGGATGGACCGCCTCGTCGGGGCACCCGAGGCGCTCGCGTTCGTGCGTCGCCTCGCGTTCGAACCGCCGACGGCGTCCTTCGACGCGGCGTTCAGCAGCCGCTGACCGGGTTCCTCGACGCCATCGCTGGACGGGGTGCTCTGCCGGCACCCCGTCCTGCGTGGCACGTGCGGCCGCGTGCGGCGACACTGGACCGATGATCTCCACTCCACTGGCCGCCGCACTGCGCGACGCCGGCCTGCGGTGGCAGCCGCACCCCGGCGACCGGTTCGTGCTGCCGGCCGTCGACCTGGACGGCCAGGTCTTCACGCTCAGCGAGATGACGATCGAGGCGCACCACCACGACACCGGGACGATCCTCGGGTTCAACGGCACCACCGAGTGGGCGCTGGACGCGGTCGCCCAGGAGGACGCGCTCTGGCTGCCGAGCGAGGAGCAGCTGCGCGGCCGACTCGGGGCGACGTTCGTCTCGCTCGCCGCGATCGAGCCGCGCAGGTACGCGGTGACGACGCGGACGGCAGCCGGGATGATGACGACCTACCGGGCCGATGTCGCAGCCGACGCCTACGCGATGGCGCTGCTCGACCTCATCGCCAGGGCACTGGACGGCATCGCCACCTGAGGCACTACCGGCTTGCCACGCGACACCGCCCCCGGGTGCTGCACCTAGACTCCTCCCCATGTCCACTCTCTCTCGCGACGAGGTCGCGCGCGTCGCCGCGCTCGCCCGTATCGACCTGTCCCCGGACGAGCTGACCCGCTTGGCCGGTGAGCTCGACGTGATCGTCCACTCGGTCGCCCGGGTCCAGGAGGTCGCCACCCCTGACGTCCCCGCGACCAGCCACCCGCTGCCGATGACGAACGTCTTCCGCGCCGATGTCGTCGAGGCGACGCTCGACGTCGCGGAGATCCTCGCCGCCGCGCCCGACGCGGTCGACGGCCGGTTCTCCGTCCCGCAGATCCTCGGGGAGGAGTGATGAGCACGGACCCGACCCGGCTCACCGCCGCCGCGCTCTCCGACGCCCTGCGCTCCGGCGAGATCTCCAGCGTCGAGGCCACCACGGCCCAGCTCGACCGCATCGCCGCCGTCGACGGCGCGCTGCACGCCTTCCTGCACGTCAGCGGCGATCAGGCCATGGCGACCGCCCGCGAGATCGACGCACGACGTGCCGCCGGCGAGGACCTGCACCCCTTGGCCGGTGTGCCCATCGCCGTCAAGGACGTCGTCGTCACGCGCGGCCTGCCGACCACCGCCGGGTCCAAGATCCTCGAGGGCTGGATCCCGCCCTACGACGCGACCCTCGTCGAGCGGCTCAAGGCGGCCGGTCTGCCGATCCTCGGCAAGACGAACATGGACGAGTTCGCGATGGGCTCCTCCACCGAGCACTCGGCCTACGGCAACACGCACAACCCCTGGGACCTGGACCGGATCCCCGGCGGTTCCGGTGGCGGCAGCGCCGCGGCCGTCGGCGGCTTCGAGGCCCCGCTCGCGATCGGTACCGACACCGGTGGCTCGATCCGTCAGCCGGCCGCCGTCACCGGCACGGTCGGCGTCAAGCCCACCTACGGCGGTGTCTCGCGCTACGGGCTCATCGCGCTGGCCTCCAGCCTCGACCAGGCGGGCCCCGTGACGCGCACCGTCCTGGACTCCGCGCTCCTGCACGAGGTCATCGGCGGGCACGACCCGCGCGACTCGACCTCCCTGAAGGAGCCGCTTGCGGACCTCGTCGGTGCGGCCCGCCTCGGCCTGACCGGTGACCTCACGGGCGTGCGCATCGGCGTCGTCACCGAGCTCAACGGCGAGGGCTACCAGCAGGGCGTGCGCTCCCGGTTCGACGAGGCCCTGACGCTGCTCCAGGCGGCCGGCGCCGAGATCGTCGAGGTCTCCTGCCCGCACTTCGAGTACGCCCTTGCGGCCTACTACCTCATCCTGCCGAGCGAGGCCTCGAGCAACCTGGCGAAGTTCGACGGGATGCGCTTCGGCCTGCGCGTCGAGCCCTCCGAGGGCCCGGTCACCGCGGAGCGCGTGATGGCGGCGACCCGCGGCGCCGGCTTCGGCGACGAGGTCAAGCGCCGCATCATCCTCGGCACCTACGCGCTCTCTGCCGGGTACTACGACGCGTACTACGGCAGCGCGCAGAAGGTCCGCACCCTCATCCAGCGCGACTTCGCCGCGGCGTTCGCCCAGGCGGACGTGCTCGTCTCGCCGACCGCCCCGACCACGGCCTTCAAGCTGGGGGAGAAGCTCGACGACCCGATGGCGATGTACCTCAACGACGTCGCGACGATCCCGGCGAACCTCGCGGGCATCCCCGGGATGTCCCTGCCCTCCGGCCTGTCCGACGACGGCCTGCCCGTCGGCTTCCAGATCCTCGCGCCGGCGCGCGCCGACGACCGCCTCTACCGGGTGGGCGCGGCGCTCGAGTCGCTGCTCGAGGCGCAGTGGGGCGGCCCGCTGCTGGACCGGGCACCCGCGCTCCCGACCACCGAGGGGACCGTCCGATGAGCAACCACGAGCCGGCCACCCTGGTGGACTACGACGACGCGACGCGACGCTACGACCCGGTCATCGGGATCGAGGTGCACGTCGAGCTCGGCACCGCGAGCAAGATGTTCGACGGCGCACCGACGGAGTTCGGCGCCGAGCCCAACACGCAGGTCACACCCACCTCGCTCGGCCTGCCGGGCGCGCTGCCGGTGCTCAACCACACGGCGGTGGAGTCCGCGATCAAGATCGGTCTCGCGCTGCACTGCGAGATCGCCGAGGTCTGCCGTTTCGCCCGGAAGAACTACTTCTACCCGGACGTGCCGAAGAACTTCCAGACCTCCCAGTACGACGAGCCGATCGCCTTCGACGGCTACCTCGACGTCGAGCTCGACGACGGCACGATCGTCCGGGTCGACATCGAGCGCGCGCACATGGAGGAGGACGCGGGCAAGAACACCCACGTCGGCGGTGCCACCGGTCGCATCCACGGCGCCGACCACTCCCTTGTCGACTACAACCGTGCGGGCATCCCGCTGGTGGAGATCGTCACGCGCCCGATCACGGGTGTCGGTGACCGTGCTCCCGAGGTCGCCCGCGCCTACGTCCAGACGATGCGGGACATCTTCCGGGGCCTGGAGGTCTCCGAGGCGCGGATGGAGCGTGGCAACGTCCGCGCCGACGTCAACGTCTCGCTGCGGCCGACGCCCGAGTCCCCGCTCGGCACGCGCACCGAGACGAAGAACGTCAACTCCTTCCGTTCGGTCGAGAGGGCCGTGCGTTTCGAGATCTCCCGGCAGGCCGCGGTGCTCGACGAGGGCCGCACCGTCACCCAGGAGACGCGCCACTGGCACGAGGACACCGGCACCACGACGGCCGGCCGGATCAAGTCGGACGCCGAGGACTACCGCTACTTCCCCGAGCCCGACCTGCTGCCCGTCGCCCCGAGCCGCGAGTGGGTCGAGGAGCTGCGCGCCGCGCTGCCCGAGGCCCCCGTCGCACGCCGCCACCGACTCCAGGAGACCTGGGGCTACGCCGACGCCGAGATGCGCGACGTCGTCAACGCCGGCGCCATGGAGCTCATCGAGGCGACCATCGCGGCCGGCGCATCGGCCGCTGCCGCCCGCAAGTGGTGGATGGGCGAGCTGGCGCGCACGGCGAACACCGACGGGCTCGAGCTCACCGAGCTCGCCGTCACGCCGCTGCAGATCGCCGAGCTCCAGGGCCTGGTGGACTCCGGCCGGCTCAACGACAAGCTCGCCCGCCAGGTCCTGGCTGGCGTGCTCGCCGGGGAGGGGAGCCCGCTGGAGGTCGTCGTGGCGCGCGGTCTGGAGATCGTCTCGGACGACGGACCGCTGCTCGAGGCGATCGATGCCGCGCTCGCCGCTCAGCCCGACATCGTCGCGAAGGTGCGCGGGGGCAACCTCGGACCCGTCGGTGCGATCATCGGCTCGGTGATGAAGGCCACCCGCGGCCAGGCCGATGCGGGCCGGGTGCGCGAGCTCGTGCTCGAGCGCATCGGGAGCGACGCACCGTGAAGGGGATGCCGATCCTCGTGGGGGAGATGGTCGTCCTGCGACCGATCGCCGCGCGGGATGCCGACGGCCTGTGGGACATGGTCCACGACGACGAGGGCAACCGGTTGACCGGTACGGTCGCGACGTTCACCCGCGAGGAGGTCGACGCCTGGTGCGCCGAGGTCGCCGAGCGGCACGGTCGCGCCGACTGGGCGATCACCCACGGCTCGGACGAGTACCTCGGGGAGATCGTGCTCAACGAGATCGACGAGCACTCCCGCAACGCCAACATGCGGCTCTCGCTACGGGCCGGCCAGCGTGGCCGGGGCTTCGGGGGCGAGGCGATCTCCCTGGTGCTCGACTTCGCGTTCGCGCCCGCGCCGGAGGGCCTGGGCCTGCACCGGGTCTCGCTCGACGTGCTGAGCATCAACCCCCGCGCCCGTGCGCTCTACGGCAGCCTCGGCTTCGTCGAGGAGGGACGGCGGCGCGAGGCGCACCGGGACGGCGAGCACTGGTGCGACTTCATCGACATGGCACTGCTGAGCCACGAGTGGCGCGCGCCCCGCTCGGAGGTCTGAGCCGTGCTCGTCCTCGGAGCGGACCGGTGCTGACGGTCGCGGTCGGTCATGCCGACCTGCTCGCCCAGATCACGGCACCGCCCGCAGCACCCGCCCACGTCGTCCTGTGGCACCTGGGCGAGCCCATCCCGGCCGAGGTCGACCCCGACCAGGTCGAGGTCGTCGTGGTCCCGCACTACTTCACCGAGCCCGCCGGCTACCGCGCGCTGCACGCCCTTCCCCGGCTGCGCGTGGTCCAGCTGCCGAGTGCCGGCTACGAGCACGCCCTGGCGCTCATGCCTCCCGGGATCGCGCTGTGCAACGGTCGTGGTGTGCACGACGCCGGGACGGCCGAGCTCGCCGTCGGCCTGCTGCTCGCGATGCAGCGGGGGATCGTCGACGCCGCCGGTGCCATGGCCACCGGCACCTGGGCCCCGCGGGCACGTCGCTCGCTCGCCGACCGACGCGTGATGATCCTCGGCTACGGCTCGATCGGAGCGGCGCTCGCTCGGCGGCTCGAGCCCTTCGAGGTCGAGGTCGTCGCGGTCGCTACCCACGCCCGGCAGGCCGACCGCCCGGTCCACGGGGTCGACGAGCTGGGGCAGCTGCTTCCGACCGTGGATGCCGTGGTCCTGCTGGTGCCGTTGTCGCAGAGCACGCTGGGCCTGGTGGACGAGGCGTTCCTCGCTGCGCTGCCGGACGGTGCGTTGGTGGTCAACATGGCGCGCGGTGGCGTCGTGGACACCGGGGCCCTGCTCGCTGAGCTCGGATCTGGCCGGCTGCGCGCGGCCCTCGACGTCACCGATCCCGAACCGCTCCCGCCCGACCACCCGCTGTGGAGCGCGCCGAACGTGCTCGTGACCCCGCACCTCGGGGGGATGACCGACGCGACCGGCCCGCGCTTCGCGAGCCTGGTGCGCCATCAGGTCGAGCGGCTCGCCGCGGGCGAGGAGCCCGTCAACATCGTGGCCCGCACCTAGCTCACAGGCGCCGCGTCGAGCTCCGCACGACGAGCTGGGTGGGCAGGCGGATGTGGCTGGACTCCGGCGGACGTCCCTCGATGAGGCCGACGAGCATCTCGATCGCGCGAGCGCCCATCTGCTGCAGCGGTTGGCTGACGGTCGTCAGGGGCGGGTTCGTCAGTGCCGACTCCGGGATGTTGTCGAAGCCGACGACGGACAGGTCGCGCGGTACGTCGAGGCCGAGCTCCTTCGCCGCGTCCATCACCCCGATCGCCGAGAGGTCGTTGGCCGCGAAGATCGCACTCGGACGGTCCGGGAGGGTCAGGAGCTCGCGCGCCGGGGCCGTGGCGGGCTCGCGGCGGTAGTCGCCGACCCGCATCAGCGAGGGGTCCGGCTCGATGCCCGCACGGGTCAGCGCCGCCCGATAGCCCTCCTCGCGCAGTCGTGCCGACTCCAGGTCGGGCCGTCCACCGATGAGGCCGATCCGCGTGTGGCCGAGGTCGATCAGGTGCTGGACGGCGTTCATCGCGCCGGTCGCGTTGTCGGCGTCGATCGTCGGCGGTCCGGAGGGGCCGAGGTGCGGGTCGATCGCGATGACGGGGATCGCCGCCTCGGCCGTCATCACCGTCGGTGTCACCAGGATCGCGCCGTCGATCAGCGTGCCGGACAGCCGCGAGAGGTAGCGCCGTTCCCAGCCCGGACGCGAGCCGCCGCCGCCGGAGTACGCGAGCAGCTCGAAACCGGTGCCGGCGATGGCCGAGGAGGTCCCCTTGAGGATCTCGGTGCTGAACGGCTCGAACTCGGCGACGAGGATGCCGATGACGTTCGTGCGCAGGCTGCGCAGGCTACGGGCGACGAGGCTCGACTCGTAGCCGAGCTCCTCGATCACGCCGCGGACGCGGGCCGAGGTCGCCTGGGAGACCCCGTAGCGCCCGTTGATCACCTTCGACACGGTCGCCACCGAGACTCCGGCTTCCCTCGCGACGTCGTTGATCGTCGCCCGGGCGGGGATGCTCATTCCCGAATGATAGTCACCGGCACGAAATCGTTCTCCAGGCGCGCCCGGACGTGACGTCCGTCGGCCCCACCCCGGAACAGGGGTGCGCCGCGTGCCGAGCGCCTGCTGGTGGCATCGCGGCCGTCGTGCGAGGGTCGAGGCATGCTCCTGAGCGAGGACACCGTGCGCAGCAGGATCGACGAGCGTCACTGGCGGGTCGTGGACGGACGGCTCGAGGCGACGGTGGCGACCGGGTCCTTCCTCGCCGGCCTCGACCTCGTCACGGCCGTCGCCGAGATCGCCGAGCGGTCGGGGCACCACCCCGACGTCCTGCTCACCTACCCGAGCGTGCGGCTGACGAGCGTGACGCACGACGTCGGCGGGCTCACCGAGCGGGACGTCGCGCTCGCGACGGCCATCAGCCGACTGCTCGACGAGCGCGAGCGGGCCGCCCACGGGCGCCGGGACGCCGCGACCTAGACTCCGTCCATGAGCGAGCCCGCGACGCCCGACGCCCCCGACCTCAAGCCCCGCAGCCGTCAGGTCACCGACGGGATCGAGAGCACCGCGAGCCGCGGGATGCTGCGCGCGGTCGGGATGGGCGACGACGACTGGGTCAAGCCGCAGATCGGCGTCGCGAGCTCGTGGAACGAGATCACCCCGTGCAACCTCTCGCTCGACCGGCTCGCGAAGGCGGCGAAGAACGGGGTGCATGCCGCCGGCGGCTACCCGCTCGAGTTCGGCACGATCTCCGTCTCGGACGGGATCTCGATGGGACACGAGGGGATGCACTTCTCCCTGGTCAGTCGCGATGTCATCGCGGACAGCGTCGAGATCGTCATGCAGGCCGAGCGGCTGGACGGCTCCGTGCTGCTCGCCGGTTGCGACAAGTCCTTGCCCGGCATGCTCATGGCCGCGGCCCGGCTCGACCTGGCCTCCGTCTTCCTCTACGCCGGTTCGATCGCCCCGGGCTGGGTCAAGCTCGAGGACGGCACGGAGAAAGAGGTCACGATCATCGACGCCTTCGAGGCGGTCGGTGCGTGCGCGAGGGGGTTGATGAGCACCGAGGACGTCGGCCGGATCGAGCGCGCCATCTGCCCGGGTGAGGGCGCCTGCGGCGGGATGTACACCGCGAACACGATGGCCTCCGTCGCCGAGGCGATGGGGATGTCCCTGCCGGGCTCGGCCGCCCCGCCCTCGGCCGACCGTCGTCGGGACGTGTTCGCGCACAAGTCCGGAGAGGCCGTCGTCGGGCTGCTGCGGAAGGGCATCACCGCGCGCCAGATCATGACCAAGGAGGCGTTCGAGAACGCCATCGCCGTCGTGATGGCCTTCGGCGGCTCGACCAACGCCGTGCTGCACCTGCTGGCGATCGCCCACGAGGCCGAGGTCGACCTCACGCTCGACGACTTCGCGCGCGTCGCGGCGAAGGTCCCGCACCTGGGTGACCTCAAGCCCTTCGGCCGTTACGTGATGAACGACGTCGACCGGATCGGCGGGGTGCCCGTCGTCATGAAGGCCCTGCTCGACGCTGGCCTGCTGCACGGGGAGTGCCTGACCGTCACGGGGAGGACCGTCGCGGAGAACCTCGCGGACATCGCGCCCCCGGACCCCGACGGCAAGATCCTGCGCGCCCTTCACGACCCGATCCACCGCACCGGCGGGATCACGATCCTGCACGGTTCGCTCGCCCCCGAGGGTGCGGTCGTGAAGTCCGCCGGCTTCGACTCGGACGTGTTCGAGGGCACGGCGCGCGTGTTCGAGCGGGAGCGCGCTGCGCTCGATGCGCTCGAGAACGGCACGATCGCCGCCGGAGACGTCGTCGTGATCCGCTACGAGGGCCCCAAGGGTGGACCAGGCATGCGGGAGATGCTCGCGATCACCGGCGCGATCAAGGGGGCGGGTCTCGGCAAGGAGGTGCTGCTGCTCACCGACGGGCGGTTCTCGGGCGGGACGACGGGACTCTGCGTCGGCCATGTGGCTCCCGAGGCCGTCGATGCCGGCCCGATCGCCTTCGTCCGGGACGGGGACCGGATCCGGCTGGACATGGGCAGCTCCACCCTCGACCTCCTCGTCGATCCGGCCGAGCTCGCCGCGCGCGCCGAGGGCTGGGCGCCACTGCCTCCGCGCTACACGCGCGGGGTGCTCGCCAGGTACGCCAAGCTCGTCCAGTCCGCCTCGAAGGGCGCCGTGCTCCTCTGACGGCCGAGGCGTGGATCGGTCGATGTCGCTGACCCACGGACGAAGGTCCCCTGCTCACCGTCTCAACTGACGGACTTGTGATCCACAGATTGAGATGCGGGCCTGTCGGCGTGACATCACGACCTCCCGGGCGTACGCTCGCCGATGTGCAGACGAACCTTGTCGTAGTCATCTAGGCGCAGGCCGACCGCCCGGTCCACCTCGCGCCGACCCCTCGTTCGCCGTCCTGACGGCTCGAGGGGTTTTTTCATGCCGGCTCAGGGCACGTCCCGTCCGCACATCAGCCAGGAAGCACCGACCACCCAGGAGAGCAACGATGGTCCAGGGTCCCCACCCGGCACCTCCCGCCGGCACCAGTCGACCGACGCCGACGGCGAGCGGCCCCGTCGCGAGCCGGGTCTCGGTCACCCCGGCGGACCTGCGCCCCGGCGGCCCGCAGCAGATGACCGGCGCCGAGTCGATCGTCCGCTCGCTCGAGGCAGCGGGCGTCGACACCGTCTTCGGCATCCCTGGTGGCGCGATCCTGCCGACCTACGACCCGCTGATGGACTCCACGCTGGTCCGTCACATCCTCGTCCGGCACGAGCAGGGCTCGGGCCACGCGGCGTCGGGCTACGCCTACACCTCGGGCAAGGTCGGCGTGTGCATGGCCACGTCCGGTCCGGGTGCGACGAACCTGGTCACGGCGCTCGCCGACGCCAACATGGACTCGGTCCCCGTGGTCGCGATCACCGGGCAGGTCGGCGCCTCGCTGATCGGCACGGACGCCTTCCAGGAGGCCGACATCGTCGGCATCACGCTCCCGGTGACGAAGCACAACTTCCTGGTCACCAACGCGGACGAGATCGCCACCGTCATCGCGCAGGCCTTCCACATCGCCAAGACCGGTCGCCCCGGTCCGGTGCTGGTCGACATCGCCAAGTCCGCCATGCAGGCGCAGACGTCGTTCCAGTGGCCGACCGACATCGATCTGCCCGGCTACCACCCCGTGACCAAGCCGCACTCCAAGCAGGTGCGGGAGGCTGCCCGGCTGCTCGCCACGGCCCGACGGCCGGTGCTGTACGTCGGCGGCGGGGCGATCCGCTCCGGCGCCTCTGCCGAGCTGCGTGCGCTGACCGACGCGTCGGGGGCGCCCGTGGTGACCACACTCATGGCTCGTGGCGCCCTGCCCGACTCGCACCCCCAGAACCTCGGCATGCCCGGCATGCACGGCACCGTCCCTGCCGTCGCTGCGCTCCAGAAGGCGGACCTCATCGTCGCCCTCGGCACCCGGTTCGACGACCGCGTGACGGGCAAGCTGTCGTCGTTCGCGCCGCACGCCACGATCGTGCACGCGGACATCGACCCCGCGGAGATCGGCAAGAACCGCCGGGCGGACGTGCCGATCGTCGGTGACCTCAAGGAGGTCATCGCCGACCTGCTGCCCGAGCTCGCCCGCGAGCACGCCCAGCACGGCAAGCCCGACCTCGAGCGCTGGTGGCGCCAGATCGACGAGTGGCGCGAGACCTTCCCGCTCGGCTTCAGCGAGCCGGACGACGGCCACCTCGCCCCGCAGCACGTGATCAGCAGGATCGGCCAGCTCGCCGGTCCCGAGGCCGTCTACGTCGCGGGCGTCGGCCAGCACCAGATGTGGGCCTCGCAGTTCATCCGCTACGAGCGGCCGAACGCCTGGCTCAACTCCGGTGGTCTGGGGACCATGGGCTACGCGGTTCCCGCTGCGATGGGCGCGAAGGTCGGTGACCCGTCGCGGACCGTCTGGGCGATCGACGGTGACGGCTGCTTCCAGATGACCAACCAGGAGCTCGCCACCTGCGCGATCAACGAGATCCCGATCAAGGTCGCGGTCATCAACAACTCCTCGCTGGGCATGGTGCGCCAGTGGCAGACCCTCTTCTACGAGTCGCGCTACTCCAACACCGACCTGCACACCGGGCACGGCACGAAGCGGATCCCCGACTTCGTCAAGCTCGCGGACGCCTACGGCTGCGTCGGGCTGCGCTGCGAGACGCTCTCGGACGTCGACGCGACCATCAAACGGGCGATGGAGATCGACGACCAGCCCGTCGTCGTCGACTTCACGGTCTCGGCCAACGCCATGGTGTGGCCGATGGTCGCCGCCGGCGTGAGCAACGACGAGATCCAGTACGCCCGCGGGATCAGCCCGGCCTGGGACCGGGGGGAGTAGTCGTGCAACGCATCGGGCTCCTCGGCGGTACGTCGTGGGAGTCGTCCGCGCACTACTACACCCAGCTCAACCGGGCGGTGGCCGAACGGCTCGGGGGCCTGCACTCGGCGGACCTCGTGCTCCGCTCGGTCGACTTCGCCGAGATCGAGGAGCTGCAGCGTGCGGGGGACTGGGCTGCGCTCAGGGTCCGCTACGCCGCCGAGGGTGCCGCGCTCCGAGCCGCGGGGGCGCAGCTCGTCGGGATCCTGGCGAACACGATGCACCTGGTGGCCGACGAGGTGGCGGGTGGCTCCCGGCTGCCCGTGGTGCACATCGTCGACGTCGTCGCCCTGGCGGCCCAGGCGACGGGCGCCGAGCGGGTCGCGGTGCTGGGCACCCGGTACACGATGGAGTCCGACCTCTACCCGACGCGCTTCGCCGCAGCAGGGTTGACGGCCGTGATGCCCACCGGGGCGGACGCCGCCGAGGTCCACCGGGTCATCTACGACGAGCTCGTGCTCGGCTCCGTGCTCGACACCTCGCGTGAGACGTTCCGCGGCATCGTCGGCCGACTGGTGGCCGACGGCGCCCAGGCGGTCGTCCTGGCCTGCACCGAGCTGGCGATGCTCGTGCCGACCGACGACCCGTCCTTCACTCCCGTCCCGGTGCTCGACAGCACCGCACTCCACGTCGCCGCCCTCCTCGACGCCGCGCTGGCCGTGGACGTCACGACCCATCAAGAAGAAGGTGCAGCATGAGCAGGCACACCCTGTCGGTGCTCGTCGAGAACAAGCCCGGTGTGCTCACCCGGGTCGCGGGGCTGTTCGCCCGGCGGGCGTTCAACATCCACTCCCTGGCCGTGGGCCCGACGGAGCACCCGGAGATCTCCCGGATCACCGTGGTCGTCGACGTCGACGAGCTGCCCCTGGAGCAGGTGACCAAGCAGCTCAACAAGCTGATCAACGTGCTCAAGATCGTCGAGCTCGAGCAGGACTCCTCGGTGCAGCGCGAGCTGCTCCTGGTCAAGGTCCGGGCCGATGCCGCCGCACGCACCGGCGTGCTCGAGGTCGTGCAGCTCTTCCGCGCGCATGTCGTCGACGTCGTGCCCGAGGCCGTGACGATCGAGGCCGTCGGCAGCCCGAGCAAGCTCTCGGCCCTGCTCGCCGCGCTCGAGCCGTTCGGGGTGCGTGAGATCGTGCAGTCCGGCACGGTGGCGATCAGTCGTGGCGCCCGTTCGATCACGGACCGCGCCCTCGAACGGGTCGTCCGTCCCGCCTGACGACCACACCGGGTACCGCCGCGCGGTTCCCGCAAGACTTCACCTCATCCGACCAGCAAGGAGACAATCCCGTGGCAGAGCTGTTCTACGACGACGACGCCGACCTCTCGATCATCGCCGGCCGCCCGGTCGCCGTCATCGGTTACGGCAGCCAGGGCCATGCGCACGCCCTCAACCTGCGTGACTCCGGCGTCGATGTCCGCGTCGGCCTGCGTGACGGCTCGCCGTCGGCGGTCAAGGCCAAGGAGCAGGGCCTGCCGGTCCTGCCCGTCGCGCAGGCGGTGGCCGAGGCCGACGTCGTCGTGATCCTCGCCCCCGACCAGGTCCAGCGTCATGTCTACCGCGACGAGATCGCCCCGAACCTGCGCCCCGGTGCCACGCTCGTCTTCGGGCACGGCTTCAACATCCGCTTCGGCTACATCAGCCCGGCCGAGGGCATCGACGTCGTCATGGTCGCCCCCAAGGGCCCCGGGCACCTGGTGCGCCGCGAGTACGAGGCCGGCCGTGGCGTCCCCGTCATCGTCGCCGTCGAGCAGGACGCCAGCGGCAACGCCTGGCCCCTCGCGCTGTCCTACGCGAAGGCGATCGGCGGTCTGCGTGCCGGCGGTATCAAGACGACCTTCACCGAGGAGACCGAGACCGACCTCTTCGGTGAGCAGGCGGTGCTCTGCGGCGGTGCCTCGCAGCTGGTGATGTACGGCTTCGAGGTCCTCACCGAGGCCGGCTACCAGCCCGAGGTCGCCTACTTCGAGGTGCTGCACGAGCTCAAGCTGATCGTCGACCTCATGGTCGAGGGTGGCATCGCCAAGCAGCGCTGGAGCGTCTCGGACACCGCCGAGTACGGCGACTACGTCTCCGGCCCGCGCGTGATCTCCCCTGAGGTCAAGGAGAACATGAAGGCGGTGCTCGCGGACATCCGCAGCGGCGCCTTCGCCGAGCGGTTCATCGCCGACCAGGACGCCGGTGCTCCGGAGTTCAAGGCGCTGCGCGCCAAGGGCGAGGCGCACCCGATCGAGAGCACCGGGCGCGAGCTGCGCAAGATGTTCTCCTGGATCAAGGCGTCGGACTCCGACTACGTCGAGGGTCACGCCGCACGCTGAGTCACCATCGGTCGGGGGGCCTGATCGTCGCCCCCCGACCGTGACGCACGCCCGGCGTGCACGTCGACGAGAAGACTCGCGTCCCGCGCGGTGGGGCGCCCGAAGAGAGTGGCGGACATGGCGCAGGACATCAGGCTCGCGGTCATCGCGGGTGACGGGATCGGCACCGAGGTCGTCGAGCAGGGGCTGCTCGTGCTCGACGCGGCGCTCGCCGGCAGCGGCCGGTCGGTCACCACGACCGAGTTCGACCTGGGCGCGCGCCGCTGGCACGCGACCGGGGAGACCCTGACCGACGCCGACCTCGCGGCCGTGCGCGAGCACGACGCGATCCTGCTCGGGGCGATCGGTGACCCGGGTGTCCCGTCCGGTGTCCTCGAGCGAGGCCTGCTGCTGCGCCTGCGCTTCGCGCTCGACCACTACGTCAACCTGCGCCCCGCCCGGCTGTACCCCGGCGTGCGGTCCCCGCTGGCCGACCCGGGCGAGGTGGACTTCGTCGTCGTCCGCGAGGGCACCGAGGGCCCGTACGTCGGCAACGGTGGCGCGATCCGTGTCGGCACGCCGCAGGAGGTCGCCAACGAGGTCAGCGTCAACACGGCCTTCGGCGTCGAGCGGGTCGTTCGTGACGCCTTCGCCCGGGCAGCCGCTCGCCAGCGCAAGCACCTGACGCTGGTGCACAAGCACAACGTCCTCGTGCACGCCGGCCACCTGTGGCGCCGGACGGTCGAGGCGGTCAACGCCGACTTCCCTGACGTCACCACCGACTACCTGCACGTGGACGCCGCCACGATCTTCATGACGACGAAGCCCTCGCGCTTCGACGTGATCGTCACGGACAACCTCTTCGGCGACATCCTCACCGACCAGGCGGCCGCGATCACCGGTGGGATCGGCCTGGCGGCCTCCGGCAACATCAACCCCGACCGCACGACGCCGTCGATGTTCGAGCCGGTGCACGGCTCGGCCCCCGACATCGCGGGTCAGGGCAAGGCGGACCCGACCGCGACGGTCATGTCGGTCAGCATGCTGCTGGAGCACCTCGGTCTGACCGAGGCCGCAGCCCGGGTGGAGGCCGCCGTCGCCGGCGACCTCGCCGAGCGGGGCGACCGGGTACGCACCACGGCCGAGGTCGGGGCGGACCTCGCGTCGCGCGTCGCCGGCTGAGTGCCTTCGTCGGCCCTGCCGCCGTCACCCGTCGCCCGATCGAGGGAGCTGAGATGAGCGCATCGCCAGCGGTCTCCGACGGACCGTTCCTCGTGCACCGCACGACGGAGCCGCGTCCGGCGGACGAGCGCGCGCGCCTCATGGCGGCGCCGCGGTTCGGTGAGGTCTTCACCGACCACCTGGCGCGGGCCGTCTGGACGGTCGAGGCCGGATGGGGCGAGCACCGGGTCGAGCCGTACGGACCGCTCGCACTCGATCCCGCCACGGCCGTGCTGCACTACGGCCAGGAGATCTTCGAGGGCCTCAAGGCCTATCGGCACGCCGACGGATCGGTGTGGACGTTCCGACCGGAGGCCAACGCCGAGCGGTTCAACGCGTCGGCGCGCCGGATGGCCCTGCCCGAGCTCCCCGTCGAGGACTTCCTCGCCTCGATCGCTGCCCTGGTCCGGGTCGACGAGACCTGGGTTCCGGACGGCGACGACGCGAGCCTGTACCTGCGTCCCTTCATGTTCGCCTCCGAGGCGCTGCTCGTGGTCAGGGGCGCCCACCGGGCGGAGTACCTGGTCATCGCCTCCCCGGTGCGCGCGTACTTCGCCTCCGGTGCGCAGCCCGTCTCGATCTGGATCGCGCAGGACCTGCACCGGGCCGGCCCGGGCGGGACGGGTGCTGCCAAGACGATGGGCAACTACGCGGCATCGCTCGCCTCCCAGACCGAGGCGTACGCGCACGGCTGCGAGCAGGTCTGCTTCCTGGACGCGGCCACCGGTCGCAACCTGGAGGAGCTCGGTGGGATGAACATCGTGGCGGTGCGGGCCGACGGGCAGGTGGTCACCCCCGAGCTCACCGGCTCGATCCTGCCGGGGATCACGCGGGACGCCGTGCTCACGCTCCTGCGCGAGGCGGGCCACGAGGTCGTCGAACGCGCGCTGCCCCTCAGCGAGGTGCTCGACGGTCTGCGCACGGGCGAGGTGAGCGAGGTGCTCGCCTGCGGGACGGGCGCGGTCGTGGTCCCGATCGGGCGGCTCGTCGGGCACGAGATCGAGCAGGCGGTCGGCGACGGGGGGACCGGGCCGGTGACGGCGGCGGTGCGTGAGCGGCTGACCGACATCCAGTACGGTCGCGCAGACGACACGCACGGCTGGATGCACCGGCTCTTCTGAGGTGGCAGGGCGACACGGGTAACGTCTGGGCGAGCTCCGCTGATGCGGCCGCCCCGGTCGAAGGGAACGACATGAGCACCACCACGGCCACCGGTGCCGGCGCATTCGAGCACCGCCTCGCGACCTCGCCGCGCAGCGCGCAGGAGCGGGCGGAGCTCATCGCTGCCCCCGGCTTCGGGACCGTCTTCACCGATCACATGGCCCGGATCACCTGGACCGCCGACGGCGGCTGGGCCGACCGGCGCATCGAGCCCTACGGCCCGCTCCAGGTGGACCCGGCCTCCGCCGTGCTGCACTACGGCCAGGAGATCTTCGAGGGCCTCAAGGCCTATCGGCACGCCGACGGCTCGGTGTGGACCTTCCGTCCGGAGGCGAACGCCGCCCGCTTCGCCGCCTCCGCCCGGCGGCTCGCCCTGCCCGAGCTCGGCGAGGCCGACTTCCTCGGCGCGATCGAGGCCCTCGTGCAGACCGACACCGACTGGGTGCCCTCGGGTGACGAGACGAGCCTGTACCTGCGGCCGTTCATGTTCGCCTCGGAGACCTTCCTCGGCGTCCGGCCCTCCCGCGAGGTCGAGTTCCTCGTGATCGCCTCGCCGGTCGGGCCCTACTTCGCCGGTGGCGTGCGGCCGGTCTCGATCTGGGTCGACCAGAAGTTCCACCGCGCGGGTCCTGGTGGGACGGGAGCCGCCAAGTGCGGAGGCAACTACGCAGCGAGCCTCCTTCCCCAGCAGGAGGCCTACGCGCGCGGCTGCGACCAGGTGTGCTTCCTCGACGCGGTGACGGGCACCTACCTCGAGGAGCTCGGCGGGATGAACGTCATGCTCGTCGGCGCCGACGGCTCGGTGACCACCCCGGCCCTCAGCGGGACGATTCTCGAGGGCGTCACGCGTTCGTCGATCCTCACCATGCTCCGCGCGGAGGGGCGCACGGTGAACGAGCGCCCGATCTCCCTCGCCGAGCTCCGCGCCGGGCTCGAGAGCGGGGAGACGACGGAGGTCTTCGCCTGCGGCACGGCGGCTGTCGTGACGCCGATCGGGCGCCTGGCGGGCGACGACTTCGACCTCACCGTCGGGGACGGCACGCCGGGCGCAGTGACGACCGCGGTCCGCAAGGGCCTCACCGACGTGCAGTACGGCCGTGCCGCCGACCCGGCCGGCTGGATGCACCGGGTGGCGTGACCATCCGTGGCGCGTAGGTGGACGCCCTGTTCCCGGCGCGCGCGGCCTGTGGCATGATGCCCGCGTGACCCAGTTCACCCTCATTATCGAGTAGCGCGTTCAGCACACCCGCTGAACGCGCAGACCTCCCGTACCTCGGGGGGTCTTTTTGTTGGTCTGGCACACCCGCCTCCGACCGACATCGACCCCGGCACCACCCCGTCGGGGAAGCAGACGAGGTACTCGAACGACACGCAGCACGAGCTCGACCGCCGGCGCTGAGGCCGGAGGAACGAACGAGGAGAACCCGGTGGAACCGACCTTCGACGTCTACGACACGACCCTGCGCGACGGTGCGCAGCAGGAGGGCATGAACCTGTCGGTCGCGGACAAGCTCGCCATCGCCCCGCTGCTCGACGAGCTCGGGGTCGGCTTCATCGAGGGCGGCTGGCCGGGCGCGATCCCGAAGGACACCGAGTTCTTCAAGCGCGCCGACAAGGAGCTCGACCTGCGCCACGCCCAGCTCGCCGCGTTCGGCGCGACCCGCAAGCCGGGTGTGAAGGCCTCGGACGACGTCCAGGTGCGGGCCCTGGTCGACAGCGAGGCGCCGGTGGTCACGCTGGTGGCCAAGAGCGACATCCGGCACGTCGAGCGAGCGCTGCGCACCACCGGCGAGGAGAACCTTGCGATGATCGCGGACACGATCGCGTTCCTGCGTGGGCAGGGCCGGCGCGTCGTGCTGGACGCCGAGCACTTCTTCGACGGCTTCCGGTTCGACCGGGACTACGCCCTGCGCGCCGCGTCCGCAGCCTTCGAGGCGGGCGCCGAGTGCGTCGTGCTGTGCGACACCAACGGCGGGATGCTCCCGGAGTGGGTGCACGAGATCGTCGCGGAGGTCGGTGCGGTGACCGGTGGGCGGCTCGGGATCCATGCCCACAACGACAGCGGCTGCGCGGTCGCGAACTCCCTCGCGGCCGTGAGCGCCGGTGCCCTGCACGTGCAGGGCACGATCAACGGCTACGGCGAGCGCACCGGGAACGCCGATCTCCTCACGGTCGTCGCGAACCTCGAGCTCAAGACCGGCCGGCCGACCCTTGCCGGGACGGGCCTGCGCGACATGACCCGGATCGCCCACGCGATCAGCGAGATCACCAACATCGCGCCGTTCGCCCGCCAGCCCTACGTGGGCGCGAGCGCCTTCGCGCACAAGGCGGGACTGCACGCGAGCGCCATCAAGGTCGACCCGGACATGTACCAGCACGCCGACCCGATGGCCGTCGGCAACGACATGCGCATGCTCGTCTCCGACATGGCCGGCCGGGCGTCGATCGAGCTCAAGGGCCGCGAGCTCGGGATCGACCTCACCGGCAAGGGGGAGCTGCTCGGCCGCGTGACGAACCGCGTCAAGGACGCCGAGGCGCAGGGCTACACCTACGACGCCGCCGATGCCTCGTTCGAGCTGATGCTCCGCGAGGAGCTCGACGGTTCGCGGCCGGCGTTCTTCACGACCGAGAGCTGGCGGGTCTTCGTCGAGACGGCGCCGGGCGACCCGACCTCCGCCTCGAGCGAGGCGACCGTGAAGATGCACGTCGGCGAGGCGCGGGTGATCGCGACGGGTGAGGGCAACGGCCCGGTCAACGCGCTCGACCACGCGCTCCGCAAGGCGGTCGCGCCGACGTACCCCGAGGTCGAGCGCTTCGAGCTCATCGACTTCAAGGTGCGCATCCTCGACACCCAGCACGGCACGGATGCCACGACGCGGGTGCTGGTGGAGACCAAGGACCGGGACTCCGAGGCGACCTGGAGCACCGTCGGCGTCGGTCCGAACATCGTCGAGGCCTCCTGGGAGGCACTGGTCGACTCCGTCGTCTTCGGGTTGCTGCGGGCCGGGGTGACCAACCGGAGCTGAGCTCGGGTCAGCCGTCCGCGGCGACCGGCCGGCGCGCGACGACGTGGAAGACGTGCCAGTGCTTGGGGCCCGTGTAGGACGTGCCCGGAGCGTCCTCCTCGTCCCAGTGGAGCAGCTGAAGGCCCTCGAGCAGGGTGCGCGCCTGGTGCGCGGTGTGGAAGGTCATCTCCGGGTCGCCGGCGGCGCCGTCACGGTCGCCGAAGAGCTGGACGGCGAGCAGGCCGCCCGGGCTGAGTGCGCCGCGGGCGAGGGCCCAGAGCCGCGCGAAGTGCTCAGGAGCGCAGTAGGGCAAGGCGTAGGAGGAGTGCACCAGGTCGGCAGCCGGCAGCGCGTCGAGCTCGGCGAACGTCGTCTGCCGCAGGTGCAGGCGCTCGCGGGCGGGACCCGGGGTGCGCTCGGCGAGGCGGGCCAGGGCCGCCGGCTCACCGTCGACGGCGTGCACGGCCCACCCGGCGTCGAGCAGGGCGCTCACCTCCACGCCCTCGCCGCAGCCGAGATCGACGGCCACCGGGACGCGCCCAGCGGTCAAGGACGGCTCGGCTCGCGACGCGGCCCCGGGCAGCGCCCACACCTCCAGCGCCCGGCGGAGCAACGGGCGCGGCTCGCGCCCGGCCTGGTGCGCGTTGTACTCGTCCCAGCTGAGGTCGTGCGGCATCGGGCCAGCGTAGGGCGGCCCGCGGTCGCTGTGAGACCCCGATCGGCACCGCGCGTCGTCCGTGCGGGAGGGCAAGGCCCTAGGTCCGCGGTGCGACGCCCGGTCCGGGGCTGAGATGGGGGAGGGGCAACGGAGCCTCGGACCGCTACCTGCAAGCCTGGAACATATACCCTGGGGGGTATACGCTTCGTGCTCCGGAGCGGTCAGGACCGCTGTGGTGCGCGGCCCGCGACGGGCACGATCTCGAGGAGGAGTTCGATGGCACGGGTAGTCATCCTCGGCGCTGGTATCGCCGGGCACACAGCGGCACTGCACCTGCGACGGTGGCTCGGCAAGGAGCACGACGTGGTCGTGGTCTCGCCCAACTCGAAGTGGAACTGGATCCCGTCGAACATCTGGGTGGGTGTCGGCAAGATGCCGACCTCGAAGGTCGTCTTCCCGCTCGCGCCGATCTACCAGCGCAAGGGCATCGAGTTCCACCAGGCCTTCGCCACGACGATCTTCCCGGAGGGCACGGCCGAGAACGCCTCGCCCCAGGTGGAGATCCGCTCGAGCGTGCCGGCCGACAACGGCCGCACCGAGCGGCTGAGCTACGACTACCTCGTCAACGCGACGGGCCCGAAGCTGAACTTCGGCGCGACCCCAGGGCTCGGCCCGGACGGCAACTCCCTCTCCGTCTGCACCGCCTCGCACGCCGAGGAGACGGCCGGCGTCTTCGACGCCCTCATCGACAAGCTCGCCACCGGTCAGCGCCAGACGATCGTCATCGGGACCGGGCACGGCATGTGCACCTGCGAGGGTGCCGCCTTCGAGTACACGTTCAACGTCGAGCACGAGCTGCGTGAGCACGGCGTGCGCGAGAAGGCCGACCTCATCTACCTCACCAACGAGTACGAGCTCGGTGACTTCGGTGTCGGCGGGATGAGCTTCACCCAGCAGGGCTTCACGACGTCGAGCAAGACGTGGACCGAGTCCCTGTTCCGTGAGCGCGGCGTGCGGGCCATCACCGGCGCACACGTGCAGAAGGTCGAGCCCGGCGTCATCCACTACGAGCAGCTCGACGGCTCGGAGCACACGCAGGAGTTCGACTTCGCGATGCTGCTGCCGCCGTTCCGCGGCGCCGAGCTCAAGGCCTACGACCGCGAGGGCGCCGACATCACCGGCACGCTCTTCGCGCCGAACGGCTTCCTCAAGGTCGATGCGGACTACTCGGGCAAGCCCTACGAGCAGTGGTCGGCCGAGGACTGGCCGAGCACCTACGCGAACCCGAGCTACCCGAACATCTTCGCGCCCGGCATCGCCTTCGCCCCGCCGCACCCGATCTCGGTCCCGCGCAAGAGCCCCAACGGGACCGTCATCACCCCGGCGCCGCCGCGCACCGGCATGCCCTCGGGCATCCAGGCGCGCACCGTCGCCTCGACGATCCGGGACCGGATCGAGAAGGGTGCCGACGCGCACCCGCACCGGGCGTCGATGGCCCGGATGGGTGCGGCGTGCGTCGCCTCGGCCGGCTCGGGCATGCGTCGAGGCTCGGCAGCGGCGATGACGATGTTCCCGGTGGTCCCCGACCGCGTCGAGTACCCGCTGACGGGTCGCGACATCAAGGGCACCTCTGGCGAGATCGGCCTGGCCGGTCACTGGATCAAGGCGATGCTGCACTTCCTGTTCATCTACAAGGCCAAGGCCCGGCCGCTGTGGTTCCTCATCCCCGAGTGACCTGCGACCGACCCGCCCACCCCTGAGAGGACTGCACCATGGATCTGGTCACCGACTCGATCGCCGCGGCACCGTTGCCGACGGAGGGCACGCTCAAGCGTCGTGCCAGCCTGCCGTTCCAGCTCTACCGGTTCCTCGCGATCAACCTGAAGATGGTCCGCGTGATCCGCCGAGGTCACAGCTGACCATCAGTCGCTGAGCGACTCCGGCCGCGTCCCTGGCCCTGCGCCGGGGGCGCGGCCGTGGTGCGCCACCCGCAGCAGGTCCAGTGCCGGGCCGCTCGGTCGGCTGCCCCGGGGCCACACGGCGCGTAGCCGCCGGCCCAGGTCGAGCCCGGGCACGGGGACCTCGACGAGCCGGCCGGCCTCGACGTCGTCCCGCACGGCCAGCACGCTGAGCACGGCCGGTCCGGCGCCGGCCGCCGCCGCGCTGCGCACTGCGCTCGTCGTCGAGAGCTCGAGCACCGGGGGCGCGGTCGTGAGCGGCGCGAGGGCCTCCTCGAGGGCGGTGCGGGTCCCCGAGCTCGGCTCCCGCTGGACCAACCGGGTCGCCGCGAGCTCCGCGGCCGTCAACGGCTCGGCTCGTCGTGCCCAGGCGTGGGTCGGCGGCACGACGACGACGAGTCGGTCGCGGGAGACCTCGCGGGAGTCGAGGCCGGCCGCCACCTGCGGGCCCTCGACGAAGCCGAGGTCGACCGATCCCGAGAGCACGGCGGTCTCCACGTGCACGGAGTTCATGGCGTCGAGGCTGATCGTGGTGGTCGGGCGGTGCTCGGCGAAGCGGACGAGCCAGACGGGCAGCAGGTGCTCGGCGATGGTCAGCGAGGCGGCGACGCGCAGGCGGCTCCCGGCGTCCTCGCGCAACGAGGCGATCCCGGCCCCGAGCACCTCGGCGGCGTCGAGGACCCCTCGGGCCCAGTCGGCGACGAGGACGCCGGCCGGGGTCAGGAGCGAACCGCGGGGGCTCCGCTCGACGAGAGCCGTGCCCACGAGCCGCTCCATCGAGCGCAGCCGTGCGGTGACGGCCGGCTGGCTCAGCCCGTGGGCGGCCGCCGCGCGGCCCAGGCTGCCGGTCTCGGCGATCTCGAGCAGGAGGGTCAGCGAGTCCAGGTCAGGGACCCGGTTCGGCCGATCGCGACTCACGAGGACACCCTAGCCGCCCATCAGCCTGGCTGATGACCTCATCACGACAAGACCTCTACCGAGCCGGACGTGCACCGACCAGGCTGGGCGCGAAGGCAGCGGCGCCGTGCGGGCTCACGGTGCCCGGCGCGGTCCGCTCATGCGGAGAGGGAGCGGATGGACGAGCAGGTAGCAGTGGCGCAGCAGGCGGCGGTGCCCGCGGTGAAGGTCGGCGGCGAGTGGAGCAGGGAGACCTGGCGTCGCCGAGCCCCCGGTCTGGTGGCCGTCGGTGGCGCCAGTGCCGTGTCCTTCGGTCTCGCCCATGCGATCCCCGCGCTGAACGCGACGACCGTTGCCGTGGTCCTCGGAGCGATCGGCGCCAACCTGGGGCTGCACCGGAGCTCGCTGCACGCCGGCACCACCTACGCCTCGAAGCGGCTGCTGCGCTACGGCATCGTGCTGCTCGGCCTGCAGCTCTCGCTGCGCGAGCTGGCGAATCTCGGCGGGCTCGGTCTCGCCGTCGTGGCCGGGACGGTCACGCTCACCTTCTTCGGCACCCAGCTCCTCGGGCGCCTGCTGCGCATCCCGCCGGCTCGCTCGCTGCTCGTCGCCACGGGGTTCTCGATCTGCGGGGCCTCGGCGGTCGGCGCGATGAAGGAGGTCGCGGGTGGCGACGAGGAGGACACCGGCACGGCGATCGCCCTGGTCACCCTGTGCGGCACGCTCGCGATCTTCCTGCTCCCTGCCCTGCGCGAGCCGCTCGGGCTCAACCCGACGGCCTTCGGCACCTGGGTGGGGGCGAGCGTGCACGACGTCGGCCAGACGGTCGCGACCGCGAGCCGCGTCCCTGGCGCCCTGACCACGGCGATCGTCGTCAAGCTGAGCCGCGTGGTGCTGCTCGCGCCGCTCGTCGCGGGGGTGGCCCTGGTGCGTCGGCGTTCGGCGACGGTCGGCACCGGGCGTCCTGCCGTCCTGCCGATGTTCGTCGTCGGCTTCCTGGTGGCGATCGTGATCGCGAGCACCGGGTGGGTGCCGGCCGGTGTGCTCGCCGGCGCGAAGGTGCTGCAGCAGGTGCTGCTCGTCGCCGCCCTCGTCGGGCTCGGCACGGGGATCCACGTCGCGATGCTCCGGCGCACGGGGGCGCGTGCCCTGGTGCTCGGGCTCGCCTCGTGGGTGCTCGTCGCCGTGGTGGCGTACGCGGGTGTCCGGTTGGTCGGCGCCTGATCCGGTTCAGCCCTGCGCGGAGCGGGCGGCCGAGCAGTCGGTGCGCGGCGGGGCTCGGCCTAGGCTGACCCGGTGCGCGGAGAGTACAAGGTTCCCGGTGGCAAGCTCGTGGCGGTTGACGTCGAGGAGGCGGACGGCCGGTTGAGCAGCGTCGCCATCAGCGGCGACTTCTTCCTCGAACCGGACTCGGCGCTGGAGGACATCGACGCCGCGCTGCTCGGGATGCCGGCGGGCTCGACGGTCGCCCAGCTCACCCAGGTGATCGAGAGCGTGCTGCACGAGGGTGTGACGATGGTGGGCTTCACGCCTGAGGCCGTCGCGATCGCCGTCCGACGGGCGCTGGGACATGCCACGCGGTGGGAGGACCACACGTTCGAGATCGTCCACGAAGGCGCCGAGAGCCCAGCGATGCACATGGCGCTCGACGAGGCGATGGCCGAGGCCGTCGGCGCCGGTACCCGGGCACCGACCCTGCGGATCTGGGAGTGGGGCTCGCCGGCCGTCGTCATCGGCTCGTTCCAGTCGCTGCGCAACGAGGTGGACCCCGAGGGCGCCGAGCGGCACGGGATCACCGTGGTGCGGCGGATCTCCGGCGGTGGCGCGATGTTCATCGAGCCCGGGAACACGATCACCTACTCGCTGACGGTGCCGGCCTCCCTGGTCGAGGGGTTGAGCTTCGAGCGTTCCTACGCCTTCCTCGACGACTGGGTGCTCGGCGCCCTCGGCGAGCTGGGAATCACCGCCACCTACGTCCCGCTCAACGACATCGCCTCGCCGGCCGGGAAGATCGCCGGTGCCGCGCAGAAGCGGTTGGCCAGCGGCGCCGTCCTGCACCACGTGACGATGGCCTACGACATCGACGCGGACAAGATGCTCGAGGTGCTCCGGATCGGCCGGGAGAAGATGTCGGACAAGGGCACCAAGAGCGCGAACAAGCGGGTGGACCCGTTGCGCTCGCAGTCCGGGCTGCCGCGGGCCGAGGTCATCGAGGCCTTCAAGAACCACTTCCGCTCGCGGTACACGACGAGGGACGGCGCCGTCACGGCGGCCGAGCGGGCCCGCGCCGTCGAGCTGGTCGACTCGAAGTTCGGGACGCCGGAGTGGACTGCGCGGGTCCCGTGAGGTTCAGCGGGTCGCGCGCTCACCGAAGACGGCGCTGCCGATCCTGACCGTCGTGGATCCCTCGGCGATCGCGAGCTCGAGGTCGCCGCTCATGCCCATGGAGAGGTCGTGGGCGCTGGAGGTTCCCGGAGCGCCCGAGGCAAGGATCTCGTCGCGCAGGACGCGGAGCCGGGCGAACCCCTCGCGCACCACGTCATCGTCGGCAGATCGTGCGCCGATCGTCATCAGGCCCGTGAGCCGGAGCCGGGGGAGCAGGGCGACCGCGGTGGCGAGGGCGACGGCGTCCTCGGGTGTCGCGCCACTCTTGGTCGGCTCGCCCGAGACGTTCACCTGGACCATGACGTCCAGGTCGCGATCGAGGACCTCGCACCGGCGGGAGAGGCGCTGGGCGAGGTCGAGCGAGTCGATGCTGTCGACGGCAGCCGCCCAGGTCAGCGCGGCGTTGACCTTGTTCGACTGGAGCGGGCCGATCACGTGCCACGTCGGGGTGAGGTCCACCAGCTCCGGTGCCTTCGCGACGAGCTCCTGGACGCGGTTCTCGCCTAGCAGGGTGCCACCGGCGAGCACCGCCGCGCGCACGACGGGGACCGTCATCGTCTTGCTGGCCAGGAGGATGCGGACCTCGGCCCGATCACGACCGGCGGCCGACGCGGCGTCGGCGACCCGCGAACGCAGGGCGGCGAGCCGCTGGACCACCAGGGCCGTGACGGCGTCGTCGGGCGCTGTGGTTCTCACGCCCTGGACTGTAGCGAGCCGAGCGCGAGCTCCGGGTCGGATCAGGGCCCTCCCGGATGTCCACCGCCGGTCAGGTGGGGCAGGGTGGGCTCGTGAAGACTCTGCTCAACCTCATCTGGCTCGTGTTCGCCGGCGCCTGGCTCGCCCTCGGCTACGTCCTCGCCGGGATCCTCTGCACGATCCTCGTCGTCACCATCCCGTTCGGCATCGCCTCGTTCCGGATCGCCGGGTACGTGCTCTGGCCGTTCGGACGCACCGTCGTCGAGAAGCCGACCGCCGGCGCCTGGTCGACGATCGGGAACGTCATCTGGGTGCTCGTCGCCGGGATCTGGCTCGCGATCGGTCACGTCGCGACGGCCATCCCGCTGTTCGTCTCGATCATCGGCATCCCGATGGGCATCGCGAACCTCAAGCTCATCCCGATCTCTCTGCTTCCGCTGGGCAAGGAGATCGTCCCGACGAGCCGGGCGTTCGCCGCCTACGGGCGGTGAGCGCGAGGGGCGGTGGGTCAGCCGGCCTCAGGCCTCGTCGAGCCGGAACCCGATCTTGAGGCTCACCTGCACGTGGGCGATGGACTGATTCTCGATGTGGCCGCGGATCTGGGTGACCTCGAACCAGTCGAGGTTGCGCGTGGTCTTCGCTGCCCGGTCGACGGCGTGGTGGATCGCGGCGTCCACCCCGTCCGCCGACGAACCCACGACCTCGATCACCTTGTAGACGTGCTCGGACATCTCGACCTCCACCTCGTCGTGAACCGGACGGTTCGACGGTAGACCCGGGACCGTCCGGTCGCTCAGCGGTGGTGCGTCAGCGCGAACAGCAGGTGCGTCCCGCCGTCCAGCGCCCCCGGCTCGCGGCAGGCGCGGATCTCGTGCTCGAGGAAGCGTGCCCACCGATCGGGGTCGACCTCCACGGTCCGCAGGACGCTCTCGTCGGCGAGGGATGCCCAGTTGCTCGCGCTGAGGGCGAGGACCTCGGCGCCCACCGACGCGGCCAACGCCCTGAGCTCGCCGGAGCGGAACATCCGGCAGCTGTGCGGGCCATCGACGTGGCGCAGGTCACCGGTGGCGAGCACCCGGTCGTTGGCCTCCTCGCCGACGACCTCCGCGAGCGCGCTCACGCCGGCGAAGAAGTGGCGCCAGGCGCCGAGGGCGGACATGACCGATCCGAGCACGTGACCACCCGGGCGCGTGACCCGGAGCATCCCGCGCAGGGCCGCCTCCTCGGCCTCGAAGGCGTAGGAGAGCGGGCCGCCGTAGGCGAGGACCAGGTCGAACTCACCGTCGGCGTACCGGGACAGGTCGCAGACGTCGACGAGCTCGCGACGCTCGACGGCGAGCTCGGTGGGGGTTCCGGCGAGGTGACGGCGGTTGAGGTCGAGCTGCACGGGGGAGAGGTCGGTGACGACGACGCCCGCGCCCAGGGCGGCCAGCTCGGAGGTGAAACGTCCGGGCCCGGCGCCGATCTCCAGGACCCGGTCCCCGGGGCGGACGTGCTCGGCGAGGAGGCGGCGGTGCACCTCGAGGGCGACCCGGCCAGGCACGTCCTTCGCCAGTCGTTCCCACTCCTGCTCGCCCAGGGCGTCGTAGTACTGCCGGGTGCGCGCGGTGTCGTCGTGGGTCGACATGCGTCCGATCATGGCAGGGCGCCGTCCGCGCGTGAGGTCAGTCGCGCGCGATGTCCGCGAGCACGGCACCGGTGAGCCGGATCAGGTCGGCCGGTGCGAGGCCGATGTCGAGCCCGCGTCGCCCGCCCGAGACGTAGATCTCGTCGAAGAGCTCGACGGTCTCGTCGATGACCGTCGGGTGCGCGGTCTTCTGGCCGAGCGGGGAGATCCCGCCGACGACGTAGCCGGTGGCACGCTCAGCCGTTGCCAGGTCAGCCATCGCCGCCTTCTTCCCGCCGACGGCGCCCGCCAGCGCCTTGAGGTCGAGCTTGCCGCTCACCGGCACGACGGCGACCGTGAGCGTCCCGTCGACCGAGGCCATCAGGGTCTTGTAGACCTGCTCGGCCGGGATGCCGAGGACCTGCGCGGCCTCCAGCCCGTACCCGATGCCGCTGCCCGCGTCGTGGTCGTAGGGGTGGACGGTGTGCGGCACGTCCGCCGCCTCCAGGGCCACCAGGGCGGGCGTCCCGCCGTGCCCAGCGCTCTTCTTCGCCACGTGACCAGGGTAGAGCGGCCCGCCCACCGCCCACCGCTCAGGGCTACAGGCGGCCGGCCGCGGTGATCTGCAG
The DNA here is from genome assembly GCA_038252305.1 of Actinomycetales bacterium. Classification (GTDB taxonomy): domain Bacteria; phylum Actinomycetota; class Actinomycetes; order Actinomycetales; family Cellulomonadaceae; genus Actinotalea. The sequence continues at coordinate 20,634 of JBBSAL010000015.1, read as the reverse complement.
CACCAGCTCGCCTGCCGCATCGGTCGCCGCGAGGTCGACCACGGCGTCGATGCGCCAGTCGTGGTCGTCCGCCGGGTCGTCGAGGATCTGGCGGACCTCCCACCGGCCGGGCTTCTCGGTCACGACCAGCAGCGCCGGACCGCGCGCGTCGGCACCGACCCCGAGCTCCTCGTGGTCGTCGAAGTACGGGTCCAGCGCCTCGAACCAGCGGTCGCGCGTCCACGGAAGTCCGTCCGCGTCGACGTCGCCCAGCGTCGCGAGCTCACCCCAGCGCTCGCGGGCGACGAGCTCCACGCGGCGGAACAGCGCGTTGCGCAGCAGGGCACGCAGCGCCCGGGGGCTCGTCGAGAGTCGCAGCGTCGGCTCCGGTGCGGAGCGGTCGGGGCGGTGCAGGTCGCCCTCGGCGCCGGCCGCCAGCGCCTCCCACTCGTCGAGCAGGCTCGAGTCGGTGCCGCGCACCACGACTCCGAGCCACTCGATGAGCTCCTCGAACGCCTCGTCACGCCGCTCGGGCGGGACCGTCTGACGCAACGCCCGGAAGGCATCGGCGAGGTAGCGCAGCAGCACGCCCTCGGTGCGCTCCAGGCCGTAGAACGAGATGTACTCGTTGAAGGTCATCGCGCGCTCGGCCATGTCGCGGATCACGGACTTGGGCGAGAGCTCGTGATCGGCGACCCAGGGGTTGCTGTGCCGGTAGAGCGTGAACGTCGCCTCGAGCAGCTCGGCGAGCGGGCGTGGCCAGGTGATGTCCTCGATCGCGGCCATGCGCTCGTCGTAGTCGTAGCCCTCGGCCTTCATCGCACCGATCGCCTCGCCGCGTGCCTTCTTCTCCTGGGCGTACAGCACCTGACGGGGGTCGTCGAGCGTCGCCTCGATGACGGAGACGAGGTCGAGGGCGTAGGTCGGGGACTCGAGGTCGAGCACCTCGAACGCCGCGTAGGCGAACGGGGACAGCGGCTGGTTGAGCGCGAACTGCACGGGCAGGTCGACGGTCAGGCGCACCGTCCAGGTCCCGTCGTCCTTCTTCACACGGTCGACGACGCCGCTCTGCCGCAGCGAGCGGTAGATCCGCACCGCCTGGCGGATGAGCCGGCCGCGCGCCGCCTCGGGCTCGTGGTTGTCGGTGAGCAGCCGCCGCATCGCCGCGACCGGGTCGCTGCCGTGCGCCTCACGGGCCAGCACGTTGAGGACCATCGCATGCGTGACGGCGAAGCTCGAGGTCAGCTGCTCCGGCTCGGCGTCGCGCAACCGCTCGAACGTCTTGTCCGTCCAGTTGACGGCACCCTCCGGTGCCTTCTTGCGGACGATCTTGCGGATCTTCTTCGGGTCGTCGCCCGCCTTCGCGAGCAGCTTGCGGTTCTCGATGACGTGGTCCGGAGCCATGACCAGGACCTCGCCGAGGGTGTCGAACCCGGCCCGGCCCGCTCGCCCGGCGATCTGGTGGAACTCGCGCGCCGACAGGTGCCGCATCCTCGTCCCGTCGTACTTGACGAGCGAGGTGAAGACGACGGTGCGGATCGGCACGTTGATCCCGACACCGAGCGTGTCGGTGCCGCAGACGACGGTGAGCAGCCCGCGCTGGGTGAGACGCTCGACCACCCGCCGGTACTTCGGCAGCATCCCCGCGTGGTGCACGCCGACGCCGTGCCGCAGCAGGCGCGACAGCGTCTTGCCGAAGCCGGTCCCGAAGCGGAAGTCGCCGAGCTCGTCGGCGATCCGGTCCCGCTGCTCGCGGGAGGCGAGCGTGGAGGACATCAGCGACTGGGCCCGCTCGACGGCGTCCTTCTGCGTGAAGTGCACGAGGTAGACCGGCGAGCGCCGGGTCGAGACGAGCTCCTCGACGACCTCGTGCAGGGGCTCGACGAGGTAGCTGTACGTCAGCGGCACCGGACGCTCGACGCTCGTCACGGTGCTGACCGGCAGCCCCGTTCGCCGCTGAAGGTCCTCGGCGAAGAACGACGTCTCGCCGAGCGTCGCGGACATCAGCAGGAACTGCGTGCGCGGCAGCTCGAGCAGCGGTACCTGCCAGGCCCAGCCGCGCTGCGGGTCGGCGTAGAAGTGGAACTCGTCCATCACGACCTGACCGACGGCGTCCACCCCGGGGACCGCCGCGTCGTCCTCGTGCGAGGGCGCCTCGGCCGCACCCTCGCCCGTGCGCAGCGCGACGTTCGCCAGGATCTCGGCCGTGCAGCACAGGATCGGCGCCGTCGGGTTGACCGCCGAGTCGCCGGTCATCATCCCGACGTTCTCCGCCCCGAACGCCGCAACGAGGTCGAAGAACTTCTCGCTCACCAGCGCCTTGAGCGGGGCGGTGTAGTACGTGCGGCGCTTCTGCGCGAGCGCGACGAAGTGCGCGGCCATCGCGACGAGCGACTTCCCCGAGCCCGTCGGCGTGGACAGGATCACGTGCGCGCCGGTGACCAGGGCGAGGAGGGCCTCCTCCTGAGCCGGGTAGAGCGTCAGGCCCTGGTCTCCGGCCCAGTCGGTGAACGCCTCGAAGAGCGCGTCCGGGTCCGCGTCGGCGGGCAGACGGTCGGCGAGGTTGGCGGCACGTACGGGCTGGGTGGTCATCGCGGCCATCCTCGCACCCTCGTCGTGCGCGCCGACGGCCTCAGCCCAGGACAACGGTGGCCTCGGGGCCGGTGGCGACGACCGCGCCGTCGCGAGCCGCGAGCGTCGTGGTCCCGGCGGGCATCGGCACCGACCAGGCCACGCTGCCGTCGTCGAGGACGAACGCGGTGAGCATGGCGGGGCCTCGGCCGTGGCCGGGGACGACCGCGAGCACCCGGACCCCGTCGCAGGGCACGATCGCGTCGGCCTCGCTCGCCATGGCCGCGGCCGACCAGCGCGTGGCCCCGGTCTCCGCGTCGACGGCCCGCAGCATCTCGCCACCGTCCAGCAGCAGCAGGCCACGCAGCCGCAGCAGCGCCTGCCGCACGGGGGTGAGCGTCCACCTCGGGGATCCGTCGAGGATGTCGACCCCGTAGGCGAAGGCGTCGCCGCGCAGCAGGAGCGTCGCGCTGGACCCGTCGTCGATGGTGGGCTCGAGCGGTGTGCCGGCGAGCGACGTGCCGGCATGCCCCCGGCGGTCGTACCAGGTACCGGTCCCGCCCTGCCAGGTGGTGAAGCCGAGCCGGTCGGCGGAGAGCTGGACGGCGATGCTGTCCGGCCCGTCCGGGGCGAAGGTGCCCAGCGTCGTGCCGGTGGTGGCGTCGAGCACCGCCGCGATCGCCCCGTCGACCTCGACGAGACCCTTGGTGACCCGCAGGTCGAGCTGGCGCGCGATGACCGGTACCGGGAGCCGGACCCGTCGGGACCAGACGTCCTGGCGCGTCGCGGGCGCCGTGCGCGTGACGACGAGGGCTCCGTCGGCGAGGGACGCGGTGACGACGTCGGATCCCGCGACCGCCCAGCCGACCGTGGCGACGGGCAGCACCTCCAGGTCGAGGACGGCGCCGGTCGCGGCGTCGAACGTGATCAGACGGCTCGGCGTGCCGCCGAGGGTCTCGTCGGTGTTGGGTGAGGGGATCCCCGGGCGGCCAGGGAGCTCACAGGTGAGGGCCGTGGCGGGGGCGAGCAGTGCGCAGGTCGGTGGCTGGTTCGCCGGGGTGAGCGATCGGGGGACGAGCCAGCGCGACGCCCCGGTCGAGGTGTCCCGCGCCACGGTGCGGACGGTCCCGTCGACGGTCTCGGCGGTCAGCGCGAGCGGCCCGGCGACGGTCGCGGAGGCCGGCCCGCGCCATCGTTCGGACAGCGGGGTCCGGAGCGAGCCCACGAGGCCGGGGACATCGGCCAGAGCCCGTACGCGCGCGTCGTCGGCGCGGACGGCGGCGGTGTCGCGCAGCGTGAGCCCGCCGAGGGCCAGGCCGCTGACGGTCAGGACGACCGCCGTCGCCCGCAGCCCTCGTCGACGGCGGACGCGGCGTAGCGCAGGTGTGAGGGGCTCGCGGCGCGCGGGAGGCCGGCCATCGGGACCGCCGCCCTGCGCTGACGGGCGCGAGGACGGGTCGGGCTCGTCGTCGAGCTCGACATCGATCATGCCGTCATGGCGCAGCGCCATCGCTCGAGCGTACGCGGCGGCCTGCGAGGGCGCGCGGGTGCGTATGGCGGTCTGGCCGAGGGCGTGTCGGCCGTGCGCGCAGTTGCCCTTCGCCTCGAGGGCGAGTGGGATGGGGTCATGATCCCCTCCGATGTCGTGGTGGCCCTGGAATCGATCGAGTGGACGCACGAGCGTGTGCGAACGACGCTGGACGGGCTCACGGACGCGCAGGTCAGGGAGCCTTCTCGGCTTCCCGGCTGGACCCGCGGGCATGTGCTCGCGCACCTGGAGAACCTGGGGGAGGCGGCGGCGCGCCAGCTGCAGAACGCCTATGCGGACGCCCCCGTCGTCCCGTTCTACGACGGAGGGATGGAGGGCCGCAACGCTGCGATCGACGCGGCCGCGGGCCTGAGTGCCGCCGAGCACGTCGCGCGGGTCCAGGCGGTGCTCGACCACGTCGAGAGCCTGCTCGACCTGCTCGACGAGGCCGCGCTCGCGCGCCACACGGGCTTCCGCGACCGCACCGCCGCCGCGCTGGTCCTGGCCTGGTGGCGTGAGACGAGCATCCACCTGGTCGACCTCGACCTCGGTGTCGAGCACACGATGTGGGGAGCCGGACTGCGCGAGCACCTCGTCGGCTACCTCAGCGCCCGGGTGCCGGCCGGCGTCCGGCTCGATCTGGAGCCGACGGACGTCGACGATCCGCGCTACCTGGGCGACGGCGTGACGGTGAAGGTCACGGGAGCCGCCGGCGACATCGTCGCGTGGCTGGCCGGTCGCGAGCCGCTCGAGCCCCTCCACGCCACGACCGACGGGGTGCCGACGTCGCTGCCGGAGCTCGGTCCCTGGCCCTGACCGGACCGGCTCAGGGCGCTGTCGCGGCGTCGAGCAGGAGGTCGCAGACCTCGACGAGCGCCTGCCGCAGCGGCGCGGCCTGCTCGGCGAACGACTGCTGCCGCGCGATGTACTCCGCCCGGCCGTCGGCCGTCTCGATGGCGACGGTCGGTTCCCCGAGGGAGGAGACGTCGTAGGGCGAGGCCTGCATGTCGAGCCGTCTGGCCGCGAAGCCCAGCTCGAGGCAGTCGAGGAGGATCGCGCCGGGAACTGCGGGGCCGAGGCTCATCGACCACTTGAGCAGGTCCATCGTGGCGTGCAGGCAGCCGGGCTGCTCGAGCTCTGGCTGCGTCTCGCGCGTGGGCTGGAGCCGGTTGAGCGGCCGCGCCTGCGGCGTGAAGAACCGGAAGGCGTCGATGTGCGAGCAGCGGATCGTGTGCGCCTCGACGACGGCGTCGGTCCCGGCCCTGCCGAGGCGCAGCGGGAGGTCATGGCGACGCAGCGGGTCGTCCTGGCGGTAGACCATCGCCCACTCGTGCAGCCCGAGGCAGCCCGTCTGGGCAGGGCGCGAGGCGGTCGCCGCCAGGAGGCCGCGGACGTAGGTGACGGTGCCGCCGCGATCGGCGAGGAACGCGGGGACGTCGAGGGTCACCATCGGTCGATCGTCCGGGGTGGTCGCGGCGTACCAGCGCTCGCCCGTGTGCGGGGCATCCGCGCCGGCCAGTGCGGTGCCGACCCCGGGGTGCCAGCGGCGCAGCCGACCGGGACGCAACCCGTAGTAGTCCACGAGGAAGTCCTCGATCGGGTGCCGGACCCCGGCCGCACGCCGCGCACGATGGGCGGCGGTGAGCGCGTCCGCCCGAGCGGCGTGCTCGGCCTGAGCCACGGCCCACTCGGCGGGCTCGAGCACCGTCTGATCGCGCACCGGCATGCCTGCACGGTAGGCGCTGGCGCGACCCGGCGTGCGGCGTCGCTGCGCCTCGCCCAGCCCCTAGGGTGGTCCGGTGCCTGAGCTGACCCGCGTGGAGATGTGGACCGACGGTGCCTGCAAGGGCAACCCGGGCCTCGGTGGCTGGGGCGTGTGGATGCGCACCGGCGACCACGAGCGCGAGCTCTTCGGGGGCGAGGTGCTGACCACCAACAACCGGATGGAGCTCACGGCCGTCATCGAGGGGCTCCGCGCGCTGACCCGCCGGTGCGAGGTCGTGCTGCACGTCGACTCGACCTACGTCATGCAGGGCACGTCCTCGTGGATGGTCGGCTGGAAGCGCAACGGCTGGCGCACCAAGGACAAGAAGCCGGTGAAGAACGTCGAGCTGTGGCAGGCCCTCGACGCGGAGGTCGCCCGGCACGACGTGTCCTGGGTGTGGGTCAAGGGGCACTCCGGCGATCCCGGCAACGAGCGCGCGGACCAGCTGGCCAACAGGGGCGTCGATTCCGTTAGGTGAGACGGACTGTCCTGCTACTTGATACGCGGGACGGGCGGGGGTTCGCTGGGCAGGTGAGCACCTACCTGCACGGCCATCAGGAGAGCGTGCTGCGCGCCCATCGGGTCCGGACCGCCGAGAACTCCGCCGCCTACCTCGTGCCGCATCTCGTTCCCGGACTGCGGGTCCTCGACCTCGGCTGCGGGCCCGCCACCATCACCGTCGACCTGGCGCGGCTCGTCGCACCCGGAGAGGTCGTGGGCGTCGATGCCTCGGCCCCGGCGATCGAGCTCGCGCGTGCCGAGGCCGCGGCGAGCGGGGTCGAGCTGACTCTCGTCGTCGCCGCCGGTGACGACCTCCCGTTCGACGACGACTCGTTCGACGTCGTGCACGCTCATCAGGTGCTCCAGCACGTCGGCGACCCGGTGGCGGTCCTGCGCGAGATGCGGCGCGTCACGCGGCCCGGTGGCCTCGTCGCCGTCCGCGATGCCGACTACGCCGCGATGACGTGGCACCCGGCCTCCCAGGGGCTCGACGAGTGGCGGGCGCTGTACCACGAGGTCGCCGTCGCGACCGGTGGCGAGCCCGATGCCGGCCGTCATCTGCGGTCCTGGGCCCTGGCCGCTGGCTTCGCCCCAGACGACCTCACCTGCACGTCCGCTGCCTGGTGCTACGCGACCGATGCCGAGCGGGACTGGTGGTCGCAGAGCTGGGCCGAACGGGTGACGTCCTCGACCTTCGCGCGGCACGCCCGGGACCACGGCCTCGCGGACGACGTCGCCCTCGAGGAGCTCGCGGAGGCGTGGCGTGGCTGGGGGACCGCACCGGACGGTTGGTTCGCCGTGCTCCACTCCGAGGTGCTCGGCCGGGTCTGAGCGGGGAGGGCTCCGCGGCAGCCGCCGTACCGGGGGTGGGGAGACGTCGCCCCGGATGGCGACGCCAGCCCTCGCCGACCTCAGCGGACCCGCGAGCCGTACTCCTGGCGATGTGCGCGCTTGGCCTCGGCACGCCGTGGGCACCCTCGGCGTCTTGCACACCTCGCACTGTTCGGCATGGCACCTGCCAGCTCTAGGTATCCGACGCCGACGAGGTGAGACCAGGTGAAGCTTGCCAAGGACCTCGTGGCCGCCTCTGCCACGCCACTCGTGCTCGCCGTTCTTCGCCGGGACGACAGCTACGGCCACGCCATCCTGCAGGACATCGAGGCGGCGTCGGGAGGACGGCTGGAATGGACCGAGGGGAGGCTGTACCCGCTGCTGCACCGCCTCGAGTCCCGACGGTACATCGAGAGCTACCCAGCGACGTCGGACGCCGGCCGCGTCAGGAAGTACGACCGCCTGCTGACCGCGGGAAGCGACCGCCTGGACGCCCAGTCGCGCGACTTCGACCTGATCTCGTCAACCCTCGCTGCCCTGCGTGGCACGAACGGCGGAGGAGCTCATGCCATCGCTTGACGCACTCATCAGCCAGCGGACCGACCAGCTGTGCGCCACCCGCCCCGAGCTCGTCCCCCGCATCGGTGAGCTTGCGGACCACGTGCGCTCCAGTGCACAGGAACGCATCGACGGCGGTGCCGCCGTCGAGGACGCGTTCGCATCGGCGCTGGGATCCTTCGGAGCTCCCGCCGACCTCGGTGCGGAGCTCGGCAAGAGCTCCACGGTCATGAAGCGCAAGGAGCGCACGGCCGTGGGCACCTACCTGCTCCTCACCGCACTCTTCACCGGCGCAGTGCTGCTGGTGGACAGGCGCTTCGACCTCGGCGACCAGGCACTCGCCTGGCTGCTCGTGGTGTGGGTGGTCACCGCCGCGCTGCACGACGTGCTGCTTCGCCGCGCGCGCCACGGACTCGTGCCTGCCTGGGCCGGACGCCCTCAGTGACGCGTCAGGAGGTGTGGACGACGACCTTGCCGAGAGCGCTTCCGGCACCGACGCGAGCCAGGGCGTCGGGAAGTCCCTCGAGGTCGACGCTGCTGTCGATGTGGATCCTGACCTCCCCGGTGACGCAGAGGTCGGCCAGCGGTGCGAAGTGGTCGGGTCCCCCCTTCACCGCGAGCACCCCGATCGAGCGATCGGTCAGCCGCCCGACCACCGAGCCGACGGTGAGGACGCGCAGCAGCGTGCGTACCGATCCGCCGACACACCGATACGTCCCGCCGGTGGCCAGGGCGCGCCGGTAGGCGAACACCGATCGGCCTGCGACCAGGTCGAGGATCAGGTCGTACGGCGGGGTCACCCTGGTGAAGTCGTCCTGGCCGTAGTCGATCACCTCGTCCGCGCCCACCGACCGCATGAAGTCCTGCTTCGCCGCGTTGTCGACACCCGTGACATGGGCACCGAGCCGCTTGGCCAGCTGGATGGCGAAGGACCCGGACCCGCCGCCCGCACCGTTGATCAGGACCCGGCTACCAGGGACAGCCTTGCGCGTGCCCTGCCAGGCGATTGCTCCGGCCTGCGGGATGGTGGACACCTCAGCGAACGTGAGCCGGGTCGGCTTGATGGCCAGTGCGAGCTCCGGCGCCAGCGCGTACTGCGCGAACCCACCCTTCAGCCCGAGGTTGTCGCCGTACACCTCGTCCCCGGGGCGGAACCGGGTCACCCCTGGCCCGACCGCGTCGACCACACCGGCGATGTCCGACCCGAGCGTCCTGCGAGCCGGGGACCGCAACCCGCCGATCCGCGCGTACGCGGGCGATCCGCGCAGGCACTCCCAGTCGCTGAGGTTGACCGACGTCGCGACCACTTCGACACGCACCTGGCCCGCGCCGGGGGTGGGCACCGGGACGTCCTCGACGTGCAGGACATCGGGCGCCCCGTACCGGTCGTAGACGACGGCCTTCATACCCGTCGCCCGGCGCACGTGATCACGCCGGCCAAGGTAGCAGTGCGATGACGACCGACACCGAGCCGCCATGGAGCCGATGCGTCGTCTCCACCGCGCCCGGGCTGATCCATCCGGTCGCGGTCACCGTCCGTGCTACCGCCGGGGAGCGTCGGCCAGCGTGGCGCCGGTGAACTCCAGGACGTCCGGCAGCACGCGGCGCCAGTAGCCCTCGGTGTGTGCCCCCGCGTCGTAGCGTGCGACGGCCGCGCCGCGTCCCTGCCCGGCGCCCGTGGCCAGGAGGCGCGCGGCGGGCAGGAACGGGTCGTCGTTCCCGCACCAGACGCCGAGGGTCCGCCCGTCGATGGCGTCGAGGTGGCGCAGCGGTTCGAGCGCCTGCCACTCGGCCTCGTCCGCGAAGGCGTTGCGGGCGTGCGCCTCGTCCCACGTCCGGAACAGTGCCGGGCTCACGACGGCGACCGCGGCCGGTGCAGTCTGCGCCGAGGCCTGTGCCTGGCTGGCCCAGAGGAGCGCGCCGAACGCGCCCATCGAGATGCCGAGCGCTCCCTGCACGGGGCCGAGGCCAGCGTCGTCCAGCCAGCCGGGGACCTCGTCGCGAAGCATCGCCTGCGGGTCGTCCGAGCCGTCGCGGTGCCAGTAGTGGTGTCCGCCGTCGACGGCGACGATCGCGAACGGCGCGATCCCCGTGCGAACGGCGGCGGTCAGGAACTCCGGCAGGCCGAGGCTCACGAGGGTCTGGGCATCGGCCCCCTGACCGTGCAGGGCGAGCAGGACGGGCAGGCCCGCCGGCTCGACGCCGTCGGGCACCATGGTGGCGACCGTGACCGACGTCCCGCGCGCGGTCGACCGCATGCGGCGAGTGGTCACCGAGCCCGGCACCGACGGGACCACCCCGGCTGGGCCGTCGAGCCCGAGGAAGCCTCGGATCCGGGTCGACCCCGGCAGGGCGTGCGTCGCGACGCCGACGGTCCCGGCGGCTGCCCCCGCGAGCAGGACGGCCGCGCCGGTGAGGACCGTGCGACGGCTCACCCGATGCTCGCGCCCCGACGGTCGTCCAGGTCCCTCCGGCACGTCACTGAGGAGGTCGGCCGGCACGCTTCGCATGCTAACTGCCGCAGCAAGGAGCTTCGCCCCTCAGGCCACCAGCGCGGCCACCACCGTCGACGTGCTGTGCAGCAGTCGCTCGACCGGCCCCCGGCCCCAGCGGGCGCGCCAGGCCCAGCAGGCGGCGACGATCACGGCGACGAACGCGGCGAGCAACGCAGTCGAGGGGGCGTACGTCCCGCCGGACTCGAGCAGCGCGATCGCCACCAGGTGCCCGCAGTAGGCGGTGAGCGCGAGCGCGCCGGTCGCGGCGAAGGGTGCGACGACGGCCGGTACCCGCTCGGCCCCGACGAGACATGCCAGCAGGACGAGCCCCACGACCCCCAGGTTCCCGAGGACCTCCGGCCAGGTGTTGGCGTGCGCGCTCGTGGCGAACAGCGGCGCCAGTGACGACCCCGGCGCGAGATGTCGCTCGACGAGGAGCCCGCCCCCGTACCCGATCACCACGAGCGCCGAGCCGCCGACGCCCAGCACCGTCCGCGTCCCACGCCTGCGCAGGTCGCTGCGGCCGAGCGCGAGCCCGACGAGCAGGTAGGTGGGCCACAGCACCGCCGGGTAGAAGTGTCCGACGAGCAGGGAGAGCGGCAGTGCGGTCGGGTGCGGGTCGACGGCCGCCCACAGCGGAGCCCCGATCGCGAGCACCAGGCCGGCCGCGACCAGCAGGGAGCGTCGCGACCACCCGATCGCCGGGAGCACCAGGAGGAACATCAACGCATAGCTCGGCAGGATCACCGCGACCGGGGTGCCCAGCGCCATCAGCCACAGCCCGATGAGGGCCAGGAGCACCGCCCGTACGGCCACCCGCCAGCGAGCCCGCACGAGGTCGCGCGGCGTCGGTCCGCCGCTGAGCAGGGCTATCGAGACGCCCGCGAGCGTGGCGAACATGGCAGCCGAGCGGCCGTGGGTCACGATCAGCCAACCCGTTCCCGGGGCCGTCGTGTCGCCGACATGTGCCGCGACCATCCCGAGCACGGCCAGCCCCCTGGCCAGGTCGACCCCCACGATCCGCTGCACGCGCGAAGCCTAGGTGCGCCCGTAGGCTCGGGCCATGCGTATCGCTCGGTTCACCACAGGTTCGGATCCCCGCTACGCCCTGGTCCAGGGTGAGGAGGGTTCGCTCGAGCTCGCCGTGCTGCGCGGCGACCCCATCTACATGCAGATCGACCTCACCGGGGAGCGCATCCCGCTCGACCGTGACGACGTGCGGCTGCTGGCCCCCGTCATCCCGCGCTCGAAGATCATCGGCGTCGGTCGCAACTATGCCGACCACGCTGCCGAGATGGGCAACGAGCTGCCGGTACAGCCGCTGCTCTTCCTCAAGCCGAACACGACGGTCATCGGCCCGGACGACCCGATCGTGCTGCCCCCGTGGACGAACGAGGTGAGCTACGAGGCCGAGCTCGCCGTCGTCATCGGCAAGGTCACCAAGTCCGTCTCGCCGGAGCGCGCGCTGGACCAGGTCTTCGGCTACACCGTGGCCAACGACGTCACCGCGCGCGACGCGCAGCGCACGGACGGCCAGTGGGCACGCGCGAAGGGCTTCGACACCTCCTGCCCGCTCGGGCCCTGGATCGTGCCCGGCCTGGACGTCGAGGACCTCGCCGTCCGGTCCCGCGTCGACGGCGAGCAGCGGCAGGACGGACGGACCTCGCAGATGGTCTTCGACGTCGCGCACCTGGTCAGCTACATCTCCGAGGCGTTCACGCTGCTGCCCGGTGGCGTGATCCTCACCGGGACCCCGGCCGGGGTCGGGCAGATCGAGCACGGGCAGGTCGTCGAGGTGGAGGTCGAGGAGATCGGGGTGCTCCGCAACCCGGTGCTGCGCCGCGACTAGGCTGGGCGCACCATGCCCGAGAACACCCCCGCCGCGCCCGCCGTCCCTTCTGCAGCTCCCGCGACGGTCCCCGTCGCCGTGACCGGCAGCGACATCCGGGTCCGCTTCTGCCCCTCGCCGACCGGCACGCCACATGTCGGCCTCATCCGGACCGCCCTGTTCAACTGGGCGTACGCCCGGCACGTCGGCGGCACCTTCGTCTTCCGCATCGAGGACACCGACGCGGCGCGCGACAGCGAGGAGAGCTATCTCCAGCTGCTCGACGCGCTGGGCTGGCTCGGGCTGGACTGGGACGAGGGCGTGGAGGTCGGCGGCCCGCACCCGCCCTATCGGCAGTCCGAGCGGATGGACGTCTACCGCGACGTCGCCCGCCGCCTGCTCGAGGGTGGCTACGCGTACGAGTCCTTCTCCACCCCCGAGGAGGTCGAGGCGCGTCACCGCGCGGCCGGCCGCGACCCGAAGCTCGGCTACGACGGTTTCGACCGCGACCTGAGCGAGGAGCAGAAGGCTGCCTTCCGCGCCGAGGGCCGCGAGGCCGTGCTGCGGATGCGCATGCCCGACGACGCCGTGACCTTCCGCGACCTCATCCGCGGCGACCTGACGTTCGCCGCCGGCTCCATCCCGGACTACGTCATCGTGCGGGGCAACGGGCAGCCGCTCTACACGCTCACCAACCCCGTCGACGACGCGCTGATGGAGATCACCCACGTGCTGCGCGGGGAGGACCTGCTCTCCTCGACACCGCGCCAGGTGGTGCTCTACCGCGCCCTGATCGAGCTGGGCATCGCGCGCGTCGAGCCGGTCTACGGGCACCTGCCTTACGTGATGGGGGAGGGCAACAAGAAGCTCTCCAAGCGGGACCCCGAGTCCAGCCTCTTCCTGCTGCGCGAGCGCGGCTTCACCCCGGAGGGACTGCTCAACTACCTCGCCCTGCTCGGCTGGGGGATCGCCGCGGACAACGACGTGTTCAGCGTCACCGAGCTCGTCGCCGCCTTCGACGTGGCCGACGTCAACCCCAACCCCGCGCGGTTCGACCTCGCCAAGGCCGAGTCGATCAACGCGACGCACCTGCGTCGGCTCGGCGTGAGCGACTTCCGCGACCGGCTCGTGCCGTACCTGCACCGCGCCGGTGTGCTGTCGGCCGACTCGTTCGACGGGCTGACGCCGCGCGAGCAGGCGGTCCTCACCGAGGCCGCCCCGCTCGTCCAGGAGCGGATGACGCTGCTCGGCGAGGCCGTCGGGATGCTCGGCTTCCTCTTCGTCGCCGACGAGGCCCTCGTGGTCGAGCCGGACGCCGCTGCCGCGCTCAAGGCCGATGCGCCCGCGGTGCTCGACGCCGCCGCCGGCGCCCTCGCCGGCCTCGACGAAGAGGCCTTCACGGCCGCGACCATCCAGCAGACGCTCACCGAGGCCGTCGTCGACGGGCTCGGGCTCAAGCCCCGGGTCGCCTTCACGCCGCTGCGCGTGGCGGTCTCCGGTCGCCGTGTCTCGCCCCCGCTCTTCGAGTCGATGGAGATCCTCGGGCGCAGCTCGACGCTCGCGCGGCTCGCGGCGTTGCGCCTCGGTCTGTGAACGGCGGCTCCGTCGAGGGCGTCCTGTTCGACATCGACGACACCCTCGTCGACACGAAGGGCGCCTTCGCCCTCGCCCTCGACGCCGTGCGCGCGGTGTACCTGCCCCACCTGGGCGAGGGCGACACCGGCGTCCTCCTCGACGTGTGGCGTGCCGATGCCGGAGGGCACTACCGCAGCTACACGCGCGGCGAGGTCTCGCACCGGGTCCAACGCGTGGCCCGGGCCAACGCCCTGCACGGTGAGTTCGACGGGCCCGAGCTCGACGACGAGAGCTTCAACGCCTGGGACGCCGTCTTCGAGGCGGGGTTCGCGGCGGCCTGGACGGCGCACGCCGATGCGCGCCCCGCCCTGGACGCGCTGCAGGCGGCCGGGATCGCCGTCGGCGCGCTGTCCAACGCCGGCGCGGAGTACCAGACCGGCAAGATGCGAGCCACGGGCATGGCCGACGTCCCGGTACTGGTCGGGGTCGACACGCTCGGCGTGGGCAAGCCGGACGAGCGGGTCTTCCTCGAGGCCTGCCGGCGGTTGGGCGCCGACCCCTCGCGCACGGTCTACGTCGGGGACGAGCTCGACATCGACGCGCATGCGGCCGCCCGCGCCGGTCTGGTCGGCGTCTGGCTCGACCGGCCCGGCCCGCGCCGGGTGCCCGTCTCGGCCGGCGAGCTGGAGGCAGCGATGGCCTCCGGGGTGCGGGTGATCTCCTCGCTCGACGAGCTCCCTGGCGTGCTCGGCCTGTCGGTCTGAGCAGGGGCACCGCACCCTCGTCGTGCGACCGCTGACGTGTCGGTGCCCTCGCCTCGTGCGGGTCCCCGTCTACCCTTCATCGCGGCTGCTCCACTACGGTGCAAGCGTTTGCCAGACCCGCGCGCGGCTCAACGGAGAGTCATGCTGCGGCGTAGTCGCCGAGCACGAGGAGCAGCATGACGGCCACGACCGAGACCACCGTCGCGAGCGTTCTGGCTGGTCTCAGCCCGGAGCGTCGCCGCACGTTCGAGCTGCGCATCGACCGGTGGTGGCCGGACCTCGTCGCCGGTCTGGAGGCGATCTACACCCCGGAGCAGGTCGCCGCGCTCACCGGCCGGCTGATGCTCCTCGCCGCCACCGCCTTCCGCGACCGGGATCCGGAGCTCGCCCGTCTCGACGAGGCCCGGACGCTCGACCCGACCTGGTTCCAGTCGCCCCGCATGGTGGGCTACGCCTGCTACGCCGACCGGTTCGCCGGCACACTCGACGGCGTCCGCGAGCACATCGACTACCTGCGCGAGCTCGGGGTGACCTACCTCCACCTCATGCCGCTGCTGCAGCCGCGCGAGGGCGACAACGACGGCGGCTACGCGGTCGCTGACTACCGCTCCGTCCGCTCCGACCTCGGCACGATGGACGACCTGCGCGCCCTCGCGACCGCCCTGCGGGCGCGGGGGATCAGCCTCGTCGCCGACCTCGTGCTCAACCACGTCGCGAAGGAGCACGCCTGGGCCCGGGCTGCACGGGCGGGCGACGAGAGGTATCGCGAGTACTTCCACGTCCACCCCGACCGCATCGCCCCGGACGCCTTCGAGCGCACGCTTCCCGAGGTGTTCCCCGACTTCGCGCCCGGCAACTTCACCTGGGACGACGAGATCGGCGGCTGGGTCTGGACGACGTTCAACTCCTGGCAGTGGGACGTCAACTGGACCAATCCCGCCGTCTTCGCCGAGTACGCCGAGATCGTCCTGTTCCTCGCTGCCGCCGGTGTCGAGGTGCTGCGCTTCGACGCCATCGCCTTCATGTGGAAGCGACTCGGGACCAGCTGCCAGAACGAGCCCGAGGTGCACGCCCTCACCCAGGGCTTGCGTGCCCTGGTCCGGGTGGCGGCGCCAGGCGTCATCTTCAAGGCCGAGGCGATCGTCGCCCCGTCGGACCTCCTGCAGTACCTGGGACAGGGCGAGCACCACGGCAAGGTCAGCGATCTCGCGTACCACAACGGCCTCATGGTGCAGATCTGGTCGATGCTCGCCTCCGCCGACGCCCGGCTGGGGGTGCGGGCGCTCCAGCAGCTGCCCGCGGCCCCGACGTCGACGGCCTGGATCACCTACGCGCGCTGCCACGACGACATCGGTTGGGCGATCGACGACGCCGACGCGGGGGCCGTCGGGCTCGACGGCTACCGGCACCGGGCGTTCTTGTCCGACTGGTACCTGGGGGAGTTCCCGGGCTCGACGGCCCGCGGCGTCGTCTTCCAGTACAACCCCGCGACAGGTGACCGGAGGGTCTCCGGGACGGCAGCGGCGCTCGTCGGGCTGGACGCTGCGGTCGCCGGCGGCGACGAGGCGGCGATCCAGACGGCGATCGACCGGCTACTCCTCGTGCATGCCGTCATCCTGGGTTTCGGGGGCGTCCCGGTCCTGTGGATGGGCGACGAGCTGGGTCTGGCGAACGACCGGCGCTGGGCGAGCGAGCCCGGTCACGAGGACGACAGCCGATGGGTGCACCGGCCGCGGATGGACTGGGCGCTGGCCGAGCGCCGGCACGAGCCCGGGAGCGTCGAGCAGCGGGTGTTCTCCGGGATCCAGCACCTCGTGCAGGTCCGGCGGGTCACCCCGCACCTGCACGCCGCGACGTCCGCCCGGGCGCTCGACCCCTCGAACCCGGGGGTGCTGCCGGTGCTGCGCAGCCATCCCCTCGGTGCGGTCCTCGGTCTGTACAACGTGACCGGCGAGTGGCGCCCGTTCCCGGGCAGCCGGCTCGCAGAGCTCGGGCTCGCGGGCACTCGCGACCTCCTGGGCGGCTGGCAGGTGCGCGTCGAGCCCGACGGCAACGTCTGGCTGCCGCCCTACGCGAGCCGATGGCTCGTCGCGGGGGACCGCGGGGCCTGACCGCGCCTCAGCCCAGCCAGAGCGCGGCTGCGGCGATCAGTGCGACGGTGACGATCAGGGCACGCAGCAGCACGGCGGGGATGCGGCGGCCCAGGCGCGAGCCGAGCACGCCGCCGAGCGCCGAACCCACGGCGATGAGTCCGGCGATCTTCCAGTCCACCGCGCCGCCGACGATGAAGACCGCAGCCGAGACGAGGTTCGCGGTCCCGGCGAGGACGTTCTTCGCGCCGTTCGCCCGATGGAGGTCGCTGCTCCACCCGATGCCGAGCAGGGAGATGAGGACCACGCCCTGCGCGGCCCCGAAGTAGCCGCCGTAGATCCCGGTCGCGGTGATGCCGAGCGCCAGGCCGACGGTCAACGGCCGGGTGTGGCCGGCGAGCCGGTCGGCAGTCGTGGTCGCGGCGCTGTCCGTCTCGGAGCCGCGCCGTCGCACCCAGGCGGCCACGCGCGGCTGGGCCGCGGCCAGCCCCGCGGCGACGACGAGCAGCCAGGGGACGACGGCCGTGAACGTTCCCGGATCGGCCACGAGCACGAGCAGCCCCCCGGCCACCCCGCCGACGGCGCTCAGCAGCGCCATCCGGATCACGACCGGCCACTGGCCTGCGAGCTCGCGTCGGTAGCCCCAGGCGCCGGTCACCGCGCCGGGGACCAGACCGACGGTGTTCGACACGTTGGCCGTGATCGGCGGCACGCCGAGTGCCACGAGCAGCGGGAACGTGATCAGCGTTCCTGCGCCGACGATGGTGTTGACCGTCCCGGCGAGGACTCCGGCGATCCCGATCGCGACGAGCTGCTGGGCATCCATCAGCGCCCCGCCGCGTACGCCTGCGCGCCCCGGGAGGTGGCGGCCGCGCGCAGCATGCCGTCGGCCCGGATCCCGGCGGCCGTGAGCCGGCCGAGCGACCACGGCCCGGTGACGGTCACGGCGTGCCCGCGTCGACGCAGGTCGGCGAGGACCTCGCTGCCGACGCGCTCCTCCACGTGCAGCCCGCGGCGCTCGACGACGCGGGGGTCGAAGGAGGAGACCAGGTGGGTGGTGTGCCAGGACGGTGCGTCGATCGCCTCCTGGAGTCCCTGACCGAAGGCGAGGTGGCGCAGCAGGAACGGCGTCTGCCACTGGTCCTGCTGGTCGCCGCCCGGGGTGCCGCAGGCCAGCTCGGGCTGCCCGTCCCGCAGGACGAGCGTCGGGCTGAGGGTCGTCCGGGGGCGTCGTCCGGGGGCGAGGGTCGTGGGCAGTCCCGGTTCGAGCCAGAACATCTGCCCGCGGGTCGGCAGCGCGAAGCCGAGCGAGGCGATCGTCGGCGAGCTCTGCAGCCAGCCGCCGCTCGGGGTCGCGGAGACGACGTTGCCCCACCTGTCGACGACGTCCAGGTGGCAGGTGTCGCCACGGACGGTGCCGTCCGGTGCGGTCGGGGCATCGGCCGAGGTCGGGTGGCCTGCGGGCTCCTCGTCGGCCGCGTGCGCGAAGGTCGGCTCGCCCCCGCCGGCGGCCGTTCGGTGCGCTCCGGGCGCGTCGTCGGCGAGCCCGTCCCGCACCAGTGCCGGGAGCCGGGGCCGACGCCCGTCGGGGGAGCCGGGGTGCAGCCCGTCGCTCGCCTCTTGGCCGATCAACCGGCGGCGCTCGTCGGCGTACGCGGGGGAGAGGAGCGCGTCGAGAGGGACGTCGCTGTGCTCGGGGTCGCCGTACCAGGCGTCCCGGTCGGCGAACGCGAGCTTGGCGGACTCGACGACGGCGTGCACCAGCTCGGCCGACCCGGCGGCCGTGTCGGCCAGGTCGAGACCCTGGAGCACGAGGAGCTGCTGGAGGAGGACCGGACCCTGGCCCCACGGCCCGGTCTTGGCCACCGTCCGGCCGAAGACCTCGACGCTCGCGGCCTCCTCCTCGCTGGCGCGCCAGCCGGCGAGGTCCTGTCCGGTGAGGAGCCCTCGGTGAGCACGCCCGGAGGAGTCGTGGACGGCCGGGCCGGAACAGGTCGCGTCGATCGCCTCGGCGACGAAGCCCTCGTAGAAGGCGGCCCGGGCGGCTTCGATGCCCGCCTCGCGGTCGCGGTGCGCGTCGGCGCTCGCGGCCAGTCGCTCGAGCGTGGCGGCCAGCGCCGGGTTGCGGAAGCGCGAGCCGGGCTCCGGGGGAGCGCCGTCGGGCAGGTACAGCGCGGCCGACGAGGTCCAGTGCTCACGGAAGAGTCCCGCGACCCGGCCGATCGTGGCGGCGGCCTGGGGCAGGAGGGGGAAGCCGTCGCGCGCGTAGCCGATCGCCGGCGCCATGACCGCGCGCACCGTCCAGGTGCCGTAGCGGGTCAGCAGGTCCATCCAGGCGCCGAAGACCCCGGGGACGACGGCCGGGAGCAGCCCGGTGCCGGGAATCGTCTCCAGGCCGAGAGCGGCGAAGGCGTCAGGGGTGGCGGCGGCCGGTGCCGTGCCCTGGCCGCAGATCACGAACGGGCGACCGCTGCCGGCCGTCGCGGCGATGATCGGCACGTCGCCGCCGAGCCCGTTGAGGTGCGGTTCGACGACATGCAGCACCAGGCCGGTGCAGACGGCCGCGTCGAACGCGTTCCCGCCCTGCTCGAGGACGGCCATGCCCGCCTGGGAGGCGAGCCAGTGCGTCGACGTCACCATCCCGTGCGCGCCGAGCAGCTCGGGGCGGGTCAGGGTGGACGGGGCGATGGCGGGGGAGGAGGAGGAGCGCATGCCGGTCACGTCCCGCATGGTGCCACGTCAGCGGTGCAGGCACATGGTTTGGTCAGACCCCGCGGCTCCGGTAGAGTTCCCCGCCGGTACGCCGTCCGGTCCTGGAGGTCCTCCGTTCACGCGGAATCTCGACGACAGGCCCGAACGGATACCCCCTTGGGGTATGGTGTAATTGGCAGCACGAGTGATTCTGGTTCACTTAGTCTAGGTTCGAGTCCTGGTACCCCAGCGTGTGCAGGTGCAGTCGGGCGACGAGCCGGACGGAGCACTGATGCTCATGCGGTAGAGTTCTCAGCCGTCGATCCCCTTGGGGAGAGACAGTCCCGGCCCCCATCGTCTAGTGGCCTAGGACGCCGCCCTCTCACGGCGGTAACAGGGGTTCGAATCCCCTTGGGGGTACCACCACAGCCCGGTCGTCACCGACGACCGGGCTGTTCTGTGCCCGGGCCGTTGCCGGCCCTGAGCGTTGTCAGTCGCCCGTGCGGCGCAGGACCTCGGTGAGCCGGTTGGCCGCCGCGACGACAGCGCCGGCGTGCAACCGGCCGGGCTGACGGCTCAGGCGTTCGACGGGGCCCGAGATCGACACGGCAGCGACCACGCGGCCCGAGCTGCCGCGCACCGGCGCGGAGACCGAGGCGACGCCTGGCTCGCGCTCGGCAACGGACTGCGCCCAGCCGCGGCGGCGGACGCCCGAGAGGATCGTCGCGGTGAACTTCGCGCCCTGGAGCCCGCGGTGCAGACGGTCGGGCTCCTCCCAGGCGAGCAGGATCTGCGCGGCGGAGCCGGCGTGCATCGTCAACGTCGCGCCGACGGGGATCGAGTCGCGCAGGCCGATCGGCCGTTCGGCGGCTGCGACGCAGATGCGTTGGTCGCCCTGGCGGCGGTAGAGCTGGGCGCTCTCGCTGCAGTGGTCGCGCAGCGCGGCGAGAACGGGGTTCGCGGCGGCGAGCAGGCGGTCCTCGCCGGCGGCGGTCGAGAGCTCGGCCAGACGCGGGCCGAGGATGAACCGTCCCTGCATGTCGCGGGCGACGAGTCGGTGGTGCTCGAGGGCAACGGCGAGGCGGTGGGCCGTCGGTCGGGCAAGATGGGTGGCGGCGACCAGCTGCGCGAGCGTGGCAGGTCCGGCCTCGAGGGCACTGAGCACGGCAGCGGCCTTGTCGAGGACGCCGACTCCGCTAGAGTTGTCCATAGGTCGATATTGGCGTCTCGCGTACTGAGATGCAAGTGGCAGGCGCAAACCTCCCGAGAACGGGGGGTGGGTGGACGAGAGGATCGGTGTCATGGCAGGCACGCTGGCGGAGAAGGTCTGGGACGCGCACGTCGTTCGTCGGGGCACCGACGGGGCGCCTGATCTGCTCTACATCGACCTCCACCTCGTGCACGAGGTGACGAGCCCGCAGGCCTTCGAGGGGCTGCGTCTCGCCGGGCGCCCCGTCC
>JBBSAL010000014.1:0-84479 GCA_038252305.1 Actinomycetales bacterium | reverse complement strand
GTCGCCGGTGTGCAGCACCAGGCCGGCCTCGGTCCGGATGGCGACGGCCAGGCCGTCGGGGATCGAGTGGTTGACCGCCGCGAACTCCAGGCCGAAGGGCCCTGCCTGATGGGTGGCTCCGGCGGCGACGGTCACCGTCTTCGGCTTGATCCGGTGCTCCTTGAGCTTGGCCTCGATGAACGCCAAGGTCAGCTGCGAGCCGATCACCGGGATGTCGGCGCGCTCCTTGAGCAGGTAGGGGACGCCGCCGATGTGGTCCTCGTGGCCGTGCGTGAGCACGATCGCGACGATGTCGCCGAGCCGGTCGAGCAGCGAGGTGAAGTCAGGGAGGATCACGTCGATGCCGGGCTGGTGGTCCTCGGGGAAGAGGACTCCGCAGTCCACGACGAGCAGCTTGCCGGCGTGCTCGAAGACGGTCATGTTGCGCCCGATCTCCCCCAGGCCGCCCATCGGAGTGATGCGCAGTGCGCCGCGCCTCAGCGGAGGCGGGGCGGACAGAGTCTTGGGCTGGGCTGTGGGCATGGTCTGGAGCCTCCGGAGTGAGGGCCGCTCGGCCCTGTGGTTGAGAGTCGGTCTGGGTGCTGCAAGGTTCTTCACGACGGCGGGGTGGTCGTGTGGACTGCGGTGCTGCGAACGGGCGTTGCGGTCGTGGCCGGGTCGAGGTCGGCGAGGTCCGACGTGCGTCGGGGGCGACTGTCGATCCGGCCGAGGGCCGGCTCCTTGGCGACGAGGGCCCAGACGATGATGGTCAGGGGTGCGAGGGCACCGGCGAGGAGAGCCGGCGAGTAGGAGCCGGTGCGGTCGAACACAGCGGCGAAGAGCACTGGACCACACGCGGTTCCGGCGACACTGATCGAGGCGACCAGGCCCCGGATCGAGCCGATGTGCAGGGTGCCGAAGTACCGGGGCAGGGCTACCGTATCGACCGCTCGGATCATGCTACCGGCGGCCCCGAGCATCACACCGAAGGCGAACGCCGACACCCCTGGGGAGACGGTCGTCCCCCACCACAGCCCGGCGCTCAGGACCGCCATCGATGCGATGATCATCCAGCGCCCGGCGAAGCGGTCCAGCAGGTAGCCAGCGGCCAGCGTCGCCACGAGGCCTGCGACGGTCTGCGGGACGAAGTTCGCCGCGGCCTGGGCCGGGCTCAGCCCTCGTTCGGTGAGCAGACTGATCTGGTGGAAGGCCACCGCGGTGGTCAGCAGCCCGGTCAGGGCGACCGCGGTGGAGATCAGCCAGAAGTAGGGGTGCCGGAGGGCTTCGGTGCGGCTGACACCCACCAGCACATGCGGGGCGACCGGACCCTGGGTGACCGCCACCGGACCGTCGGGGTGCTGTCCGAGATCAGCCGGACTGTCGCGCATGGCCAGCAGCCCCAGCGGGATGACGACGAGCCAGATGGCGAGCCCCTCGATCCGCCAGACGTTGCGCCACCCGAGGTCGGCCAGCAGGGGTTCGATGAGCAGCGGGATCGAGGAGATCCCGACGGCTCCGAAGGCGCTCACCACACCCGCGGCCAGACCTCGACGCCGGTGGAACCACCACGCGACGGCCGTGCTGGCCGTCAGGCCGAGCGCGCCCTGTCCCGCCATCCGCAGGCCGATGAACCCGATGGTCAGCCCGACGACGGTCGTGACGAAGGACAGGGCGATGAGGACCGCGCCGAAGACCGCGCCCACCACGGCCATGGTGCGGCGGACGCCGAACCGGTCAAGGCCCCGTCCGATCCAGGGCAGGGCGATCGCTCCACCGAGCGTCCCGATCAGATACGCCGTGGACACGCTGGACCGGGTCAGGCCGAGCTCGCGGATGAGCGGGTCGATGAACAGGGAGACCCCGACGGTCTGGCCGGGTCCGGTGGCGGCCAGGGCGATGCTGGCGTAGACGACGACATGCCAGCCGTAGAAGCCGGACGGGGACAGCGCCGTGCGCCGGCGGGCGAGTGCTGAGGTCACGTGGGTGCGGTGGCTTCCGGGTCGGGTGGTGGTGCAGCTCAGCGCAAGCCGGCAGGGGGCGGTTCGAGCACGAGGTCGGGAGTCTCTCGCTGGAGCGACTTGAGCCGCCAGGTGTCCCGGACGAGGGCGAGCATGGCGCCGTCGGAGCGGCGTGCCAGCTCGACGCCCTGGCGGCCGGCGAGGAGCCGGGCGTCGGCGTCGGTGGCGAGCCGGGCCAGGGCGTAGTCCAGGTGCTCGGTGCGGATCGGGGCCTTGAACTCGTGCTCCATGCGGAAGGCCGCCACCTCGAACTGCAGGGGGCCGACGGCGGCGAGGATGGGCGCTCCGTCGCCACGGGCCTCAGAGACGAGGACCTGGACCACACCTTCTTGCTCCAGCTGGGCGATACCCCGACGGAACTGCTTGGAGCGGCCCGGATCGGCGACGCGTGCAGAGAGGAAGTGCTCGGGCGCGAATGCCGGCATCGGCGGGAAGGTGACAGCCGGGCCGGGCGCCGCGTAGAGCGTGTCACCGACCGCAAGGTTGCTGGCGTTGACCAGGCCCACGATGTCGCCGGGGTAGGCGGTCTCGATGACCTCGCGGGTCCGGCCGAAGACCGAGAGCGCGTACTTCGTCGCGAAGGGTCGTCCGGAGCGCGCATGGGTCACGACCATGCCGCGCTCGAACTCCCCCGAGCAGACCCTGACGAAGGCGAGGTGGTCGCGATGGTTGGCGTCCATGCCCGCCTGCATCTTGAACACGAAGCCGCTGAACGGCTCGTCGATCGCACGCGCGGTTCCGTCCGTGCCGGTGCGTGCCGAGGGGGGCGGTGCGAGCTCGGAGATGACGTCCAGGAGCTGTCGCACGCCGATGTTGGCCAGTGCCGCGCCGAAGAGCAGCGGCGTCGTGGCACCGGCGCGGAAGGACTCGACGTCCAGTGGCTCGAGCAGCGCGAGGGAGTCGAGGGCGTCGTCGACCACGGCGCCCTGGGACGTGCGTGCTGCATCGACGCTGAGGTGCTGCTCCTCGGCAAGCGCCGCACCGCCCGGGGCCTTGTGGTAGAGGGTCACGCCCTGGGCGCGGGCGTCCACCAGCCCACGGAAGTCACCGGCCTCCCCGATCGGCCAGGTCACGGGTGTGGCGCGCAGATCGATCCGCTGCTCGAGCTCGTCGCACAGCGCCAGTGCCTCGCGGCCCGGCCGGTCCCACTTGTTGACGAACGTGATGACCGGGACACCGCGCCGCCGGCAGACCTCGAAGAGCTTCAGGGTCTGCGGCTCCAGGCCCTTGGCCGCGTCCAGGAGCATCACCGCAGCGTCGACGGCGGTCAGCACGCGGAAGGTGTCCTCGGAGAAGTCAGCGTGACCCGGGGTGTCCAGGAGGTTGATGACCACGTCCTCGAAGGAGAACTGGAGCGCAGCGGAGGTGATCGAGATGCCCCTCTTCTGCTCCATCTCGAGCCAGTCCGAGACGACGCCGGCGCGCCCGTGCTTGCCGTGCACCGCGCCGGCTTCGCTGATCACATGGGCGTGCAGCGCCAACGCCTCGGTCAGGGTGGACTTGCCCGCGTCCGGGTGGGAGATGACGGCGATGCTGCGCCGACGAGCGCTCTGCGCCGCGATCGAGGTGGTGGCCTGCGTCGGCGCGATCAACGGGGCCGGACCGTGACTCGCCGTTGCCGCCGGATCTCCCGACGAAGGCTGTTCGCGAAGCCCTCGGCGGACTCGAGCTGGGTCCGCAGGCTCACGCAGCGCTCCTCGGCCGCGAGGCGGAACCCGGCCAGCCGCTCGAGCAGTGCCTCGCGGTCCGCGGCGGGCGTGGCGTCGGACTCGAGAGAGTCGAGTGCCGTGAGCAGCTCGCGCATCTCCTCGAGGCTGAAGTCCAGCGGCTTCATCCGCTTGATCAGCTCGAGCCGGGCGACGTCGACCTCGCTGTACAGCCGGAAGCCACCGTGCGATCGGGTCGCCGGAGTGACGAGTCCGACCTCTTCGTAGTAGCGGATGGTGCGCAGCGACAGGCCGGTGCGCTCGGCCACCTCGCCGATCTGCTGGTGGTTCAGACCCATGATGCCCTTCGTCGATTCGGCGGCGAGTCTACCGCTACGGCAGGAGTCGCTCGGCCCAGGGGAACACTGGCCTCACGAGGGGCGGGCCTGGATTCTTCCGTCACGTGAGAGTCACCCCCGTTCGGACATCCGTGGCGGCTCACCGCTGACGGGTGGGCGAGCGAGCGAGCCCCTTCCGCGCCGATCCGGAGCACTCTCCCGTGCTGCGGACCGGATCCACTGCAGGGTCCTCACCGGACCCACACAACGTGGACCGCCGCTCGGGGCTCCCGGATGACACGATGCTCCCCGTGCGCACCCACGAGAGCCGGACCACCGTCGGATGAGCCTCGCGGTCGCTGAGAGACCGACGACGGCCCCGCTGCCCGCCATCGTCGCCACCGGACTCGTCGTGGCTGCGCTGGCGACGGTGAACCTCGCCCAGCACCTGCTGACGAACGCCATGTGGCTCGGTCCGGTCGCCGCTCTCGCCCTCCTGGTCTTCGCCCGCTGGAGCGGGCTGAGCTGGTCGCAGCTCGGCCTCCATCGGGACCGCCTCCGGTCCGGCGCCGCCTGGGGCTTCGGCGCGATCGCCCTGGTGGCCCTCGTCTACCTGGGCGGGGTCCTGCTCCCCTTCACACGCCCGGCCTTCCTCGACGCGCGCTACCACCTCTCCCTGCACGGTGCCCTCGTGACGGCCTTCGTCGTCATCCCCCTCAGCACGATCGTGCTCGAGGAGGTGGCGTTCCGCTCGGTGCTCTGGGGGATGCTCTCGCGGCACGCCACGACGTGGCGGGTGCTGCTCACCTCGTCCGCCCTCTTCGGGCTCTGGCACATCCTGCCCTCGCTGCACCTCGCCACCGCGAACCAGGGGATCGGCGAGGTCGTGCGGGGCGCGGGCGCAGCAGCAGGGGTGCTGGTCGTCGCCGGCATCGTCGCGTTCACGGCGCTGGGCGGGGTCGTCGCCGGGGAGCTGCGACGACGGAGCGGCAGCGTGCTCGCCAGCGCCGGCATGCACTGGGCCACCAACAGCCTCGGCGTGCTGTTCGGCCTGGTCGCCTGGCACCTCGTCCGCTGAGCCGGACCACATGAGACCGGCGCGGCTCACGGGGCCGACGCGGCACCCCGTCCGCCCGCGGCCCTAACCTGAGGTCTCGACGGCCGCGGCGGACGGCGACCACGGGCGCCACGCCGCATCGTCCACCCCGTCCCGCGGCTCCTCGCGGGACCGCACGAGCCCGAGGGAGACGGCCATGCAGACTGCAGGCTCCAGGCTGCCGACCTTCGAGGAGGTCGAGCAGTGGACTCCTCAGCAGCGCGCGGAGATGGCGAGGATGCTCGACCGGCTCGCGCCACGGCCCGTACCCGGCGGCGGCGCGCCCCGCCGACGGCTCCTGGTCCTGCTGGTGACGATGGGTGGCGCCGCGCTGCTCTTCCCCTGGGTCGCGTACCTCTCCGCGACGCTGCCGATGAGCGCGGCCGGAGGCGCATGGCGCACGGCGTGGGTCGGCTACGACGTCCTCCTCGCCGCCTCCCTTGCCGTCGCCGGTTGGCTCGTGTGGCACCGCCGCCAGCTGTCCGTGGTGGCCCTGGCCGTCGCCGCGACGCTCGTCCTGGTGGATGCCTGGTTCGACGTCACGCTGTCCTGGGGGACCTCCGAGCAGTGGGGAGCCGTGGTCACCGCCGTCCTGGTCGAGCTCCCGGTGGCCTCCGTCCTGCTCGTCGGCGTCGTCGGTCTGCTCCGGCGGACCATCGCGGCCGTCCGACAGCTCCGTGGCCAGGACGTCACCCGCGGATCGCTCTGGACGCAACCCGTCCTCATGCGCGGGCCCGGTCGAGAGGGCTGAGCCCGACCACGGCTCCCGCTGCCGGCGAGGCGCTCAGGCCACGCGGACGAAGTACCCGGTCACGTCGACGATGAGGGTCAACGGTGCCGCGTTGTTGTAGAGGAGAACCGAGTCGCTGCCCGGGCCGCCGAGGGTGACCGTGGCATTGTCGGAGGAGTCGATCCCGCCCGCCGGGTTGAGGATCGACGTGAGACGACAGATGTCCACCGCCGTCCCCCCGGGGCAGGCCGAGACGAAGGAGACACCCGTCGTCGCGGTCGACGTGACGTTCATCTGGACGGCAACGGTGCCGGTCGGCTGACCCGGCGGCGTGAAGGTGAGCGCCTGCGCCCGCAGCATGCGCTGACCGGCCAGCACGCGAACGGGCGCGGTCGCGCGGAAGAGGGCAGCGGACGCGGGGGCGACGGCGTGGTCGACGAAGTACCCGCTCACGTCGACGACCAGACGCACGGAGCCCGCGTTGTTGTAGAGCATGATCTCGTTGCCGGCCGGCCCACCGAGCTTGACGACGGCGACATTGGCCAGGTCGCGCGACGGGGTCGGGTTGATCGCCGACGTGGTCGAGCACGCGGCCAGCGCCTCACCGCTCGGACAGGCCGAGACGAACGTGACGGCACTGGCGGCGCTGGAGGTCACGGTCACCAGGACCGCTGTGGCTCCGGCGGGCACGCCGGGAAGCGTGAGGGACGTGGTGCTCGCGGTACCCACGCGTGTGTCCAGCGCGCGTTGTGGCGCCTGGTTGACGAAGAGCGATCCGGCGGAGGCACCGGCGACGTAGTAGCCGGCGAGATCGACGATGAGACTCAGGGTCCCGGCATTGTTGTACAGGGTGACCTGGTCGCCCGAGGTTCCGCCGAGGGCGACGATCGCGGCGGAGGCCGTGTCGGTCCCGGCGCTCGGGTTGAGGGCGGAGGTCCGCCGACAGACGGTGATCGGTGTGCCCGCCGCGCATGCGGAGACGTAGGACGTGGCGCGGACGTCGGCAGCCGTGATGTTCAGCGCCACCGCCGTCGCACCCGCCGGCACGTTCGGAACGGTGACCGTCACCGTGGACTGCGGGCCGACGCGCGTCCGCGGCAGGATCCGGACCGGCGAGATCGACTGGAAGCTCGAGTCCGGCGAGGAGGTCGCCTGCACGCCGCCGTTGACGATCACCCTCGCTCCCTGAGCGCTCGTGGAGTCCACGGTGATCGAGTACGCGCCGTCGGCGGTCGTGAAGGAGGAGAGCGGCTGCAGGGCGAAGGTGGGCCCGGGGGCGACCTGCAGGAGGACCGGCTTGCCCTGGGCGGTCGTCGAGTCCAGCCGATGGACGACGACGCCGGGCACGAAGCGGGCATAGGAGCAGGGGGTCAGACCGGTCGGGCAGCCTCGGCGCGAGGTGGCGAGGTTCGCGTCGCGACCGACCGCCCCCCGGTACTCCACGACGTACGTCGCGCCACCCGTCACGAAGCGCAGGAACCTGCTCCCCGTGAGCCCGCCGACGGGTGCGAGCGTCACGTCTGCCCCGCCCGTCACGTCGACGGTCGAGGCAGGAGTCAGGAGGCCGAGGACGTCGAGCTGGGCACCGCTCAGGGGACCATCCCCGTTCAGCGCGACGCCCATCACGTCGTAGGCGTCGCCGTACTCGAAGTCGGTGCACTGGGCCGCAGATCCGTCCGATCCCGAGGGACAGCCCACGCGGGTGTTCGAGTGACCGAGGCCGAGGGTGTGACCGAGCTCGTGCTCCATCGTGCCGACACGTGCGGAGGTCACCTGCAGGCCGTTCACCCACGCGGAACCGCCGTCCGAGAGGTTCGCGACACCGGCGAAGCCGCACGACCCGAATGTCGGCGTGTACGTGATCGAGTGACGCCCCGTGTTCACGGTCGGTGCGACTCCACCCTGGGTCGCGGTCCACGAGAGGAAGCCGAGGACCTGCGCGGTCGTGCAGGTGCTGAGGTCGCCCCACGAGGAGTAGACCCCCGCGGCGACCTGGTTCCCGGCGGTGAAGGTGACGAGCCCGCCGGTGGAGTCGCTCCAGTAGGACGACACGGCGCCGTTGAGGTCGCTCGCGAGGGTCGGGACCGTGATGCCGTCCGACGTCTGGCCCGGCAGGGTTGCCGTCAGCACGGCCGCCGAGCGGTGCAGCGAACCGATGGGCGCACTTGCGGCGATCATCGCATCGGCGGCGATCGCGGCCTGGGCCGGCTGGTCGACCGGCGCGACGACGAGGACGTCGGCACCGCCGTCCGCCGTCGTCACGTCCTGGTTGCCTGCCGAGATCGCACCGAGCTCGACGGAGGCCCAGTCCCCCGTCGGGACGTCCGCGAGAGCGGCGGCGTCCACCCGGATCGCAGGGGCCCCGGGCGGCGCGATCGCCGTGAAGTCCGCGTCGCTCCCGTCGATCGTCTCGACGACCCATCGCTGGACCTGACCGACGACGACGGTCGACGAGTCGACGGCGACCGCATGCGCAGCGCCGGGACCGGCGAGCACCACCAGTACCGTGGCGAGGGCTGACAACAGTCGCGCGAGCATCAGTGACCAACTTCCATCCGTGCCGTGCCGGTCGGCCGCACCGCCGTCGGGCACAGTCCCCTTGCGCCTCGCACGATCACCCGGTGTGTCTCGGCAGTCCGACCACGACCCTGTAGGCGTGCGCGGATGAATCCGCCGATCGGCCCAGGCCGGTATCCACGTCGACACACCCCGGCAAGATACCCACGAACCGCATCGCCGTCTCCTCCGTACCGGGGCGCGGCGGTCGACGCAGACCTAGCCGTGCTCCGCGAGCTCACGGAACGCGTCAGGGACCGTGGCTCCTCGCCGCAGGACGACGGGGAGATAGCCGACCGCCTCCCCGCCGAACCTCGCACGGATCACGTCCATCGATCCGTCCACTGCGCGCCGCGCGGCGCCGGTCGGCGAGCCAGGGCGCCAAGGATCATCCGGTGCCAGGTCGAGCTCGAGCTGGATCGACCGCTGGTCGGTGAGGTGGGAGACCTGCACGGCGAGGAGGGTGATCTCCGGCAGCGCGGACGAACCGTCGATGGCGGACCACACGAGGCGCTCCGCGACCTCGGTCAGGGTCAGTGCCGTCGCGACGGGCGCGGCGAGCGTCCGCGAGCGCGTCACCGATCTCATCCCGGCGAACCGCACCCGGACCGTCACCGTCCGGCCCGCGCGACCCGTGGCCCGCAGGCGCCGCGAGACACGGTCGGCCAGATGGGCGAGCACCGCACGCACCTCGGCCCGCTCCGGGGCGCGCCGGCCGAGCGCCGACTGCGCCCCGACCGAACCCGCGCGACGCTCGGTCACGATGCGGCGCGGGTCCTGGTCCTGCGCCATCGCAGAGAGCTTGCGACCCACCCCCTGCCCGAGGATCCGTTCCACGGCCGAGGAGGGCGTCGCCGCGAGCTCGCCGATGGTCCGGATGCCACGATCGGCGAGGCGTTGCTCGTTGACCGGCCCGACGCCCCAGATCAACCCGACCGGCAGCGGGTCGAGGAACGCCCGCTCCGTGCCGGGCTGGACGACGACGATCCCGTCGGGCTTGGCCACCTGCGAGGCGATCTTGGCCAGGTGCTTGGTGCGTGCTGCACCGATCGAGATCGGAAGCCCGATCTCTGCCCTGACCCGACGACGGATCCGCTGCGCGATCACCTCTGGCGGGCCGAAGAGGTGCGTCGCCCCGGAGACGTCGAGGAAGGCCTCGTCGATCGAGATCCGCTCGACGGCGGGGGTCACGTCGGCCAGGACCTCCATCACGGCGTCCGCGAGCCGCGGGTACTCCGCGAAGTGGCCCCGAACGAAGGCCAGGTGCGGGCAGAGCCGCGCGGCACGCCAGCCCGGCATCCCGCCGCTGACCCCGAAGGCCTTCGCCTCGTACGACGCAGCCAGGACCACGCCGCCGTGCGGCCCGCCACCCACGGCGACCGGGATCCCCCGGAGTGCGGGATCCAGCAGCTGTTCGACGGACGCGTAGAACGCGTCGAGATCGGCATGGAGGATCGTGGGGCCGCTGCTCGGCATCTGGCCACTCTAGTCGAACACCTGTTCGAATGGCCAGACGTCCGTCGACCGGCCGGTGAGGCTCAGTCCACCTCGGCGCCGAGGTCCAGGACCACCTGATCCCTGCCGGAGCGCTTCGCCTGGGCGAGGGCGCGGTCGGCCGAGGTGAGCGCCGGACGCGGGAAGCCCTCGTGCCCGATGCCGACGGAGACGGTGATCCGCAGGCCCGGCGCCACCGACTCCCAGTCCTCGGCCGCCACCGCGCCTCGCAGCCGCTCGGCGAGGGCGAAGGCGTCTGCTCCGGACAAGGCGCTGAGCACGACGAACTCGTCGCCTCCGTAGCGGGTCACGACGTCGGTCCCCCGGCAGCGCGCATCGATCACTCTCGCCACCCGGCGCAGCGCCTCGTCGCCGACCTCGTGCGAGAACTCGTCGTTGACCGCCTTGAAGCGATCGAGATCGACGAAGAGCGCGGTCACCCGACGGTCGCGCTGCGCCTCGAGCGACTCCATGAGCATGCGGCGGTTGCCGAGGCCCGTCAGCGGGTCCTCCAGCACGGCGACGCCCATCCGGTCGGTCTCCTCGACCAGGCGGCGCACCACGTGCCGGTCCTGCACGGCCATGAACCTGCCCTCACGTTCCGACCAGGCACGGCGCAGCGCATCCATCGCCAGACGCTGCCACACCGCCACCGCGGGATGGTGCCCCGAGGCGTCCGCCTCGAGATCGGCGAGCTCGTGCGAGGCCGCGACCGACCAGGCGGAACGGCCGGTCGCGTCCGCCTGCTCGAGGCAGGCGTGCAGCATCGCGCGCGCGCCGTCGAGGTCACCGTCGGCGCGCGCGCCCTGGGCCCTCAGGAGCCGGAGCAGGAGCGACTCGATCACCTCCGGACGGTGGTCGAACGACGCGGCGGCGGACTCGGCCCGGACGCGGGACAGCGCGAGCTCCCCGAGCCCGGCCATCGCCCAGGCCCCCATCACGCGAGCACGTCCGATCGCGACGCGATTGCCCGACTGCCGGGCGAGCTCCTCGACGAGAAGAGCCCGCGAGGCCGTCCGACCGAGCTGCTCGTCGGCGCCCCTGCGGTCACCGATGGCGCTCAGGGCCATCGCCCAGGTCGCGGAGGTGAGCGCGCGCTCGCTCGCCACGAGCATCCGCAGGGCAGGGTCGGGGCCGATGTCCGTCTCGCCGAGCCGCTGGTCCGCCTGCTCGTAGAGGTCGACCGACCGCAGCGCGAGAGCGACGGCCATCCGGGCGGAGGCATGGCCGTAGGAGCCTTCGGGCACGAGACCGGCTTTCCAGTCGGCCTCGGCGATGGCAGCGACCGCCTGGCCCGGGCGTCCCGACCGGTAGTGGATCTCCGCGAGGATCGCCAGACCCTTCGCAGGCCAGACGAGCTCGTCCAGCGCAAGCCTGCTCAGCAGGTCCTCGATGCAGACGTGCGCTCGCGTGACCTCGCCCAGCTCCAGGTACGCGATCGCCTCGATGTAGAAGAGGAAGCGCGTCGTGAGGTGATCTCCGGCGGCCTCGGTCAGGGAGCGCCACATCCGGCAGACCTCGACGGCGCGGCCGGAGTTGCCGTCGACGTAGAACCCGTGCGCGTCATCGGAGAGCGCATCGAAGGGTCCGAACTCACCGACGACCGTCAGCTCCGTGGACACGCGTCACCCCCGCCCCGGCCGAGTCGCCGAGCATGTCGACCGTCTTGTGCGAGAACGAAGGCGATCCACCCGGCACGATACGCGCCGGCCCACAAGATCGGTGGGCCGGCGCACGACGACGCCTACCGGGCCCGGCCGGCGAGCACCGTGCGCAACCACTGCTGCTGCCGCACCTGCTGGTGCCCCTGGCCGCCCTCGTGCCCGTTGAAGGGATAGACCTCGATGGTCGCCGGGCCGCCGTAGGCGTGATAGGCCGCGAAGACCGTCGACGGAGGGCAGATGGGGTCCATCAGCGCTACGGAGAACAGCGCGGGTGCGGTGGCCATGGCGCCGAGGTGGACGCCGTCGACGTAGGAGAGCGTGCGGAAGACCTGCTCGACCTTCCCGCGGTGGACGGCCAGGTACCGCTCGATCTCGCCGTAGGGGTCGGAGGGGCTCGTGTCGACCGCCCGCCGGAAGTGGCACAGGAACGGGACGTCCGGCATCACAGCGGCGAGCCCGTCGACCAGGCCGGCGACGGCGAGGGTGAGCCCGCCACCCTGGCTCCCACCCGTGAGGGTGACCGTCTCGGCGTCGACGCCGGGGAGCGCGCGGACCGCGTCCACCGCACGCACGGCATCGGTGATGAGCCGACGGAAGTAGTACGAGTCGAAGTCGAGCACCCCGCGCGTCATGAAGCCCGGGTGGCTGGGGGCACCTGCCTCAGCCGCCGTTCCCGCACGGTCGGGGGTCTCGCCACCGGCGCCCCAGGCCGAACCCTGGCCACGCGTGTCCATGAACAGGTGGGCATAGCCGCTGGCCGCCCACATCAGGTGCTCGTGGACCAGGCCACGTCCGCCGCCGTAGCCGTTGTACTCCACGATCGCCGGCAGCGCCTGCGCCACCCCCGCCGGACGGGTGTACCAGGCCCGGACCGGGTCCCCGCCGAAACCGGCGAAGGTGACGTCGTAGGCCTCGATCGCGCTGAGGCCGGCGTCGACCGGGACGACGCTCAGGGCGAGGTCGTGCGCGCGGGCCTCGGCGAGCGTGGCGCTCCACCGCTCGCGGAGATCGGCCGGTGCCACCAGCTCGGGTCGGTAGCGTTCCAGCTCGTCGAGCGGGAGGTCGAGGAGCGGCATCGGGGGGTCCCTTCAATCGGCCGGGGTCGCCCCCGTCTCGGAGGCTCGCCCATCGTGCCAGGCCGCGCGTCCAGTGCTCGCACGACATGCGGTCTCACCGCGCCCGTGCGCCGATCAGGACACGACCCGGCACGATCACGCGTCCTGCGTCGCCGGCTCCTTCGCGAGGGCGAGGAAGAAGAGCGCGAGCGGCCGGTACATGGCGTGCGCGAACTTCGTGAAGGGCAGCAGGAGCATGAGCTCCATCGCGACCGCGACGTGGAAGAGGAACACCCAGTAGCCCCAGGCCGGCGCACCGCTCTGGTAGAGCGCGACCTCGATCGCGAAACCCGTCACGCCCGTGATCCACAGCAGCGTGAGCAGGAGCCAGTCCGAGGCCGTCGACGTCTTGGCCGACTGGTTGACCCGCCGCATCCGGTTGATCATGAACATGGTGACGCCGTAGACGAGGCTGATCCCCGCGACGGTGCCGAGCAGGCGAGAGGGGTACCAGATCGGGATCGCCGTCCCGGTCTCCTTGATCCCGAGCAGCGCCAGTCCCCAGTCCATGAGCGTCGCGGCGAACAGCCCGAGGAAGCCCCAGATCGTCAGTGCGTGGATCAACCAACGGCGCCGGTAGATCGGTTCGGCCGGTGCATCGTCCTTGCAGTCCTCGCGGAAGCGCCGCTGGCCGAGGGACTCGATGCCGAGGCTGCTCCAGGCAGCCCGCGCGGTGCGGGCCAGGGCTGCGCGCCCGCCCACGACGGACTGCAGGCTCACGCCGTCACGCCGGGCCACGCGCCGGGTCATCCGGGTGACCCCGATGGCGCCCGCGAGGACGAGGGCGATCATCACGCCGATCCCTGTCCAGTGGATGAGGGCGTCGGGGATGAACTCGAAGAGCGCGAGCGTGCTGCCGTCCTGCGGGCCGTGGGCCGCGTACATGAACAGCGCGAAGAACGCCGCGATCACTGCGGCCACCACGGTGCCCACCACGGGTCGGGTGTACAGGATCCGTGCGAGGCCGGTCGGGTCGTAGCTCGCCACCGCGTACCGCCGTGCCGCCGCCATGAACTCCCCCGGGTCGGCCTCCGTCGGGCAGCTGTCGGAGCAGAGGCCGCAGTGGTAGCAGGCCCAGAGCTCCTTGGAGCCCAGCAGCTCGTCCGTCAGGCCGACCTGCGCGTAGCGGATCACCCGGCGCGGGAACGTCGCGTCGTTGTCGGACAGCGGGCACAGCGCCGTGCAGTTCCCGCAGCTGAAGCAGGCGTTCACGTCGGCCGCGCCGAACTTCTGCACGTCGGCCAGCAGGTCGGTGTCGACGATGGTCGCCATGTCACGCCCCCTTCGGTGCGACGGCATACGGGAAGTAGCCCTCGTCGTCCTCGTCCGGCAGCTCGACCAGGTGGCCGTAGCGGCGCATGCCCATCACCCAGAACACGACCTCGTCGACCGGGTGGCCGATCGCCTCGGCGAGCTGCGGCACCGTGAGCGGGCCGTCGGCGAGAGCGGCCTTGATCACGCCGTGCATCGACATCTCCTCGCGGATGATCTCGCGTGGGTCCCGGAGCGCCCGCCGGGTCAGCGTCAGTGGGGTCGTGGTCATGACACGGGCTCCTTCGCACGCAGACCGTCGATGGCCGCCCGCATCTGGGCGTCGGTGTAGCCGAGCAGGTCGATCGCGTCCTCCGGGCAGTACGGCACGCAGCCGCCGCAGCCCTTGCAGGTCGACGCGCTGATCGTCGCCACCTTTCCGGTGTCGCAGACGTAGCTGCTGATCGCGTCGTAGGGGCACGCGGACAGGCAGGCGTCGCAGCCGGTGCACGCCGGCTCGTCGACCTTCGCCACGAGCGGGTCGAGGTCGGCGAAGCCCTTGAGCAGGATCCCGGCACTCTGGGTCACCGCCGCCAGGCCGCCGCTGACCGCCTCGCCTGCTGTCTTCGGGCCCTGGCAGGCACCCGCG
This sequence comes from Actinomycetales bacterium, assembly GCA_038252305.1. Lineage (GTDB taxonomy): Bacteria > Actinomycetota > Actinomycetes > Actinomycetales > Cellulomonadaceae > Actinotalea. Next base: position 69,943 of record JBBSAL010000014.1, on the reverse strand, counting down.
ATCAGCACGCCGTCCACCACGGTCTCCACCGGCCGCAGCTTGGGGTGGATCTCGTTGTAGAACCCGTCATCGCCCACCGGGAGCTTGAGCAACGTCGACAGGTCGGCGTTCTCGGCCGGCACCATCCCGGTGACCAGCACGACGAGGTCCACCGGGACGGTGAGCGGCTCGCGTGAGGTGAGCGCGTCCACCAGGGTGACCGCGAGCCGCTTGTCCTCGGTCTGCTCGATCGTCGGCGGGGTGTCGTCCGGGAACCGCATGTACACCGACCCGCGCTCGCGCGACTCGGAGTACAGCAGCTCGTACTTGCCGTAGGCGCGCACGTCCCGGTGCAGGTGGAACTGCCGGATCGACGGGTCGAGGCCAGCGACCTTGAGGGAGGCGTGGATCGCCGCCGTGCAGCAGAACTTCGAGCAGTACTCGTTGCCGCCCGGCTGCCGGTTGCCGACGCAGTAGACGTAGGCGATCGAGCGCACCGGTCGGCCGGCGTGCACGAGCCGGCCCCCCGCCGCCTCGTCGACCATCGCGGAGAACTCCGCGATCGTCAGCACGCCGTCGATCCCGTAGCCGAACTCCCCCGCCGCCGGCTCGTAGACGCCGGCACCGGTGGCGATCACGAAGGTGCCCACCTCGTACTGGCGGAGCTCCTCGGTGGTCTCGGTGCGCAACCGGACCTTCGCGGTGTAGTTGCCGAAGGAACCGGTCTTGCCGACGAGCTCCGCGTTCGTCAGCACCGTGATCGTCGGGCGCTCCTCGATCTGGGCGAGCAGGTCGGCGATCTGCTCCCGGCCGCTGCGGTCGTGCGGGAACATCGGTCCGAGCCGGCCGAGCCACCCGCCGACCTGGGCCTCGCGCTCCACGACCGTGACCGCGATGCCGATGTCCGCCAGGCCGATCGCCGCCCGCAGGCCCGCGACCCCGCCACCGACCACCATCGTCGCCGGGACGGTCTCGACCCGCAGGGGTACCAGCGGCGTCGACAGCCGTGTCTTGGCGACCCCTGCCTTGACCAGGCCGATCGCCTTCGCCGTCGCCCCCTCGCGGTCGTCGGTGTGCGCCCACGAGTCCTGCTCACGGATGTTGACCTGCGTGTAGGCGTACGGGTTGAGGTCCGCCCGGGTGGCCACGCCACGGAACGTCACCTGGTGCAGCTTCGGCGAGCAGCTCGCGACGACGAGGCCGTCCAGCTGTTTGCCCTCGATGTCGTCGATCATCTCGTGCTGCGTCCCGTCGGCGCAGGCGAAGAGCGTGGTCTCCGCGACGACCACGTCCGGGTCCTCGCGCAGGGCGTCCCGCACCGAGGCGACGTCGACGTAGTCGGAGATGTTGCCGCCGCAGTGGCAGATGTAGACGCCGATCCGACGGCGCGCGCCCTCCTGCGGCTCGCTCGTGCCCGCGTCCTGCGGCGCACTGGTCGTCGCGTCCTGCGGCACCTGGGGCTCCTCGCTCATGCCAGCACCTCCATCTTGGCCTTGGCGTGCTCGAGGTGAGCGGCCACCTGGGCCACCGCCGCGCCGGCGTGCACGATCGTGTCGACGATGTCCTTCGCCCCCGATGCGGTCCCGGCGACGAAGACGCCGGGGATGTCGGTCCGGCCGGGGTCGAGGTCCTCGCTGGGCTCGGCGACGTAGAAGTACTCGTCCATCGCCAACGCCTCGCCGGTGAAGAGCTTCTCGACCTCGCGGTTCGGTTGGATGCCGATCGCGAGCACCACGAGGTCGTACTCCGCCTCGACGATCTCGCCGGTGCCCTCGGTGTCCTCGTAGCGCAGGACCAGGTCACCGTTGTCCTTCTCGGTCACCCCCGAGACGCGACCGCGGATGTACTGCGCACCCATGTCCTTCGCCTGCTCGTAGAACTCGTCGTACCGCTTCCCCGCGGCCCGCATGTCCATGTAGTGCATGGTCACGTCCGCCAGGGGGAGGGCGCCCATGATGAGCTGGTTCTGCTTGATCGAGTACATGCAGCAGACCTTCGAGCACAGCGGGTTGCCGACCTGCTTGTCGCGCGAGCCGGTGCACGAGATGTACGCGATCCGCTCGGGCACCTTGCCGTCGCCAGGGCGCAGCACGGTGTTGTACGGCCGGGTCGGAGCCAGCAACCGGTCCATCTGCATGCCGGTGATCACGTTGGGGTACTTGCCCCAGCCGTACTCCGGCTTCGCGTCGGCCGCGAAGAGCTTGTACCCGGTGGAGACGACGACGGCACCGACCTCGACCGTCGACCGCTTCTCCTTCTGGTCCATCCGGATCGCGTCGGCAGGGCAGACCCGCACGCACTCCTGGCACTCGGAGCACACGCCGCAGTCCAGGCAGCTGCCCGCTCCCGCCCGTGCCTGCTCCGCGGAGAGCGGCGCCTCGATCTCGTGGAAGTCCCGCGGCTCCTTGACGAGGTCCACCGCGGCCTTGACCGGGTTGCGGTGACCGAAGGCGGTCTGTCGGGACAGGACCGTGTCCTGCCCGATGGTGCCGATCCGGTCGTCGAGGGCCGTGAAGCCGGTCAGCGGCTCGTCGTTGATCCACCGCTCGACCATGTGTGCGGCGCGACGGCCGGCACCGATGGCCCGGGTGATGTCGGTCGCACCCATCGTGACGTCGCCGGCGGCGAACAGGTACGGGACCTCGGTCTGCAAGGTCTGCGGGTCGACAGCGATCCGCCGGCCCCGACCGACACTGACGACCTGCTCGTAAAGACTCGCGTCCGGGCTCATGCCGATCGTGGAGATCACCATGTCGCAGTCCTGCGTGACCTCGGAGCCGGGCACGGGCTCGGGGCTGCGGCGGCCGGAGGCGTCGGGCTCGCCGAGGCGCATCCGCTGCAGCGTGATGCCGCTCACGTGGCCCTCGGCCGCGACGAGCGCGAGCGGAGTGACCAGGAACTCGAAGACGGCTCCCTCGGCCTCGGCGTCATCCGCCTCGACGTGGTGCGCCGGCATCTCGGCGCGGGTCCGGCGGTAGACGACCTTGGCCTCGGCAGCGCCGAGTCGCAGGCAGACGCGCGCCGCGTCCATCGCGACGTTGCCGCCGCCGACGATGACGACCTTCTTGCCCGTGAGGTCGGGAGCCTTGTCGTTCGCGACGTCGGCGAGGAAGTCCAGGCCGTTGACCGAGCCCGCGGCGTCCTCGTTCGGGACATCCATCCGGGTCGCGTCCTGCGTACCCGTCGCCACGATCACGGCGTCGTAGCCGGAGTCCTTCAGCGCGGCAAGATCGGTGATCGCCGCGTCGCACTCGATCTCGACCCCGAGCGAGGTGAGGTTGGCGATGTCCGCGTCGACGACCTCGTGCGGGAGCCGGTAGGCCGGGATCGCGTGACGCAGGTACCCGCCGGGAGCGGAGCGCTTCTCGAAGATCTTGACCTCGAAGCCGCGGCGGGCGAGCTGCCACGCCGCGGTGAGACCGGCAGGACCCGAACCGACCACGGCGACCCGGTGCCCGTTGGGCGCGGCGACCTCGACCGCCGGACCGCGCGGGGCGTCGTCCTGGGACGCGTAGTGCTGGTCGGCCGCGAACCGCTTGATCAGCCGGATCGGGACGGCACCCTCGAGCTTGGTGCGCGTGCACTCGGACTCGCAGGGGGCGTAGCAGGCCCGACCGAGCGTGCCGACGAGCGGCGTCGCGTCCAGCACGAGCTGGAAGGCCTCCTCGTCCTTGCCGCTGCGCACCAGGGAGACGTAGCCGTGCGCCTTGATCCCGGCCGGGCAGGCCCCGATGCACGGGGACGTGCCCTCACGGGTCAGGACGGCCTTCTTCGGCACGGCCTGCGGGAAGGCGATGTAGGCGGCGCGGCGCGCGACCAGGTCGGAGTTGAACTCGTCCGGCACGGCGACGGTGCACGCGGTCTGGCAGTCGTTGCAGCCCGTGCACGCTGCCCAGTCGACGAACGTCGGCTTCTCGAGGACCTCGGCGTGGAACCTGCCGGAGGCGTCACGCGTGATCCCGGTCACCTCGGAGTAGGTCTTCGTGGTGATGTTCGGGTGGTTGATCGTCGAGGACATCTTCGGGCCCGAGATGCAGCTCGCGCAGTCGAGGGTGGGGAAGACCTTGGACAGCAGGATCATCCGTCCGCCGACGCTCGCCTCCTTCTCGACGAGCAGCACCTTGTAGCCCATGTCGCCGAGCTTGATCGACGACTCCATGCCGCCGATCCCACTGCCGATCACCAGGACGTCGTAGTCCATGAGTGGCTCCTGCTTCCTGCGCGACCCGTGAAGGCCACGGCTGCTCAGATGAAGAGATTGACGTTCGACTCGTCCGCGTCGCCGAGGTAGGACGCGACACCGGCGTACTCGATCCCGTCGAGCAGCTCTTCCTTGCGGAGCCCCATGACGTCCATCGACATCGTGCAGGCGATGAACTTGACGCCCTGCTCGCGGGCCGTCTCGATCAGCTCGGTGAGGGTCATGACGTTCTGCTGCCGCATCACCCGCATCATGAGCTTCGGGCCCACACCGGCGAAGTTCAGGTTCGACAGCCCGAGCTTTTTCGGCCCGCGCGGCATCATCGCGCCGAACATCTTCTGCAGAGGAGTCTTCCCACTGGTCGCGACGTGGGTGTCCTTGCGCAGGGCGTTGAGGCCCCAGAAGGTGAAGAACATGGTGACCTCGTCATCCATCGCCGCCGCACCATTGGCGATGATGAACGCTGCCATCACCTTGTCGAAGTCTCCACTGAAGACGATGATCGTCTTCTTGCTGGTCTCCACCGGGGTATTCCCTCTCCTTGATGCCGAAAACTCCTGGCCGTGCGCATTCTTGGGACGTTCACGATCGGCGGTCGACACCCTCGGTGCCGACGGGACGAGCCCTGCCGTCAGCCGACCGGGACCTGACGCGGGCCGAGCAGGGTCAGGGCAGCGGCGAACTCGCGCATGTAGTTGGCGAACGGCTCTGCACAGACCGAGCAGACGGCCGCCATCTTCAGACGGTTGGGCTCGAAGCCCTTCTCCTTCATGAGCACCTGCGCCTGCGCGGCGATGGTCGAGGTCCGCTCGGCACAGTCCGGGAGGAAGGCGCACTCCTCGCCGTCCGAGGCAATGAAGACCCCGTCCTGACCCGACTCCAGCGCATGCAGGATCCACGCGGGCTTGATCCCGCTGCTGCACGGCATCGCGAGGACCGAGACGGACGCCGGGTAGTGCAGGTGCCTGCTGCCGGCGAGGTCGATGCCCGGGTCCGAGATGTTGTTCGTGGAGAACACCAGGATCTTGGGCATCGGGCCGTCGGCGCTGACGTGCGACATCAGGGCGTCACTTCATCTTCTTGAGGAAGAGGCGCAGGAAGCCGCCGTCCTCGTAGCTGCCGAGGTAGTCGTGGCCCATCTTCTTCGACCAGGCGGGAAGGTCCTTGAGCGTGCCGGAGTCCGTCGCGAGCACCTCCATCACGCCGCCGACCGCGACCGAGCCGATGGCCTTCTTCGCAGCCAGGATCGGACCGGGGCACGAGGTCCCCCGCGCGTCGACGACCTGGGCGTCGGTGATCGCTTTGAGCTCTTCGATGGCAACCGTCATGATGCGACCTCCTGAGAAGGGCGCAGCTGGCTGCGCCGGATGGATCCTCCGCGACGCCCCGGCATCGCACCTCCACACCGGGGCATACAGCCAGGCTCCACCCTCGACGACCCACCAGGAGCGGGCCCGAGGTCCTACCCCCCGGGGTATGCCCTGCCCAATTCGACACGTTTTTATTCACAACCCCGACAAGGGCCTCAATGATCTGGCTCGCACCGTGCTTATGGTCGCCAAATATCCCGGCCGGAGGCAACGAGGCGCCTCCAGGAAAATGGCAAAATGGCGCGACGGGCGGGGTGCAAAGTTACGGCGGCAGCCGTGCATTCTCTCTGCGGCGGCATCGCGCCACGAGGGCCGGCGACACCGGCAGGTGCTGGTCGCAGCGCACGGGCCCCGGGCCCACTCACCGGAGACGACACCACGTGCCCCTGCCCGCTCCCCCACTTGCCCTTGCCGGGGAGCCTGAACCGCGACCGGCCTGTTGGTCGCCGTCAGGGACTGCCACCCGACCCACCTCGGTGCCTGTGACTACGGGCCCGCGGGCGGATCGGGACGCACCGTGCGACGTGATGTCGACCGTCGACACGTGCGTGAGATCCAGGACGCCGTCGAAGCGTCGTCCGTAGAGTGTATCGGTCCCCCGGCCAGAACCTTGAGCGAATTGTCGTCCTCCGCCAGGCATGCTCACCGCGCAACTGCTCGGCCACGCGGCACGCGGGGGTGCACAGTGGGGGTATGGCACCCGAGTTCCGTCCCCCCGTCCCGCTACGCCGCCCCTCGACCGACGCCCCGATGAAGGTCGCGGTCGTCGGGGCCGGTGGCTGGGGTGAGCAGCATGCACGCGTGTTCGCCGACCGCACGGACACGAACCTGTGCGCCCTCGTCGGCCGGGATCCCGCCCGCACCGCGGCCCGCGCCGAGGCGTACCGGACGACCGGGTACACGGATCTCGACGCGATGCTGGACGCCGAGCAGCCGGATCTGGTCACCGTGAGCCTGCCCAACGAGGACCACTTCGCCACGACCCTCCACCTGCTGCGTCGCGGTGTGCCGCTGCTGGTCGAGAAGCCGCTCGTCTTCGATCTCGGCGAGGCGGACCTCCTGCTGGCCGAGGCGCAGAGCCGCGACCTGTTCGTCGCGATCGACCTCAACCATCGCTACGCCGAGCCCGTCGTCCGCCTGCGCCGGGCGATCGAGGCCGGTGAGCTGGGCGAGCTCGTCTTCGCGACCTGGCGGTTCGGCGGCGAGGCCAACCTGGGCGGATCGCGCCACGCCAACCTCATCGAGACCCAGGTGCACGGGCTGGACATGCTCGAGCACCTGTGCGGACCGATCGCCTCGGTGATGGCCCAGACCTTCGACCGGACCCACCCGGGCATCGTCACGACGCTCGCGGTCGCGCTCGAGTTCGCCAACGGCGCCGTCGGGACCCTCCTGGGCACCTACGACTCCAGCTACGCGTACCCGGGCAGCCACCACCTCGAGGTGAACGGGACGCTCGGGCGCGGCGTCGTGCTCGACACGGTGCAGAGCCTGGAGCTGTCCACCGTCGGGGACGACACCGCGCGCGTCTGGCGGGCCGGGTACTTCGACGACGAGGCCAGGGCCTTCCACGCCACGCTCGACCGCTACGTCGACGCGATGCTCGCGGCCTTCCGCGCAGGCGACCCGCCACCCGTCCCCGCAGCGGCCGGTCGGCGCGCCCTCGCCCTCGCGCAGGCGATCATCGAGTCGGCGGAACGGGGCACGCGGGTGCTCACGGGCTGAGCGACGCGCCGCTCGTCGCGCCGATGAGCCGCGATCCAGGGTTGGATGGGGGCATGGACTACCGATACCTGGGCAGCAGTGGACTGAAGGTCTCCGAGATCACGTACGGCAACTGGTTGACCCACGGGTCCCAGGTCGAGAACGAGACGGCCACGCGCTGCGTGCACGCCGCGCTCGACGCGGGCATCACCACGTTCGACACGGCCGACGCCTACGCCAACACTGCGGCCGAGACCGTCCTGGGCGCGGCGCTGGACGGGCAGCGGCGCGAGTCGCTCGAGCTCCTCACCAAGCTCTACTGGCCGATCGGCCCGCAGGGTCCCAACGACCGTGGCCTGTCACGCAAGCACATCATGGAGGGGATCGACGGTTCCCTGACCCGGCTCCGCACGGACCACGTCGACCTCTTCCAGGCGCACCGCTTCGACCACGACACGCCGCTCGAGGAGACGATGCAGGCCTTCGCCGACGTCGTCCGGGCAGGCAAGGCCCTGTACATCGGGGTGAGCGAGTGGACCGCGGACCAGATCCGCGCCGGCCAGGAGCTCGCCACGGGCCTCGGCTTCCGACTGGTCTCCAACCAGCCGCAGTACTCGATGCTCTGGCGCGTCATCGAGGACGAGGTCGTCCCGGCCTCCCGCGAGCTCGGCCTGTCGCAGATCGTGTGGTCGCCGGTCGCCCAGGGCGTCCTCACCGGCAAGTACCGCCCTGGTGGCGAGCTGCCGGCAGGGTCACGGGCGACCGATGAGAAGGGCGGAGCGCGGATGATCTCGCGCTGGATGCGCGACGACGTCCTGACCCGCGTCCAAGCGCTGACCCCGATCGCCGCCGAGCTCGGGCTGAGCATGGCTCAGCTCGCGGTGGCCTGGGTGCTGCAGAACCCGAACGTCGCCAGCGCGATCATCGGCGCCTCACGTCCCGAGCAGGTGCAGGAGAACGTCGCAGCGGCCGGCGTGCCGATCCCTGCCGAGGCGATGGCCCGGATCGACGAGGCGCTCGGCGAGGTCGTCGAGCGCGACCCGGCGCGCACCGCGGAGAGCTCTCCCCCGACGACCCGCTGAACCGACGGATCAGTCGAGCGCCGCCAGCCGCATCGTCACGGGGCTGGCGGCCTCGACGGTCCGTGAGACGGTGCAGGAACGGTCGTGCGAGATCTGGAGCGCCCGCGGCAGGACCTCGCGTGCGGCGTCGCCCGCCTCGCCTTCCGGGAACCGGACGTCGAAGGTCACCGCGATCTCGCGAAGGATCGAGCCGTCGGCCTCGCGAAGCTTCTCCGCGTCGACCCGCGCGACGAACCGGGTCGGCTCGCTGCGCCGAGTGGTGACCGCCTCGACGTCGACGGCCGAGCAGCCCGCGATCGCGACCATCAGCAGCTCGACGGGGCTGAAGTCCGACTCGTCCTGGGCGCCGAAACGCAGCTCGCCCCCACGGACGTTGCGCGCGAGGTAGCCCCCGTCGCCGAGGCGTTCGATCTCGATCGTGCGGTGCGTGTCGCTCATCGACCGATCGTCGCACGTCGGGGCACCGACGAGCGCGGCAGGGGGCACGCGCCGTCGTTCTCCAGGCGTCGGACCAAGGCCCAGGACAGGAGGACGATCCCGCCCGCCGCGAGGAAGGGCTGGACGGGGGCGAACCACTGGAGCGCACCCGCGTAGCCCAGCGCGAGGAGCGCGAGCTTGTTGCACACGGGACAACCGACGGCGAGGAAGGTCAGGAGCCCGCCGAGCATCCCTGCGCGGCTCTGGGTCACCCCGTCGACCTCCTCCAACCCCGGCCAGTCGGCCGTTCCCTGCTCGGACGCCGCCACCGGAACGGGCGTAGCCTGGCGCACGTAGGTGCCGACGAGCAGCCCGGACAGTCCGGCAGTGACCAGGAGGACCGGCCACGCCCAGGCGGTCGGCGGGACCTCACGACCGAAGACCGGGTTGGGGATCAGCGCTGTCGGCAGCGCGACGAACAGCACCGTCCCGATGGTCGCGACCACGGCGGTCAGGTGCCGACGGCGACCCCAGGTGCGCCACGACGTCCAGGCGGCGCGACTGGTCCTGGCCAGGCGTGCGACGGGATCAGGACGACGTCTGCTCATACCCACCAGGGTATACGCGCGAGGCGGGTCACGGCTCTCGCGGACATTGCCCGGTGGCCGTCGGAAGAATTACCCCCCTGTGTATGTGACCGAGGTCCTGAAGGACGTAGGACGACCGGGGATAATCTCGGTCCGACACCTGAGGATGGGAAGAGCTGACCATGAAGATCGTTGTCGTCGGTGGCGTCGCCGCCGGAATGTCGATCGCCGCGCGTGCCCGGCGTCTCGACGAGTTCGCCGAGATCGTCGTCTTCGAGAAGGGGCAGCACGTCTCCTTCGCGAACTGTGGCCTGCCTTACCACATCGGCGAGACGATCAAGGACCGCAGCCGACTGATGCTGCAGACCCCGCAGAGCCTGCGCGAGTCGCTCGACATCGACGTCCGCAACGGCGTGCGCGTGCTGAGCATCGACCGGGACGCGAAGACGGTCCACGTCCGGGTGCTGGAGAGCGGCGAGGAGTACGACGAGCCCTACGACGCCCTCGCCCTCGCTCCCGGTGCCAAGCCCTTCCGACCGGTCATGCCGGGCATCGACCTGCCGTCGGTGCACGTGCTGCGTCGCGTCGGCGACATGGATCTCATCAAGAAGGCCGTGGACGGCGAGGGCGACCGGAAGCGGACGGGCGGGGTCAAGCACGCCGTCGTGATCGGTGCCGGGTACATCGGCCTGGAGATGGCAGAGAACCTGCACGAGCGCGGCGTGACCGTCGAGGTCGTCGAGATGGCGGACCAGATCATGCCGCCGGTCGACCACGAGATGAGCACGGCGATGGAGAACTACCTGCGCGCGCACGGGATCGCCCTGCACCTGAGCACCGCAGCGGCGGCGTTCTCGCTCAAGCCGAACGGCCGCACCCAGGTCGAGCTGAAGAACACGACGTTCCTCGAGACCGACCTGGTCATCATGGCGGCAGGTGTCCGCCCCGCCACTGAGCTCGCCGTCGCCGCAGGCCTCGAGATCGGCCCCCGTGGCGGGATCGCCGTCGACGAGCACATGCGCACCTCCGACCCCTCGATCTGGGCAGCGGGCGACGCCGTCGAGGTCCGGCACGCCGTCCTGCCGGGGAGCTGGCTGCTGCCGCTCGCCGGCCCAGCCAACCGTCAGGGACGCGTGGCCGCGGAGAGCATCTGCGGTCGCGACAACACGTTCCCGACCGTCGAGGGCACTTCGATCGTCAAGGTCTTCGACATGGTCGCCGGCGGGACCGGGGCCTCGGAGAAGCAGCTTGTCGCGGCCGGGATCCCGTTCCTCACCGTGAGCACGCACCCGAGCGGGCACGCCGGCTACTACCCCGGTACCGCAGCGATGAACGTCAAGCTCGCCTTCTCACCGACCGACGGGAAGATCCTCGGCGCGCAGATCGCCGGGTTCGACGGCGTGGACAAGCGCCTCGACGTCCTGGCGACGGCGCTGCGCGCAGGGATGACCGTCTACGACCTCGAGGACCTCGAGCTGGCCTACGCTCCCCCGTTCGGCTCGGCCAAGGACCCGGTGAACATGGCCGGGTTCGTCGCCTCGAACGTGCTGCGCGGCGACCTGAAGCTCTGGTACGCGGCCGACTTCCCCGCTGCGACGGAAGGCGCCCGCATCATCGACGTGCGCGGGCCCGACGAGTTCGGGATCTGGCACCTGCCCGGTGCGGAGAACGTACCGCTCAAGGATCTGCGGGTCGCCCAGGCGAGCTGGGACCGCAGCACGCCGATCAGGCTGTACTGCGCCGTCGGCTTCCGCTCCTACCTCGCCTACCGCTCGCTCGTGCAGCGTGGGTTCACCGACGTCAGCACGCTCTCCGGCGGCATGACGACCTTCCGCGCAGTGCACGGGGTCGAGCCGAGCGACGAGATCGACACGACCGAGGCGGAGATCGCCTACGTCGAGCCGGCCCTCTCGGGTCCGGCGTCGGCGACCGGTGTCGTCGTCGACCTGGACTGCACCGGCCTCGCCTGCCCCGGGCCGATCATGCAGCTGCAGAAGACGATGGTCACCCTCGAGCCGGGCGACGAGATCCTCGCCCATGTCTCCGACCCGGGCTTCCGGCTGGACGCCCCGGCCTGGGCGAAGCGGAACGGCCACACCCTCGTCGAGCTGACTCCCGAGGGCCCCGGCTATCTCGCTCGGATGCGCAAGGGCGGCCCGCTCTCGCGTGGCGCGGCCGCACGGATCAAGGACAAGAAGTCCTTCGTCGTCTTCTCCGGCGATCTCGACAAGGTGCTCGCGGCGTTCATCATCGCCAACGGCGCCCTGGCGATGGGCGACGAGGTCTCGATGTTCTTCACCTTCTGGGGCCTGAACGCCCTGCGTCGTCAGGACGCACCGAAGGCCGACCGCACGCCGATGGAGTCGATGATGGGCGCGATGATGCCGTCCGGCCCCGAGGACATGAAGCTCTCGCAGATGAACATGCTCGGCGGCGGTACCGCGATGATGAAGAAGATCATGCGGGACAACAACGTGCCGAGCCTGCCCGACCTCATCGGCTCGGCACGCGCCGCCGGCGCCCGGTTCGTCGCGTGCACGATGACGATGGACCTGCTCGGGATCCAGGAGTCGGACCTCATCGACGGTGTCGAGTTCGGCGGCGTCGCGATGTTCCTCGAGGTGGCCAACGAGTCGAACGGTCAGTTCTTCATCTGAGACGCATGACCCGGCCGGTGCGACGGTGCACCGGCCGGGTCATGACGACAGGTCAGGCCACGCCGAGGTAGGCCTCCTTGACCGCGGGGTCGTTCAGCAGGTCCTTGCCCAGGCCGGTCTTGCTCACCTCGCCGGTCTCCAGGATGTAGGCGCGGTGGGATCGGGACAGCGCCTGCCGGGCGTTCTGCTCGACCAGGAGGATCGTCGTCCCCTCGTTGTTGATCTCCGAGATGATCCGGAAGATCTGCTGGATGATCAGGGGCGCCAGGCCCATCGACGGTTCGTCGAGCAGCAGCAGCCGGGGCCTGGCCATCAACGCCCGGCCGATCGCGAGCATCTGCTGCTCGCCGCCCGAGAGCGTCCCGCCCACCTGGCTGCGGCGCTCGGACAGTCGCGGGAAGAGCTCGAAGACGTGATCCAGCACCTCGTCGTGGGCCGCCTTCGTGGGGAACACCCGCGCGTAGCAGCCCATCTCGAGATTCTCCATGACCGTCATGCCGGGGAACACCCCCCGGCCCTCGGGGGCCTGGACGATCCCCATGTTGACCCGTTCGTGCGCCTTCACCTTGGAGATGTCCACGCCGTCGAACCAGACCGAGCCACGTGCCAGCGGGCGCACGCCGGAGATCGCACGCATCGTCGTGGTCTTGCCGGCGCCGTTCGCACCGATCAGCGTCACCAGCTCACCCTCGTCGACCGTGAGGGCGATGCCGCGGACGGCCTCGATGCGGCCGTAGGAGACCGTGAGGTCGCGGAGCTCAAGCAGTGGCATCGTCGGGAACCCCCAGGTAGGCAGCGATCACGTCCGGGTTCGCTGAGACCTCGGCAGGCACGCCCTCAGCGATCTTGCGGCCGAACTCGAGCACGACCAGCCGGTCGGTGACCCCCATCACCAGCTTCATGTCGTGCTCGATGAGCAGGACGGTGTAGCCGTCGTCACGGATCTTGCGGATCAGCTCCATGAGCTGTTCCTTCTCGGCGGGGTTGAAGCCGGCGGCCGGCTCGTCCAGGCAGAGCAGCTTGGGCTGCGTGGCCAAGGCCCGCGCGATCTCGAGTCGACGCTGGTCGCCGTACGGCAGGTTGCGGGCCTGCTGCGTGGCGCGGGTGCCGATGCCGACGAACTCGAGCAACGCCATCCCGCGATCCAGGGCGTCACGCTCCTCCGCACGATGCCTGCGGCTGCGGAAGATGGCGCCAGGCACCGAGGTCTGGTGCCGGGCGTCGGTCCCCACGATGACGTTCTCCAGCGCGGTCATGTCGCTGAAGAGCCGGATGTTCTGGAACGTCCGGGCGATGCCCAGTCGGGTGATCTCGTTCCGCTTGATGTTCCCGAGCGGGCTGCCGTCGAAGATCACCTGACCGGTGGTGGGCCGGTAGACCCCGGTCATCGCGTTGAAGCAGGTGGTCTTGCCTGCGCCGTTCGGACCGATCAGCCCGAGGATCTCGCCACGCCGGATGTCGAAGGTGACGTCGTCCACGGCGGTCAGTCCGCCGAACCTCACCGACACGGCCTCCATCTGGAGCAGCGGCTCGCCGACCTTCGCGCGGATCGCACGCTCCGGCCCGACCAGCTGGGCGACCCGCAGCGGGTCGGCCAGCTCGCGATGCATCTCGGCGACGTCGAGGGAGATCGACTCGTTGACCCCGCCATCGGGCAGGAACTCCTCCGGCGGCTCGCCGGCGAAGGAGTCCTCGGTCCCGCGGTACTCCTCGCCGTGCTCGGAGCCCGCTCCGATCCCACCAGGCCGGGTCATCGGGTACCTCCCGTGCTCTCGTTCGCGACCCTCGCGGCGTGATCTCTGACCATGGCGTTACGGGCAGCCTGGTAGACCTCACGGCTGTAGGTGAGCAGCTTCTGCCGTGCCGGGAACAGCCCCTGCGGACGGAAGATCATCAGGGCCATCAGGGCCATGCCGAAGAACAGGTACTTGTAGTTGGCGATCTCGTTGCCGTTGATCGGGATGCCGAAGAGCTCGGTCCTGCCGAGGAAGAAGTTCGGCAGGTACACCACGAGGAAGGCCCCGAGGATGACACCGAGCTTGTTCCCCTGACCGCCGAGCACGACCGCGCACAGGAAGAGCATCGAGTTGATCACGTTGAAGGTGGTCGGCACGACGAACTGCACCTGGCCCGCGAACAGTGCCCCGGACAGCCCACCGATCGACGCCCCGATGAGGAAGGCCCAGAGCTTGAACTTGAAGGTCGGCACGCCCATGATCTCGGCGGCGTCCTCGTCCTCGCGGATCGCGACCCACGCCCGGCCGACCCGGGACCGCTCGAGGTTGCCGACGATGACCAGGACGACCGCGATGAGCACGAGGCTGACCCAGAACCACCAGACGCCCGAGTTGACGGTCGTGTTGGTGTTGCCCGCGGACAGGATGCCGTTCGGCTGACTCGCGCTGACCCCGATGATCGGGTAGGCGATCTGGGACAGGCCCCGGCCACCGCCGGTCACGCCGGAGAGGTTGTCCGCGAGCAGACGGACGATCTCGCCGAAGCCGAGGGTGACGATGGCCAGGTAGTCGCCGCGCAGGCGGAGCGTAGGAGTCCCGAGGATCAGGCCCGAGAGCGCCGTCATCGCCACCGCGACCGGCAGGGCGAACAACCAGGCCCAGTCCCGGGAGAGCCAGTCGTTGGTGAGGTTCCAGGGGCTGTCCGGGCTCGTGAGCAGCCCGACCGTGTACGCGCCGATCGCGTAGAAGCCGACGTACCCGAGGTCCAGCAGGCCGGTCTGCCCGACCACGACGTTGAGGCCGATGGCGAGCAGGGCGTACATCCCGAACTGGGCGAGGACGCTGCCGAAGTCGGTGCCGACCGTCGTGAGGACCGGGGGCCGCAGGATGGGGAGCAGCGCGACCAGCACGAAGGCCGGGACACCGACCATCCACTGGGTCGGCCGCGAGAGCGCGTCCCACGAGATGCGCAGACGGTCCCCGAGCCCGATGTGGCGCGGAGGTGTGGTCTCGGTCGTAGCAGCTGGTGTGCTCATGCGCGTGCCCTCCCCAGGGACTCTCCGAGGATGCCGGTGGGACGAATCATGAGCACGAGGACGAGGAGGACGAAGGCCACCACGTCCCGCCACTCGGTGCCGAACAGGGCCTGACCGTAGAGCTCCATCACGCCCAGGAGCAGGCCACCGAGCAGGGCACCGCGAAGGTTGCCGATGCCGCCGAGGACCGCTGCGCTGAAGGCCTTGATACCGAGGATGAAGCCACCGGAGTAGATGATCCCGTTCGGGACGCGCTGGGTGTAGAGCACGCTCGCCGCGCCGGCGAGCACGCCGCCGATGAGGAAGGTGAGCATGATGACCCTCTCGCGCGAGACCCCCATCAGGGTCGCCGTGACCGGGTCCTGAGCGACGGCCCGGATCCCCCGGCCGAACTTCGTCGCGTTGATGAACCGTTCCGTCACGAATGCCAGCACCAAGGCCGAGATCACGATGATGAGGTCGATGTTGGTGACCGATGCGCCCAGGACCTGGAACTGCTCCACCGGCTGCATGAGCCGGATGGGCTGCTGGGCGTTCAGTCCGCCGAGGTTCTCGCCCGTCAGGTGCGGGAGCACGAAGTGCACGAACTCCTGCAGGACGAAGGAGGCGCCGATCGCGGCGATGAGGAAGACCAGCGACGGCGCCCCGCTCTTGCGCAGCGGCCGGTACGCCACGCGCTCGAGGGCGACGGCGCTCCCGCCCGCGACGACCATGCCGCCGATCATCGCGATGCCCAGGTAGACGATCGTCATCATCGTCCCCTGCTCGTACACGTTCCCGCTCGGGGCGAAGCCGAGCAGCATCAGCGTCGCGTACTGCCCGAACATCCCGAGCATGAAGATCTCGGAGTGCGCGAAGTTGATCAGCCGGAGCACGCCGTAGACCAGCGTGTACCCCACCGCGACGAGAGCGTAGATCGAACCGTAGGTCAGGCCGTTGACCGTGAGTGCCCAGAAGTTGCGGACCAACGATCCGACGTCGAAACCGATACCGGTGAGCACCTGACTCGTGACATGCACCATCGGGACCATCGGACTCCTCGAGTGGACGGTGCGGCGGTAGGACCGCCGGCTCTCAGCGCCCTCGGCGAGAGGGCCGGGGCCACGACGGCCGGGCCATGATGGCCCGGCCGTCGTGTGTCGGTCACTTGACCTGGTAGACCCAGGTCGTGCTCACCGCGAGCTCACCCGTCGCGTCCCACTTGTAGTGCTTGGCGTAGCCCTGGCCGTCGTACGCGTGCACGAAGTCGACCATGGCGCTCCGGTCGGTGATCCCGGAGTCGATCCCCTTGAGGATGATCGTCGCG
Source organism: Actinomycetales bacterium (assembly GCA_038252305.1). Lineage (GTDB taxonomy): Bacteria > Actinomycetota > Actinomycetes > Actinomycetales > Cellulomonadaceae > Actinotalea. The sequence continues at coordinate 53,648 of JBBSAL010000014.1, read as the reverse complement.
AGGTCGTAGCCCTCGACCGAGTAGACGCCCGGTGCGACCGAGAAGGCCTTCGTGTACGCCGTGGCGAACGCGTCAGGAGCCGGCGCGCACGGGCACGTGAGGTAGGCACCCGCGGAGGACGACCCGGCCTGCTTGACGAACTCGGGGTCGTTCACGCCGTCACCGGAGATGAACGTCGCCTTGACGCCACCCGAGCGCAGCTGGGAGACGAACGGTGCCGCCTCGGCGTAGTAGCCGGCGTAGTACACGGCGTCGGGTGCCGCGTCCTTGATGATCTGGACGGTGGCGGTGAAGTCCTTGTCCCCGACCTTGACCTTGGAGGCGCACGCCGAGTCGGCGACGGAACCGAGGGTCTTGGTCACGACCTCGGCGAGGCCGACACCGTAGTCGGAGTCGTCCTGGACGACGCAGACCTTCTTGTAGCCGAGCGTGGACATCGCGTAGTTCGCGATCGCGCCGCCCTGGGAGTTGTCGTTGCCCAGGCCCCGCACGAAGTTCTTCCAGCCGTTGGTGGTCAGCGCGGGGTTGGTCGCCGACGGGGTGAGCATCAGGACGTTGGCCTGCGAGAAGATCGGGCCGGTGGCCTTGGACTCGCCGGAGAACGCCGGGCCGACGATCCCGATCACCGAGGCGTCGGAGACGATCGAGGGGGCGACCTGCGTGGCCTTCTGGGGGTCACCCTCGGTGTCGAACTGCTTGAGCGTGACCTGGCAGTCCGCATTCGCAGCGTTGTGCGCGTCGACCGCGAGCTTGACGCCGTCGACGATGTTCTGACCGAGAGCGGCGTTGGGGCCGGTCAGGGCGCCCATCATGCCCAGCGAGATGTTGCTGCACTTCGCCGAGCCGTCGCCGGCCGGGTCAGCAGGCGTACCCGCACTGCCACCGGCGGCCTCCTTGCCGGTCGCGTCCACCTGGACGAGCGGCTGGATGGAGAGGGCGGCGTTGCTGGATCCGCCGCTGGACTCCGTACCCGTCGTGGCTGTCGCCTTCGAGGAACACCCCGAGAGTGCAAGCCCGGCGACGAGAACGCCCGCCAGGCCCGCGAAGCGAATGGTGGAACTCCGCATGAGTCATACCTCCGTGAGTCGTTCGTGCGGCTGCGGCCGCCCGGTCCAGCGACACAAGGTCGACCAGGACTGCACGTACCGTACGGATTCCGCATTTCAGTGGGGTTACGCCGACCACTCGGCGCGGTCACGGATAGGCCGCGCTGCGGACGCAGGAGGATCGCTCGAGGGTCCAGTGGTGGTGGCTCACCATAGGGCACACGGCTGTGGAACGCACCACTCGTCTCGCACGGGCACGCGGAAGGGCCCCCGGCGGCTGCCAGGGGCCCTTCGTCACGCACGTGCCGGGATCAGGCGAACTTGTGCACCAGAAGCGAGTTCGTCGTGCCGGAGACCCCGACCGGGGCACCGAAGACGATGACCACACGGTCACCGGAGTCGACCATGCCGTGCGCGCGCAGGGTCTGGTCCACCTGGCTGACCATCGCGTCCGTGTGCGTGACGGTCTCCGTCTGGTAGGTCTGGACGCCCCAGCTCAGCGCGAGCTGGTTGCGCACGACGTCGGCCGGCGTGAACGCGACCATCGGGATGTGCGCGCGCAAGCGCGAGACCCGGCGGGCCGAGTCACCGCTCTGCGTGAACGTCACCAGGTACTTCACACCGAGGGTCTCGCCGACCTCCGCCGCGGCCCGGGTGATCGCGCCGCTGCGCGTCTGGGGGCTCCAGCCGAGCGGTGCGATGCGCTCGAAGCCGCCCTCCTCGGTGGTCTCGATGATCCGCGCCATCGTGCGCACGGCCTCGATCGGGTACTCCCCGACGCTGGTCTCGCCGGAGAGCATGACCGCGTCGGCGCCGTCGAGGACCGCGTTGGCGCAGTCGGACGCCTCGGCGCGCGTGGGGCGCGGAGAGGTGATCATGGACTCGAGCACCTGCGTCGCGACGATGACCGGCTTGGCAGAACGGCGGGCCAGCTCGATGGCGCGCTTCTGCACCAGCGGGACCTGCTCGAGCGGCAGCTCGACGCCGAGGTCACCGCGGGCGACCATGATGCCGTCGAAGGCGTCGACGATCTCGGCGAGGTTGTCGACGGCCTGGGGCTTCTCGACCTTGGCGATCACGGGGACCTTGCGGCCCTCCTCCGCCATGATCCGGGCGACGTCGTCGTAGTCCGCGGCGGAGCGCACGAACGACAGGGCGATGAAGTCGCAGCCCTGCGCCAGGCCCCAGCGGAGGTCGGCCTCGTCCTTGTCGGACATGGCCGGGACGTTGACGGCCACGCCGGGCAGGTTGAGGCCCTTGTTGTTCGAGACGGTGCCAGGGACCTCGACGACGGTGACGACGTTCGAGCCCTCGACGGCGGTGATGCGCACCGCGACCTTGCCGTCGTCGATGAGGATCCGGTCGCCGACGCGCGCGTCGCCGGTCAGGCCCTTGTAGGTGGTGGAGCACAGGTCCTTGGTGCCGGGGACGTCGTCGACGGTGATCGTGAAGACGTCGCCGACCGCGAGGTCGTGCTTGCCCTCGACGAACCGGCCGAGGCGGATCTTCGGCCCCTGGAGGTCGACGAGCACGGCGACCGCGCGGCCGGAGGCCTTGGCGGCGGCGCGCACGCGGCGGATCACCGCGGCGTGCTCTTCGGGCTCACCGTGGCTCCGGTTGATCCGCGCGACGTCCATTCCGGCGTCGACGAGGGCTTGGACCTGCTCGGGCGACTCTGTCGCAGGACCGAGGGTGCAGACAATCTTGGCTTTACGCATGGCTCCAGCCTAGTTCGAGGGTCATGGGACCTTTGGGCTCCGGGTCCCAGATCAGGGACGCATCGCCCTTTCCGTGGGGGTGATCGGCGCGGGCAGCTCGGTGCTGCCACGCAGGAAGGCGTCGACGGCGGCCGCGGTGGAGCGACCCTCGGCGATCGCCCAGACGATGAGCGACTGCCCACGCCCGGCGTCCCCGGCCACGAACACGCCGGGAACGGATGAGGAGAAGTCCTCGCCCCGCGCGACCGTGCCCTGACCGGTGAGATCGGCACCGGTCTGGGCGACGAGGCTCTCGGTCTCCGGTCCGGTGAAGCCCATGGCCAGGAGGACGAGATCGGCGGGGAGATCCTTCTCCGTCCCCGGGACCGGCACGAGCCGGCCTTCGGGAGACAGCTCGGTGCTCGCCACGCGCAGGGTGCGCACGTTCCCGTTCTCGTCGCCGAGCAGCTCGACCGTCGAGGCCAGGTAGGTGCGCTCACCCCCTTCCTCGTGCGAGCTCGAGACCTTGTAGACCATCGGGTACGTCGGCCACGGCTGGTTCGCCGGACGGTCGCTCGGCGGCTGCGGCGTGATCTCCAGCGAGGTCACCGATGCGGCACCCTGACGGATCGAGGTGCCCACGCAGTCCGAGCCGGTGTCGCCACCACCGATGACGATGACGTGCTTGCCGGTCGCCGTCACCTGGTCGGAGACGGCGTCGCCGGCCTGGACCTTGTTCGACTGGCGCAGGAACGGCACGGCGGGCTGCACACCCGTCAGGTCCGAGCCCGGCACCGTGAGCACGCGCGGCGTGGTCGAGCCGATCGCGACCACCACGGCGTCGTACCGCGTCCGCAGGTCCTTCCAGGTGATGTCCTTGCCGATCTCGACGCCGGGGCGGAAACGCGTGCCCTCGGCCTCCATCTGCGCGACGCGCCGGTCGATGTGCCACTTCTCGAGCTTGAAGTCCGGAACGCCGTACCGCAGCAGGCCGCCGATCCGGTCGGCGCGCTCGAACACGGCGACGGTGTGACCGGCACGGGTCAGCTGCTGGGCGGCGGCGAGACCGGCGGGGCCCGAACCGACGACGGCCACCGTGTTGCCGGTGAGGAAGTGCGGGACCTGCGGGGTGATCAGACCGCGCTCGAAGGCCTCGTCGACGATCGAGACCTCGACGTTCTTGATCGTCACGGGCGGCTCGGTGATCCCGAGCACGCACGAGGTCTCGCAGGGCGCCGGACAGATCCGCCCGGTGAACTCCGGGAAGTTGTTCGTGGCGTGCAGCCGGTCGCTGGCCTCGGCCCACTGGCCCTTCCAGACCAGGTGGTTCCACTCGGGGATGAGGTTGCCCAGCGGGCAGCCCTGGTGGCAGAACGGGATGCCGCAGTCCATGCAGCGCCCTGCCTGGACCGTGAGCCGCGCCGCGTTCTCCGGCGAGCCGGACACGTCGGCCTGCACGTCGCGGTAGTCGAGGATGCGGACGGGAATCGGCCGGCTCGCCGGCAGCTCGCGCTGGCGCACCTTGAGGAAGCCGCGGGGGTCAGCCATGGGACACCTCCAGGATGTGGTCCCAGACGCCCGGGGCGCTGGGGTCGAGCCCCTGCTCCGCAGCGTCTGCGAGAGTGGCGAGCATCCGCTCGTACTCGGTCGGTACGACCCGCGTGAAGCGTGCGAGGGCCGCAGGAAGATCGGCGAGGAGCTCTCCCGCGAGGGGGGAGCCCGTCTCCGTCTCGTGCGAACGCAGCACGGCCTCGAGCTCGGCTGCGTGCTCCGGGCCGACGGGCGCCAGCGAGAGCTCACCGGAGAGGCGCGCCGGCTGGTTGACCAGCTCCGGACGCAGGTCCAGCACGAAGGCGTGCCCACCCGACATGCCGGCCCCGAAGTTCCGACCGGTCCGGCCGAGCACCACGACGGTGCCGCCTGTCATGTACTCGCAGCCGTGGTCGCCCACTCCTTCGACGACGAGCGTCGCCCCGGAGTTGCGGACCGCGAACCGCTCGCCGACGACGCCCCGCAGGAAGATCTCCCCCGAGGTGGCGCCGTAGCCGATGACGTTGCCGGCGATGACGTCCTGCTGGCCGACCAGCACGGCCGAGAGATCGGGCCGCACCGCGATCCGCCCGCCGGACAGACCCTTGCCGACGTAGTCGTTCGCGTCGCCGAAGAGCCGCAGCGTGATGCCGCGAGGCAGGAAGGCCCCGAGGGACTGCCCGGCCGAGCCGGTCAGCGTGACGTCGATCGTGCCCGGGGGCAGCCCGTCGCCCCCGTACCTGCGCGTGACCTCGTGGCCGAGCATCGTGCCGACGGTCCGGTTGACGTTGCGCACCGGGACCGCGATCCGGACCTGCTCACCGTGCTCGAGAGCCGGGACGGAGCGGACGATGAGCTCCCGGTCGAGCGCGCGGTCCAGACCGTGGTCCTGACCGGTGGTGTTGCGCAGCGAGGCGCCGGGGACCGGCTCGGGCCTGGCGAGGATCGGCCCGAGGTCGAGGCCGGAGGCCTTCCAGTGGTCGATCGCCGCACGGGTGTCGAGCGACTCGACGTGGCCGACGGCCTCCTCGATGGACCGGAACCCGAGGGCGGCGAGGTACTCGCGCACCTCGATCGCGATGTACTCGAAGAAGGTCTCGACGAACTCCGGCTTGCCGGTGAACCGCGCGCGCAGCTCGGGGTTCTGCGTCGCGACACCCACGGGGCAGGTGTCGAGGTGGCAGACCCGCATCATCACGCAGCCGCTGACCACCAGCGGCGCCGTGGCGAAGCCGAACTCCTCGGCGCCGAGCAGCGCGCCGATGACGACGTCGCGACCGGTCTTCAGCTGTCCGTCGACCTGCACGACGATGCGGTCGCGCAGGTTGTTCAGGACGAGGGTCTGCTGGGTCTCGGCCAGGCCGATCTCCCACGGGGTGCCCGCGTGCTTGAGCGAGGTGAGCGGGCTCGCGCCCGTGCCGCCGTCGTGCCCGGAGATGAGCACCACGTCGGCATGCGCCTTGGAGACACCCGTCGCCACCGTGCCCACGCCGAACTCGCTGACCAGCTTCACGTGCACCCGCGCCTGCGGGTTCGCGTTCTTCAGGTCGTGGATGAGCTGGGCGATGTCCTCGATCGAGTAGATGTCGTGGTGCGGCGGCGGCGAGATGAGACCGACGCCGGGCGTCGAGTGCCGTGTCCGCGCGATCCACGGGTAGACCTTCGTGCCGGGCAGCTGGCCGCCCTCACCGGGCTTGGCGCCCTGGGCCATCTTGATCTGCAGGTCGGTCGCGTTGGTCAGGTAGTCCGAGGTGACGCCGAACCGGCCGGACGCGATCTGCTTGATCGCCGAGCTGCGCTCCGGGTCGTGCAGCCGCTCGGGGTCCTCGCCGCCCTCTCCGGTGTTCGAGCGAGCACCCATCCGGTTCATCGCGATCGCGAGCGTCTGGTGCGCCTCGAGCGAGATCGACCCGTAGGACATCGCACCGGTGGAGAAGCGCGAGATGATCTCCTCGACCGACTCGACCTCCTCGAGCGGGACCGGGGGCCGCACACCGTCGGCGAAGCGCATCAGCCCGCGCAGCGTCATCAGCCGCTCGGCCTGGTCGTCCACCCGCCGCGTGTACTCGCGGAACACGTCGAGCTGGCGCGTCCGGGTGGAGTGCTGGAGGCGGAAGACGGTCTCCGGGTCGAAGAGGTGCTCCTCGCCGTCGCGCCGCCACTGGTACTCGCCGCCGACGTTGAGCCGGCGGTGCGCCTGCGGGTTGCCGCTCGCCGGGTACGCGTCGTGGTGGCGCGCCGCGACCTCCGCGGCGATGACGTCGAGACCGACACCGCCGAGACGGCTCGTCGTGCCGGCGAAGTACCGGTCGACGACCTCGTGCGCCAGGCCGATGACCTCGAAGGTCTGGGCTCCACGGTAGGAGGCGATGGTCGAGATCCCCATCTTGCTCATGACCTTGAGCACGCCCTTGCCGAGCGCCTTGATGAGGTTCGCGACCGCCTTCTCCGGCGCGACCTCGAGGGTGCCCTCCCGGGCCAGGCCCTCGACGGACTCCATCGCCAGGTACGGGTTCACCGCCGCGGCGCCGAAGCCGATGAGCAGGGCGACGTGGTGCACCTCACGGACGTCACCGGCCTCGACCACGAGGCTGACCCGCGTGCGGGTGTGGCGACGCAGGAGGTGGTGGTGCACCGCGCTGGACAGGAGCAGCGACGGGATCGGGGCGTTGTCGGCGTCCGACTCGCGGTCGGAGAGGATGAGGAAGCTCACACCGGCCTCGACCGCGCGGTCGACCTGGGCGAAGATCTCCTCGAGGCGTGCCTCCAGGGCCACGGCACCACCGTCGACCCGGTACAGGCCGCGGACCGTCTCCGAGCGGAAGATGCCCGCGAGGGCCGGGTCACGGTCGACCCGGACGATCTTGGCGAGCTGGTCGTTGTCGAGCACCGGGAAGGGCAGGATCAGCTTGCGCGCGTGCTCGGGCAGGTCGGCGAGCAGGTTCGGCTCGGGGCCGATCGCACCGCCGATCGAGGTGACGAGCTCCTCCCGGATCGCGTCCAGCGGCGGGTTCGTGACCTGCGCGAACATCTGGGTGAAGTAGTCGAAGAGCAGCCGCGGGCGCTCGGAGAGCACGGCGACCGGGGTGTCGGAGCCCATGGCACCCAGCGGCTCCATGCCGGTGGCCCCCATCGGCCCCAGGATGATCTTCAGCTCCTCCTCGGTGTACCCGAAGGCCCGCTGACGTCGGCGCACCGAGGCCGGGCTGTGCTGCACGTGCTCGCGCTCGGGCAGCTGGTCGAGGAAGATCGCGTGCTCGGCCGTCCACTGCGCGTAGGGCCGCTGGTCCGCGAGCTGGCGCTTGACCTCCTCGTCGGAGATCACCCGGCCCGCGCCGGTGTCCACGAGGAACATGCGCCCGGGCTCGAGCCGACCCTTGCGCACGACGGTCGAGGGGTCGAGGTCGAGCACGCCCGCCTCGCTGGCGAGCACGACGAGGCCGTCGTCGGTGATCCAGTACCGACCGGGGCGCAGACCGTTGCGGTCGAGCACCGCGCCGACGAGGGTCCCGTCGGTGAACGCCAGGGCGGCCGGGCCGTCCCAGGGCTCCATCAGCGTCGAGTGGTACTCGTAGAAGGCACGGCGGGCAGGGTCCATCTCGGCGTGGTTCTCCCACGCCTCGGGGATCATCATGAGGACGGCGTGCGGCATGCTCCGGCCCGAGAGGTGCAGCAGCTCGAGCACCTCGTCGAAGGTGCCGGAGTCGGATCCGCTCGGCGTGCAGACGGGCATCAGGGGCGCGAGGTCGCCGAGCAGCTCGCTGGACAGCGTGCTCTGACGAGCGGCCATCCAGTTGCGGTTCGCCCGGACGGTGTTGATCTCACCGTTGTGCGCGATCATCCGGAACGGCTGGGCCAACGGCCACGAGGGGAACGTGTTCGTCGAGAAGCGCGAGTGGACCAGCGCGATCTCCGAGGCGTACCGCGGGTCGGAGAGGTCGGGGAAGAACGGCTCGAGCTGGCCCGTGGTCAGCATGCCCTTGTAGGTCAGGGTGCGCGCCGAGAGCGAGGCGAAGTACAGGCCGAGCTCGTGCTCCACACGCTTGCGGACGCGGAAGGCCCGACGATCCAGGTCGATGCCGGCCAGCGCCCGCCTCGGGTCGGCGACCACGAGGTGCCGGAAGCTCGGCATCGTCGCGCGCGCCGTCGGGCCGACGAGGTCGTCGGTCACCGGCACGTCGCGCCAGGCGAGCGTGTCGAGGTTCTCCTCGCGGACGATCGCGTCGATCGCGGCGACGGCCGCGGCCCGCTCGCCCGGCTCGCTCGGCAGGAAGGCCAGGCCGATCGCGTAGTGACCGGCCGGCGGCAGCTCGCCGGGGATCACGTCGCGAAGGAACGCGTCGGGCACCTGCGTGAGGATGCCGGCGCCGTCGCCGCTGTCCTTCTCCGCACCCACGGCGCCACGGTGGTCGAGGTTGAGCAGGGCCGTGAGGCCCGCGTCGACGATGTCCCGGCCGGGTGTCCCGCGCAGGGTCGCGACGAAGGCGACACCGCAGGCGTCGTGCTCGGTCGCGGGGTCGTACAGACCCGGGGAAGCAGCGTCGAACTGGCTCATTACCACCGTCCTCGTACTGACCCGGGCGAGTGCCCGGGTGCGGAAAGGATGTCCGGGGACGTCATCGGCCCGAGTGGCGGCGACGATACCGCCCGGCGCCGCGGTGGACGCCGCGGACCGCTTGCGGCTGCGGCGTGCCGCAGCCTGGTGCCCGTCGTCACGACGGATCAGGTGTCGCTCTGAGGCGATGCCACCTCGTCGGGAGAAGATGCGGCAGCGCTCACGTCCGACGCGTCGTGGGTCTCGTCGCTCTCGTCGACCTCGTCGGCGGGCTCAGCGGGATTCCCGGCCAGCACCGTGGCCTCGCGCCCAGGGTGGCGGCGTCCGACCAGCACGAAGGCTACCAGCGCGCCGAGTCCGACGATGATCGAGGTCCAGACGTTGAGGCGCAGCCCGAAGAAGTGGTGCGCCGTGTCGATGCGCAGGTACTCGATCCACACCCTGCCGAGCGTGTAGGTGAGCACGTAGGACCAGAACACGCGGCCGTGGCCGAGTCGGTAGCGCCGTTCCAGCCAGATGATGAACATGGCGGCAGACAGGTCCCACAGCAGCTCGTAGAGGAATGTCGGGTGGAACAGCGTGTCCGCCGGGTACCCCGCCGGGAAGGTCGGCGAGTCCGGGCTGATGCGCAGCCCCCACGGGAGGGTGGTCGGGCCGCCGAAGAGCTCCTGGTTGAACCAGTTGCCGAGCCGGCCGATCGCCTGGGCGACCAGCAGCCCGGGCGCGACGACGTCGGCGAAGACCACGAAGCTCACGCCCTGCTTGCGAGCACCGATCCACGCGCCCACGGCCCCCAGCGCAATGGCCCCCCAGATCCCGAGGCCGCCCTCCCAGATCGCGAAGGCCCGCCACGGGTGCCCACCCGGGCCGAAGTACGCGTCGGGCGAGGTGACGAGGTGGTAGATCCGGCCACCGATGATGCCGAAGGGGACCGCCCAGAAGACGATCTCGAGCACCGTGTCCGGATCGCCGCCCCGCGCGGCCCAGCGGCGGCGCGTCATGATCAGCGCGACGACGATGCCCGTCATGATCGCCAGAGCGTAGGCGCGGATCGGCAGCACTCCGAAGAGGTGCCAGACCCCCTGCGACGGGCTGGGGATCTCGGTGACCACTCGGGCCAGGACGGCGTTCATCGGCGTGCTCCTCGGATGGCGCGGGCGATCGGGGTGACGACCTCGCGCAGCGCCACTACTCCGCTGTCGAGGTCGGGGGCGTCGAGCAGTGGGCGGACGAATGCGCTCCCGACGATCACGCCGTCGGCGTACCGGGCGACCTCGGCCGCCTGGTCGGGCGTGCTCACCCCGAGACCGACGCAGACGAGGTCGGCGCCGGCCGTGCGCGTGTCGGCGACGAGGCGGGCCGCATCGGTCCCGACCGAGGCGCGCGTGCCGGTGACGCCCATCGTGGAGGCGGCGTAGACGAACCCACGCGACGCAGCCGCGGTCATCGAGAGCCGCTCGGCCGTCGAGCTCGGGGCGACGAGGAAGACCCGGTCGAGCCCGTGCACGTCCGAGGCGTTCATCCACTCCCCCGCCTCGTCCGGGATCAGGTCGGGGGTGATCAGGCCGGCGCCACCGGCGGCGGCGAGATCACGCGCGAAGGCGTCGACCCCGTAGCGCAGCACCGGGTTCCAGTAGCTCATCACGAGCACGGGGGCGCCGGTCGCGGCGATCGCCTCGACGGCGCCCATCACGTCGCGCACCCGGGTACCGGCCGCGAGCGACCGCTCGACGGCAGCCTGGATCGTGGGGCCGTCCATCACCGGGTCGGTGTACGGCAGGCCGAGCTCGACGACGTCCACGCCGGCCTCGACCATCGCGGTCGCCGCACGGACGGAGCCGGCGAGGTCGGGGAAGCCGAGCGGGAGGTAGCCGACGAGCGCTGCCCTGCCCTGCTCGCGCAGCCGGTGCAGATGCTCAGCTGTCCTGCTGGAGACGACGGGGTTCACCCTCGACCTTCCTGGTGCTCGACCTCGGTGTCGTCGAGCATCCCGAACCACCGGGCTGCCGTCGCTACGTCCTTGTCCCCGCGCCCCGAGAGGTTGATGAGGATCACGGGCGGCTCGTCGAGCGACCAGTCGGCCAGCTGCGCGCCGAGCTGCAGGGCGCCGGCCAGTGCGTGGGCCGACTCGATCGCGGGGATGATCCCCTCGGTGCGGCACAGCAACGAGAAGGCGTCCATCGCCTCGACGTCGGTGACCGGGCTGTAGGTGACGCGACCGAGCTGGTGCAGCCAGGAGTGCTCGGGACCGACGCTCGGGTAGTCGAGACCGGCGGAGATCGAGTGCGTGGGCAACGTCTGGCCGTCGTCGTCCTGCAGGAGGAAGGACCGTGCCCCGTGCAGCACGCCGGGCGCGCCACCGGAGAACCGCGAGGCGTGGCGGCCCGAGGAGACCCCGTCGCCACCGGCCTCGAATCCGAAGAGCCGGACGTCGGGCTCGTCGAGGAAGGCGTTGAAGATGCCGAGGGCGTTCGATCCCCCACCGACACAGGCGGCGACGGCGTCCGGCAGACGGCCGATCTCCTCGGTGAGCTGCGCGCGTGCCTCGTAGCCGATCACCTGGTGGAAGTCGCGAACCATCTGCGGGAAGGGGTGCGGTCCGGTGACGGTTCCGAGCAGGTAGTGCGTCGTCTCGACGTTCGCGACCCAGTCGCGCAGGGCCTCGTTGATCGCGTCCTTGAGCGTGCGCGAGCCGATCGTGACCGGGATGACCTCGGCGCCGAGCAGGCGCATCCTGGCCACGTTGAGCGCCTGGCGCCGAGTGTCCTCCTCGCCCATGTACACGGTGCACTCGAGGTCGAGCAGGGCGGCAGCCGTCGCCGTGGCGACGCCGTGCTGACCGGCGCCGGTCTCGGCGATGACGCGCCTCTTGCCCATCCGCTTGACCAGGAGCGCCTGGCCGAGGACGTTGTTGATCTTGTGCGAGCCGGTGTGGTTGAGATCCTCGCGCTTGAGGAAGACCCGCGCTCCCCCGCCGACGTGAGCCGCGAACCGGGTCGCCTCGGTCAGCGGGCTCGGCCGACCGGTGTAGGTGCGGTGCAGGCGCTCGAGCTCGCGGCCGAAGCTCGGGTCGGCCAGCGCCTTGTGGTACGCCGTGTCGAGCTCGTCTAGCGCGGCGATCAGTGCCTCGGGGACGAACCGACCGCCGAAGTCACCGAAGTACGGGCCGGCTGCTCCGGCGAGCGGACCACGGATGCTGTCGGCTCCGAGCGCGCTGAGGGCTTCGTGGAGGGCGGCCCCGGCCGCCCGTCCACCGCGAGGTTCGGTCACTGACGCACCGCCCGCAAGGAGGGGTGCGCACCGGCGGCGACGAGGTCAGCGAGCGCGGCCCGAGGGTCCTTGCCGGTCACGAGCGCCTCGCCGACCAGGACGGCATCGGCGCCGGAACGGGCGTAGTCCATGACGTCGTGCGGGCCGCGGACCCCGGACTCGGCGATCCGGACGACACCCGGCGGGATGAGCGGGGCGAGCCGGGCGAAGGTGGTCCGATCGACCTCGAGGTTCTTCAGGTTCCTGGCGTTCACGCCGATCGCCCTGGCCCCGGCATCGACCGCGCGGGCGACCTCCTCCGTGTCGTGCACCTCGACGAGCGCCGTCATGCCCAGGGAGTGCACCCGCTCGACGAGCGAGGTGAGCACCGTCTGCTCGAGCGCGGCGACGATGAGCAGGACGAGGTCCGCGCCGTGGGCGCGCGCCTCCCACACCTGGTACGGGGTGACGACGAAGTCCTTGCGCAGGACCGGCACGTCGACGACGCCACGGACGGCGTCGAGGTCGGCGAGGCTCCCGTTGAAGCGACGCTTCTCGGTCAGCACCGAGATCGCGGCGGCTCCGCCCTGCTCGTAGAGGGCGGCGAGCGCGGCCGGGTCCTGGATCTCCGCGAGCGCGCCCTTGCTCGGGCTCGACCGCTTGACCTCGGCGATCACGACGACAGCGGCGTCGTCGTGCAGACGGACGAGGGCGTCGATGGCGTCGGGCACCCGTGACGCACGTTCCTTCACGTCCGCGAGCGGTGTCGCCGCCTCACGGACGGCGAGGTCCTCACGGACTCCCGCCACGATGTCTTCCAGGATCGTCATGGACTGCTACCTCCTCCGAGCCGTCCCCCGGTGGTCGACCTCGTCATCGTAGGCCAGCCTCGGAGCGACGCCCGACGCGTCCACCCCCCGGGCGGACCTGGCGAGAGCTGCCGACCTGCTGGTCAGTGCGAGGCGCCCGGCGTGCCGTCCGCCGGGCTGCTCGGCTGGCCGAGCCCGAGCATCTTCAGCACCCGCCCGGCGACGAGCCCGGCGACGACGATGCCGACGCCGACCCAGACGACCGGCACCGACGGGATGACCATCGCCACGGCGGCGACGAGCCCGCCGAGGACGACGAGCAGCACGGTCACCCACGCCGCCGTCGTGTTGCCGTGGTTGGTCGGCGGGGCCGAGGGGGGCAGGTGGTCGCGACCAGCGGCCGGGTTCGTCTCAGTCATCCAAGGTCTCCGTCCTGTGTGGGTGCGAGCGTAGTGGTGATCGGGGACCAGGGGCGCACGCCGTCGCGCAGTGGGCACCGGCACCGCCCCTGCCTGTCGCTGTTCAGGTCGGGTCCTCGCCACGGCTCAGGGCCTCCCAGACCGCCGTGTCGTCCTGGAGTGCCAGGACGCCGGGAGCCGGCTGTGCGGCGGTGCCGGGGACCTCCTGCTCGGCGGACCGTGCCGAGCCCTCTGCCTGCTCGAACCGCTGTGACGGACCGGACCAGCGGCGCGTCGACACGCCGCCGGCCACCGCGAGGCCCACGGCGGCGAGACCCAGCGCTGCCGCGATCCACGGCCACACGGTGAGCCGTGCGTCCCCGGTCAACGTGGCGACGCCCACTGCTTCGAGGGCGGCGCTCAGCGCGGCCGAGTGCGCCGAGCCCAGGGAGGCGAGCGCCGAGACCGCCACGAGGGCACCACCGGCGGCGACGGCCACCAGTGCGACCCGCTGGCCCCATCTGCGTCCGAGCGCGAGCGCCAGTGCCGCGGCGCCGACGACGAGGGCACCCGCTCCGGCGCCCGGCGCCACACTCGTGCCGGTCACCGAGAGAGGTACCACGGCGACGCTCGGGCTCGAGGTGGTGGCCAGCACCCACGTCGGCGCGGCGCACGCTGCGACGAGCACGGCGAGCACCAGCGCGGCGAGCACGACGGCCCGCCGGGTCACGATCCCGCTCGCCGCAGTCGCGAGGCGATCTGCACGGCCCGGACGGCGGCGGCGGCCTTGTTGCGCGACTCGAGGTACTCCGTGGCCGGCACCGAGTCCGCGACGATCCCGCCGCCGGCCTGGACGCTGGCCCTGCCCTCGCGGATGAAGGCCGTCCGGATCGCGATCGCCATGTCCATGTCCCCGGCGAAGTCGAAGTACCCGACCGTGCCGCCGTAGATCCCGCGGCGCGCGGGCTCGATCTCATCGATCAGGGCGATCGCCCGCGGCTTGGGGGCCCCGGAGAGCGTTCCGGCAGGGAAGGTCGCGACGAAGGTCTGCAGCGCCGTCGCGCCCACGCGCAGGCGCCCCGTGACCGTCGAGCAGAGATGGATGATGTGGCTGAACCGTCGGGCCACCATGAAGTCGACGACCTCGACCGTCGTCGGCTCGCAGACCTTGACGAGGTCGTTGCGCGAGAGGTCGAGCAGCATCACGTGCTCGGCGAGCTCCTTCGGGTCGGCGAGCAGGTCGGCGATGAGGGCCGCGTCCTCGTCCTGATCGGCGCCGCGTGGCCTGGAGCCGGCGATCGGATAGGTGACCACACGGTCACCGGTGACCTTGACGAGCGTCTCCGGGCTGGAGCCGACGACGGCGAAGGCCCGACCGGAAGGGTCCTCCAGCTGCAGGTAGTACATGTACGGGCTCGGGTTGATCGTGCGGAGCACGCGGTAGACGTCGAGCGGGTCCGCCGGGCAGTCGAGGTCGAGCCGTTGGGACAGGACGACCTGGAAGACCTCGCCCTCCCGGATCGCGTCCTTGCCGACCAGCACGGACTGCTCGTACTCCGCACGGCTGCTGCGGAACTCCAGATCGGGTTCGTCGCCCTCGACGAGGATGCTCGGCGCGGGAGCCGCTCCCCGGGCGAGGACGCGCTGCATCTCGTCCAGACGGGCGACCGCGTCCGCGTGGGCCTCGTCGACCCGGGCGTCGGTGTCGTCGAAGTTGATCGCGTTCGCGATCAGCCACACCGAGCCGTCGACGTGGTCCACCACCGCCAGGTCGCTGGCCAGGCAGAGGGTGACCTCCGGGACGTCGAGCTCGTCGGGCGCCAGCGCGGGGAGCGTCGGCTCCCAGTGCCGGACGACGTCCCAGCCCATGGCGCCGACGAGCCCGCCCGTCAGCGGCGGCAGGCCA
Organism: Actinomycetales bacterium; assembly: GCA_038252305.1. Classification (GTDB taxonomy): domain Bacteria; phylum Actinomycetota; class Actinomycetes; order Actinomycetales; family Cellulomonadaceae; genus Actinotalea. The sequence continues at coordinate 38,458 of JBBSAL010000014.1, read as the reverse complement.
GGGATCGCGGGGGTCCGCAGCGCCTCGAGCGTGTCGCCGAGCACCTGCAGCACGTCGCCCTCGGTGGGGACACCGACGGGGACGTCCCCCGTCCACACCGCACGGCCGTCGGCCACCGAGAGCGTGGCACGCGACCGGACGCCCACGAAGGAGTAGCGCGACCAGCTGCCGTCGACCTCTGCCGACTCCAGCACGAACGTGCCGGGCCGCCCCTGGGCGAGCGTTCGGTACAGGCCGACCGGTGTCATCTCGTCGGCGAGCAGGCGCCGCACCACGGGGACGACGCGGCGGTCGACCGCGAGCTCACGGAAGCCGTCGAGCGAGGGCCAGGTCGTGCCCCAGGGCAGCGGCTTCGGGATCGCGGTCACGCGCCCACCACCGCGCCGAGGTCGCCGCCGGCCTCGAAGCAGGTACGCGTGCCGGTGTGGCAGGCCGCGCCGACCTGGTCGACCCGGACGAGCACGGCATCCCCGTCGCAGTCGAGCGCGACGGAGCGGACGTGCTGCACGTGCCCGGAGGTGTCGCCCTTGCGCCAGTAGGTCTGCCGGGACCGGCTCCAGAACGTCACCCGGCCCGAGGTCAGCGTGCGGTGCAGCGCCTCGTCGTCCATCCAGCCGACCATGAGGACCTCAAGGGTGTCGTGCTGCTGGACCACGGCGCAGACCAGGCCGTCGGCGTCGCGCTTGAGGCGAGCCGCGAGGTCGGGATCGAGGGGCGAGGACACGCGACGATCCTGCCACGGCGCGACGCGACGCCGACAACCGGTCCACCCCGGCGGGCACCGCTCAGCGCGTCTGCGACATCCACGCCGCATGCATCGCCGCGTACGGTCCGTCGGCCAGGACGAGCTCGGCGTGCGGACCGGTCTGGACGATGCGGCCCTGCTCGACCACGACCACCACGTCCGCGGCCTCCGCGGTCGAGAGCCGGTGGGCGACCGTGATCGTCGTGCGGCCCGCCACGAGCCGGTCCAGGGCGCCTGCGATCCGTACGTCGGTCGCGGGGTCGACCGCGCTCGTCGCCTCGTCGAGCACGAGCAGGTCGGCGCCGGCCAGGTGCGCCCTGGCGAGCGAGACGAGCTGGCGCTCCCCCGCCGAGAGCCGCTCCCCGCGCTGACCGACGTCGGTGTCCAGACCGTCGGGCAGGGCGGCCAGCCAGTCGTCGAGACCGAGCTCGGCGAACACCTCCGCCAGGGGTCGGTGACCCGCGCTCCTGGCCCCGTACGTCACGTTCTCCGCCAGCGTGCCGTCGAACAGGAAGCCCTCCTGGGGGACCAGCACGACGCGCTCGCGCAGGGTCGCGAACGAGAGGTCCCGCAGGTCCGTGCCGTCGAGCAGCACGGCACCGGACGCCGGGTCCACCAGCCGGGTGACCAGCTTCGCGAGCGTGGTCTTGCCGGAGCCGGTCGCGCCGACCACTGCCACCTTGCTCCGCGCCGGCACGACGAGGTCGACGTCCGAGAGCACTGGCGGCCCGCCGGGGTAGGCGAAGGCCACTCCTCGCAGCTCGACCCGGGCCGGGGCGCGGGGGCTCTCCGCGCCGCCGTCGCCCGGCTCGGCCACGTCGACCGGGGTGTCGATCACCCCGATGACCCGCCGCCAGCCCGCGAGGGCGTTCTGGAGCTCGTTGAGGATCTCGGTCGCCATCTGCACCGGCCCGGTGAAGAGCTGCAGGAGGAACAGGAAGGCGACCAGCCGCCCGGCGCTGAGCGAGCCGCCCACCCCGAGCAGGGTCCCGACGACGACCACGACGGCCAGTACCCCGTAGGCGACGAAGACCCCGCTGGAGAAGACCATCGCCACCCGGTTCTGGGCCCCCACCTGCGCGCGCCGGTTCTGCTCGACCGCCGCGTCGATCCGCCGCTGCGTGCGTCCGGTCACTCCGTACGCCCGCACGGTCTCGGCGCCCACGACGGCCTCCGAGATCGAGCCGAGCATCGCGCCGACCGACTGCCGGACGGCCGCGTAGGCGGCGCCGACCTTCCGCTGCGCCGGCCGCAGCACCAGGACGAGCGGGATGAAGCACGCCCAGACCACCAGGGTGAGCTGCCACGACCAGATCGCCATCAGGACGGTCGCGGCGACGATCTGCAGGGACGAGACGAGAAGCATGATCCCGCCCCACTGGACGAACAGCGAGATCGTGTCGACGTCGCTGGTCACGCGCGAGACGAGGCTGCCGCGACGCTCGGTTCCCTGGGTGAGCGCCGAGAGGTCGTGCACGTGCCGGAACGCCGCGACGCGCAGCCGGGCCAGCCCGGCCTCGCTGGACCGGAACAGCCGGACGTTGACGACGGCGGAGCAGACACCGGCGAGGACGAGCGCCGCGGCAGCGAGCGCGACATAGCGCCCGAGCAGCCCGTCCCCCGCACGGTCAGGGTTCGTGACCGTGTCGATCGTGCGCTGCACCACGAGCGGGACGACGATGCGCCCGGCGGCGGCGAGGACGGCCAGCACGAGCGTGAGTCCGGCGCCCTGCACGATCTCCGGCGAGATCTCCAGCCCGCGGCGCAGGGTCGCGCGGGCTCCCAGTGTGCTCGTGCCCTCGAGCCGAGCGCCGCTCATGCCCGCGCCGCCCGCGCCATGGCCTGCCGCTCGTAGGCGGTGGCCAGGTCCCGGTAGCCCGCGTCACGCGCCAGCAGCTCGGTATGGGTGCCGCGGTCCACGACGCGCCCCTGGTCCAGGTGCACGACCTCGTCGGCGAGCAGGACAGAGGACATCCGGTAGGCGACGAGGAGGACGGTCGGCGCACCGAGCGCGGTGCTGCCCTGCCCGATGGCCGTCGGGCCGCCGGCGCGCAGGCCGGTGAGGATCGCCTGCTCGACCTGGGGGTCGACGGCCGAGGTCGCGTCGTCCAGGACGAGCAGCCGCGGGCGTCGGACCAGCGCCCTGGCGATCGCCAGGCGCTGCCGCTGACCGCCCGAGAGGTTCGCCCCGCGCTCGCCGAGCGGCGCGTCGAGCCCGCCCGGGAGCTCGCGCACGACGTCCTCGACCCGGGCTGCCCGCAGCGCGGCCCACACGGCGTCGTCGTCCGGCCCGCCGGAGTCGGCGAGCGTCACGTTCGCACGGACGGTGTCCTCGAAGACGAACGTCGTCTGCGGGACCAGCGCGACCTGCGCCGCGAGATCGGCCGACCTGACGTGCGTCAGATCGACGCCGTCGAGGAGGATCTGGCCGACGCTCGGGTCCTGGAGCCGGCTGAACAGGCCGGCGAGGGTCGTCTTGCCGGAACCGGTCGGCCCGACCAGCGCGACCACGCGACCAGGAGCGAGGTCGAGGTCGATCCCGCGCAGGACGGTCCGCGGACCTCCGCCGTCGCGGACCTCGATCCCGACCCCCCGGACCCGGACGTCGAGACCCACCCGAGCGTGCGGCAGTGCGAGCGCGCCGGGCGCCTGGTCGCTTCGCGCGTCGAGGACCCGGGCGATCCGGTCGTACCCGACCAGGGCGCGCGGCAGCTCACCGAGTACCCAGCCGAAGGCGCGCACCGGTACCGCCATGAGGGTGAGCAGGTACGCGGCCGAGACGATGTCGCCGGTCTGCACCGCGCCCGCCTCGAGCCGCAAGGCGCCGACCAGCAGGACGGCAAGGGTCCCGGCACCCGGCAGGAGCTCGATGACCGGGTCGAAGGCAGCGCGGACCCTGCCCACCCGCACGTTCGCGTCCCGCAGGGCGTACGCCCGGGAGGAGAACCGACGCTCCTCGCGGTCCTCGGTACCCAGCGACTTGACCAGCAACGCGGCCTCGAAGCTCTCGTGGGCCACGTCGGCGACCTCGGCGCGCAGCTGCTGCGCGCGCGTGATCGCCGGGGACATGTACCGCTGGAAGACGAGGTTCGCCAGCACCGCCACGGGCAGGACCGCCAGTGCCGTCAGCCCGAGCCACAGGTCCACGCGCAGCAGCGCGACGGCGGCGACGCCGATCATCACCACCACGCCGAGGGCGAAGGGCAAGGGGTTGAACACCCCGGTCGCCGCCTCGACGTCCGAGCTCGCGTTGGCGAGCAGCTGGCCCGTCGGGTGCGCACGGTGCCAGGAGATCGGCAGCCGCAGGTACTGCCGGGTCACGGCACGACGGTGGTCGGCGCCGATGCCCGCGTAGCCCATGCCCGCGAAGATCCGGCGGCCTGCGACCGCCAGCGCCAACGTGAACGCCACGCCGAGCAGCGCAAGACCGGCGAGCCAGGTCCGTCCCCTGGCGTCGAGATCGCCGCCGATTGCCGGGACGACGACCGAGTCGGTCACCGAACCCAGCACCTGGCTCACCGCGACGGTGAGCGCGCCGAACGCCGCGGAGGTGCCGATCGCCCCGACATAGATGCGTGGGTGCGCGGACATCCCCCGCCCCAGGAGCCGGAAGCCCCGACGCACGGGACTGCCGGAGAGCGCTGCCGCCCGGACACCTGAACGCACACGTCTCCTCGTGGTCCTCGCAGGATGGGTCACTCCCGGCGCCTCGGTTCCCTGGCCGGCCCGCTCGCGCGGTCCAGCGCGGCTGGACCATCGTAGGTGCTGCGCCCGGTCCCGCTCGGCGAGCGGTCGGCTCGGTACGCGCCGGCGCCCGAGTCGTGCGAGCATCGAGCATGCCCTGGCACCCCCGCGAACGTGCAGCACTGACCGACGCGCTCGGGGCCGCCGGCCCCGGCTCCCCCACCTGCTGCGACGGCTGGCGCACCGAGCACCTGGCCGCCCACATCGTCCTGCGTGAGCGCGATCCGCTGACCGCGGCCGGCATCGTCGTCCCGCTGCTCGCCGAGCGGACCGAGCGTGTGACGCAGCAGACCGGTGACGCCGCGACCGCCCCGCAGGCGTGGGCCGAGCTGCTCGACCAGGTCCGGCAGGGCCCGCCCCGCTGGAGCCCGCTTCGGCTCGCTGGCGACGACGTCCAGCTCCTCGAGCTGTTCGTGCACACCGAGGACGTGCGACGAGGCCGGGGACCGACGACCGCGCGCGTCCTGCCTCCCGCGGAGCGCACGGCACTCTGGCGTCGCCTGAAGCTCCTGGGCCGCAGCCTCTACCAGGACAGCCCGGTCGGTGTCGTGCTCGCGGCCGAGGACCTGCCGGGTCAGGGCACGCGGGTCCGACGCTCCCCGATGCCCGAGAGCCCGGCGCACGACGTCGTCGTCCGCGGGCCGGTCGGCGAGCTCGTCCTGCACGCCTTCGGGCGGTCCGCCGTCGCGCAGGTGGAGGTCGTCGGTCACCCCGATGCGGTCGCGTCGATGGACGCCCTGCGCCCCCGGCAGGGCTGAGCAGGCCGAGCCGCCCGTCCGGCAGCGTTCAGCGGACCTCGACGCCCGCTGCGCGCAGCCCGGCCTTGACGTCGGCGACGCTCAGTACGCCGAAGTGGAAGACGCTCGCTGCGAGCAGGGCGTCCGCTCCCGCCCGCGCGGCCTCGACGAAGTGCTCGACCGTCCCGGCCCCGCCGGAGGCGATGAGCGGGACCTCGATCCGGGGCCGGAAGTCGGCAAGCATCTCGAGGTCGAACCCGGCGGTCGTCCCGTCGGCGTCCATCGAGTTGAGCAGGACCTCACCCACGCCCAGGTCGACGGCTCGGCGGGCCCAGGCGAGGGCATCGAGGCCCGTGCCGCGCCGACCACCGTGGGTCGTCACCTCGTAGCCAGAGGCCGTCGGTGGCCCGTCGACCACGCGCCGGGCGTCGATGGAGAGCACGAGGACCTGGCTGCCGAAGCGTCGGGCGATCTCCGCGACCAGCTCGGGCCGCGCGATCGCGGCCGTGTTCACGCCGACCTTGTCAGCGCCGGCGCGCAGGAGCCGGTCGACGTCCTCGGGAGACCGGACCCCACCACCGACGGTGAGCGGCACGAACACCTCCCCGGCCGTGCGCCGGACGACGTCATAGGTCGTCTCGCGGTTGCCTGACGACGCCGAGACGTCGAGGAAGGTGAGCCCGTCGGCTCCCTCGGCGTCGTAGCGGCGGGCCAGCTCCACCGGATCACCGGCATCGCGCAGGTCGGCGAAGTTCACCCCCTTGACGACACGCCCGGCGTCGACGTCGAGACACGGGATGACGCGGACCGCAACGCCCATCTCAGCTCCCCTTCGGTCCGCCGGTGGCGGCCAGGATGTCGACGACGAAGACCAGTGTCTGCCCGGCCAGGTCGTTGTCCGTCCCGGCGTAGCCGGAGCCGGGCGGCAGGACCAGCAGCACCTGCGAACCCACCGTCTGCTCGACGAGGCCCTGGTCCCAGCCGGCCGGCACGGAGCCGACACCGATCGGGAACGCTGCCGGCAGCTTGCCCGGCGCCCAGGTCGAGTCGAACACCTTGCCGGACTTCCAGCTGACGCCGGTGTACTGGACGGTCACGACCTGACCTGCCTGGACCTGCGGGCCGTCGCCACGGATCAGCGGCTGCGCGGTCACGTCCGTCGGCGGTGCCACGCCGGGCGGCATGGTGATCTTCGGGGCCCCGCCGGGACCGAGCGTGACCGTCGGGAGCCCGTCACGCAGCTCGACCGCGGAGCCCGTCGCGCGCGTGGGCAGCAGGTCGAAGACCGCGACGGTGACCGGCACGTCCGGCGCCGCCGGCAGGACCTGCAGGATGCGTGCCCCGGCGCGGTGCCCCACCAGGGCGTCGTAGATGTCCTGGCCGACGGAGTCGACGGTGAGCAGGTACGCCCGCGGGGAGGCCGTCCAGGTGTTGCCGATGACCGAGCCGTCCTTGCCGGACTCGGCGAGGTAGTTCACCAGGACGACGTCCCCCTTGGCGACCTCGGCACCGGTCCCCTCGGCGAGCACCTCGATGCGCGGGGAGGAGACCTTCAGCGGCGTCGCGAAGGAGAGGGTCGGAGCCACGCCGAGCGTGCCGGTCACCGTCACCGGGTCGACGGCAGTCGGGACGGCCGTGCACCCGGTCGTCAGCGTCACCAGGGCGATCAGCGCCAGCAGGGCGACGCGCAGACGACCTCGCACAGCTCTCCTCCTCGCGGGCCGGACGGCCCGATCGACCCGGAACACTGTAGTCGGCGCCGAGGTCAGAGGGTCTCCAGGAGCCGGTCCACGCGCTCGTCGACGCTGCGGAACGGGTCCTTGCACAGGACGGTGCGCTGAGCCTGGTCGTTGAGCTTCAGGTGCACCCAGTCGACGGTGTAGTCGCGCCGGGCCTCCTGGGCACGCCGCACGAAGTCCCCACGCAGCTTCGCCCGGGTCGTCTGGGGCGGGACAGCCGTGGCCTCGAAGACCTCGACATCGCTGACGACCCGGTCGACGAGCCCCCGGTCGGCCAGCAGGTTGTACAGACCCTCGGTCCGGGAGATGTCGTGGTACGCCAGATCGAGGCGGGTCACCCGCGGGTCCTCGAGCCCGATCCCGTGCTTGGCGCGGTAGCGCTCGATCAGCCGCAGCTTGATCACCCAGTCGAGCTCGCGCTCCACAGAGGTCAGATCGCCCGACCGCAGCGCCACCAGGCCCCGGCGCCACAGGTCGAGCGTCCGCACGACGACCGGTGTCGGGTCCAGCTCGTTGTCGACATGGGCCTGGACCCGCTCGAGGTACTCCTCCTGGATGTCCAGGGCCGTGGCCGTGCGCCCCGTCGAGAGCGCGACAGGCGCCGCCCCGGACAGGTCGTGACTGATGTCGCGGATCGCCCGCATCGGGTTCTCCATGGTGAGGTCCCGCATGGGCACGCCTGCCTCGACGAGGCGCAGGACGAGATCGGTCGCACTCACCTTCAGCAAGGTCGTCGGCTCGGACATCGACGAGTCGCCGACGATCACGTGCAACCGGCGGAACTGCTCGGCATCGGCATGCGGTTCGTCGCGCGTGTTGATGATCGGCCGCGAGCGAGTGGTCGCGCTCGAGACGGACTCCCAGATGTGATCGGCCCGCTGCGAGAAGGCGTACACGGGCCCCTGAGGGGTCGGCAGCACCTTCCCCGCGCCGGTGAGGACCTGCCGGGTGATGAGGAACGGCACGAGGACGTCCGCCAGCCGGCCGAAGTCGCCCTGCCTGCGCACCAGGTAGTTCTCGTGGCAGCCGTAGGAGTTGCCCGCCGAGTCCGTGTTGTTCTTGAAGAGGTGGATCCTGCCGGGGACGCCCTCGAGCTCGAGCCGGGACTGGGCGTCCTCGACGAGGCCCTCGAGCACCCGCTCGCCGCCACGGTCGTGCGCGATGAGCTGGGCGACGTCGTCGCACTCGGCCGTGGCGTACTCCGGGTGGGAGCCGACGTCGAGGTAGAGGCGCGAACCGTTGCCCAGGAACACGTTCGAGCTCCGACCCCAGGCCACGACCTTGCGGAACAGGTAGCGCGCGACCTCGTCGGCCGACAGCCCCCGCCCGCTCTCGACCGCGCAGGTGACGCCGTACTCCGTCTCCAGCCCGAAGATCCGCCGATCCATCCCTCAGGCCTTCCCGGCGTCGGGACCGTCGGAGAGGGCTGCCGCAGGCAGCATCGTCGCGAGCGTGGCAGCCGAGAGCCGGCGGAAGGCGCGACGCGGTCGGCCCCGGTCGAGCACCGCGACCTCGAGCTGGCCCGGCCCGAGCACCCGCGGCTCCCCGTCGGGCTGGTCGGCGAGCACCCGGACGGCGAGCCCGACGGCCGCCGCCAGGTCGAGCCCGGCCCGCCACGCCTCGGCGAGGAGCTCGGAGACCCGCTCGGCCTGGCCGCCCATCGCGACGTAGCCGTGCTCGTCGCTGACGGAGCCGTCGTAGGACAGCCGGTAGATCTGGTCGGCGTTCTGATCTGCGCCGACCTCGGCCACGACGATCTCCACCTCGAGCGGCTTGGCCTCGGTGGTGAACACGGTGCCGAGCGTCTGGGCGTAGGCGTTGGCCAGGCCTCTCGCGTTCACGTCCGAGCGGTCGTAGGAGTAGCCGCGCAGGTCGGCGTACCGGACACCGGCCACCCGCAGGTTCTCGAACTCGTTGTACTTGCCGACAGCTGCGAAGGCGATCCGGTCGTAGATCTCGGAGACCTTGTGCAGCGCGCGGGAGGGGTTCTCGGTCGCGAAGGCGATGCCGTCGTCGTAGGCGAGCACGACGACGGACCGTCCGCGGGCGATGCCCTTGCGGGCGTAGTCCGCGCGGTCCTTCATGACCTGCTCGGGCGAGACGTAGAAGGGCATGCTCACGAGTGCTGACCTCCAGTGCCTCGCCGGAAGTCCTCGACCGCCGCGGCGACGGCGGCGAGCTCGTCCTGCGGGACCGCGCGGTACCCGTCCGGTCCGACGACGGCCACCACCGGCCAGATCCGCCGGACGGTGTCCGGCCCGCCGGTCGCCGAGTCGTCGTCTGCGGCGTCGACGAGCGCGTGCACCGCGACCCGGACGGCAGCAGCCCGGTCGAGGTCGGACCGCCAGAGCTTCTTCAGCGAGCCGCGGGCGAAGACGGAGCCCGAGCCGATCGCATGGTGCTCGGTCTCCTCGTAGCGGCCGCCCGTCACGTCGTAGGAGAAGATCCGCCCCAGGCCCTGCTCGGCGTCGTAGCCGCAGAAGATCGGAATGACCGCCAGCCCCTGCATCGCCAGGCCGAGGCTGCCGCGGACCATCGTCGCCAGCCGGTTGGCCTTGCCGTCGAGCGAGAGCGACGTACCCTCGATCTTCTCGTAGTGCTCGAGCTCGAGCTGGAACAGCCGGACGAGCTCCAGCGCGAGGCCGGCGGTCCCGGCGATGCCGATCGCCGAGGAGTCGTCGGCGGGGAAGACCTTCTCGATGTGCCGGCTCGCGATCATCGACCCGGCGGTCGCGCGGCGGTCGCCGGCCATGACCACGCCGCCGTCGAAGGTCAGGGCGACGATCGTCGTCGCGTGGGGCACGGGCACGTCACCGAGCGGACCGGCGGAGACCCCTTGCAGCCGTGAGGGGTCGTGCGCGGCGAGGAAGTCGATGAAGGACGACGTGCCCGGAGTCAGGAAGGACCGCGGCAGGCGGCCGGGTGCGTCAGCCATCGCGGCTCACTGACCACCCTTCTGCACGAACCCGCGCACGAAGGACTCCGCGTTCGTCTCGAGCACGTCGTCGATGTCGTCGAGCAGGGCGTCGACCTCGGCGTCACGCGCCTGGGCCACCGGTGCGGGGGCGGGGGCGGGGGCGTCGTCCGGCGCGGGGGCCTCGTCGTGACGGCGCTTGTACTCCTGTGCCATGGCTGACCTCCCGGTGCGTACGGACGGCCGTCCGTGGACGACCCTTCGTCTCGATCCTAGGTGTGCGCGCCCACACGCGCGGGCCGGCTCAGCCGCCGGTCAGTCGCTCGACCAGGGTCGCCACGTCGGGCGAGGCGTCGATCAGCGCACCCACCTGGGCACGCGTGCCTCGCCACGGGTCCCGCAGCGGGACACGGCGCAGCGACGAGAGGCTGGGGACGTCCAGGACCACGGCGTCCCAGCTCGCCGCGCGCACGTACGGCGCGAACCGGCGGACCACGGTGCCGCGGAAGTAGGCACGCGTGTCGTCCGGCGGAGCGGTCACCGCACGGGCGACCTCCTCGTCCGCGACGAGTTGCTCGACGGCGCCCGCTGCGGCGAGCCGGTGATACAGGCCCCGCTCGGGACGAACGTCCGACCACTGGATGTCCATCGCCGCCAGCCGCGGGTGGTCCCAGGCGAGGTGGTCGCGGCTGCGCATCCCCTCCAGCAGGCGCAGCTTGGCCACCCATTCCACCTCACGGGCGCAGGACGCCGGGTCCGTGCGGAGCCGCTCCAGCACCGACGCCCATCGCTCGACGACCGCGACGGTCGCCTCGTCCGCACCTCCGTCCTCCTCCAGCGCGCCGCGCACGGCAGCCAAGCAGGCCTCCTGCACCTCGAGGGCGGTCAGCCTGCGCCCGTCGGCGAGCTCGACCTGCACCCGCAACGACGGGTCGCGGCTGACCTGGTGCACGGCCGCGACCGGGTCGGCGAGCGTGAGAGCAGCCAGGGCCGCGGGCACCTGCGGACCGTCCCGCTCCAGGAGCCAGAGCATGAGGGCCGTCGTCCCTACCCGCAGATAGGTCGCGACCTCCAGCATCGTCGCGTCGCCAAGGATCAGGTGCAGGCGGCGCCAGCGCGTGCGGTCGGCGTGCGGCTCGTCCCTGGTGTTCACGATGGGGCGGCGCAGGGTCGTCTCCAGCCCGACCTCGGCCTCGATGTAGTCCGCGCGCTGCGAGAGCTGGAAGCCCGGGTGGTCGCCCGTCTGCCCCAGGCCCACGCGCCCCGCCCCGGCGAAGACCTGCCGTGTGGCCAGGAAGGGGGTCAGCCCGGCCACGAGCGTGGCGAACGGGAGGTCTCGATCGACGAGGTAGTTCTCGTGCATCCCGTAGGAGGCGCCCTTGCCGTCGACGTTGTTCTTGTAGAGCACCACGTCGGGCATCCCGGGTGCGGACGCCAGCGCCCGCACGGCGGCGAGCATGACGCGCTCGCCGGCCTTGTCCCAGACCACCGCGTCCCGGGGGTTGGTCACCTCGGGCGAGGAGTACTCCGGATGGGCGTGGTCGACGTACAGGCGGGCACCGTTGGTCAGGATGCTCGTCGCCGCACCCGGGTCCTCGCGGTCGAGCCGGGTCGGGCGCGCCATGGCGGTCATGCCGAGGTCGACCCTGCGGACCTCGGAGGACGACGCCTCGTCGTGCGCAGCCGGTCCCGACGGCGCCGGTCGGCTCGGGTCGTCGGTGAGCAGGGAGGGGTGCGCAGAGGCGCGGTCGAGCCGGAGGCCACGCGCGTCGGCCAGCGGGTCCTCGTCGCTGTAGTCCCACAGCGTGTGGCCCTCGCCCTCGGCGACGGCGGCGTAGGCCGCCACCACATGGCTCGACAGGAGCATCGGGTTCGCGTAGGCCCGTCCAGGCTCGAGGATGCCGTACTCGGTCTCGATCCCCATCACCCGGCGCACGCTCACCGGGCCAGGATAGGCGCGCGGTCCGGCGGTCGACGCGACGTTCGCCTACAGGTACTGCCCCGTCGGGGTGAGGGACTCGATCGTCCGGCCGCTGCCCGGGCCGAGCTTGCCCTGGACGATCGTGCGGATGAAGACGATCCGCTCACCCTTCTTGCCGGAGATCCGCGCCCAGTCGTCGGGGTTGGTCGTGTTCGGCAGGTCCTCGTTCTCCTTGAACTCGTCGACGCAGGCACCCAGCAGGTGCTCGACACGGATCCCGCGCTGCCCGGTCGCGAGCACCTCTTTGATGGCCGACTTCTTGGCCCGGTCCACGATGTTCTGGATCATCGCCCCGGAGCTGAAGTCCTTGAAGTAGAGGACCTCCTTGTCCCCGGAGGCGTAGGTGACCTCGAGGAACTGGTTCTCCGTGCTCTCGGCGTACATCCGCTCCACGGTGCGGTCGATCATGGCGTCGACCGTGGCCTCCGGGTTGCCACCGTGCTCGGCGAGGTCGTCCTCGTGCAGCGGGAGGTCCGCCAGCAGGTACTTCGCGAAGATGTCCTTGGCGGCCTCGGCGTCCGGGCGCTCGATCTTGATCTTCACGTCCAGCCGGCCCGGTCGCAGGATCGCGGGGTCGATCATGTCCTCACGGTTGGAGGCACCGATGACGATGACGTTGTCGAGCCGCTCCACGCCGTCGATCTCGGCGAGCAGCTGAGGGACGATCGTCGTCTCGACGTCGGAGGAGATGCCCGTCCCCCGGGTGCGGAAGAGCGACTCCATCTCGTCGAAGAACACCACGACGGGTGAGCCCTGCGAGGCCTTCTCCCTGGCCCGGGCGAAGATCAGCCGGATGTGCCGCTCGGTCTCCCCCACGTACTTGTTGAGGAGCTCGGGGCCCTTGATGTTGAGGAAGTAGCTCGTGCCGGGGGTGCCGTCCGGCGTGCGACCCCTGGTCTCGGCGAGCGAACGCGCGACCGCCTTGGCGATGAGCGTCTTGCCACAGCCCGGCGGACCGTAGAGGAGCACGCCCTTCGGCGCGCGCAGACCGTGCTCCCGGAACAGCTCCGGGTGCGCGAACGGCAGCTCGACAGCGTCGCGGATCTGCTCGATCTGCGAGCCGAGCCCACCGATGTCCTCGTAGGCGATGTCGGGGACCTCCTCGAGCACCAGCTCCTCGACCTCCGAACGCGGGATGCGCTCGAAGACGAAGCCGGAACGCGTCTCGACCGTCAGCGCGTCGCCGACCCGCACGGGGGTGTCGAGCAGTGCACCGGCCAGCCGCACGACACGTTCGTCGTCGGACCGACCGACGACCAGGGCACGGTCCCCGCCGAGCATCTCCTTGACGGTGACGATCTCGCCGACCATCTCGTAGGCACCGACCTCCACGACCGTCAGGGCCTCGTTGAGCTTGATCTCCTGGCCGGGCCGGACCGCCGACAGGTCGACGGAGGGCGAGACCTGCACGTGCATCTTGCGACCGGAGGTGACGATCTCCGCCGAGCCGTCCTCACGCGCCGCGAGGAAGGTGGCGAAGGTGGCGGGCGGCTTGCCAAGGTCTTCCAGCCGCTGCTGGAGCTCGACGATCGTGTCGCGCGCCTGGCGGAGCGCCTCGGCCAGGCGCTCGTTCTTCACCGCGAGGGCGTCCGCTCGCCTCGCCGCATCGCCGGCCGACGACCAGGGGCGGTAGGCGTCGTCGCCCTGAGGGGTGGAGTGGTCCGGAGTCTGGCTCATGGTGCCTCCCGCTGCAGGTACGGCCCAGCCTAGGTGAACGGCGCGACACGAGCGCGCGGGTCCACCCGGGGTGAGTCGCCGTCTACTCCTGCGCCTCGTCCGCGCTGCGGCCGTCGACGTGCTCCGCGGCGGGCACCGGCCCCGCGCCGAGGTCGCGGCGGACCCGTCGGACCTTCTTGTCCGAGACGGCACGCTCGCCGAGCTCCTCCGAGGTCCACTCCGAGTCGACCGGGTAACCCTTCGACGGCCGACGGCGGCGCTCGGGGACCGGGACGCCCTGGGCCATCCGGCGCGTGATGAGCAGGAAGCCGGTGTGACCGACCATCCGATGGTCCGGCCGCACGGCCAGGCCCTCGAGGTGCCAGGTGCGGACCATCGTCTCGAAGGCCTGCGGTTCGGTGAAGCGACCGTCGTCGCGCAGGTCCTCGGCGAGCCGGGACAGCTGGGTGGTGGTCGCGACGTACGCCACGAGGACGCCACCGGGTGCGAGCGCTCCGGCGACCGCGTCGACGTTCTCCCACGGGGCGAGCATGTCGAGCACGACGCGGTCGACCGAGCCCTCGGGAAGGGTGACCAGCACGTCGGCGAGATCACCGAGGCTCAGGGTCCAAGCCGGGTGCTGCCCGCCGAAGAAGCCCTCGACGTTGGCCCGCGCGATCGCCGCGAAGTCCTCACGACGCTCGATCGAGTGCAGGGATCCCGCGTCGCCAACGGCGCGCAGCAGGTTCAGCGTGAGCGCTCCGGAGCCGACCCCTGCCTCCACGACGCGGGCACCGGGGTAGATGTCGGCCATCGCGACGATCTGGCCGGCGTCCTTGGGGTAGACGACGGCAGCGCCGCGCGGCATCGACAGCGTGTAGTCGGCGAGCAACGGACGCATCGCGAGGTAGGCGGTCCCGCCGGAGGACTCGACGACGCTCCCCTCGGGCTGCCCGATCAGCGCGTCGTGGGAGAAGTAGCCGCGATGCGTGTGGAAGGAGGCCCCGGCCGCGAGCGTGATGGTGTGCAGGCGTCCGCGCTGGTCGGTGAGCTGGACACGCTCGCCCGTGCGCAAGGGGCCGCGCCGCATCGCGGCACCGGTGGCCTCGCCGGACGAGGGCGTCGAGGGGGTGGTCATCCGCAGGAGTCTAGGTCCCTGGACGCATCGCCCTGGCGACGTCGGCGGCGCGCAGCAGGCCGATCACCCGCCCCTCGGCCACGACGAGCATGACCGCCGTCTCACGGGCGATCTCGGCGACGGCGGCGAGCGCTGCCCTCCCCGTGAGGGTCACGTCGACGGCGGCACCGGGCGGCAGCGGGACGCCGACGGCCGACAGGGCGACGGTCTCGCGGTGCTCGGCCGGCACGGCCGCCAGTGCGCTCATGTCGACGTAGCCCACGGCGGCACCGTCGTCCGCCACGAGGACGACCTGGGGCATCGGCTCACCGACCCGGAAGGCCGTCGCGACCGGCGAGGTCAGCGGGAGCAGCACGGCCGGCAGCGCGAGCCCGCGCAGCGTGATCGCGTCGATCGCCACCTCGACCCGAGCGCCCTGCCTCGCCTGCACCGCCCCGGTCCACAGGAACCCGGCGATCATCGCCCCCCAGACGACCTGGGTCAGGTCGGGCGAGCGGCCGGCGAGGAAGGGAGGCACGAGCACCCACGCGACCACCCCGAGCGAGACGACGTGCCCGGCCCAGGCGGCGACCGTCGTCCCGGTCGCGCGTCGCCCGGTCGCCGTCCAGATCACCGACTCCAGCACCCGGCCGCCGTCGAGCGGCAGCCCGGGCAGCAGGTTGAAGAGGCCGACGAAGCCGTTCGTCAGCGCCGCGACGAAGAGCAGCGCGGCCACGGCCCCCGTCACCGGGAGCGTCTTCCAGGCGCCGAAGGCGAGCAGCCCGAGGACGATGTTCGTCGCCGGACCGGCCGCGGCCACGAGCGCGGAGGCACCCGGCCCCGGGGCGTTCTCGGCGAACTCCGTGTGACCGCCGAGCAGGGTCAGCACGATCTGGCGGACCGCCATCCGGTGCCGGCGAGCGACGACCGCGTGCGCGAGCTCGTGCAGGAACGTGGAACCGAAGAGCATGAGGACCGCGGCGAGCGCGAGCAGCGCAGCACCGGCGAGGCCGACGGCACCGGGATCGGGAAGGAGCCCACGCGCCGTCGGGTAGAAGAGGGCGGTGAGCACGACGGCCGCCACCAGCCAGCCCGGCGACAGCACCACGGGCACGCCCGCGGCGCGGCCGATCACCCAGCCCTTGCCCTGCTCCGGTCCAGCCACGTCGCACACCCTACGGTCCCGGCCGATCCGGTTCGACGCCGGGGCCGACCGTGCGTCAGAGGCAGGCCGTAGCCTGCCGGGGTGAGCACCGACGCACCCGACACCGAGGCCGCCCCTGCCGTGCCCCCGCGCAGCCGGCCAGGCCTGTCGCCGTCCCGAGCCAACGACTACCTCCAGTGCCCTCTGCTCTTCCGCTTCCGGGTGATCGACCGCCTCCCCGAGCCGCCCTCGGCCGCGGCCGTCCGCGGCACGATGGTCCACGCCGTGCTCGAGCGCCTGTTCGACCTGCCTGCCGGGCAGCGGACCCAGGAGGCGGCCGTCGACTCGCTCCCCGCCATCTGGGACGCGCTCGTGCGCGAGGACCCGGCCCGCGTCGAGGTCCTGCCCTCCGCCGAGGACCTGGAGCCCTGGTTCGCCACGGCGCGCGACCTGCTCGCGACCTACTTCACCCTCGAGGACCCGAACCGGCTCCAGCCGGCCGAGCGCGAGCTCGCGGTCCGGATCTCGCTCGAGGACGACCTCGAGCTGCGCGGGATCGTCGACCGGCTCGACGTCGCCCCCGATGGTGCCTTGCGCGTCGTCGACTACAAGACGGGACGCTCCCCCCGAGCCGGGTACGAGAGCAGCGCGCTGTTCCAGATGCGCTTCTACGCGCTGCTCCTGTCCCGGCTGCGCGGGCGTGTCCCGGCGATGCTGCAGCTGATCTACCTCGGGGACGGCGTCGTGGTCAGGCACGTGCCCGACGAGGCGGAGCTCGAGTCGACCGAGCGGCGCGTCCGTGCGATCTGGGGCTCGGTCCAGGCCTCGGCTCGGGAGGACAGCTGGTCACCCAAGAAGGGACCGCTCTGCGGCTGGTGCGCCCACCAGGCCGTCTGCCCGGCCTTCGGCGGCACGCCGCCGCCGCTGGACCCGGGCCGCGTCGAGGTCGCCATCGGGGTCCGGCCCGGGACCTGAGCCCGAGTCGTCAGGGCAGCTCGAGCACCTCGCCGGCGGCCAGGCGCGCGAGCTCGGCCAGGCCGACACCGTCCAGGCTCGTCGCGCGGCTCAGACCCGGTCGGGGTGCGACCGTGACCAGGTGCTTGACCCCGAGCGTGCGCGCGCCGGAGGCGAGGGCAGCGGCGATGCCGGGCGGTGAGTCCTCGAGCGCGACGCAGTCCGCCGCCTGCACTCCCAGCTGAGCGGCGGCGAGCAGGTACGCCTCGGGGTGCGGCTTGCCCTCCCGGACGTCGTCCCCGGTGACGACGACGGCGAAGGTGCCCTCCGGGACGTGCGAGAGGACGGCCTCGACGAAGCGCCGGTACGACATGGTCACGAGCGCGCACGGCACGCCGGCCGCGCGCAGCTCGGCGAGCAGCTCAGGCACGCCCGGCTGCCAGACGACCGACGCCCGCACCCCCGCGCTCACCTCGTCGAGCAGCAGCTCGACGATCTCGGACGGCGGGAGGTCGACACCGTGCGCCCGGAGCACCGCCGCCCCGTCGAGCAGGGCGGTGCCGACCAGGGCGAGCGCGTCCTCGTGCGTCCAGGTCCCGCCGTACCGCCGGACGATGGCCTCCTCGGCCGCCATCCAGTGCGGCTCGGTGTCGACCAACGTGCCGTCCATGTCCCACAGGACGGCTGCGGGGAGCCGGCCGGCCGGCCCTCCGGGACCGGCCGGACCAGGCGCTGGGACGAGGCGGGGCACCGAGGCAGTCTAGGTCGCCGTGCAGCCCGGTCCTGGACCGAGCACCTACCCTGGAGGTATGAGTCACGCTCGTCACGGCGCATCACCCCTCGCCGGACCGGTCCTCCTGGCCGCGTTCGAGGGCTGGAACGACGCCGGTTCCGCCGCGAGCTTCGCCCTCGCCCACCTCGAGGGCCAGTGGGAGACGGAGCAGGTCGACGAGCTCGACCCCGAGGAGTACCACGACTTCCAGGTCAACCGCCCCCAGGTGAGCATCGGGCCAGACGGGGTCCGCGAGATCACCTGGCCGTCCACGACGGTCAGCGTCGCCACGCGACCCGACGGAGAGACCTTCGTGCTCGTCCAGGGCATCGAGCCGTCGATGCGGTGGCGCCGCTACGCGACGGAGGTCCTCGACGCCGCTGAACGGCTCGGGGTCCGCACCGTCGTCACCCTCGGGGCCCTGCTCGCCGACGTCCCCCACACCCGCCCCATCCCGGTCACGGCGACGACCGACGACGACGCCCTGCAGCAGGACCTGGGGCTGGACGTCAACACCTACGAGGGCCCCACCGGCATCATCGGAGTCCTGCAGGACGAGGCACGCCGACGGGGGTTCACGACGCTCTCCCTGTGGGCGGCCGTCCCGCACTACGTCGCGCACCCGCCCTCGCCCAAGGCGACCCTTGCCCTCCTTGCCCGCCTGGAGGAGATCTGGGGCGCGCCGATCGCGATGGGCGACCTCCCCGAGGAGGCCGAGGCGTGGAAGACCGGCGTCGACGAGCTCGCCGCCGAGGACCCGGAGATCGCCGAGTACGTCGCGCAGCTCGAGGAGGCCAAGGACACGGCCGAGCTCCCTGAGGCCACCGGAGAGGCGATCGCTCGGGAGTTCGAGCGGTACCTGCGCCGCCGGGACGCCCCGGGAAGCTGACCACAGGACGCGCGCCCTGCTGCGTCGTGACCGAGGTCAGCGCCGGGACGTCAGAGCCGGATGCCCAGCAGGGCGTCGAGCGCCCTGGCCAGGATGCCCGGCGCGCCCTCGACGGTGCCGCCGAGGCTCAGCGACGCGTCCGCCCAGCCGTCGACCGCACGCAGCGCCGCGGGCGCGTCGAGGTCGTCGGCGAGCGCACGCCGGATCTCCTCGACGGTCGACATCGCGTCGGGGCCACCGTTGCCCGAGACGGCCGCCCGCCAGCGCTCGATCCGGACGACCGCACGCTCGAGGACCTCGTCCGTCCAGTCCCAGTCAGTGCGGTAGTGGTGCGCGAGCACGGCGAGCCGGACCGCCATCGGGTCCACGCCCTGGGCACGCAGTCGCGAGACGAGCACCAGGTTCCCGACCGACTTGCTCATCTTCGCGCCGTCCAGGCCCACCATCCCGGTGTGCACCTGCACCCGGGGTCCGTGCCCACCGAGCGCCCGACTGTGCGCCGCGCTCATCTCGTGGTGCGGGAAGCACAGGTCTCGCCCACCGCCGAGGACGTCGAAGGACAGGCCGAGCGACTGCTCGGCGATGACCGTGCACTCGATGTGCCAGCCGGGTCGACCAGAGCCGAGCGAGGAACCGTCCCAGGCCGGGTCACCGGGTCGCTCGCGCCGCCACAGCGCCGGGTCGAGCGGGTCGTGCTTGCCCGGACGGTCAGGGTCTCCCCCGCGCTCGGCGAACAGCGCGACCGTCTCGTCGTGCGTGAGCCCGTCGAGTGCTCGCGTGTCCGCCGCGATCGAGACGTCGGCGTAGACGTCGCCGAGCTCAGGGTGCGTCCCACCGGCGCCCGGCTCGAGCGGCACCCGGTAGGCGAGCCCCCGGGCCAGCAGCCGCTCGACGGCGCCGACGACGGTGGGGATGGTCTCGACCGCGCCGAGGTACGTGTCCGGGGGAAGCACCCCCAGCGCCGCCATGTCCTCGGCGAACAATGCCGTCTGCTCGGTGGCCAGGGCACGCCAGTCGGTGCCCGTGACCGCCGCGCGCTCGAGGAGCGGGTCGTCGACATCGGTGACGTTCGACGTCAGGTGGACCTCGAGCCCGGCGTCGAGCCATGCGCGGTGCAGGAGGTCGAAGGCGATGAAGGTCGCCGCATGCCCCAGGTGCGTGGCGTCGTAGGGCGTGATCCCGCACACGTACAAGGTCGCGATCGGCCCGGCCGACGCGAGCACCCGCTCCCCCGTCACGCTGTCGTGCACGTGGACCGCGTGCCCCTTTCCAGGGATCGCGGGCAGGAAGGGGGCGGGCCAGGTGAGCACGCCGGAAGCCTAGTCGCGCCCGCTGGGCCTGGCGTCCGGGGAGTGCCGCTCGCGACCCTCCCCGGGGACGCAGGTCGGTGCGGCTGCCGGGGCGAGCCGATCACGGTGCCGTAACCTCTCGCGACATGGAGGAACGCCAGCTCGGCCGTACAGGTGCCCGCGTCTCGTCGATCGGTCTCGGGACCCTCACCTGGGCCAGGGACACCGATGCCGAGACGGCCGCCGAGCTCCTGTCGGAGTTCGTCGCGGCAGGGGGGACCTTCCTCGACACCGCCGCCTCCTACGGCGACGGTGAGGCCGAGGAGCTCATCGGTTCCCTGCTCGGCCCGGTGGTCGCCCGGGACGACCTCGTGCTCTGCACGAAGGGCGGCCTGCGCCGCACACCGAGCGGCCCGGTCGTCGACAGCTCCCGTCGCGCGCTCCTCTCCTCGATCGACGGCTCGCTGCGCCGGCTGGGCACCGACCACGTCGACGTGTTCCTCGTCCAGCAGCCTGACGGTCGCACCCCCTCGCACGAGGTGGCCGCGACCCTGGAGCACATCGTGACGACCGGTCGCGCACGGTACGTCGGGCTCTCCAACCACGCCGGCTGGCGCAGTGCGCGGATCGGCACGCTGATGGGCGCCGAGGGTCTCGCCGCGGTCGAGGTCGAGTACTCCCTGGTCCAGCGCGAGGCCGAGCACGAGGTGCTCCCCGCGGCCGCGGAGATCGGTGCCGGGGTCCTCGCGTGGTCACCGCTGGGTCGCGGGGTGCTGACGGGCAAGTACCGCCGCAGCGTGCCCGCCGACTCCCGAGCGGCCTCCGCGCACCTGGCCGGCTTCGTCGCGCCCTACCTGGCACCCCGCAGCACCGCCGTGGTCGAGGCGCTCGTCACCGCAGCCGAGGGGCTCGAGCGCAGCCCGCTCGAGGTCGCGCTGGCCTGGTTGCTCGGCCGACCGATCGCCACCGCGATCGTCGGCGCGCGGACCCCTGCCCAGCTGGCTCCGGTCCTCGCACTCGACCTGAGCCTGCCCGACCAGATCTCCTCGGCCCTGGACGAGGTCAGCAGCGCTCCGGTCAGGTGAGGCCGGGGGTGGTCAGTGCCCGTCGTCCTCCGGCTCGGTGCCGTCCATGATCTCGTCGTCGAGATCGTCCTCGTCCATGTCGTCGAGGTCGTCGTCGTCGCTGTCGTCGTCGCTGTCGTCGTCGCTGTCGTCGTCGGCGAGGTAGAACGGGAGCGTCTCGGCGTAGACCTGCACCAGGGCGTCGTCGTAGACCTCGAACGCGTCGGCCAGGACGTCGTAGGCGTCGTCGACCGCCGGGTCCGTGTCACCGCGGCGTGAGTCGACCGCGTGGAAGTGCGCTTCGAGGGCGGCAAGGAGTCGGTCGAGCGCGGCGCGCGGGTCTACGGTCATGGCACGACCGTAGCGCCGCGACGTGCACAATGGCAGTCGTCGGCCAGGGCGGGAGGTACCTCAGTGGACGGTGCGAGACGAGCGGGCTGGGCCGCGGACGATCACGGGCCCGGATCCGCGCACTACGAGTACCGGCTGGTGACCTTCGACGCACGCACGAGCCGCGCCGACGCACGCACAGCGCTGACCGACGAGGCCGAGTACGGCCGCTGGGAGCTGGCCCGTACCTCGCTCTACGCCGGTGGCCTGCGCCGCGTCTGGCTGCGGCGGAAGATCATCCGGGTCCGCTCGACGCTCTGAGCCGTCAGCAGGTGGCGAGCAGCCGGTCCAGGACACGGGTCCCGAAGACGAGGGCGTCGGTCGGTACCCGCTCGTCGACCCCGTGGAACATCGCGGGGAAGTCGAGATCGCCGTCCAGGCGCAGCGGGGCGAAGCCGTAGCCCCGGATGCCGAGCTGCGAGAGCGCCTTGTTGTCCGTGCCCGCCGAGAGCATGTACGGCAGCACGACGGCGCCGGGGTCCTCGGCGAGCAGCGAGCCGACCATCGCGTCGACCAGGTGGCCCGAGAAGGGCGCCTCGAGAGCGACGTCGCCGACGATCTCCTCGATCCGGACGTGCGGGCCGGCGAGCTCGGTGAGCACGCGGCGCACCTCGGCCTCGTCGCCAGGCAGGAATCGCGAGTCGAGGACCGCCTCGGCACGCCCGGGGATGACGTTGGCCTTGTACCCGGCCATCAGCTGGGAGGGGTTCGACGTGTTGCGGACGGTCGCGCCGACGAACCTCGCACCGGGCCCGAGCGCGGCGACCAGCCGGTCGATCCCCGCCTCGTCCGCCGGGTCGTAGGGCAGTCCGGTGAGATCGGCGACCCCCTGGAGGAGTGCGTGGACGGTCGGTGTCAGGTGCAGGGGCCACGGATGCGCGCCGATCCGCGCCACCGCGGCAGCGAGGTGCGTCACGGCGTTGTCCGGGTTGATCTGCGAGCCGTGCCCGGCGCGCCCCTCGGCGACGAGCCGCAGCCATCCGATGCCCTTCTCGGCGGTCTGCAGCAGGTACGCGCGACGCCCGCCCTGCCCGTCCGGACCTGCCCCGACCTGCACGGAGAACCCGCCGACCTCACTGATCGCCTCCGTCGCCCCCGCGAAGAGCTCGGGTCGCTCGTTCACCGCGTAGTGGGAGCCGAATCGCCCCCCGGCCTCCTCGTCGGCGAACATCGCCAGGACCACGTCGCGCGCCGGACGCCGCCCCTCGCGTGCCATCTGCCGCACGACGGCCAGGATCATCGCGTCCATGTCCTTCATGTCGACCGCGCCGCGCCCCCACAGCAGGCCGTCGCGCTCCTCGCCAGCGAAGGGGTCGACGCTCCAGTCCTCAGCGGCAGCGGGCACCACGTCGGTGTGCCCGTGCAGGACGAGGGCATCCCGGCTCGGGTCGGAACCCGGAAGGCGCACGACGACGTTGGCCCGGCCCGGTGCCGACTCGAAGAGCTCCGGGTCGAGGCCGACCTCCTGCAGGGAGGCCATCACGTACTCCGCGGCCTCGCGCTCCCCCGGCCCCGAGCTGTCGCCGTAGTTCGAGGTGTCGATCCGCAGCAGGTCCTGGCAGATCCGCACGACCTCGTCCTGGGCGGTGGGGACTGCAAGGGGGGCCGACATGGCGGCATCGAGGGACATGCCGCTCAGGTTACCGGTGCGTACGGGGCCCTGCCGGGCCGTCCGGGTGCCTCAGGCCTGACCTGCCGGGGTGAGTCCTCGGCGCGCCAGCAACGGCTCGATGCGTGGGTCACGGCCCCGCAGGGCCCGGTAGAAGTCCATCACGTCCCCCGACCCCCCTCGCGACAGCAGCGCCGCCCGGAAGGCGTCGCCGTTGGCGCGACTGAGCCCACCGTTCTCGCGGAACCACTCGACCGTGTCGGCGTCGAGGACCTCCGACCAGAGGTACGCGTAGTACGCGGCGTCGTAGCCGCCACCGAAGACATGGTTGAAGTACGTCGAGCGGTAGCGCGGCGGGACGACGTCGAGCCGGACCTGCGCGGCCTCGAGCGCGGCACGCTCGAACGCCTCGACGGCGTCGACGTCGGTCGGCACCTGATCGGCGGCGAGCCGGTGCCAGGCCTGGTCGAGCAACGCCGCCGCGAGGTACTCCGTCGTGCCGAAGCCCTCGTTGAACTGGCGCGAGGCGAGCAGCGCATCGATCCACGCAGAGGGGATCGGCTCACCGGTCTCGTGGTGCACGGCGTAGTGCGCGAGGATGCTCGGCTCCCAGGCCCACATCTCGTTGACCTGTGAGGGGAACTCCACGGCATCCCGCGGCACCTCGGTGCCCGACTGGGAGGGCAGTCGCACGTCGGAGAGCAGGCCGTGCAGGGCGTGGCCGAACTCGTGGAACAGCGTGATGACCTCGTCCCAGGCGAGCAGGGTGGGCTCGCCCGCCGGCGGGCGCGGGATGTTGAGGTTGTTGACCACCACGGGCTTCTCGTCCAGAAGGCTGTTCTGGTCGACGAGGTTGTTCATCCAGGCGCCGCCGCGCTTGGACTCCCGCGTCCACCAGTCGGCGAGGAACAGACCCATGTCGCTCCCGTCGGCGTCGTGCACCTCGAAGACCCGGACGCTGGGGTGGTAGCCGACGAGGTCGGGGCGCTCGGCGAAGGTCAGGCCGTAGAGCTCGGTCGCCGCCCGGAAGACCCCCTCGTGCACGACGCGCTCGAGCTCGAGGTAGGGACGCAGCCGGGCGTCGTCGAGGGCGTAGCGCTCCTGGCGCACGCGCTCGGCGTAGAACTGCCAGTCGGACGCCTCGAGGCTCGCACCAGGCTCGTCGGACTGCAGGGCGTGCTCGAGGTCGGCAGCCTCCAGCCGTGCGTTCGCGGCGGCGGCGGGGCCGAGCGGGCCGAGCATCGCCGCGACGGCGGCCGAGGTGGCGGCCGTGCCGTCCTCGGCGACGTACGCCGCATGGTGCTCGTAGCCGAGCAGGGCCGCCCGCTCGGCGCGCAGCCGAGCCACCTCCAGGAGCGCGGCACGGGTGTCGTGCTCCCCCTCGGCACCGCGCACCGTCGAGGCTGCCATCAGCCGACGCCGCACCTCACGGCTCGTCAGGCTGGCCAGCACGGGCTGCTGCGTCGGGAGGATGAGCTCGAGGAGCCAGCCCGTCGCGTGCCCGCGGTCGGCGGCGGCCTGACGCGCGGCGGCGATCGCGTCGGCGGCGAGCCCGTCGAGATCGGCCTCGTCCTGGACCAGCAACGCGCGGGAGTTCTGGTCGGCGAGCAGCACCCGGCCGAAGGTGGTCTCCAGCGTGCTGATCCGGGAGTTCAGCTCGCGCAGCCGGGCCTGGGTCGTCTCGTCAGCGGCCGCGCCGGCACGGACGAGGTCCTGGCGCAGCGTGTGCAGCAGGTAGGCCGCGTCGTCGGGGAGCTCGACCTCGCCCGCCCCGACACGGACCGCTAGCTCCTCGAGCCGGTCGTAGAGCCTGCGGTCGAGGTAGATCGCGTCGTGGTGCTCCGAGAGCCGCGGGGCGATCTCCTCCTCCAGGGCGTCGAGCTCGGGGGTGCTGTCGGCGCTGGACTGGTTGAAGAAGACGGCCGAGACGCGCGACAGCAGCCGACCCGAACGCTCCAGCGCGAGCAGCGTGTTCTCCTCGGTCGGCTCACCGGAGGTGAGGATCGCCTCGACCTCGGCGCGCTGCGCGGCCATGCCCGCCTCGAACGCGGGAAGGAAGTGCTCGACGCGGATCTGCGCGAAGTCGGGCAGGTGGTACGGCAGGGTCGAGGGCGCGGAGAAGGGGTTCGAGGCATCGAGAGGCATGGCGCCATCCTCTCAGCCCGGCCCGCCAGACGCCCGGTGACTCTCCCGGGTGCCGCGTGGCGCACGATCTGGTCGGACGGCGCCTGCAGGGTGGACGGCCGCACCGTCGGGCGGCGCGTCGCAGGTCCAGGGCTCCGCAGCCTCACGCGGGTCGTCCCGCAGGAGGGTGCCGAGCCAGGAGTCGACCCTCGACCCCCGCTGGGCAGCGAAACCGCGCACCGTTGCCTCCATCCGGAACCCCGCACGCCAGGCGAGGCGACGCGAGGGCCAGTTGCCGACGTAGGCCACCCAGAGGACGTGGTCGAGATCGAGGCCGCCCGGGGCGAACGCGTGGTCGAGGACGAGCGCGACGGCGCGCGCCGCCAGACCTCGCCCGCGCGCCCAGGGGGCGAGCCAGTAACCGATCTCGGCGGAACCGTCGGCAAGGCCGTGCAGACCGATCATCCCGGCCAGCCGCTGCTCGCCGTCGATCTCCCGGATCGCCCAGTTGAGGTTCGTACCCTTCGCCCAGCCGTCGAGCACCACCCCGCCGATGAACCCGCGCGCGTGCTCGACCAGGTACGGGAGAGGCAGGGGCGTCCAGGCCGTGACCTCGCGGTCCTGGCAGGCGAGCGTCATCTCCTCGACGTCGCCATCCACGGGAAGATCGAGGAGGACGACGCCATCGGTGAGATCGACGGGCTGCATCCCTCGGAGACTACCGATCCCGATGCCCGGACCTCGTGCCCGGCGCCGCGGCGCACGATCTCATCAGACGACGCGCCCGGGGTGGACGGCCGCACCGTCGGGCGGCGCGTCCGCCGGCCAGGGCTCCCCCGGCTCACGCGGGTCTGCCCGCAGGAGCGTGCCGAGCCAGGAGTCGACCCGCACCCCGCGATGGACGGCGAACCCCCGCACGGTGCCCTCGACCCGGAATCCCGCACGCCAGGCGACGCGACGCGAGGGCCAGTTGCCGACGAGTGCCGTCCACGAGACTCGTTCGAGGTCCAGGCCGTCCGGTGCGAAACCGTGCTCGAGGACGAGATCGACCGCGCGGCCGACGACGCCCCGGCCCCGGGACCACGGCGCCACCCAGTAGCCGATCTCCGCCGAGCCCTCGGCGATGGCGTCCAGCGAGATCATCCCCGCGATCCGGTGGTCCGCGCCGAGCTCCCGGATCGCCCAGGTCGCGCTCGTGCCCTCGGCCCACCCTGCCGGGACCCGCCGCAGGACGAAGCCCTCGCCGTCCTCGACGCGGTACGGGAAGGGAACCGTGGTCCAGGCGGCCGTCTCGTCGTCCTGGCAGGCCTCCGTGACCTCCGGGATGTCGGCCTCCGCGGGCGGCTCGAGGAGAAGTCGGCCGTCGGTGAGCTGTACTGGCTGCATCCCTCGGACACTAGCGATCACGACGAGGACATGTACCTGGCGTGCTGCGGGGCTGCCGGGTTGGGTCGGCTCGCCCTGGAGCACGACCGCGGGCCGCCGGCGCCCGTGGCCCTGCTCCGGGACCGCGCCTCGGACGAGCGCTGGCGGGTCCGGGAGGCCGTGGCGATGGCCCTGCAACGGATCAGCGACCGCGCGACCGAGCACCTGCACGGCCTCGACCCGGACGTGCGGTGGCTCGTGCGCCAGAACCTCACGTAGGCCCGTCTGCGGCGCGCGGACCCCGACGGCCTGGGGCGGGTGGGGGCGGCGCTCGGTGCGCCGCCCCCCGTCGCCGCTTGAGGATCAGCCGATGAGCAGCTCGTCGGCCGCACCGACCGAGTAGCCGTGCGCCTCGGCGACGGCGAGGTTGAGCAGGACGCCCTCGTGGGTGGTCAGCCCGCCGGCCAGCGCGGCGTCGGCCGCGAGCGCAGCGCGCCAGCCGCGACCGGCGAGCGCGCTCAGGTACGGGAGCGTGGCATTGGTCAGCGCAGCCGTCGAGGTCGCCGGGACCGCGCCCGGCATGTTCGCGACGCAGTAGAACGTCGAGTCGAAGACGCGGAAGGTCGGCTCGGCATGCGTGGTGGCGTGGGTGTCCTCGAAGCAGCCGCCCTGGTCCACCGCGATGTCGACCAGCACGGAACCGGACTTCATCCGCGAGACGAGATCGTGCGAGACGAGCTTCGGCGCCTTGGCACCGGTCACCAGGACCGCACCGATGACGAGGTCGGCGGCGAGCACCTCCTGCTCGATCGCGTAGGCGCTCGAGGCGAGCGTGCGCACCCGGCCGCCGTAGGCCGCGTCCAGCTCGCGCAGCCGCGGCAGGGAGACGTCGAGGATCGTCACATCGGCCCGCAGGCCCACGGCGATGTCCGCGGCGTGACGCCCGGCCACGCCACCGCCGAGGACGACGACCTTCGCGGGTGCGACTCCGGGGACCCCGCCGGGCAGCAGACCCCGCCCGCCCTCGCTGCGCATGAGGTGGTACGCGCCGACCTGTGGGGCGAGCCGACCGGCGACCTCGCTCATCGGCGCGAGCAGCGGGAGGGAACGGTCGGCCAGCTGGACCGTCTCGTACGCGATCGAGGTGGTACCCGCAGCGAGCAGCGCGTCGGTGCACGCCTGGTCGGCCGCGAGGTGCAGGTAGGTGAAGAGGATCTGGTCGCGGCGCAACAACCCGTACTCCGAGGCGATCGGCTCCTTGACCTTGCAGACCAGCTCGCTGGCCCAGACCTCCTCGGCCGTCTCGACGATGCGCGCGCCGGCCGCGACGTACTCCTCGTCGGTGATGGCTGAGCCGAGACCCGCGCCTGCCTGGACGACGACGTCGTGCCCCTCGGCGACGAGGCGGTGCGCCCCGGCCGGGGTGAGCGCGACTCGGTACTCGTGAACCTTGCGCTCCGTGGGGATGCCGATCTGCATGGGAGTCTCCGACGCGGGAAGAAGGGTGTGGCGGACCTCACAAGTCTGAAGTATCGGACGTTTCCAATGGGTAAATCGGCAGAAGATTCGCTAGAGTCGCTCCATGTCTCTCACTTCCACAGCCGGGACCGGTCCCGGAAGCGGCTCGTCGAAGAATCTTCGGCGTCCTGTCCTGGACGAGATCGACCGCGAGATCCTGCGGATCCTGCGCGCCGACGCCCGCACGCCGAACAACGCGCTCGCCGAGGCGGTCGGGATCGCTCCGTCCACCTGCCTGTCCCGGGTCAAGGCCCTGCGCGAGAACGGGGTGATCCGCGGCTTCCATGCGGACATCGACCCGGCTGCCCTCGGCCAGAACCTCCAGGCGATGATCGCGGTCCGGGTGCAGGCGACCTCGCGGGCGAACCTCGCGCCCCTGGCCCACCGCATCGCCAGGCAGCCCGAGGTGCTCGACCTGTACTTCGTCGCGGGCGCCGACGACTTCCTCGTGCACGTGGCGGCCCGGGACACCGAGGCGCTGCGCGCCTTCGTCCTCGACCAGCTCTCGGCCAGGTCGGAGGTCTCCTACACCGAGACGAGCCTGATCTTCGAGCACCTGAACGCCTCGGTGAGCGAGCCGCCGTCGGACCCGGCCGTCCCTCGCGGCGGGCCGGTCCACCCGCGAGCCGGGGGACGCCGGTGAGCCGCGCCCTCGGGCTCCTGCGCTCGGCCCGCCGTCGTCTCTTCGACGGGCTGCTCGGCGTCCCGGTGAGCTACATCCTCGCGGGCGCGCTGCTCGGCGTCCTGCTCCTTCCGCTGTCCGATGCCCTCGGTGACGGTCCCGACCTCGCGACCATCGACGTCGCCCGCAGCGCGCTGCCCGCCATCGGCGGCGCCACCCTCTCGCTCGCCGGCTTCGTGCTGACGATCACCACGCTGGGCCTGCAGCTCGGCGCCTCCACCTACGCCCCACGGATGATCGACCAGCTCCGCCGCGACCCGCTGCTCCGGCACACCCTGGGCGCCGCCCTCGGCACCTTCACGTTCGCGGTCGTCGTGCTGCTGGCGATGCGCAGCTCGCACGCCGCGGCGGCCACGCCCGCGACGCTCGTCGCGATCATGGGCGCGATCGCCACCGTGCTGCTCTTCATCGCACTGCTGGAGCGCCTGATCGGGTCGCTGCGCCCCGGACCGGTCCTGGGCCGGCTGACCAGGACCGCCCTGGAGCTGGCGACCTCGGCCTACCCCGAGAGCTCGTCCGGCGCCCTCGAACCCGACACCGCGGAGGAGGGCAGCGGCATGCTCCCGGACGTCGCGGTCGTCGACCAGGACGCCGTCGGTTCGACCGGCGCGGTCTGGCGCCGGTCACCGGGCGGCTGCGTCATCGACATCGACGCCCGCTCCCTCGTCGCCGCTGCCCGCCGGCACGAGGCTCTCGTCACGCTGACGCTGCCGGTCGGCGCATTCCTGCAGACCGCGGAGGTGGTCGCGGTCGCGGTCGACGCGGGCACCGGGCTGCCACGACAGGTCGACCCGCAACTGGCCGAAGCCGTCGTCGCGGCGCTCGAGGTCGCCGACGACCGCACGACGCATGCCGACCCGTCCCTTCCGCTCCGACTCGTGGTGGATGTCGCGCTGCGAGCGCTCTCCCCCGGGGTCAACGACCCGACGACGGCCACCCAGGCGATCGAGCACGTCGAGCAGATCCTGCTGACGCTGAGCGGACGCCGACTGGGCACGCAGACGATGCGCGACGAGGACGGGGTGGCGCGGTTGCGGGTCCCGGCGCCCGGCTGGGAGGCACTCGTCGACCTCGGCTACCGCGAGCTCGTGGCCGCGGGGACCGATCCGCAGACCCGTCGGGCCCTGACGCGCAGCCTCCAGCGACTGTCCGCACGCGTGCCGGCGCACCGAGGCACCGCTCTCGCGCTGATCGCGTCGTCGGCGAGGGAGGACGGCGCCGATCGATGAGCGGAACGAGACCAGCTCAGCCTCGACGGGAGCCGGGTCAGGGAGTCACGGTGACTCGCGGGGAGAGCCAGGCTTGGTCGCCAGGAATCGGTGGACGCTGCCCCACCCCCCGATCTCGTCGTCCCGGACGTCCAACCCGGCGTCGGACAGCAGAGCCGAGACGTTGCGGACGAGGTCGCCGAAAGGTTTCCATAACCGTTCGACGAAGGCCGTACCCACCCGGTTGCCATCGCGCGGGTAGTCGATGTCGATGAGAACCAGGCGACCGCCGGGCTTGAGCACCCGGACCAGCTCCGCTGCGGCCGCGGCGGCGTCGGGGTAGCCGGTGAAGACCATCGTGTTCACCACGGTGTCGAAAGTGGCGTCTGGGTACGGCAGGGCCTCCACCGTCCCCTGCCGAAGATCCGCCCGGACCCCCGCGCGGGCCAGGTTGCGGCGCGCGACGGCGATGAGTGCCGGATTGAGGTCGATCCCGTCCGTGCGGTACCGACCGGCGTACTGAGTGAGCAGCCAGCCGGTTCCGAAGGACACCTCCAGCACCCGGGGACCCCGGATCGCGGGCAGGGCATGCCCGAGCCATCGCCGCCAGACCGGGAACGCCTTGACCACGACGTCGTACACGCGCGCGAATCGTGTGTAGAGCAGGTCGTTCGCCACCGTGTAGGCCCGTGGGTCGGCCGGCTCGGCGGAGTACCGCAGATCATCGGGCGCCACACCACGATCTTCGCACCGTCCGTGGCGGCGCCCTAGGCGATGACCGCATCGACGTCGGCTCGGGAGCGTCGCGCGGCCGACGGGCCATGCGTGCCGGTTCGGCCGCCCCGAGCGAGACAGCGAGTCAGAGGGCCGGCTGGGCCGCGAGCTGACGAAGCACGTCGAGCAGGATGCGGTTGAACGCCGTGGGCGCATGGGAGTTCACGTCATGCCCTGCGCCCGGCACGACATGCAGCTGCGCGCTCGGCACGGCACGGTGGAAGTGTCGCTCCTGGAGGCGCAGCGGATCGCGGCTCCCGTTCACGAGCCACACCGGCAGGGTGAGCCGCTGGAGGTCGGCAGCGCAGGAGTGGCCGTGCATCGCCTCGAGCATGTCGGCGACGACGTGCCAGGTGCCCGTCGGCCGGAACGTGTCGGCGATCAAGGAGCTCGCGCGGCGGTAGGCCCGCAGCGGCTTGCCGGCGATCTCGGTCGAGCAGCCGGAGAGCATGACGCCCGCAAGCTTCTGCTGGCCTTCGGCCGCGTAGGCGAGCGAGGTGTAGCCGCCGAGGGAGAGGCCGACGAGGAGCGGCGGCCGCTCGCAGTCGAGGACGGCCCGGTCGATGGTCGTCATGGCACCCTCGAGCGTGAATCGTTCGTCGGTCCGCGCCCCGTGACCTGGCAGGTCGACGGCGGTGGTCAGGTGCCCGGAGCGGCGCAGCGCCTCCTCCTGGGCCTCCCAGATGGCCGAGGAGGTCCTGGTCCCGTGGACGAGAACGATCGGGATCATGACCCTCACCTGCCTGCCGGTCGACGGAGCGAGGTCCCGTGTGCGCGGACACCGCCCAGCAGCCATCGTCTCACCGTGACCTGTGCCGAGCACACGCTCCGAGGCCTCGCCCGCCGCGAGCGCCCCGCGTCGACGCAGGATGTCCGGAACCGGAGTGCCCTGCCCGGCCGGAGACGCCTAGGTTGACCGACATGCCCTCCGCAGCCGCACCCACGCCACCGACGAGCGCCACCGTCGAACGGGTGGTCGTCGCCTGCCGCGCGATGGTCGCTGCGGGAGGACCGTTGCCGGCCCAGCACCTCGCCGACCTCACGACGACGAGCAGCAGGCAGCTCGGCCGTGACTTCCAGTCCGTCATCGGCGTGCCGCCGCGTGCCTTCGGCTCGGCCGTGCGCACCGGCGAGGCACGCAGCCTGCTTCGCGACCTCGGTCAGGTCACCGAAGCCGTGTTCGCAGCCGGGTACTCCGTCCGCGGTTTCTACGAGGAGGCCGGGCGGACGCTTGGCATGCCGCCACGCAGCTTCGCCGCGGGAGCACCGTCCCAGCTGCTGCGCTGGACGACGGTCCGCACGGGTCTCGGCTGGGTGATCGCCGTCGCCGGCGACCTCGGGCTCGCGGACGTGCGGATAGGTTCCGACGCCGAGGCCCTGGTGGCGACGATCGCCGCCGAGTACCCGCACGCCCGGCTGGAGCGGGCCGACGAGGACCTCGCCGACGTCGCGGAGGCGATGAGGGCGATGACGGCGGGCCGACCCGCGGTGGCCGACCTCCCCCTCGACCTGCGCGGGACGGCCTTCCAGGCCACCGTCTGGTCGGCACTGCGCCGCATCCCCGTCGGCCAGACGCGGACGTACAGCCAGGTCGCACAGGAGATCGGCGCGCCGAGGTCCGTCCGTGCCGTCGCCCGTGCCTGCGCCACGAACCGCCTGGCCCTCGTCGTGCCGTGCCACCGCGTGGTGCGCTCGGACGGCTCGATGGGGGGCTACCGCTGGGGCCTGGAGGTCAAGGAGCGCTTGCTCGACCTCGAGCGGTCGCCTGCAGGGTGAGCCGCCGCTCGTGGCGCACGAGCAACCCTGCCCTCACCGAGTCGCGATCGCCGTTCTCACGGGCAAGGGGACTAAGGTCCGCGTACCGCTCCGGCCTGGATCGCTGTCGGTGCTCGACCGGAGTCCGCCGCAGTGCGGTCCGCACCCGAATGGAGAACTGATTCCCTTGCCGCGCCGCGTCGTCGTCCCCGCCGTCATCGGGCTCGCCCTGACCCTCGCAGGCTGCTCCGGTGCAGCACCGACGGCCGCGTCGGCGACGCGGGCCGCGACCGCGAGCAGTCCCGCGACCACCGCCCCGCCGGCGCCGGCGCCGGCGCCCACAGCGACACCCACGCCGACACCGACACCGACGCTCAGCGTCACCCGGCTTACCGTCACGCTCCCGACCACTGTCTCCCGGCTCGTGGCACTCCCTGCCGGAGACCGGCTCCTGCTGCTCGGCGGCCTCGATGCCGGCACCACCACCACGGCCACCATCCTGTCGGTCTCCCCGAGCGCCGGGACGGTCGACGTCGTCGGGCACCTTGCGCAGGCCACGCACGACGCCGGAGGTGCGGTGCTCGACAACCGCGCGCTCGTCATCGGCGGCGGCGTCTCGGCGTCCACCTCCGCCGTGCAGGCCGTCTCGTTGAGCGGTGGCGCGGCGTCGATCAGCGGCCACCTGCCCCAGGCCCGATCCGACGACGCGGTGGCTGCCGATGCGACGACCGCGTACATCGTGGGCGGGTACACCGGGAGCACGGCGCTGCCGGAGATCCTGGCCACGAGCGACGGCACGTCCTTCCAGGTGGTGGCGCACCTCGCCCTGACCGTCCGCTACCCGGCCGTGGTGGTCGACGGGAAGGACCTGTGGGTCTTCGGTGGTGAGCACCAGGGCACGGCGACCGACGACATCCAGCGCGTCGACCTCACCACCGGCACCGCGACGATCGCCGGGCACCTGCCGACGCCCCTCGCGCACGCGGCGGCGACCGAGCTCGACGGCACGTTCCTCGTGATGGGCGGCACGGATGGCCGGACCCACCAGAGCACGATCTATCGATTCGACCCGGCAACGGTCACGGTGGCCACCGCCGGGGCGTTGCCGGCGCCTGCCTCGGACATGGCGGTGGCCGTGCTGGCCGACGGCGCGTACGTCGTCGGTGGCGAGACCACGAAGGTCGGGAGCGCGATCAACTCACTGAACACGATCACGCGCCTGCAGCTCTCCCACTGACCCGCACGACGTGACTCGACCGACGCTCCACGTCCGCCGGTCGGCTCACCAGGAGCCGGGAGTCGCCTGGGTCGTGCCGACGGTGTCGGCGTAGGAGTGAGGGGGCGCCACGTCGATCCCGTCGGGGTTGTCGAGGTAGCCCGGTCCGCTGCCGGCGACACCGGTGTGCCCGTACTGCCACACGATCTTGTTCTGCACCGGGTCGATCACGATCACGCGGTGGTTGAAGTCGTCGTTGAGCATGACGTCGCCGTTGGGCAGCCCCTCAGCCAGCGACGGGTGGTTGAGCCTGCCCGCACCGCTGCTGGGGTTCCAGCGCCAGAGCGCCTTGCCCGACGAGTCGAAGATCACCGCTTGACCCGGGTTCGTGTAGTCGACCGAGAGGTACTGACCGGGCTTGTACTGGTTCGAGTCCGACGGGTAGGTCAGCCCGGGTACGTGCGTTGACCAGTACACGTGGCCGGTGCGGTCGATCTCGTCGACCCAGCTCCCGTTGATCTCCGTGACGAGGAAGTGGCCGTCCGGGAGCGGGAAGACACCGTTCGGGCTACCGAACCGGGTCGGTGGGTTATGCGCGCACGATCCGAGCGTGCCCAGGGTCCACAACGGCCCGGGCGAGGTCGACGACAGGTCGACCACGCGGCAGTTCTTGATGTCGGCGGCGATCACCGTGCCATCGGGCAGGATCATCGCGTCGTCGGGGTTCCACAGCCGGTTCGGGCCCGATCCGTGCGTCCCCGGGGTCCCGTAGCGCCAGACGATCTTCCGCGTGGCGATGTCGATCTCCGTGATGACGAACCGGTCCTCCTGGGTCGCGATGATGTCCTTGCCGTCGGGGCTGAAGAAGACGTCGTCGGGGATCAGGAACGTCTGGCCGGGAGCGAGGTCTCCCGCCTGCGGCCACTGCCACAGCACCTGTCCCTGGGGACTGACGACCACCAGGCGGTTGTTCTTCTTGTCGGCGATGATGATCGGCCCCGGGAGCACGCTCGGGTCCGAGCCGGGTGCGAGGTCACCGAGGTCTCCCGGTGCGGCCGCCGGCGGCCATGCGGGTGAGGGAGACGGGCTCGGGGTCGGTGCGACGACCGGTGTCGCGGACGGTGTCGCCGATGCCGTCGAGGACGATCCGCCCCCACCGGTCGCCGTCGCCCGCATGACGGGTGCCGAAGCCCCCGCCGTGCAACCGGCGACGGAGAGGACGAGCACCACGGCCGCTGCCACACCGGCGACGTGGCGAGTCCTCCGCCCACTCTCCGATCGTGCCGAACGTCGTACAGCTCCACTGACCCGAGTCGTCTTCACGGGCGCACGGTAGTCGACCCTCCTTTGAGCCTGCGCCACCACTCTCACGGGGGTCTTGTCCACGCGGGAACGGGACCGGATCGGCGCGGCTGCCCGAGAGCCCGGGGAGACGTCCCCGTCCGAGTGCCCGAAGCGGCACGAGACCCCGCTCCGGCGCCTGGTGCAGAGACCTCGGCACCACACGGACGGGCACGAAGAAGACCCCGACCACGTCTCCGCAGGTCAGGGGCAATGTCGTCGCTGTCTCAACGAGTGTCCGGAGGGTGAGGACGACCCATGAAGTGGGGTGACTTCCCGTCACCTGCGTCGCCGGTTGGCGCACCGCACCTCTTCATCTGCGCAAGGTGCCGCCCCTGGCGCAGACGGAACAGTGCCCGCACGTGAAGGCGCACCGGGTGACCAGGAGACGCCCATGAGCTGACGGCACCCCACGTGGACGGCTCCGGGGCGACGTCGCGCTCGTCGTGCGGCCCCACGGAGCCGATGTGCACCGTGCCGGTCAGATCCTCTGGTGCCGTCGTGCGTCAGATGCCGAGCATGCCGCCCAGGCCGCCGGACTTCTGCTGGGTCTGCTGTGCGCCCCCGGTGACCACGGACTCGCTCGGCTGGATCAGTACGTAGCCCTGCCCGCCGAACGCCATCTGGATGAGCTCGCCGGAGCCACCGCGCAGCATGGACTTGAGGCCGCCGGTGTCCACCCGGATGTCCATGCTCACGCCCGACGTCCACATGACCACTGCCTGGGCGTCGCCGAATGTGGGCGCCGACGCGACGTCGAGGGCGACCGGCTCGCCCTTGGTGACGATCGCGACGTAGCCGGTGCCGCGGAGCGAGACGTTGAACAGTCCACCGGCCATCATGCCGCCGCGCGCCTGCACGCGGTGGATGTCCCACTCGATCGAAGACGAGAACGCCAGGACACTCGCGCCGTTGACAGAGACCATGTCGTTCTCCAGGTACATGACCTGGATCTCCGAGGCGAGGTCCGCCACGAAGAGCTCACCGGTGCCGGTGCACTGCATCATGTCGACGCCCTCGCCGGTGACCTTGGACTTGAGCCACTTGTCCATCCCGCCGGAACCCGTGTTCTGGAACCGGACGTCGCCCTGGTAGGCGACCATCGAGCCGGTCTTGGCCCAGACCGGGCCGTAGCCCATCTGGATCTTCAGGAGCTTCTTGTTCTGCAAGGAGAACGGATCTTGGGAAGCGTTCTCCAAGTGGTCGTTGAACAGGGATCCGTGGATGGTCATGCCTGCTCTCCTCGCTGCGTCGCGACGCCCGGGCGATGGGCTGTTTCGAATCCTATCGCGGGCACCCTCTGACCAGCGGAAACGCAACTCCGCGTCACATATGAGTCGCAGCGAAGTGGGCACCAGCGGTCCCTTTGTCGGCGGAAGACCCCAGCACCCGTGGTCTCCCCCGGGCTCGCCGTGGCGCCCGTGGCCGGGATCCGCAGCGCTCCCGGCGCGATCGACCTGGCCGCCTACGCCGAGCATTGCCCTGTCTCGACCACACCGTCCGGCACCACGAGGCCGTCGTCTGGAACGGCCCGAGCGAGATCCACCGTGGTTGCGCCGACTCCAAGACCCCCAACACTCCTGAACTCCTGAACCTGCCATCAGCTTGACCCGGGACACTCCAATCCCTGCATTGACACGGCGGGAAGCCGTGACGGTGCGAGGTGGAAGCCGTGGGCTGACAACGGCTGACCTGGCACGCGAGGCTTCCTTGTCTGACTGGCTGTGTCCCTATCGAGGCGCGTGCGCGATCCTGCCGTTGGCGGCGGGCCGGGCGACCGTCCGGTAGCGCGCTCTCGCAACCATGTGGGCGAACCGCGGCTCGTGGCTGATCGCGATCGTGAGCTTGGCGCTCGACCTCAACCGAGGTCGAGCACAAGCAGCGAGTCGCCGCTACCTCCACGAGCACGGTGACGGCGCGGTCCACGAGTGCCCGCGCGGCGACCTACCGCACCCGCACCCCACCTTCAACGGTCCAGGGCAGCCGTCGGTCCCCGAGCACCCGGCGGAACGTGAGGACAACGGCGACGGCGTACACCGCGTGCTGCCCTCGAGCTGAGCCGTGTCGAGGGCGTGCACGGTCCGCGCGCCCTGCATGTGCCGGTGGTCGGCGCTCAGTCGCCCTGGTGGTCGGGTCGCCACTCACCGCGCAGGGCCTCCTCCACGCGCAGCCCGAGGTGCCGCAAGCGCTCGCGGTCGGTGGCGTCGAAGTCCTGCGCCTCGGCGGTCGCAGCGAGCCGCTCGAGCTGGTCGCGGACGGCCGCGTGGTGCGCCGGCTGGTCGGTCGACCAGGCCAGCTCACGGAGCAGCACGAACAGCCGGGCCACGACGTCGGGGTCACTGGCCCCGTAGTGCCGCGGCCCGCCCATCGCGAGGTCGAGCAGGTCGTTGAGCCCGGGCAGCACGCTGACGACGCGCGTGACCCCGTCGTCGTCGCGTCGCACGGAGGGTCCGAGGTCCCGCGTGGCCAGGTCGCACAGCAGGGCCGAGCTGTGCGCCAGGGCATGCACGGCCGTCGTCGGGTCGTTGATGCCCGTGGACAAGGCCCTGTTGACGACGTCGGTGAGCTGGCGCAGGCCGTAGCTGACGTTCTGCGCCGCAGTGTCCTCGTAGCGCAGGCGGACCGCTCTCACGACCTGGCGTCGCAGCTGGTCGGCGGCTTCGGGCTCCAGCGTCGTGCCCGACCGCGGCCAGGCGAAGCCGAACGGTGTGCCGACGACGAGGGAGGCACCGGGGGCGCGCTCGACGAGGACGACGGCGTCGGCCTCCACCGCGGCAGCGAGCATCCGCCCCTCGTCCAGAGCGGTGACGAACCCGGACGCCTCGGCGAGCAGGCGAACCGCGTACGGCGGGACCTCGGGCAGCTCGACCGGGCGACTCTCCGGATCACGCTCGGGCACCATCCGGCGTACCGTGCCCTCGGCCTCGGCATGCACCCGCTTCAGCATCGTCTCGACGCGGATCTCACGGGTCAGGTGCGCGAGGAAGAGCACAAGACCCATCACGCTTGCCAGGGCCAGCACGAACGCCAGCGTCAGCGAGATCTGCGGGACGAACTCGCTCTGACCTGCGGTGTTGGTGCGCACCGAGCGCAGCACGGTGAGCGTGTAGACGAACGTCGCCAGGAAGAGCGCCAGCGTGCCGTGCACGAAACGGTCGCTGGTGAACGTGCGCAGCAGTCGCGGCGAGAACTGTCCGCTCGCCAGCTGCAACGTCACCACCGTCAGGGAGAACGTCAGCGAGGTCATCATGACCAGCGACCCCGCCACCGCGCTCAGCACGGCCCGCGCGGCGTCGGCGCCGCCGCTGAACAGGTAGGCGTGCACTCCATTCGGCAGACCGGCGTCGATGTTCCCGTCGACGAGGGGCAGCACGACTCCCAGAGCGATCGCGACGACGATGGCCAGGCTCGGCATCGGCCACAGCTGGGTGCGGAACGTGTCGGTGAGTACCGACAGTCGTCTGCCGATCGCGGTGTCCTGGCTCATCCGGACCTCCCGGCTCGTGGACGCGGCCCTGCACAGCATGTCATCAGCGACCGGCGGCCCGGGGTCGGAGCCTCGTGAGGGACGATGCGTGGGCATGCCTGGCACGTCGCTGTGAGGTCATCGGCGCTCGGGGCGCTCGCCGGGCCCAGCGGGAAGGCCTGCATGACGGGCACGCTCTGGCTTGATTGCCGGCTTCCGCGAAGGTCCGCGCAGCCCGTGGACCACGACGCGAGCAGCCACGTCT
>JBBSAL010000013.1:0-84691 GCA_038252305.1 Actinomycetales bacterium | reverse complement strand
GTTCGCGCCGCAGGCTGCGGGCGAGACGGTGCTCAAGGTGGTCGAGTCGGCCATCGCGAATGCGCGGGTCAAGGCTGACCGGGCGGGCGAGGCGTTCGACGCCTCGACCCTCGTGGTCAGCGCGGCCTACGTCGACGAGGGCCCGACCCTCAAGCGTTTCCGGCCGCGTGCCCAGGGGCGGGCGAGCCAGATCCTCAAGCGCACGAGCCACATCACCGTGGTCGTCGCGCCGGTTCAGAAGAAGGAGAGGACCCGCTAGTGGGCCAGAAGGTCAACCCGCACGGGTACCGCCTCGGCATCACCACCGACCACAGGTCGCGCTGGTTCGCCGACAGCACCAAGCCCGGGCAGCGGTATCGCGACTACGTCCGTGAGGACGTGCAGATCCGCAAGCTCATGAGTTCCGGGCTCGAGCGTGCCGGTATCGCCAAGGTGGAGATCGAGCGCACGCGTGACCGCGTCCGTGTCGACATCCACACCGCCCGTCCCGGCATCGTCATCGGTCGCCGTGGCGCCGAGGCCGACCGCATCCGCGGCGAGCTCGAGAAGCTCACCGGCAAGCAGGTGCAGCTGAACATCCTCGAGGTCAAGAACGCCGAGATCGAGGCTCAGCTCGTCGCTCAGGGCATCGCCGAGCAGCTGGCGAGCCGTGTGTCCTTCCGTCGTGCGATGCGCAAGGGCATGCAGTCCGCCCAGCGTGCCGGCGCCAAGGGCATCCGGGTCCAGTGCTCCGGTCGCCTCGGTGGCGCGGAGATGAGCCGCTCTGAGTTCTACCGCGAGGGCCGTGTGCCGCTGCACACCCTGCGTGCGAACATCGACTTCGGGCTCTTCGAGGCCAAGACGACGTTCGGCCAGATCGGCGTCAAGGTCTGGATCTACAAGGGCGACATGACCGAGAAGGAGTTCGCTCGCGAGCAGGCCACGGCCGCTCCCCGCGGACCCCGTGGTCCTCGCAGCGACCGCGGTGACCGTGGTGGCGAGCGTCCCCGTGGTCCCCGCCGCGACCGTGAGACCGAGGCGCCCGCCGCCGCGGCCGTACCGGCCGAGGCTCCCAGCACCGGAACGGAGGCCTGAGCATGCTGGTTCCGCGCAGGCTGAAGCACCGCAAGCAGCACCACCCGTCCCGCTCCGGCGCGGCGAGCGGTGGCACCACGATCGCGTTCGGCGACTTCGGTATCCAGGCTCTCGAGCCCGCCTACCTGACGAACCGGCAGATCGAGGCTGCTCGTATCGCCATGACCCGCCACATCAAGCGTGGTGGCAAGGTCTGGATCAACGTCTTCCCGGACCGCCCGCTCACCAAGAAGCCGGCGGAGACCCGCATGGGTTCCGGTAAGGGTTCCCCCGAGTGGTGGATCGCGAACATCAAGCCCGGCCGCATGCTCTTCGAGCTGGCCGGTGTGGACGAGCCCCTGGCCCGTGAGGCCATGCGGCGTGCGATGCACAAGCTCCCGATGAAGTGCCGGTTCGTGGTACGCGAGGGTGGTGGCAACTGATGGCAATCGGGTCTGCGGAGCTCGCTCCGACCGAGTTGGACGCCATGGACGACGACACTCTCGTCGCCGAGCTCAAGAAGGCCAAGGAGGAGCTGTTCAACCTCCGTTTCCAGTCGGCCACCGGCCAGCTGGAGAGCCACGGCCGTCTGAAGGCCGTACGCCGGGACATCGCGCGGATCTACACGATCCTGCGTGAGCGCGAGCTCGGAATCCGTACCGCACCCGGCTCGAGCGCGCAGTGAGCGAGAGGTCAACGATGAGCACCGAAGCACAGGGCGACGCCGCGCAGGCGGCCGCCGAGGCACGTCCGTACCGCAAGACGCGGCGCGGCTACGTGGTCAGCGACAAGATGGACAAGACCGTCGTGGTCGAGGTCGAGGACCGGGTCAAGCACCCGCTCTACGGCAAGGTCCTGCGGCGCACCAGCAAGGTCAAGGCGCACGACGAGGCCAATGCGGCCGGCGCGGGCGACCTCGTCCTGATCATGGAGACCCGTCCGCTGTCGGCGACCAAGCGCTGGCGTGTGGTGGAGATCCTCGAGAAGGCTCGGTAGTCCTTACCACGGCCGTTCCCCCATACATCCGTTCGGCAAGGCTCGGCGGTTCCTCCGACCGAGAACCAGCAGACGACAGGAGTAGGTAGACAATGATCCAGCAGGAGTCGCGACTCAAGGTCGCCGACAACACGGGTGCGAAGCAGATCCTCTGCATCCGTGTGCTCGGCGGTTCCGGCCGTCGCTACGCCGGAATCGGCGACGTCATCGTCGCGACGGTCAAGGACGCCATCCCCGGCGGCAACGTCAAGAAGGGCGACGTCGTCAAGGCCGTCATCGTGCGCACCACCAAGGAGCGCCGACGCCCGGACGGGTCCTACATCAAGTTCGACGAGAACGCTGCGGTGATTCTCAAGAGCGACGGTGAGCCTCGCGGCACCCGCATCTTCGGCCCGGTCGGGCGCGAGCTGCGCGACAAGAAGTTCATGAAGATCATCTCGCTGGCACCGGAGGTGCTCTGACCATGGCCAAGATCAAGAAGGGCGACCTCGTCGTCGTCATCTCGGGCCGCGACCGCGGCAAGCAGGGACGGGTGCTCGAGGTCCTCAAGGACTCCGACCGCCTCCTCGTCGAGGGTGTGCAGCGCGTGACCAAGCACACCAAGGCCGGACAGACCGCGCGCGGCACCGCGACCGGTGGCATCGAGACCGTCGAGGCACCGATCCACGTGAGCAACGTCATGGTGGTCGACCCGGAGACCAAGAAGGGCACTCGGGTCGGCTACCGCTCCGAGCAGATCGAGCGTGACGGCCGTACCCGCACCGTTCGGGTCCGCGTCGCCAAGCGCTCCGGTAAGGACATCTGATGACCACCACCACCGAGACGACCTCGGTCCCGCGTCTGAAGACGCGCTACGCCGAGGAGATCCTCCCCGGGCTGCGCGAGGAGTTCGGGCACGCCAACATCCACCAGGTCCCGCGCCTGGTCAAGATCGTCGTGAACATGGGTGTCGGCGAGGCCGCCAAGGACTCGAAGCTCATCGACGGCGCGATCAAGGACCTCGTCGCGATCACCGGGCAGAAGCCCCAGGTGACCAAGGCGCGGAAGTCGATCGCCCAGTTCAAGCTCCGTGAGGGCATGCCGATCGGCGCGCACGTCACGCTTCGCGGCGACCGGATGTGGGAGTTCACCGACCGTCTGGTCTCGCTCGCGCTCCCGCGCATCCGTGACTTCCGCGGCCTGTCGCCCAAGCAGTTCGACGGCAAGGGCAACTACACCTTCGGCCTGACCGAGCAGGTGATGTTCCACGAGATCGACCCCGACCGTACGGACCGGGTGCGTGGCATGGACATCACGATCGTGACGACCGCGACCACCGACGACGAGGGCCGTTCGCTCCTCCGTCGTCTCGGCTTCCCCTTCAAGGAGCTCTGACATGGCGAAGACCGCGCTCGTCCAGAAGGCGCTGCGTAAGCCCAAGTTCGCTGTCCGCGGCTACACCCGCTGCCAGCGCTGCGGCCGGCCCCACGCGGTGTACCGCAAGTTCGGCCTCTGCCGTATCTGCGTGCGCGAGATGGCGCACCGCGGCGAGCTTCCCGGTGTGACCAAGAGCAGCTGGTAACAACTACGTCGCTGGTCCGGTGGTACTGCCACCGGATACCGCGGTGAGGAAGGGCTTGAGCCCAATGACGATGACCGATCCGATCGCAGACATGTTGACCCGTCTGCGCAACGCGAACTCCGCGTACCACGACACCGTGGCGATGCCCTACTCGAAGCTGAAGGGCAACATCGCCGAGATCCTCCAGGCCGAGGGCTACATCGCCGGCTGGAGCGTCGCCGACGCGACCGTCGGCAAGACCCTGACGATCCGTCTGAAGTTCGGCCCCAGCCGCGAGCGTTCGCTCGCCGGCGTGCGCCGTGTCTCCAAGCCGGGCCTGCGGGTCTATGCGAAGTCGACCAACCTGCCCCGCGTGCTGGGCGGCCTCGGCGTGGCGATCCTGTCCACGTCCTCCGGTCTGCTCACCGACAAGCAGGCCTCCAAGAAGGGCGTAGGTGGGGAAGTCCTCGCCTACGTCTGGTAACCCGAGAACCGAGAGGAGAGAACCATGTCCCGAATCGGCAAGGTCCCCGTCCCGGTTCCCGCCGGAGTGGACGTCACGATCGACGGCGCAGCGGTCACGGTGAAGGGCCCCAAGGGCACCCTTCAGCACATGATCCCCGCGCCGATCAAGGTCGCCCAGGAGGACGGCACCCTCGTGGTGACCCGTCCCGACGACGAGCGCGCCTCGCGCTCGCTGCACGGCCTGACCCGCACCCTGCTGTCCAACCTGGTCGTCGGTGTCACCGACGGCTACACGAAGAAGCTCGAGATCGTCGGCACCGGCTACCGCGTGGTGGCCAAGGGTACGGACCTCGAGTTCGCACTCGGGTTCAGCCACCCGGTGCTCGTCGCGGCACCCGCCGGGATCAGCTTCCAGGTGGAGTCGCCGACCAAGTTCTCGGTCAGCGGCATCGACAAGCAGCAGGTCGGCGAGGTCGCCGCGAACATCCGCAAGATCCGCAAGCCCGAGCCCTACAAGGGCAAGGGTGTGCGCTACGCCGGCGAGGTCGTGCGTCGCAAGGCCGGAAAGGCTGGTAAGTAACGTGGCACTCACCATCCGTGGCAAGGGGAAGGCCGTTCAGCGAGCGCGCCGGCACCTGCGCCTGCGCAAGAAGGTCGTCGGCACTGCCGTTCGTCCACGCCTCGTCGTGACCCGCTCGACGCGTCACATGGTCGCCCAGGTCGTCGACGACGACGTGGGCCGCACGCTCGCGTCGGCGTCCACCCTCGAGGCGGACCTGCGCGCGTTCGACGGCGACAAGACGGCGAAGGCCCGCAAGATCGGCGAGCTGATCGCCGAGCGCGCCAAGGCCGCCGGCATCGAGGCCGTCGTGTTCGATCGTGGCGGCAACAAGTACCACGGCCGCGTCGCGGCTGTCGCAGATGGCGCACGCGAGGGCGGGCTCGACCTGTGACCCCCCGACTCCAGTCCGTTCGGAAGCAGAGGAAGCACTGATGGCTGCACCGCAGCGCAGCAACACAGGCGCGCAGGGTGGCGCCGCCGGAGGCGGCGAGCGCAAGGAGCGTGGCGGCGGCGACCGTCGCGACAACCGCCGAGGCGAGGCCGAGAAGAGCGCGTTCATCGAGCGCGTCGTGACGATCAACCGCGTGTCCAAGGTCGTCAAGGGTGGTCGTCGCTTCAGCTTCACCGCCCTGGTCGTCGTGGGCGACGGTGACGGCACCGTCGGCGTCGGCTACGGGAAGGCCAAGGAGGTGCCCGCGGCGATCGCCAAGGGCGTCGAGGAGGCGAAGAAGAGCTTCTTCCGCGTCCCGCGCATCCAGGGCACGGTCCCTCACCCGGTCACGGGCGAGGCTGCCGCAGGTGTCGTGTTCCTCCGTCCCGCCTCCCCGGGTACCGGCGTCATCGCCGGCGGTCCGGTGCGTGCGGTCCTGGAGTGCGCCGGCATCCACGACGTGCTCTCGAAGTCGATGGGTTCGTCGAACGCCATCAACATCGTGCACGCAACGGTCGCAGCGCTCCGAGGGCTCGAGGAGCCCGCGGCCGTGGCCGCCCGTCGTGGCCTGTCCATGGAGCACGTCGTCCCGGCGTACATGCTCAAGGCGCAGGC
Source organism: Actinomycetales bacterium (assembly GCA_038252305.1). Classification (GTDB taxonomy): domain Bacteria; phylum Actinomycetota; class Actinomycetes; order Actinomycetales; family Cellulomonadaceae; genus Actinotalea. Next base: position 79,030 of record JBBSAL010000013.1, on the reverse strand, counting down.
CGCTGGCATCGCCGCGAAGGCAGGTGCCTGATGGCCCGGCTCAAGGTGACGCAGAAGAAGTCCGCCATCGGCGGCAAGTTCAATCAGCGTGAGACGCTGCGGACGCTGGGCCTCAAGCGCATCGGCGACGTCGTCGTCAAGGAGGACCGGCCCGAGATCCGCGGCATGGTCGCGACGGTGACGCACCTCGTCACCGTCGAGGAGGTCGAGTGACCATGGCAGAGAACAAGGACGAGGCCGTCGAGGCCGTCGCCAAGGCCCCGCGCGCCTCGCGTGCGAAGGCCGCAGCCGACGCCCCCGCCGCCGAGAAGAAGCCGGCCGAGGCCGCTGCTGCGAAGAAGCCGGTCAAGGCCGAGGAGTCGACCGAGTCGGCTGCTTCGGCCAAGGCAGCCAAGGCTCCGGCCAAGGCCGCTGCAGCCAAGGCTCCGGCCAAGGCCGTAGCTCCCGTCGAGCTGGGCAACGGTGGCGTCCTTCGGGTGCACCACCTTCGCCCCGCCCCCGGCGCCAAGACCGCCAAGACCCGCGTGGGCCGTGGTGAGGCGTCGAAGGGCAAGACGGCCGGCCGCGGTACCAAGGGCCAGAAGGCGCGCTACCAGATCCCGGAGCGCTTCGAGGGTGGGCAGATGCCGATGCACATGCGCCTCCCGAAGCTGCGCGGTTTCACGAACCCGTTCCGCACGGAGTACCAGGTGGTCAACCTGGGTCGTCTGGCCGAGCTCTACCCCAAGGGTGGCAAGGTCACGGTCGAGGACCTCGTGGCCAAGGGCGCTGTCCGCAAGGGCTCGCCGGTCAAGGTGCTCGGTGACGGCGACCTGAGCGTCAAGCTCACGGTCTCGGTGCAGAAGGTCTCTGCCTCGGCTGCGGAGAAGATCGTCGCCGCCGGCGGGACCGTCGCGCAGGACTGACGCAGGTCTCGCAGATCATGCAGGACTGAGGATCACAGGGGTCGGGCCAGCAGGCCCGACCCCTGTGGTCCTCGATCCGCGTTAGGGTTCCCCCGGCAGGTGCACCGGTACCGGTCGACACCTTTGATTGTCACGAACCGCCACGAGCGGAGCAGGAGGACAGGTGCTCAGCGCATTCGCCCGGGCCTTCCGGACGCCAGACCTGCGGCGCAAGCTGCTGTTCACGATCGCGATCATGGCGGTGTTCCGGCTCGGCTCGTTCATCCCGACGCCTGGGGTGAACTACACGAACGTCCAGACCTGTGTCGCGCAGGCAGGCTCGAACGACCTGCTCGGTCTGGTCAACCTCTTCAGCGGCGGAGCACTGCTCCAGCTCGCGATCTTCGCGCTCGGGATCATGCCGTACATCACGGCCAGCATCATCGTGCAGCTGCTGCGCGTGGTCATCCCTCGGTTCGAGGCGCTGCACCAGGAAGGCCAGACGGGCAACGCCAAGCTCACGCAGTACACGCGGTACCTGACGATCGGTCTCGCGATCCTGCAGTCGACGACGATCATCACGACCGCGCGCAACGGCGTCCTGTTCAACGGCTGCAGCGTCCCGGTGATCCCCGACGCCACCGTCTTCACGACGCTCATCATGATCATCACCATGACCGCGGGCACCACGCTCATCATGTGGCTCGGTGAGCTCATCACCGAGCGCGGCATCGGCAACGGCATGTCCCTGCTGATCTTCACGCAGATCGCCGCTCGCTTCCCGACGACGATGTGGTCGATCGCCGGTGGCGACAACGGTGCGACCAAGTTCACCATCGTGCTCGCGGTCGTCCTGCTGGTGATCGGTCTCGTCGTGTTCGTCGAGCAGTCCCAGCGCCGTGTGCCGGTCCAGTACGCCAAGCGCATGGTGGGCCGCAAGATGTACGGCGGCACGAGCACCTACATCCCGATCAAGATCAACATGGCGGGCGTCATCCCCGTCATCTTCGCCTCGTCGCTCCTGTCGATCCCCGCGCTGGCCGCGCAGTTCGGCAACCAGACGACGCCGTGGGTGATCTGGGTGTCGAACAACGTCGCGAAGTCGAGCGCCCCGCTGCACATCGTGCTGTACCTGGTCCTCATCATCTTCTTCGCGTACTTCTACACGGCCATCACCTTCAACCCGGAGGAGGTCGCCGAGGACATGAAGAAGTACGGCGGCTTCATCCCCGGGATCCGGGCAGGGCGCCCGACAGCCGAGTACCTCGAGTACGTCATCTCGCGCATCACGGCGCCGGGGTCGATGTACCTCGCGCTGGTCGCGCTCATCCCGCTCACCGCGTTCATCCTGCTCGGTCTCGGCGGATCGGTCGCCTTCGGAGGCGTGTCGATCCTCATCATCGTCGGAGTCGGGATGGAGACGGTGAAGCAGATCGAGGCGCAGCTCGAGCAGCGGCACTACGAAGGGTTCCTCCGGTGAGCTCGCGCCTGGTGATCATGGGCCCCCAGGGCTCGGGCAAGGGCACCCAGGCGGCTCGGCTGGCCGAGCGCCTCGCGGTACCGACGATCTCCACGGGTGACCTCTTCCGTGCACACGTCGCCCAGGCGACCGCGCTGGGCGCGCTCGTGCAGTCGTACACGGCGCGCGGCGAGCTCGTCCCGGACGAGGTGACCAACCAGATGGTGCGTGAGCGCCTGCACGAGCCGGACGTCACCGAGGGCTTCATCCTCGACGGCTACCCGCGCAACGCAGCCCAGGTCGTCGAGCTCGACGGGATGCTCGAGGCGGACGGCCTCGCGCTCGACGGGGTGCTGGAGCTCACGGTGGACCGTGCGGCGCTCCTGGCGCGGATCGCCCGGCGTGCCGAGCTCGAGGGCCGCGAGGACGACACCCCCGACGCGATCGCGCGTCGGCTCGACATCTACGCCGAGCAGACCGAGCCGCTCACCCATGCCTACGCCGACCGCGGCCTCCTGGTGCGCGTAGACGGCTCGGGCGAGGTCGAGGGGATCACCGAGCGGCTCCTGGCGGCCGTCGAACTTGTCGCGTCCTGATGTTCGGGCGTGAGCGGATCGAGTACAAGACGGTCGACCAGATCGTCCGGATGCGGCGCGCCGGTCTCGTGGTCGCCGCCGTGCACGCCGCCGTCCGCGCCGCGGTCCGTCCCGGCGTGACGACCGCCGAGCTCGACGTGGTGGCGGCCGCGACGATCGCTCAGCACGGTGCCACGTCCTCGTTCCTCGGCTACCACGGCTACCCCGCGACCATCTGCGTCTCGATCAACGACGAGGTCGTCCACGGGATCCCGGGTCCACGGGTGATCGAGCCCGGTGACGTCGTCTCCGTCGACGCCGGAGCGATCGTCGCCGGCTGGCACGGCGACGCGGCCTTCACGATGGTCGTCGGCCCCGCCGACCCTGCTGACCTCGCCCTGAGCAAGGCCACCGAGGACGCGATGTGGGCCGGCCTCGCCGCGCTGGCGACCTCCGAGCGTCTGGCTGCCGTCGGCGACGCAGTCGAGGACGTCGCGGCGGCGAGCGAGCTGAAGCCGGGGATCGTGCAGGAGTACGTCGGGCACGGGATCGGCCGGGCGATGCACCAGCCGCCGGAGGTCCTCAACTACCGCACGCGTGAGCGTGGACCACGGCTGCGGCCCGGTCTGTGCGTCGCCGTGGAGCCGATGCTCACCCGTGGCTCGCCCGCGACGAGGGTCCTCGCCGACGACTGGACCGTTGTCACGCAGGACGGCTCGCGATCGGCCCACTGGGAGCACACCGTCGCGATCGGTCCCGAAGGCCTCTGGGTGCTGACGGCGCCTGACGGCGGTGCGGCCGCGCTCGCCGAGCGGGGCGTGACCGTCGTCCCGCTCGACGGCTGAGCGCACGTCGTCGCCCGTCGCGCTGCTCGTGGGCGCATTTCGTGCACAACGACTGATGCCGTACGATGGTCCGTTGGGTGCGTGCTCTCTCGTCGTCACCGGCTGTCGATCCTGTCGACGGGCCGCGGCATCGATGCGGCACCCCGTCCCGGAACTGCTGCACGGCTCTCGCCGTGCGCGCCGTACCGGGGCGTCCAGTCACTACAGAGTTAGCGGAGGACATGGCAAAGAAGGACGGTGTCATCGAGATCGAGGGCAGCGTGGTCGAGGCGCTGCCGAACGCGATGTTCCGCGTGGAGCTCGCCAACGGCCACCGGGTGCTCGCCCACATCTCGGGCAAGATGCGACAGCACTACATCCGGATCCTCCCCGAGGACCGCGTGGTGGTCGAGCTGAGCCCGTATGACCTGTCCCGCGGCCGGATCGTCTACCGCTACAAGTAAGCCCTGTCGGCACCCAGCGAACCGCAGCCCGTCGCATGCAAGTGCGCGTGCGGCGGCGGAGGAACGAGCATGAAGGTCAAGCCCAGCGTCAAGAAGGTCTGCGACAAGTGCAAGGTGATTCGCCGGCACGGTCGCGTCATGGTCATCTGCGAGAACCTGCGGCACAAGCAGCGCCAGGGCTGAGCCCCGGCGTCCGGCCCTGAGGGTCGGGTGCAGCACGTAGATCGACCTCCGGTGCCCTCGGGCACCGGACCAGCGCACGGTCAGCACCGCGACCCAAGGGTCGTGGCGCAACCCCCGGTCGGAGGCCGGGGCCCGCAGCAGCGGGACGGCCGTGCGGAGGACCTCCGAGCAGTACAGGAGAACCCATGGCACGTCTTGTCGGCGTCGACCTCCCCCGCGAGAAGCGGCTCGAGATCGCGCTCACCTACATCTACGGCGTCGGCCGTACCCGCGCCAAGAAGACCCTCGAGGCCACGGGCATCAGCCCCGACCTGCGGGTCAAGGACCTCGGCGACGCCGAGCTGGTCGCCCTGCGCGACTACCTGGACGGGAACTACAAGCTCGAGGGTGACCTCCGCCGCGAGGTGGCGGCGGACATCCGACGCAAGGTCGAGATCGGCAGCTACGAGGGCATCCGGCACCGCCGCGGCCTGCCAGTGCGCGGTCAGCGGACCAAGACCAACGCCCGCACCCGCAAGGGCCCCAAGCGCACCGTTGCCGGCAAGAAGAAGGCCGGGCGCAAGTAGCCCCTCGGGCGCTGCTGCCACCGGCGCGCGCCCTCCCGATCCTCAGACCAGCGTAAGGACAGAGCATGCCTCCCAAGACCCGCTCCACCGCCGCAGCGCGCAAGCCGCGCCGCAAGGAGAAGAAGAACATCGCCGTGGGCGTCGCCCACATCAAGAGCACCTTCAACAACACGATCGTGTCGATCACGGACCCCTCGGGTGCCGTCATCGCCTGGGCCTCCTCCGGCCAGGTCGGCTTCAAGGGCTCGCGCAAGTCGACCCCGTTCGCGGCCCAGCTCGCGGCCGAGGCCGCTGCGCGCCGCGCGCAGGAGCACGGCATGAAGAAGGTCGACGTCCTCGTCAAGGGCCCGGGCTCGGGCCGCGAGACCGCGATCCGCTCGCTCCAGGCCACCGGCCTCGAGGTCGGCTCGATCCAGGACGTCACGCCCCAGGCCCACAACGGCTGCCGTCCCCCGAAGCGTCGCCGCGTCTGATTCCCGTTACCTGCCGGGCGGACCGATGCCCGGCAGGTCGTACGCCCTGTGATGCGTCAAATAGCGGACGCACACCGAGAGGAGCTCTACCGTGCTCATCGCACAGCGCCCGGCCCTGACCGAAGAGGTCATCTCCGAGTTCCGTTCCCGTTTCGCCATCGAGCCGCTGGAGCCTGGCTTCGGGTACACGCTCGGCAACTCGCTGCGTCGTACCCTGCTGTCCTCGATCCCGGGCGCGGCGGTCACCTCCATCCGGATCGACGGTGTGCTGCACGAGTTCAGCACCGTCCCTGGTGTCAAGGAGGACGTCACCGAGATCATCCTCAACATCAAGGAGATCGTCGTCTCCTCGGAGAACGACGAGCCCGTCGTGATGTACCTGCGCAAGCAGGGCCCGGGGGCCGTCACGGCTGCCGACATCACGCCGCCGGCCGGCGTCGAGGTGCACAACCCTGAGCTGCACCTGGCCACGCTCAACGGCAAGGGCAAGCTCGAGGTCGAGCTGACGGTCGAGCGTGGTCGTGGCTACGTCTCCGCGCAGCAGAACAAGTCGTTCGACACCGAGATCGGCCGTATCCCGGTCGACTCGATCTACTCGCCGGTCCTCAAGGTGACCTACAAGGTCGAGGCCACCCGTGTCGAGCAGCGCACCGACTTCGACCGGCTGATCGTCGACGTCGAGACCAAGCCCGGCATGGTCCCGCGTGACGCGCTCGCCTCGGCGGGCAAGACCCTGGTCGAGCTCTTCGGCCTGGCACGCGAGCTCAACGTCGAGGCCGAGGGCATCGAGATCGGCCCGTCGCCGACGGACGCCGCGCTCGCGGCGGACCTGGCGCTGCCGATCGAGGAGCTCCAGCTGACCATCCGGTCGTACAACTGCCTCAAGCGCGAGGGCATCCACACCGTGGGTGAGCTCGTCGGGCGCAGCGAGGCCGACCTCCTGGACATCCGCAACTTCGGTGCGAAGTCGATCACCGAGGTCAAGGAGAAGCTCGTGGGCCTCGGCCTGTCCCTCAAGGACAGCCCGCTGGACTTCGACCCGAGCTCGTACTACGACGACAGCGACTTCGTCGAGGACGAGCTGTCCTGACGCTGCCCCGCCGACCCGCGTCCGGCCGGCCCTGATCTTCGAGAACTGAGGAGTACGACATGCCTACGCCCACCAAGGGTCCGCGGCTCGGCGGTGGACCGGCTCACGAGCGGCGCATCCTCGCCAACCTCGCGACGAGCCTGTTCGAGCACCGCCGCATCACCACCACCGAGACGAAGGCCAAGCGCCTGCGTCCGTTGGCCGAGCGCATGGTGACCTTCGCCAAGCGCGGCGACCTGCACGCACGTCGTCGCGTGCTGACGGTCGTCCGTGACAAGGGCGTCGTGCACGCCCTCTTCACGGAGATCGCCCCGGCCATGGCCGAGCGCCAGGGTGGCTACACGCGGATCACCAAGATCGGTACCCGCAAGGGCGACAACGCGCCGATGGCCGTCATCGAGCTCGTCATGGAGCCGGTGAGCCCGAAGCAGGCGACCGTGCGCGAGGCCGAGAAGGCCACGCAGCGCGCCGCCGCCCCCAAGAAGGCAGCTGCGCCGGTCGAGGAGACCGTCGCCGAGGTCGTCGAGGAGGCCCCCGTGGAGTCCGCCGAGGTCACCGAGTCCGCCGACGCGGCGACCGAGGTCGACGACGCCGCGGAGAAGACCGCCGAGTAGTACCTCTGTGGGCGGACGGGGAACGATCCATCCCCGTCCGCCCGCCACAGGGAGGAGCCGTAGGCTCCGCCTGTGCGTCCCCACCCTGTCCAGCCTCGCGTGGCTGGGCAGGGTGCTGTCGTCTCGGGGCAGGTCGCGTGGTGGTGGTTCGGTGCTGCGGTCGGTCTGCTCGGTCTGACGGCTGCGCTCGGCGACTCCGCCTCGACCCCTGGGCTCGGCTCGGCCACCGTCCTGCCGCCCTGGGACCTCGGCCTGCACCCCGCTGCGTGGCTGGTGACCGCGATGCTCACAGCCGCGTACCTGTGCGGTGCGGTCTGGCTGATCGTCGGGCTGCGGTCGCTGCGCGGGGGCGGACGTCTGGCGCCGCGCACCGTCGTGGTCGTCGGGCTGCTCGCCGTCATCGCCCTGAGCGTCGTGCCGCCGACGGGCTCGGCCGATCACCTCTCGTACCTGGCGTACGGGCGCATCGCCGCTGCGGGGGACGACCCCTACGTCGTGGACCCGCAGACCTGGCACCACGGCACGGACCCCGTCGCGAGCGGGGTCCAGCGGCCGTGGCAGGCAACGCCGAGCGTGTACGGACCGGTCGCCACGGCGGCCCAGGCGCTCGCCGCGCGGCTCGGTGGGGGAGTGCTCCGCACGTCGGTCGGGTGGTGGGAGCTGATCTGCGGTCTGGCCTTCCTCGCCGTGGGCCTGGTGCTCGACCGCCTCACCCGGCACGACCCGGCGGCGCGTTCGCGCGCGGCGCTGCTCTGGACGCTCAACCCGCTGCTGCTGGGTCAGCTCGTGCTCGGCGCCCATGTCGACGTGATCGCAGCCGCGCTCGCGGTCGCGGGGATCGCCCTGGTGGCGCGTCGTCCCCTGCTCGCGGGTGCGCTCGTCGGGGCTGCCGCGGGGGTCAAGGCGCCGTTCGCCCTCTACGGGCTCGCCGCGGTCTGGGGGCTCCGGCACCTGCCAGCCGTCCGGCTGCGGAGGGTCCTGCTGCGCGGCGTCGTCGGCGCCCTCGCCGTCCTGGTTCCGGCCTACTGGTGGGCCGGGCCGCATGTGGAGGCCCAGCTCGGCAAGGCCGGCGGCCGGGCCTCGTTCGCCAGTCCGTGGCATGCGCCGTTCGTCGCGGTCAGAGCGCTGCTCGGCAACGGTGCTGACCATCTGCTCACCCCTCTGGCCCTCCTGCTCGCCGCGCTGCTCGGACTGGCCCTGTGGCGTCGTGTCATGGCGCTCGGCACCACCCTCGGTGAGGACGGCGTCGCTCGAGCCGTGCGCGCAGCGCTCCTGGCGACGGTCGCCTGGCTGCTCACCGCCCCCTACGTGCTGCCCTGGTACGACGCGATCGCCTGGGCGCCGCTCGTCCTCGTCGGCGCGAGCGCCCTGGACGGCTGGCTCGTCCTGCGGCTCACGGCGCTGTCCCTTGCCTACCTCCCTGGCCGCGTGGTCGAGCTGACACCAGTGGTGGAGCGGGTCACGCTCGGGGTGCGGACGTTCGCCGCGCCGGTCGTGCTGGCCCTCGTGGTCGTCGCGGTGGTGCGGTGGGGCAGAGATCGGGTGGAGGTGTCGCGGGTCGTCGCCGTCGAGCCGGGAGCGGTGGGTGGCCCCGGCCGATGAGCGCGCTGCCGGTGGTCTTGCTGCACGGGGCGCGGACCTCGGCCACGATGTGGCGCGCCCAGCAGGAGGCGCTCGTCCGCGCCGGACGAGCGGTGGTGGCTCCCGACCTGCCCGGCCACGGGACGCGCTCGTCCGAGCGCTTCACGCTCGAGGCCGCGCGCTCGGTGATCGGCGACGCCATCGGCGGTGTCGGCGGCCGAGCGGTCGTGGTGGGCCTGTCCCTGGGCGGCTACCTCGCGATCGACCACGCGGCGCGCCATCCCGATCGTGTGCTCGGTGTCGTCGCGGCGGGCTGCAGCACGAGCCCGGGCGGTCCGCTGCCCTGGGGCTGGCGGCAGGCGGTCCGTGTGATCGAGCGACTTCCGGACCGTGGGGCATGGCTCAACCGGACCATGGTGCGGCTCGCCCTTCCCGCACAGGGGGTCGCCGACGCCGCTGCCGGAGGGTTCGCCCTGGAGGTCATGGGGGACGTGCTCGACGAGGTCGGCACGCTCCGTCCCTTGCGCGACCTCCGGGCGGTCACGTGCCCGCTGTGGTTCGTCAACGGCCGGTGGGACCACTTCCGGGGGCAGGAGAGGGCCTACCTGCGGGCGGCGAGCAACGCGGCGTCGGCGAGACTCGTCGTCGTACCGGGAGCGAGTCACCTGGTCAGTCTCGTCCGGCCGGCCGCGTTCAACCGGACGCTGCTCGAGGCGCTCGACGAGTGCGACGGCCGAGCGGGGGGATCGGTGGGCTGACCGGTGGAGACCTGCCCTGCGGGGGAGCCGGCCGCCGCGGCAGGTCGGTGCGGGGACCGCTCAGGACTGAGGACCGGCCATCGGCCTGAGCTCCCAGGCGCGCACCCCGCCGACGATCCCCGCGGAGTTGGGGACGACGACGACGTCGTCACCGAGCTCGGCGAGCACCGAGGGCTCGATCCGACGGGAGTTGCCGCCGCCGAGGTAGAGCCGGTCCCAGAGCACGACGGGCCGCAGGCCGTCGACCGCTTGGCGGACCCGCACGGACCAGGACGCGTTGCCCAGGAGCTTGCGCTGGTGCTCGCCGAGATACGCGTCGTACGTGGTGTCGCGCCGGATCGGTGCGTGCGAGAGCTCCAGGTGCGGCGCGAGCGCACCGCCGTCGAAGAGGGCGGACCCGAGCCCGGTGCCGAGCGTGAGCACGAGCTCCAGCCCGCTCCCCGAGACCACGCCGGCCCCGTGCACCTCGGCGTCGTTCAGGACGAGCGTCGGGTAGCCGAGCGCCGCGCTCAGGGCCGAGGCCATGTCCGTCCCCGCCCACGCGGCCAGGAGCGCGGTTGCCACGGGGGTGCGCGGCCCGGACTCGGTGACGTAGTGCGGGGTCGCGATGACCACGCCGTGCCGGATCATCCCGGGCATCCCCACGGTGGCGCGCGTCGCGGGCGGAAGGCCGGCGGCGATCCGCACGATCGTCTCGACGAGGCGGCTCGGGGGCAGCGGGTAGGGCGTGGCGACGCGGACCGCTGGGGAGTGCATCGTGCCCGCGGAGTCGAGCACCGAGGCCTTGATGCCGCTGCCACCGCAGTCGACGGCCAGGGTCAGGCCCGCAGAAGGCGTCGCTGCGCTGGAGGGGGTCACGCGGCCCAGGCTAGCGAGCGGCGCGGGATGCGCCCTGTCGACGCGATAGCGTGCGCGGGTGAACGACCCAGCACCCGTGCGGATCCGCCTGGACCTGTCCTACGACGGGACGGACTTCGCCGGATGGGCGACGCAGCCCGGGTTGCGCACCGTCCAGGGGACGCTCGAGGCCGCGCTCGGCACCGTCCTGCGGTGCCCTCCGCCCCGGCTCACCGTCGCGGGCCGGACCGACGCCGGGGTGCACGCCCGTGGGCAGGTGGCCCACCTGGACCTCGAACCGACGACCTGGGCCGCCGTCCAGGGGCGGATGGCCGGGCCGGGCGAGGCCCTGCTGCGGCGCCTCGCCGGTGTCCTGCCGAGCGACGTCGTGGTGCGGCGGGCCGCGCCGGCCCCCGCGGGCTTCGACGCCCGCTTCGGTGCGTTGTTCCGGCGCTACGCCTACCGGCTCGCGGACGACCCACGACACGTCGACCCGCTGCGCCGGCACGAGGTCGTGCGGCACGGCCTGACGCTCGACGTGCACGCCATGGAGCGGGCGGCGGCGCTGATGATCGGCCGGCACGACTTCGCGGCCTACTGCCGTCCGCGTGAGGGAGCGACGACGATCCGCACCCTGGAGAACCTGGCGGTGCTCCGCCCGCAGGACGGCGCCGATGCGGGCCTCGTCGTCGCCGTGGTCCAGGCGGACGCCTTCTGCCACTCCATGGTGCGCTCGCTGGTGGGTGCGTTGATGGCCGTCGGTGAGGGACGCCAGCGGGAGGAGTGGCCGGCCGACCTGCTCGCGGGGACCGAGCGGCGTGCCGTCGTGGCCCCTGCCCACGGGCTCACGCTCGAGCACGTGGCCTATCCCGCCGACGAGGAGCTCGCGGCTCGTGCTGCCCGGACGCGGGCTCGGCGGACCTCCGACCAGACGACGGCGCGGCGCGCGGCCGCGGACGCCAGGGCGCTGGCCGGCACGGAACGGCCCGAGGAGGCTCGGGCCCGCGAGGTCACTCCTCGCCCATGAGGTGAACGGCTGCCTCCTCGGCGCTCGCGGCTCCGCCGGAGAGCCCTTCGTCCTTGGCGAGGACGCTCTCGCGGCTGCGGCCCGCCAGGTCAGGGCTGCCGGCGGCCAGTCGGCCGACACGGTCCGGCTCGTGCCCGCCGGCGCCGACCTCGTCGTTCTCCCAGACCTCTAGCTCCTGCTGGTCGGTGCGCTCGTCGATGCTGTCGCCGACGTACTGCTCCTGCTCGGTCTCCAGCCGGTGCCTGCCGGGACGGTCGCGCGGGATCCACCCCTCGTCGAGCGGATCGACCGACCCGTCGTCCATGAGGGTGTCGGACGGCTCGAGCTGGTCGTTGTCGCCCTCGGCGCCCGTCTCGGGGTCAGGTGTGGTTCCAGGTGTCTGGCTCATCTGCCCACGCTGGCACCGATGGCGCTGCTTCGCACCTGCTCATCGACCCTGAGCTCCGCCCTCGGCCCCGGGCGCAGCGAATTCACGTCGTCGGGCGCGCCGGCCGCAGGGGACAATCGGCTCCGTGGGACACCTGGACATCAGCGACGTGGGGTACGTGCTCCCCGACGGCCGGCCGCTCCTGGCGGGGATCGACCTGCGTGTCGGCGACGGGGCGAAGGTCGCGCTCGTCGGCCCGAACGGCGCGGGCAAGACGACCCTGCTGCGGATCGTCGCCGGCGACGAGACCCCGCACAGCGGGAAGGTCACGCGCAGCGGCGGCCTGGGCGTGATGCGCCAGATGGTCGGCCGGATCGGCGACGACCGGTCGGTGCGCGACCTGCTGGCCTCGCTGGCCTCGACCGCAGTGGCCCAGGCGGCCGTCGAGCTCGCCGCTGCCGAGATCGGCATCATGAGCGTCGACGACGAGCCCTCGCAGATGCGCTACGCCCAGGCGCTGGCGGACTGGGCCGACGTCGGTGGCTACGACGCCGAGGTCGGCTGGGACCGCGTGACCGACGCGGTGCTGTCCCTCCCGTTCGAACGGGCGCAGGACCGCGAGGTGCGCACGCTCTCGGGCGGCGAGCAGAAGCGGCTCGTCCTCGAGTCCCTGCTGCGCGGCCCGGACGAGGTGCTGCTGCTCGACGAGCCGGACAACTACCTCGACGTCCCGACCAAGCGGTGGCTGGAGGAGCAGCTCGCGGCCTCGCCCAAGACGGTGCTCTTCGTCAGCCACGACCGGGAGCTGCTCTCGCGCACCGCGACGCGGGTCGCGAGCCTTGAGCCGACGGCCGCGGGCTCGACCCTGTGGGTCCACGGCGAGGGCTTCTCGACGTTCGCCCAGGCGCGAGCCGATCGACGCTCGCGGCTCGCCGAGCTCTCCCGTCGCTGGGAGGAGGAGCGCGCCCAGCTGCGTGAGCTCGTCCTCACGCTCAAGACCAAGTCCGCGTTCAACGACGGGCTCGCCTCGCGCTACCAGGCGGCCCAGACGCGGCTGCGCAAGTTCGAGGAGGCCGGGCCGCCCGCCGAGATGGCGCGCGACCAGGACGTGCGGGTCCGGCTCGTCGGCGGACGAACGGCCAAGCGGGCGGTCGTGGCGGAGCGGCTCGAGCTGACCGGGCTGATGCAGCCCTTCGACCTGGAGGTCTGGTTCGGTGAGCGGGTGGCCGTGCTCGGCTCCAACGGCTCGGGCAAGTCGCACTTCCTGCGGCTCCTGGCTGCCGGCGGGAGCGACCCCGACCGCGAGCACGCGCCGGTCGCGCAGGACGGGGCGCGGCAGCCGGACCCCGTGCGCCACACGGGTCGCGTCGTGCTCGGCTCCCGGGTGCGCCCCGGGTGGTTCGCGCAGAACGACACGCACCCCGAGCTCGCCGGCCGCACGCTCCTGGAGATCCTGCATCGCGGTGAGGGGAGCCGCGACGGGATGGGCCGGGAGCAGGCCAGCAAGGCGCTGGACCGCTACGAGCTGGTCGCGGCGGCCGAGCAGACCTACGGCACGCTCTCCGGCGGTCAGCAGGCGCGGATGCAGATCCTCCTGCTCGAGCTCGGCGGGGCGACGCTGCTGCTGCTCGACGAGCCGACCGACAACCTCGACCTGCACTCGGCCGAGGCGCTGGAGCGTGGGCTCGCGGCCTTCGAGGGCACCGTGATGGCCGTCACGCACGACCGGTGGTTCGCCCGCGGCTTCGACCGGTTCCTGCTCTTCGGCGCCGACGGAGCGGTCGTCGAGACGCCGGAGCCGGTCTGGGACGCCGCACGGGTCGACCGCGTGCGCTGACGGCCCTCCTCCGCCGGCCGAGGCGGGCGGTCGCTCAGACGAGCAGCGTGATCGCGATCGTCACCATCACGGCCGCGACCAGCAGGTCGAGCACCTGCCAGGCTCGGGGACGCGCGAACAGCGGGGCCAGACGCCGTGCGCCGAAGCCGAGAGCCCCGAACCACAGCACGCTCGCCAGGATCGCCCCCGCGGCGAACGACCAGCGCCCGTCGGGCCCGTGCCGGCTCGCGAGGCCGCCGAGCAGCACGACGGTGTCCAGGTACACGTGCGGGTTGAGGAAGGTGAGCCCGAGCGTCGTGAGCACGACGGGACCGAGCCGCGCCGGGGCCTCGGCCGCCGGGTCCAGGCGCTCGGCACGACGCGCCCGTCGAAGCGCCCCGACGGCCAGGACCACCAGGAACGCGGCGCCGACGAAGCGCACCACCTCCAGTGCCGTGGGTGAGCCGCCGACCAGTGCGCCGAGACCGGCCACCCCGGCGGTGATGAGCACGGCGTCGGCGAGGGCGCACACGGCCACCACCGCGAGCACGTGCTCGCGGCGGATCCCCTGGCGCAGCACGAAGGCGTTCTGGGCCCCGATCGCCACGATCAGCGACAGACCCGTGAGCAGACCTGTCACCGCGGCTGCTGGATCGGGAATCGGCATGCAGGAACGCTAGGGGAGTCGGGCGGGTCGGGCTGCACCGGCCCGCCGGGAACCGGCTCCCGGACCACGTTTTGACCCCTCAGCCGCCGGGCAGGTACTCTGGCATGTCGTTGTGCGTCCCCGTCGTGCCGTGAAGCCGCGGGAGACGCCGACGCCCGACCTCATCGGCGCTCACCGGCACCGGGCCTCCAGCCTGGCGCCGCCCGGGTACCGATACCTCATCAGCGATAGAGACGAAGGCTACGACCGTGCGCACGTACACCCCGAAGCCCGGCGACGTCGAGCGGACCTGGCACGTCATCGACGCGACCGATGTCGTCCTCGGCCGCCTGGCCACCCAGATCGCCACGCTCCTGCGTGGGAAGCACAAGGCGACGTTCGCCCCGCACGTCGACGGTGGTGACTTCGTCATCGTCATCAACGCGGAGAAGGTCGCCCTGACCGGCAACAAGCGTGAGCAGAAGCTCGCCTACCGCCACTCGGGCTACCCGGGCGGCCTGCGGGCGATCGCCTACTCCGACCTGCTCGCCACCCACCCGGAGCGCGTGGTGGAGAAGGCCGTCCGCGGCATGCTCCCCAAGAGCTCGCTCGCGCGTACGCAGATGGGCAAGCTCAAGGTCTACGTCGGCTCCGAGCACCCGCACTCGGCGCAGCAGCCCCAGCCCTTCGAGATCACCCAGGTCGCTCAGTAGGTTCGCCTGCTGACCACCACCCACCAGGACGCGAGGACAGACCAGTGGCCGAGACCACCGAAGACTTCGAGGGCGAGACGCCCACGAGCTACACCTCCGAGACCAGCGCCCCCACCGGGCGTGGCCAGAGCCTCACCGCTCCGGCCCAGGCCCTCGGCCGTCGCAAGGAGGCCGTGGCGCGCGTGCGCCTCGTCCCCGGCACCGGCCAGTGGAAGATCAACGGGCGCACGCTCGAGGACTACTTCCCGAACAAGGTGCACCAGCAGCTGGTGAACAGCCCGTTCGCGCTCGTCGACGTCGAGGGTCGCTTCGACGTCATCGCGCGGATCCACGGTGGTGGCGTCTCCGGCCAGGCCGGTGCGCTCCGTCTGGGCATCGCGCGCGGTCTCAACGAGATCGACGAGGAGCACAACCGTCCGGCCCTGAAGAAGGCCGGCTTCCTCACGCGTGACCCGCGTGCGGTCGAGCGCAAGAAGGCCGGTCTCAAGAAGGCCCGCAAGGCACCTCAGTACTCCAAGCGCTGATCCCGCTGCACGACGGCCCCGATGGTCTCCATCGGGGCCGTCGTCGTTCCCGCTCCCGGGCCCGTGACCTCTGTGCCAGGGTGAGTACCGTTCCCTGCTCGAAGAGGAGATCCGATGGCCCGGCTGTTCGGTACCGACGGAGTCCGTGGACTCGCGAACCGTGACGTCACCGCCGAGCTCGCGCTCGACGTGTCGGTGGCAGCGGCGCACGTGCTGGCGACCACCGGCGTCTTCGAGGGCCATCGGCCGCGAGCGGTGGTCGGCCGCGACCCCCGGGTCTCTGGCGAGTTCCTCTCCTCCGCGGTGGGCGCTGGCCTGGCGAGCGCCGGCGTCGACGTCCTCCACGTGGGCGTCCTGCCGACACCCGCGGTCGCGCACCTGACCGGCGTCCTGGACGTGGACCTCGGTGTGATGCTCTCGGCCTCGCACAACCCGATGCCGGACAACGGCATCAAGTTCTTCGCTCGGGGCGGGCACAAGCTCGCCGACGAGCTCGAGGACGCGATCGAGCAGCGGATGGGCGAGCCGTGGGACCGGCCGACCGGGGCCGGCGTCGGCCGGATCACGATGGATCCGGGCACCGGCGCCGAGCGCTACGTCGAGCACCTCGTCGCGAGCCTCGGTGACGGTCCCTCCCCGCTCGCCGGGCTGCGCATCGTGGTCGACTGCGCGAACGGTGCGGCGAGCGAGGTCGGCCCGGCCGCCCTGCGCGCCGCCGGCGCCGATGTCGTGGTCATCAACGCCTCGCCCGACGGGCGCAACATCAACGAGAAGTGCGGCTCCACGCACCCCGCTCAGCTCCAGGCGACCGTCGGCGCTGCCGGTGCCGACCTCGGGGTGGCCTTCGACGGCGACGCCGACCGGTGCCTGGCGGTCGACGCGACCGGTGCGCTCGTCGACGGCGACCAGATCATGGGGATCCTCGCGATCGCGATGAAGGAGACCGGCGGTCTCGTCGGCGACACGCTCGTGATGACCGTGATGAGCAACCTCGGCCTGCAGCTCGCGATGGACGAGGCGGGGATCCGCACGGTCCAGACCGGCGTCGGCGACCGTTACGTCCTGGAGGCGATGCGCGCGGGCGGCTACAACCTGGGTGGGGAGCAGTCCGGCCACCTCATCCTGTCCGAGCACGCGACGACGGGGGACGGCACGCTGACCGCGCTGCACCTGGCGGCGCGGGTGGCGGCGACCGGTCGCTCCCTCGCCGAGCTCGCTGCCGCCGTGCGCCGCTTCCCGCAGGTGCTCATCAACGTCCCCGGTGTCGATCGCGGCCGTGCCTCGCTCGACACCGGCGTCGCCGCGGCGATCGACGAGGCCGTCGCCGAGCTCGGCAAGACGGGCCGCGTGCTGCTGCGCCCCTCGGGGACCGAGCCGCTCGTCAGGGTCATGGTCGAGGCGTCCGACCAGGACCACGCGAACCGGGTCGCCCGCCGGCTGGCCGACGTGGTCCTCGAGCGCCTGGCGCTGTGACCGCACGGCACGGCGGGGACCTGCCCAACGACGTGCCCGAGGTGCACGGGCTGCACCGTGCACCGGACGGGCCGGACGAGGCAGCGCAGGACGCCGTCATCCGCACCCGGGTGGCCGAGCTCCTCGCCGGTCCGGTGCCGATGCCCATCGTGCAGGCGGGCGACCCGGTGCTACGGACCGCTTCCGTGCCGTACCGCGGCCAGATCGGACGCCGCACCCTCGACCGGCTCGTCGAGGCGATGCGGGTCACCATGCTCGCCGCGCCGGGCGTCGGGCTCGCGGCGCCGCAGGTGGGGCTGGGCCTCGCGCTGGCGGTCATGGGCGACCCGGGGACGGCCGACCCGGAGCGGGCCCGGGTGCGTGAGCGCCTGCCTGTGCTGTTCCGGGTCCTGCTCAACCCGCACTACGAGCCCGTCGGCAGCGAGCGCGTCTCCTTCTACGAGGGCTGTCTCAGCGTCCAGGGCTGGCAGGCGGTGCGGCCACGCTGGCGCTCGGTGCGCCTGACCGGGATCGACGAGCGGGGCGCCCCGCGCGACGAGCTCGTGAGCGGCTGGCCTGCGCGCATCGTCCAGCACGAGACCGATCACCTCCGCGGCGAGCTCTACGTCGACGGAGCGCTGAGCCGATCGCTCGTCGCCCCGGGGGAGAGCTGGCGCTACGCCGACGAGGCGCGTCCGGAGCTGGCCGCCGCCGAGCTCGGCTTCCCGCTCGACCGAGGTACCTGACCCGCCGCGCGCGTGACCTCAGGGTCGGATCGGTGATCTCCCCCATTCCGTGACCCGACGTGCCCCCCTACGGTGGGAGGACGCCGGCGTTCGGCGCCGGGCCGTGCGACGGGAGCCAGAGCGTGGAGCAGTGGATCGAGGGCCTCGTCGGCTCGCCGTGGGTCTTCGTCGCGCTCTACCTCTTCGCGGCGGTCGACGGCATCTTCCCGCCCGTCCCCAGCGAGACCGCCGTGATCGCCCTGGCGGCGCTCGGCGCGTCGACCGGCCAGCCCAGCATCGCGATCCTCGGGGCGGTGACCGCCGCCGGGGCGTTCACCGGGGACCAGGTCGCGTACTCGATCGGCAGACGGATCCCGTTGCGCCGATGGCGCTTCATGCGGGGTGAACGGCAGGTCAAGGCGATCGCCTGGGCGGAGGAGGCCCTCGAGCGGCGCGCCGGTGTGTACATCGTCGCGGCGCGGTACGTCCCGGTCGGGCGGGTGGCGGTGAACATGACGGCCGGTGCCGTGCACCTGCCGAGGCTGCGCTTCTCCGGGCTCGCGGCGATCGCCGGGGTGAGCTGGTCGATCTACTCGGTGCTGCTCGGTGTCGGCGCCGGGGCGTGGCTGCACGGACGTCCGCTGGTCGCTGTCGTCGTGGGCGCGGTCGGTGGGTTGCTCCTCGGCGCGGCGATCGACCCGCTCGTCAGGTGGTTCGGGCGGCGGTCGTTCCGCACCACGCCGCCGACCCCCGACCGGGCGGGCTGAGGACGGGGACCCGCCTCAGAGCTTGCGCAGCCGGACCCGCTCGACGGAGTGGTCGGGGCTCTTGCGCAGCACCAGGGTGGCGCGACCGCGGGTGGGCAGGATGTTCGCGACGAGGTTCGGCTCGTTGATCGCGTCCCAGACCTCCTCGGCCCGCCGTACCGCCGCGGCATCGTCCAGCGACGCGTAGCGGTGGAAGTAGGAGTCCGGGTCCGCGAACGCCGTCGCGCGCAGGCTGAGGAAGCGGTCGACGTACCACTGGCGTACGTCGCGGGTGCGGGCGTCGACGTAGATCGAGAAGTCGAAGAAGTCGCTCACGGCGAGGCTCGAGCCGCCGACGCCCGTCGCGCGGGCGGGCTGCAGGACGTTCAGGCCCTCGACGATGAGCACGTCGGGGTGTCGGACGACCACCTGGGTGTCGGGCACGATGTCGTAGGACAGGTGGGAGTACACCGGGGCGCGCACCTCGGCCTGGCCGGCCTTCACGGCGGCGAGGAAGCGCAGCAGTCCGCGTCGGTCGTAGGACTCCGGGAAGCCCTTGCGCTCCATCAGGCCGCGGCGCTCCAGCTCCGCGTTGGGCATCAGGAAGCCGTCCGTGGTGATCAGCTCGACCCGCGGGGTCTCCGGCCAACGGGCCAGGAGCTCGCGCAGCACGCGCGCCGTCGTCGACTTGCCGACCGCCACCGAGCCCGCGACGCCGATCACGTAGGGCGTGCGGGCCGTCTCCTCGCCGAGGAAGCGCGAGGCCGCCGAGTGGAGCGTGCGAGTCGCCTCGATGTACAGGGCTAGCAGTCGTGACAGGGGGCGGTAGACGACGTCCACCTCGGCCAGGTCGATCGGGTCGCCGAGGCCGCGCAGCCGGCGGACGTCCTCGTCGGTCAGCGGCAGGGGGGTCGACTTCGACAACCTGCTCCATGCCTCCCGGTCCAGGTCGACGTACGGCGTCGTCGGGGAGAGGGTCGGCACAGCCATCGCACCAGTCTGCCCGATCGGGGGAGCCGCTGGTGCGCGGCCTGATCCTGAGGGCGGCACGTGGCGCGGATAGACTCCCGCCCATGTGCGGCATCGTGGGATATGTGGGTGTGCAGGTGGCGGGCGACCGTCCGCTCGAGGTCGTCATGGGCGGCCTCGCCCGGCTGGAGTACCGCGGCTACGACTCGGCAGGCGTCGCGCTCGTGACGGCCGACGGTCTGGTCTCGGCGAAGCGGGCGGGAAAGCTCGCCAACCTCCGGGCCCTGCTGGAGGCAACTCCGCTCGCGCCGTCGACCGCAGGGATCGGGCACACGCGCTGGGCGACGCACGGTGCGCCGAACGACCTCAACGCCCACCCGCACCTCTCGGAGGACGGCCGGGTCGCCGTCATCCACAACGGCATCATCGAGAACTTCGTCGCCCTGCGCGCCGAGCTGGTCGCCGCGGGCGTGAGGCTGACGAGCGAGACCGACACGGAGGTCGTCGCCCACCTGCTGGGAGCCGCCTACGACGAGCGGGGCGACCTCACCGTCGCGATGCGCACCGTCGCCCGGCGCCTGCACGGCACGTTCACGCTCCTCGCGGTGCACGCGGACGTGCCGGACGTCGTGGTCGGGACGCGGCACGACTCCCCGCTCGTCGTCGGCCTCGGGGACGGGGAGAACTTCCTCGGCTCGGACGTCGCGGCGTTCATCGCGTACACGCGTGAGGCGATGGAGCTCGGGCAGGACGAGATCGTGACGATCACCCCGGACTCGGTCGCGGTGATCGACTTCGACGGGAACCCGGTGCAGGCGCGTCGTTTCACCGTCGACTGGGACGCCTCCGCCGCGCAGAAGGGTGGCTTCTCCTCGTTCATGGACAAGGAGATCCACGACCAGCCGCACGCCGTGGCCGACACGCTCCTGGGTCGGACGGACCTGGCCGGGCACCTGGTGCTCGACGAGATCCGGGTCGACGAGGCCGTGCTGCGCCAGATCGACAAGATCATCGTGATCGCCTGCGGGACCGCCGCCTACGCCGGCCAGGTCGCCAAGTACGCGATCGAGCACTGGTGCCGCATCCCCGTCGAGGTCGAGCTCGCGCACGAGTTCCGGTACCGCGACCCGGTGGTCAACGCCAAGACGCTCGTCGTCGCCGTCTCGCAGTCCGGCGAGACGATGGACACCCTGATGGCCGTGCGGCACGCGCGGGAGCAGGGCGCGACGGTGCTGGCCATCGTCAACACCCACGGGTCGACGATCCCGCGCGAGTCCGACGCCGTGCTCTACACCCACGCCGGCCCGGAGGTCGCGGTCGCCTCGACCAAGGCCTTCCTCGCCCAGATCACCGCTGCCTACCTGCTGGGCCTGTACCTGGCCCAGCTGCGCGGCACGAAGTTCCCCGAGGAGATCGCCGAGATCCTCGACGACCTGCGTGAGATCCCCGCGAAGGTGCAGACCGTCCTCGACCGCTCGGAGCATGTCCGCGACGTCGCGCGATCGATGGTCGACGTGCCCTCGGTGATCTTCCTCGGTCGCCACGTCGGGTACCCGGTGGCGATGGAGGGAGCGCTCAAGCTCAAGGAGCTTGCCTACATCCACGCCGAGGGTTTTGCCGCAGGCGAGCTCAAGCACGGGCCGATCGCGCTGATCGAGGAGGGGCAGCCCGTCTTCGTCATCGTGCCGAGCCCTCGAGGGCGCGACGTGCTGCACAGCAAGGTGGTCTCCAACATCCAGGAGATCCGCGCCCGTGGGGCCAGGACCCTGGTGATCGCCGAGGACGGCGACGAGGAGGTCCTGCCGTTCGCCGACGAGGTCTTCTACGTCCCGCAGACTGCGACGCTGCTCGCGCCGCTGGTCTCCGTCGTCCCGTTGCAGATCTTCGCCCTGGAGCTCGCGAAGGCCAAGGGGCTCGACGTGGACCAGCCGCGCAACCTGGCCAAGTCGGTCACGGTCGAGTAGGGGCACGGGCGAGATCGGCCTCGTGGTCGGGCTGACCTGATGGTGGTCGCCGGGCCGCGTCCGGGCCGTAGGGTGATCCGATGATCGTCGGAGTGGGGATCGACGTCGTGGACGTCGCACGGTTCATGGCCACGCTCGAGCGCGCGCCGGGTCTGCGGGAGAAGCTCTTCACCCCCGTCGAGCGCGACCTTCCCGACTCCTCCCTCGCTGCGCGATTCGCCGCCAAGGAGGCCATCGCCAAGGCGCTCGGTGCCCCGGGGACGATGAGCTGGCAGGACGCCACCGTGCACCGTGTGGTCGGCGGCCCTCCGGTGGTCGAGGTCACCGGTACGGTCGCGGCGCGGGCGGCCGAGCTGGGGGTCGACCGGTTCCACCTGTCGATCTCGCACGACGCGGGGATCTCCTCGGCCATGGTGGTGGCCGAGCGGGACGTCTGAGGGGCGTCCTCAGCGCAGCGCCGGGATGACCTCGCGCTCGAAGAGCTCGATGCCCGAGCGGTCGTAGGCGGCCTCCGCGAAGTAGGTGATCGCGTAGGTCATGCCGAGCGCCTTGAGCTCGGTGAGCTTCGCGACGATCTGCTCGGGGGTGCCGACCAGTGGCCCGTTGCTCATGTCCGCCACGCGGGCCTCCGCGCGCTCGGGAAGGATCCGGGTGAAGTGGTCGCGGATCCAGCCGATGCGGTCGTCCACCTCGGCCTGCGTCGCGCCGATGACGACGTTGTAGTTGGCCGATCGGGTGATCGCGCCGAAGTCGCGGCCGAGGTCGGTGCAGTGGCCCTCGAGGACCGACGACTTGTGGGCGAAACCCTCAGCGGTGCCGTCGAAGTTCGTGAACTGCGCGTACTGGGCGGCGATCCGCAGGGTCTTGCGCTCCCCGCCGCCGGCGATCCAGAACGGGATGCCGCCGGCCTGGATCGGCTGGGGGTACACCCGTGCGCCGCTGACCTGGTAGTACTCGCCGTCGAGGGTCGCCTCGCCGGTCTCCCAGGCCTGCTTCATGATCTGCACGCCCTCCTCGAGCGCGGCGATCCGCTTGCCGGCCGTCGGGAAGCCGTAGCCGTAGGCGAGCCACTCGTGCTCGTACCAGCCGGCGCCGATGCCCATCTCGACGCGCCCGCCGGAGATGGCGTCGACGGTGGCCGCGACCTTCGCCAGGTAGGCGGGGTTGCGGTAGGCCATGCAGGTGCACATCTGGCCGAGGCGGACGCGCGAGGTGCTCGCCGCGAACGCCGCCATCAGGGTCCAGGCCTCGTGGGTGGCCTCGGTGGTCGGCTCGGGGACGGTGTGGAAGTGGTCGTAGACCCAGATGGACTCCCAGTCGCCGGCATCGGCGTGCTGGGCCAGGCCGTTCATGGTGGCCCACTGCTGGGCAGGGTCGATGCCGACGAGGTCGAGCCGCCAGCCTTGCGGGATGAAGAGTCCGAAGCGCATGGTGCCAACCTATGCCCGTCGGACGTCCGGCTCACCCCTCGTCCGGGTCGTACCCCAGGTTGGGTGCCAGCCACCGCTCGGCCTGCGCCAGGGTCCAGCCCTTGCGCTCGGCGTAGTCGGCGACCTGGTCACGGGCGATCCGCCCGAGCGCGAAGTACCGCGACTGCTGGTGGCCGAGGTACAGCCCCGAGACGGCCGACGTCGGCAGCATCGCGAAGGACTCCGTCATCGCCATCCCGATCTCCTCGGTGCCGAGCAGCACCGCGAGCGTCGCCTTCTCGGTGTGCTCCGGCTGGGCCGGGTAGCCCGGGGCGGGACGGATCCCCTGGTAGCGCTCGCGGATGAGCTCGGTGACCGGCAGGTCCTCCTCGGGCGCATAGCCCCAGTGCCGGACGCGGACCTCGCGGTGCAGCCACTCGGCGAACGCCTCGGCCAGGCGGTCGGCGACGGCCTTGACGAGGATCGAGGTGTAGTCGTCGCCTGCCTGCTCGTAGCCGGCGGCGAGCTCCTCTCCGCCGTGGATCGCGACGGCGAAGGCACCGACGTGGTCCCCGGCCGGGGCGACGAAGTCGGCGAGCGCGGTCAGGGCCCCGGAGCGTTCGCGCTGCTGGCGCAGGGTGTGCAGGACGGCGATCGGTGTGGTGGAGCCGGGAACGGGCTCGCAGACCTCGATGTCGTCTCCGACGGGCCGGGCCGGCCACAGGCCGAAGACGCCGCGCGCGGTGAGCAGCCCCTCGTCGAC
The DNA here is from genome assembly GCA_038252305.1 of Actinomycetales bacterium. Lineage (GTDB taxonomy): Bacteria > Actinomycetota > Actinomycetes > Actinomycetales > Cellulomonadaceae > Actinotalea. The sequence goes on along the minus strand of JBBSAL010000013.1, from coordinate 55,601 downwards.
GATCCGGCTCAGCAGTGCCTGGGCGTCGGCGAAGAGCAGCCGGGCCTGCTCGCCCTGGCGTGGGTCGGAGAGGATGCCGGGGTAGGAGCCGCGCAGCTCCCAGCTGGTGAACAGCGGGGTCCAGTCGATGACCTCGACGAGCTCGGCGATGCTCGGGCTCACCAGGTGCCTGCCGAGGACGTGCGGCGCGGGTGGCGCCGGCAGGGTCAGCTCCGTGGCGCGGGCTCGCGCCTGCGCCAGCGGCACGAGCACCTCGTCGCGGTCCTGGTGGCGCCCGCGCAGCACGTCGTAGTCCGCCTGGACGCGCGTGGCGATCTCTTCGGGGCGCGCGAGCAGGTCGGCGACGACCCCCACGGCGCGGGAGGCGTCGACCACGTGGACGACGGTGCCCGTGTACGCCGGGTCGATCTTCACGGCCGTGTGCGCGCGGCTCGTGGTCGCACCGCCGACGATCAACGGGGTCGTGAGCCCGCGCCGGGTCATCTCCTTGGCGATCGCGACCATCTCGTGCAGGGACGGGGTGATCAGGCCGGAGACACCGATGACATCGGCCTCGAGCTCGGCGGCGGCCGCGAGGATCTTCTCGACGGGGACCATCACCCCGAGGTCGTGCACCACGTAGCCGTTGCAGCCCAGCACGACGCCGACGATGTTCTTCCCGATGTCGTGGACGTCACCCTTGACGGTCGCCATCACGACGGTGCCCTTGCCGCGCGGGCCGACCTCGCCGGCGGCCTCCAGTGCCGCCTTCTCGGCCTCCAGGTACGGGGTGAGGTACGCCACGGCGGCCTTCATCACGCGCGCCGACTTCACCACCTGGGGCAGGAACATCTTCCCGGCGCCGAACAGGTCGCCGACCTCGTTCATCCCGTCCATCAGCGGGCCCTCGATGACCGCGAGGGGCGAGCCCAGCAGCCCGAAGGCCTCTTCGGCGTCGTCGGCGACGTGCTCGACGAGCCCGTGCACGAGGCCGTGGCGCAGCCGGTCCGCGACGGGTGCCTCGCGCCAGGCCGCCGACGCGGCGGCCTCCTTGGTCACGCCCTTGTACGTCTCGGCCAGGGCGATGAGACGCTCGGTCGCGTCCGGCCGACGGGCCAGGATCACGTCCTCCACGGCCTCGCGCAGCTCGGGGTCCAGGTCGGCGTCGACGGTGAGCATCCCCGCGTTGACGATGCCCATGTCGAGCCCGGCGGCCACCGCGTGCGTGAGGAAGACGGCATGCATCGCCTCGCGCACCGCGTTGTTGCCGCGGAAGGAGAACGAGACGTTCGAGATCCCGCCGCTGGTCAGTGCCCCGGGCAGATGCGTCTTGATCCAGCGGACGGCCTCGATGAAGTCGATCGCGTAGCGGTCGTGCTCGCTCATCCCGGTGGCGACCGTCAGCACGTTCGGGTCGAAGATGATGTCGTGCGGGGCGTATCCCGCCTCCTGGGTCAGCAGCCGGTACGCCCGCGCGCAGATCTCGGTCCGGCGCTCCAGCGTGTCCGCCTGGCCGTCCTCGTCGAAGGCCATGACGACGACGGCGGCACCGAAGCGCCGCACCCGGCGGGCCCGCTCGAGGAACCGCTCCTCCCCGTCCTTCAGCGACAGGGAGTTGACCACGGCCTTGCCCTGGACGCGCCGCAGCCCGGCCTCCAGGACGTTCCAGTCCGAGGAGTCGATCATCACCGGGACGCGGGCGATGTCCGGCTCGACGGCGACCAGGTTGAGGAAGTGCGCCATCGTCGCGGGTCCGTCGAGCATGCCGTCGTCGACGTTGACGTCCACCAGCTGTGCGCCGCCGGCCACCTGCTGCGCGGCGATGGCGATGGCGGCCGCATCGTTCCCGGCGAGGATCTCCTTGCGGAAGCGCGGGCTGCCGGTGAGGTTGGTGCGCTCGCCGACGTTGACGAACGGGATCTGGCCGCTGAGCTCCAGCGGCTCCAGGCCGGCCAGTCGCAGGTGGTCGGCCGGGGGTGGCGGGACACGCGGGGCGACGCCCTCGACGGCGGCGGCGAACGCCCGGATGTGGTCCGGCGTGGTCCCGCAGCAGCCGCCGACGATGTTGACGAGCCCCTCGCGGGCGAAGCGGCCGAGCACCTCGGCCATCTGCTCGGGCGTCTCCTCGTACTCACCGAAGGCGTTGGGCAGCCCGGCGTTCGGGTGGGTCGAGACGAGCGCCGTCGTGCTCGCGGCGATCTCGCGCAGGTACGGGTGCAGCGGCTCGGGACCCAGCGCGCAGTTCAGGCCGAGGGCGAGCAGGTCGGCGTGCTCGGTGCTGATCGCGAAGGCCTCGGGCGTCTGACCCGAGAGGGTGCGACCGCTGGCGTCGGTGATCGTCCCCGACAGGATGATCGGGACCCGGGTGCCGGTGGCCGCGAAGACCTCCTCGCAGGCGTACAGCGCTGCCTTGGCGTTGAGGGTGTCGAAGACGGTCTCCAGCAGCAGCAGGTCGACCCCGCCGTCGATCAGGGCGGTGACCTGCTCGCCGTACGCCGCCGCGAGCTCGTCGAAGGTGACGTTGCGGAAGCCGGGGCGCTCGACCTCGGGGGACAGGCTCGCGGTGCGGTTGGTCGGGCCGACGGCGCCGGCGACCCAGCGCCGACGGCCGTCCCTGGACTCGGCCGCCTCGGCCTCGGCGCGGGCGATGCGCGCGGCCCGGCGGTTCATCTCGCCCACGAGGTGCTCGGTGCCGTAGTCGGCCTGGGAGATCGCGTTGGAGCTGAAGGTGTTCGTCTCGGAGATGTCGGCCCCGGCGTCGAAGTACGCGCGGTGGATCCCGGCGATCAGCTCGGGGCGGGTCAGCTGGAGCAGGTCGAAGTTGCCGGCATAGGTGCGACCGGGGTCGTCGCCCTCGAAGCGGAAGTCGGACTCGTCCAGCTCGGCAGCCTGGAACATCGTTCCCCAGGCGCCGTCGAGGACCAGGATGCGCTCGCGCGCATACTCCTCGATGTCTCGACTGCCCCGCACGCTGCCCACCTCATCTGCTGCCCAGGACCGCCGGGTCCGGGGCCCGTTCGATCGCGCCGAGTGTACGTCCGGGGTGCCGCGCAGCAGGATGGAGTCCATGCGCGAGGCCTTCACCGCTGCCGATGTCCGTTCCGCCGAGCGACCGCTCCTCGAGCTCGAGCGGGGGTTCTCCGGCGGGCTGATGCATCGTGCCGCCTGGGCGCTGGCCGCGAGCGCCCGCCAAGAGCTGATCGACGACGGCGTGCGGCTGGCGGGGGCGAGCGTCGTCGGGCTGATCGGCGGCGGGAACAACGGCGGGGACACCCTGCACGCCCTGGCGATGCTCGCCGGGCGCGGCGGCCGAGCGACGGCGATCGCCTTCGGCGCCGTCCACGAGGGCGGCCTGGCCGCGTTGCGCGCCGCCGGCGGGCGCGTGCTGGCGATCGATCCCGGGGCGCCGGGCGAGCAGGTGTGGCTCGGCGATGCGGTCGCTGAGGCCTTCGGGGCCGACCTCCTGCTCGACGGGCTGCTCGGCATCGGCGCGCGCGGCGGTCTGCGGGGGACGCAGGAGCGCGTGGTCGAGCTCCTGGCCGGTCTGCTCGACGCGGTCGACGCCGCCGACGCCCTGCCGCGGGTGATCGCGGTGGACGTGCCGAGCGGGATCGGCGTGGACGACGGATCGGTCGCCGGCGCCGTGCTGCCGGCCGACCGGACGGTGACCTTCGGTGCGCTCAAGGCGGGGCTGCTGCTCCCGCCTGCGGCTGCCTTCGCCGGCGAGGTGGAGGTGATCGACCTCGGCCTCGCCGCTCACCTCGGCGGGCCGGCGGTGCTGCGGCTGGCGGACGGCGACGTCGCGGGTCTCTGGCCGGTCCCCCGAGCGGGAGACGACAAGTACCGCCGGGGTGTGCTGGGAGTCGTCGCGGGCTCCTCGGGCTATCCGGGCGCCGCGGTGCTCACGGTCGCGGGTGCGCTCGGTGCCGGTTGCGGGATGGTCCGGTACCTCGGCCCGCGCCGGGCCTGCGAGAACGTGATCGCCGCGCACCCCGAGGTCGTCGCGAGCGAGGGCCGCGTCCAGGCATGGCTCCTCGGCCCCGGGGTCACGGGTGACAAGCAGAGCGACCGCGTGCGGGGCATCCTGCGGGGTCTGGGGGACCTCCCTGCCGTCGTCGACGCGGGGGCGCTCGGGCTGCTCCCGCCGCGGCTCGGACCGGCAGTCGTGCTGACCCCGCACGCGGGTGAGCTCGCGACGCTGCTGACCTCCCGCGGCGTGGCGGTGGACCGCGCGGGCGTCGAGGCCGAGCCGCTGCGCTGGGCGCAGGAGGCGCAACGACTGACCGGGGCGACGGTGCTGCTCAAGGGGGCGGTGACGGTCGTCGTCGGCCCCGACGAGGTCCTCAGTCAGGCCGAGGCGCCGTCGTGGCTGGCGACCGCCGGTGCCGGGGACGTCCTCGCCGGGGTGCTCGGAGCGCTGCTCGCCGGGCACGCCGAGGCCGTGGCGGCCGACCCCGCTCTCGCCGCCCGGCTGGCCGCGGTCGCTGCGCTCGTGCACGGTCGAGCGGCCCACGCGGCCAACCCGGGCGGGCCGGTGAGCGCCTCGATGGTCGCGGCCGCCGTTCCTGGTGTCGTCGCGGGACTCCTGGCCCGATGAGCGGCGCCGCTGCGCGCCCCGCCGGACCGCACGAGGAGCTTGGTGACGCCGGCACCACGGCCGCACCTCCTCGGTCGCTCGAGTCCACCCTGCTGGCCCGCGCGCTCGCGCTCACCGCCGGTGGTCGGGCCGTGCTCGGCGTGACCGGCCCGCCGGGGGCAGGCAAGTCCACGCTCGCTGCGGCTCTCGTCGTCGGCGCGCGCGCGTCGGGCATCGAGACGGTCCTGCTCCCGATGGACGGCTTCCACCTCGCGAACGCCGAGCTCGCCCGCCTCGGGCGGGCCGACCGCAAGGGCGCCCCGGACACCTTCGACGCCGCGGGATTCGTCGCGCTGCTCGAGCGCGTCCGCCGCCAGGGGCGGGCCGACCCGATCGTCTACGGCCCGCTGTTCGAGCGCGGGCGGGAGGCGAGCCTGGCCGGCGCCGTCCCCGTCGAGGCCTCGGCCCAGCTGGTCGTGGTCGAGGGCAACTACCTGCTGCACGACGACGGCGACTGGGTGCGGGTCGGGGCACTGCTCGACGAGTGCTGGTACGTCGACCTGGACGACGAGGTGCGCGTCGCGCGGCTCATCGCCCGGCATGTCGCCCATGGGCGGACCCCGCAGGCTGCGCGCGAGTGGGTGCTGCGCTCCGACGAGGCGAACGCCCGCCTGGTGGGACGCGGGCGCGGCCGGGCGACGCTCGTCGTGCACGCGATGGGAGACTGAGGTCGTGAGCGACTTCCCCGCCCGTGCCGTCATCGACCTCGCCGCGATCCGCGGGAACGTCCGTGCCCTTGCCGAGCGTGCCGGCTCGGCGCAGGTGATGGCCGTGGTCAAGGCCGACGGCTACGGCCACGGGCTCGAGCCCACGGCCCGTGCCGCACTCGCCGGCGGGGCGACCTGGCTCGGCGTCGCTCAGATCTCCGAGGCGCTCGCGTTGCGCGCCACCGGGGTCGACGCACGACTCCTCACGTGGCTCTACGCGCCGGGCGCCCCGCTCGCCGCTGCGCTCGAGGCCGACATCGACCTCTCGGTCGGTGCGACCTGGGCGCTCGCCGAGGTGCTCGAGGCCGCCCGGGCGACCGGCCGCACCGCGCGGATCCACCTCAAGGTCGACACGGGCCTCGGCCGCGGCGGGACGATGCCGCGCGACCTGGACGCCCTGCTCGACACGGCGCTCGCGGCCGAGGCCGAGGGCCTGTGCCGCGTGGTCGGACTGTGGTCGCACCTGGCGTTCGCCGATGCGCCGGAGCACCCCACGGTCCTCGCCCAGGCCGAGGTCTTCGCCGATGCGGTGGCCCTCGCGGAGCGACGCGGGGCCCGGCTCGAGGTGCGCCACCTGGCGAACTCGGCGGCCACACTGACCAACCCGGCGATGCACTACGACCTCGTGCGCCCCGGGCTGGCCGTCGTCGGACTGTCCCCCGTGCCGCAGATCGGCGACCCCGCGTCCTTCGGGCTCGTCCCGGCGATGCGCCTGGAGGCGGAGCTCGTGCTGGTCAAGGCCGTCGACGCGGGTCAGGGCGTCAGCTACGCGCACGCCTACGTCACCTCGCAGGACACCGTGCTGGGTGTCGTCCCGCTGGGCTACTCCGACGGGGTCCCGCGGCACGCCTCCGGCGGTGCCGACGCCTGGGGCGGCCCGGTGCAGGTCGGCGGGCGTCGGCTCGGGGTGGCCGGCCGGGTGTGCATGGACCAGTTCGTCCTCGACCTCGGACCTGCGGCCACCGAGGCGGCGGGGGAGCGAGTCGTGCTGTTCGGCAGCGGCGCCGACGGCGAGCCGACCGCGGAGGACTGGGCCGTCGCGGCGGGGACGATCTCCTACGAGATCGTCACGCGGCTCGGCGCCCGGGTGCCGAGGGTCTACGTCGGAGGGCAGGAGCGATGAGCGCGGAGGTCGTGCCGGGCGGCGAGGCGGCTCAGCAGTCGAGCGAGAGCGTGGAGGTCGCGCTGCCGGACGCCGAGGCGACCCGCGCCTACGGGCTCGCGCTCGCCGGCCTGCTGCGCGCCGGGGACCTCGTCGTGCTCACCGGGCCGCTCGGTGCCGGGAAGACCACGCTCACCCAGGGGCTCGGGTCCGGGCTGGGGGTCCGCGGCCAGGTGGCGTCGCCGACCTTCATCATCGCCCGCGTGCACCCCTCGCTCACCGACGGGCCGCCGCTGGTCCACGTCGACGCCTACCGGCTCGGCTCGCTCGAGGAGCTCGACGCGCTCGACCTCGACGCTGGGCTGGACGAGTCGGTCACCGTCGTCGAGTGGGGCGAGGGCCTGGCCGAGGTGCTCTCCGATGACCGCCTCGAGGTCGTCATCGACCGCCCGCACGGTGCCGCGACCGACGAGGCGGACCTCCTCGACGGTTCCGGGACGCGTCGGGTCACCGTCCGGGGGACCGGACCCCGATGGGCCGGGGTCGCGCTGCCGCACTGAGTCTGGCCGTGGCCCGACGGCCTGACCGGCGCACCGGGCCCCGCCGGTGGAAGAATGCCGCCGTGCCCGTCCTCTGCATCGACACCTCAGCCGAGATCGCCGTCTGCCTGCTCGCCGACGACGGCACCGTGCTCGCCCGACGTCAGGTCGTCGAGCAGCGCCGTCACGCCGAGCTGCTCGCCCCCCTGGTCACCGAGGTCCTGGCCGAGGCCGGCGTCGACCGCCGCGCGGTGACTGCCGTGGCGGTCGGGACCGGCCCGGCGCCCTTCACCGGGCTGCGCGCCGGGCTCGTCACGGCCAGGACGCTCGCCTTCGCGCTCGGTGTCCCGGTGCACGGGGTGTGCAGCCTGGACGTGCTCGCCTCGCAGGCCTTCGACGCCGGGCTGGCCACGGACGGCGAGGTGCTCGTCGTCACCGACGCCCGTCGGCGTGAGGTCTACGCGGCCCGGTACCGCGCCGCGTCTCCGGCGGCCTTCGGGGCTGCGGAGGTCGAGCCCGTGGGCGGCCCCGTCGTCGACCATGCGGACGTCGTCGCCGCCGGCCCGGCTGCCGTCGTCGTGGGTGCGGGTGCGCTGCTCTACGGGGACGTCCTGCCGGCCGCCGAGGGCGCGCCGACGGTGCTCGACGTCGCCGTGCTCGGACGCCTGGCGACGGCTCGCGCCGTACGCGGGGTCGAGCAGTCGACGGTGCCGCTCTACCTGCGGCGGCCCGACGTCACGCCGTCGGCCTCGCGCAAGCGGGCGACGGGGTGAGTGTGGATCTGCGGCCGCTGACCGTCGCCGACGTCGGCGCGGTCCTCGCGCTGGAGCACGCGCTGTTCAGCCGGTCGGCGTGGTCCGAGGCGATGGTCCGTGAGGAGCTCACCACGGCCGGCCGCTGGTACGTGGGCATCGACGGCCCGGGTCCCCGGTCCGTGGGGCCGGTCGGAGCCGCCGCCGGGGAAGGCCTGGTCGCCTACGCCGGTGCCTCGTTCGACGGCGACATCGTCGAGGTGATGACGATCGGCGTGGCGTCGCACGTCCAGCGCCGGGGCCTCGGGGCGCAGCTCCTGGACGCGCTGATGGCGCATGCCAGGGCGCTCGGCGCCGCGGCGGTGATGCTGGAGGTGCGGGTGGACAACGACCCGGCGATCGCCCTGTACGAGCAGGCCGGATTCGTCGTGCTCGGCCGCCGACGGCGCTACTACCAGCCCGAGAACATCGACGCCTTCACGATGCGGGCTCTCCTCCAGCAGTCCTGACGGGCGCTGCTCGCAGGGACGGACCGCCGCCCGCCGCTCGACGACGGGCGGCAGCCCTCGGACTCACAGGACGCGTGCGGCCCGGTCGAACGAGAGTCGCGCCGCGCGCGGGTGCGCGCCGTTGTCCGCGCCGGGCTTGCCGACGTTGAGCACCATGATCGAGCGCCAGGTGGTGCCCGCAAGCAGGTCGGCGTCGATCCCGGCGGCGTCCATCCCGCTCATCGGGCCGACGTCCAGGCCTGCGGCGCGCAGGCCCACCATGAGGTAGCCGGCCTGCAGGTGGGCGTTGTCGCGGGCGATGCGCTCGCGGGCAGCGATGTTGTCGGCGAACATGCCACGCGCACCGGGAATGTGCGGCACCAGCTCGCCGAGGGTCTCGTGGAAGTCCACGTCAGCGGCCAGGACCAGCGCGAGGGGTGCGTCGAGCACACGCTGCCGGTTGCCCTCGCCCATGTGCAGGGCGAGACGCTCTCGGGCCTCGGCGGTGCGAACGAGCAGCATCCGCAGCGGAGACGTGTTCATCATCGTCGGACCCCAGCGGACGAGGTCGTAGACGGCGTCGATGGTCTCGTCGGGCACGGGCTCGTCGGACCAGGCACGCGCGGAGCGTGCCCCCCGGAAGAGCGCGTCCTGCGCGGTCTCGTCGATCTGGAAGGCGGTGGCGAAGGCGGTGTCGGTCATGACTGCTTGAACACTCAACCAGTCGATTGTCATCCCAGGTCTCCTGTGGCGTTCGTCACTCCCGTCCGCCGCCTAGGCTTGCCCCATGGCTGCCGACCGCCTCGTCCTCGGGATCGAGACCTCCTGCGACGAGACGGGTGTCGCCCTGGTCCGGCTCACAGACGAGGGCTCCGAGCTCCTCGTCGACGTCGTCGCCAGCTCGATGGACGAGCATGCGCGCTTCGGCGGGATCATCCCCGAGATCGCCTCGCGCGCCCATCTCGAGGCGATGGTGCCGACCCTGAGCGCCGCCCTCGAACGCGCCGGTGTGACGCTGGCGGAGGTCGACGCCGTGGCCGTGACGGCCGGGCCGGGCCTCATCGGCCCGCTCACGGTCGGCGCCGCCGCGGCCAAGGCGCTCGCGATCGGGATCGACCGGCCGCTGTTCGGGGTCAACCACGTCATCGGCCATGCCGTCGTCGACGAGCTGGTGCACGGGCCGTTCCCCGAGCGGGTGATGGGGCTCGTCGTCTCCGGTGGGCACTCCTCGCTGCTGCTGATCGACGACACGGTGAACGTCACCGAGCTCGGCTCGACGCTCGACGACGCCGCGGGGGAGGCCTTCGACAAGGTCGGCCGACTGCTCGGCCTGCCGTATCCCGGCGGCCCGCACATCGACAAGCTCGCCCGTGACGGCGACCCGCGCGCGATCCGGTTCCCACGAGGGCTGACGGCGGCCAAGGACCAGGCCGACCACGCGGCCGACTTCTCGTTCTCCGGCCTGAAGACGGCCGTCGCCCGCTGGGTCGAGGCGCGCCAGGACGCGGGGGAGGAGATCCCGCTGGCCGATGTCTCCGCCTCGTTCGCCGAGGCTGTCGCCGACGTGCTCACGGCCAAGACGATCGCCGCCTGCCGTGCGCACGGGGTGGACACGCTCGTCGTCGGCGGTGGCTTCTCCGCGAACTCCCAGCTGCGGGAGATGGCGGCGGCCCGCTGCGAGGAGGCGGGGATCGAGCTGCGCATCCCGCCGATCCGCTACTGCACCGACAACGGCGCGATGATCGCCGCGCTGGGTGCCGCGGTGCTGCGGCGCGGGATGCCGCCCTCGGCCCTGGACCTGCCGGTCGACTCCTCCATGCCGCTGACGCAGGTGCTCGTCTGAGAGCTCAGCGCGGCTCACCCGGGGTGCACCCGGCGGGTGGCACCCAGGCCGTCGTCGTGCCGACCTGGAGCTGCGCACCGAAGGGGACCCGGGTGGTGCCGGCGGTACCGAGTCCCGCGACCCGGACCGTCGCGCCGTCGTAGCCGATGGTCGAGCTCCCGGTCATCGGGGCGCACGGGAACCGGATCGTCGCCCGCAGCACGAACGAGCCACCCGCCGGGACCCGCAGGCCGGTTGTCGACTCGGGTCGGTGGCCAGAACCGTCGAGCCCGCCGGGCATCGTGGAGTCGATGAAGGTGACCCGCAGCGCCACGTCGTCCACGCCCGTCACCGTCACCGGGTAGCGGGCGGGGTTGCGCAGCAGGATCTCGAACGTCGCCCCGTCGGAGCCGGCGTCCCACGCCGTGTATCCGACCGGGTCTCCGGATCCCTCGGCATCTGCCGCGAAGCCGGTTCCCCACCAGCTGACGCCGTCCTCCACCAGCCGCGGGTGCGTGCCGATGACCTGCCGGGTCGCGACCAGCGCCGCGAGCAGCGCTGCGACCACGGCAACGGCCACCCGGGCCGGCCGGGTGCCTCCGGACGGCCGTCGTGAGGCCGGGGCCCGAGCCTCTTCCACGGTGTCCCCCTGGACGCTCATACGGGAAGCCTGGCACCACCAGGATCGGCGGGGAAGGGTGCCCGGCCACCGGGGTCGCCGCGCGACGAGACGCGCATCGGGGGAGCAGCGGGTGGGGCTCCTCAGGCTGCGGCCTTCGTGCGCCACAGGCGCCAGATGCGGGAGGCGAGCGCGAAGGCGAGGAGCCCGACGCCGAACCAGAGCGCGAACCACTGCCAGGCGAACGTGCCCTGCACCGAGAGCGCGGACGAGGTGTGCGTGTACGTCGCGGACGCCCCCAGGACGGTCAGCGTGGCCGTGCCGCCGCCGACCGCGCCCAGTGCGTCGAGCGCCCCGATCGCATAGGCGACCTGCATGTACCAGAGCGCACCGATCGCGAGGCCCGCGGCGATCGCCCCGGTGGTGAAGCGGGGGCGCTGCCGCCCGAGCTCGGCGAGGTAGCCGTGCGCGAGGACTGCCGGGCTGCCGAGGGCAGCGAGTGCCGCGGGCATGCCGACCTCGCCGGCGGCGGTGAGCATGTCGGCCTTGATCTCACGTCTGATCGCCCGGGCGGCCTTCTGCGGGTAGTCCTGCAGGTGCCACTCGAGGCGGATCAGGTACCGGTCCAGCCGGAGCTGGTCGGCGAGGCCAGGTCGTGCAGGGGGCGGGACGGGCAGGGCCGGGGTGGGGTCGGTGGTGGTCACGGGCGTGCTCCTTCGGATGACGTGGGGGCGGTGGCGGAGCCACCGCTCGGGGCGGCACGCTCGTCGAGGACGCCGGCGACGGTGCGGCTCAGTGCCGCCCAGCCCTCGGCGGCTCGCACGAGCTCCGCTTCGCCTGCCGGTGTCGGTCGGTAGTACTTGCGTGCCGGCCCGGAGCTCGAGGCGACCAGTCGCGAGGAGACCTGTCTCTCTCGTTCGAGCCGGCTCAGCACGGGGTAGACGGTGCCGGTGGCGATATCGGTCAGCCCGGCGCGTTGGAGGCGGGTCACGAGCTCCCAGCCGTAGGACTCCTCGTCGGCGAGCAGCCGGAGGACGAGCATCGGCAGAACGCCCTTGAGGAGCTGCGGGTCGCGCTCTGGGCTGGTCATGGAGTCAAACTATGCCCGGTATTTGGCAATGTCAACTAGTGGGTCATGAGATGTACCGGAGCTCGGCGGCGCGCGGTGGGCGTCCTGACCTCGCCGGGATGGTGCTGCGCGGCGACTCAGAGCGGCCGGCCTGCGCGCATCTCGGCGACGAGCGAGGCCACGACCGCGCCCAGGTCCCCCTCGTTGCGCCGGGCTACCGCGCGTTGCCGCTGGTAGGAGGCGCCCTTGCGCAGGATGGTGCGGATCTGGCCGAGCTCCTCGGTGCACTGCAGCCGCTCCGCGGTCGGCGCGAGCTCGAGCAGGAGGTCCTCGACGGCCTCGGTCACGAGCCGCTCGTTGCCCTCGCGGTCGAGGATGATGATCGCGTCCATCCCGTACCGCGCCGAGCGCCACTTGTTCTCCTGGACGAACCAGGCCGGAAGGCTCGGCAGCTCGCGGCCCTCGTCGATCATCGTCGAGAAGTGCTCGACCAGGCAGTGGATGAGCGCGGCGAAGGCGAGCACCTCGGTGAGGTTGGGCGAGCCGTCGCAGATCCGCATCTCGAGCGTGCCGAAGCGGGAGGGCCGGATGTCCCAGCGGATCTCGCTGATCTCGTCGATCACGCCGACGTGCACCATGTCCGTCGCATAGGCCTCGAACTGGTCCCAGGTGTCGAACTGGAAGGGCAGTCCGGCGGTGGGCAGCTGCTGGAACATCAGTGCCCGGTTGGACGCGTAGCCGGTGTCCTTGCCGCCCCAGAACGGCGACGAGGCCGAGAGCGCCTGGATGTGCGGGAAGTAGGTGAGGACGGCGCGCAGGATCGGCAGGACCTTGTCTCGGTCCTCGATGCCCACGTGCACGTGCACCCCGAAGATGAGCATCTGCCGGCCCCACCACTGGGTCCGGTCGATGAGGGTCGCGTAGCGCTGCTTGTCGGTGACCTTCTGGTTCGTCCACCGCGCGAAGGGGTGCGTCCCGGCGCACATGAGCTCGACCCGCAGGGGGTCGGTGACCGTGCGCAGCTCCGCGATCGAGCGCTCCAGGTCGGCCCCCGCCTCGGCGACGGTCCGGCAGACGTCCGTGATGATCTCGACCGTGTTGAGCAGGAGCTCCTGCTTGATCGTCGGGTGCTCGCCGCCGCCGGGGGGTGCCACCGCGTCGAGGATCGTCTGGGCCACCTGGCGCAGGTCCCCGGAGTCGGAGTCGACGAGCGCGAGCTCCCACTCGATGCCGATCGACGACCGCGCCGAGCTCGCGAACGGGATCTCCATCAGACCGGCTCCACGACGATGACCTGCTGGGACCCGGCGACGCGCGTCAGGACGATCGTCGCCTCGGTGTCGCCGCGCAGGTCGAGCTGGCCGCGCAGCTGCTCGGGGACGACGGCGGTGCCCCGCTTCTTGATCGTCACGCGACCCACCTTCCGCTCTCGCAGCGCCGTGCGGAGCCGCTTCAGCCCGAACGGCATGACGTCCAGCACACGGTAGGCCCGCGCCGTCGGGCCGTCGACCAGGACGTCAGAGGTCACGTAGGCGATCGTGCGGTCCACGAGCCGGCCCTGCACCTGCTCGGCGACGACCGTGACCAGCCCGGCCCGGATCACCGCGCCGTCGGGCTCGTAGAGGTAGCTGCCGATCGCGCCGACCTCGGCCTCCGGGACGCCGGTGGGTGGTGTGCGCACCGCGGTCGCGGTGTCACCGTGCAGCACGAGCGCCGTCCGGCCGGGGCCGTCCGGAGCGAGCGGGCCGAACCACAGGCCCGCCTCGACGACGTCGCCGTCCACGCTCACCCACTCGGCCTCGGCCTCGGGCGGGAGGTCCGTGTGCGCGATGGCCGGCCCGACCTTCACGCCGAGGGCCGGCACGCGCTCCCGGACCCGGAGCACGTCGTCGAGCGGCGGGGAGTAGGCCGACGGGTCGTGCGCCCTGCGCCCCCCGGCGCTGCGGCGGGCCGGGTCGGCGAAGACGCCGTCGATCCCCTCGGCTGCGAGGTCGAGCTCGAGGCCGTTCGCGTGCCGGACGACGGCCTCGGGGAAGTGCCGCAGGTTCACGGTCGCGATCGCGGCGGTGAGCTCGTCGAGGTCGGTGGCGAGCACCGGGAGGCCGAGGGCGGCGAAGGCCATCGCGTCACCGCCGATACCACTGGTCAGGTCGGCGACCCGCGTGCAGCCTGCGCGCGAGTACCGGGCCGCGTGCCGCGCCGCCACGGTGAACCGGGTCGCCTGCTCGAGGCCGGCCTGGGTGAAGAGCATCCCGGCGGCGAACTCACCGAACTTCGCGCTCGCCCTGGTGCGGAGTCGCGACTGGGTCAGAGCCGCGGCAGCGAGCCTCGGGTCGATCCCCTCGCGTCGCAGCCGCTCGGAGAGCACCATCGCGAGCTTCTCGTCGTACGGGGGCAGCGCCCCGAGGAGCGCCCAGCCCGCCGGGCTGAGCAGGAGCGACAGCGCCTCGGGATCCATCCTGTGATCCTGCCAGGTACGCGGGCCGAGGACGCCCCGCTGGCACTCGTGTTGACCGAGTGCTAACGGGCGCATAGATTTCTCATCGGCCCTCCAGGGCCAGCCGCACGGTCAGGTTGACCGGCACCCGCGACGACGGGCAGCCAGGCCCCGCGGCCATGCATCGTTCCCACGACTGTGAAGGGGAGGTCCGCTGTGTCGGTCTCCATCAAGCCGCTCGAGGACCGCGTCGTCGTTCGCACGCTCGAGGCAGAGCAGACGACGGCCTCCGGTCTGGTCATCCCGGACACCGCGAAGGAGAAGCCCCAGGAGGGCGAGATCCTCGCTGTCGGGCCCGGCCGGATCGACGACAACGGTCAGCGCGTGCCGCTGGACGTCGTCGTCGGCGACACCGTGATCTACAGCAAGTACGGCGGCACCGAGGTCAAGTACGCGGGCGAGGAGTACCTCATCCTCTCCGCGCGCGACATCCTCGCCGTCGTCACCAAGTGACACCAGCGTCTCTGTGACGCCTGGCGTCAGCTGACGCTGATCGACGACGAAGCCCCCCACCGCTCAGCGGTGGGGGGCTTGGTCGTGCGCGTGCGTGACCTCAGCCGGCGCGACGGACGCGTTCGGAGAGTGCCAGGGCGCGCTCGTCCTCGGACATCCCGCCCCAGACGCCGTAGGGCTCGCGGACGGTCAGTGCGTGCTCCCGGCACTGCTGGAGCACGGGGCAGGTGGCGCAGACGGCCTTGGCGGCCTCGGCCCGCCGACGACGGGCAGAGCCGCGTTCGCCCTCGGGGTGGAAGAAGAGCGTCGGTTCGGCCTCGCGGCAGGCGCCGTCGTACTGCCACTCCCACAGATCCATGATCGGACCCGGCAGTCGTGAGATCTCGGTCATCGGATCCTCCAGGGCTCGTTCTCCGCGACCGGCGGTGCGATCCGCCAGTGAGAACAACTTAGAACCGCGTCACTAGTTGGTCAAGTACCTGAATCAAACTGATTCGCTGACTGTTCAGATCCCGGGCAGAAACATGAGGCGTGATCGGGGGAGCGCGCCGACTGCGCCCGTCGAGGTGCTTCCTCCCGCTGGCTGGTGGCGGCGCTCGGCGGGTCCGGATCGGCCGTTGCTCGTGCGGGCTGCGGTCCGATGAACAACCTCTGCGCAGCAGCCTGGCGCGTTTCGGATTCCTCTCGGGTGGCGAACCGCGCCACATGTTCGGCACAATCGCGTCATGAGCACCGAGGATCCGTCTCTGACCGTCGCTGCCGTCGCCCGTCGGCTCGGGGTGGCCCCGGCGACGTTGCGCACCTGGGACCGCCGGTACGGGCTCGGGCCGTCGGAGCACTCGGCAGGTTCCCACCGCCGGTACACCCCTGGTGACGTCGCCCGCCTCATGACCATGCGACGGCTGACCCTCGAGGGCTCGGCGCCCTCCGAGGCGGCGCGGAGCGCACTCGCCGGCGCACCGACGGGGCCCTCCGACCTCGAGGTCCTCGACGCCTACGCCGCAGCGGCACCCATGGCCCCCGACCCCGGCGGCGTCGCGGCCGCCGCCCGGCACCTGGACAACGCCGCCGTCCGCTGGATGCTCGCCCGGGTCCACCCGGGCGACCCCATCGCGTGGTGGAGCGAGCTCGTCTCGCCCGCCCTGCTGGTGCTCGGCTCGGACGCTGTGCTCGAGCGTCCGGGCGAGAGCGCCGTACGGCTCCTCGAGGCCGCCGCCTTCGCCGAGCTGCGCAGCCGGTCGGCGGCGTCGGCCGTGCGATCCTGGGCCCAGCCGGGCGCGGCGCGGGCCGCGGCGAGCGACACCGCCGGGCCGGGGGCGTCATCCCCCGTGCCGGCCGTGGCCGCCGAGGGCCAGGGAGCCGGGCCGCGTGTCCTCGCGCTGCCGATCGGTGAGAGCCCCGATCTCGTCGTCCACATCATCGCGCTCGCCCTGCAACAGGCGGCCGTCACGACCCGTGTGCTCGCAGGCTGCCGCGACGACCTGCTCGAGGACGTCGTCACCCGGATCGCCCCCGAGGCGCTCCTGGTCCACGTCGGTGGCGCCGACGCCGACGCCGCCCGATCGGTGGCCGCCATCGACCGGATCGCTGTGGCGCTGCCCGGGCTGCCGATCTTCGTGCACCGCGAGGGAGCGCTGACCGTGCCCCTCACGCCGTCCGGCTCCGTGCACCGGGTGCGCAGCCTCGTGGGGGCGTTCCATGAGCTCCTGGCGGTCCTGCTCACCGCTGCCTGACCGTTCACCCGCGCGCAAACCTAAGGTCGGGCCCCCTTCCGGCCGATGAGGTACACGCAGGGCACCACGTCATGCAGCCCAGGACGGGCGACCGTCCGGGGGAAGAGGAGGGAACCCGATGAGCGGCGTCATCGTCTGCCACGGCTCGGCCGGCGTACGCGACCGCATCGTCACGGCGGCCCACGGGGTCCCGTCGTTGTCACCGGCCCGCGCCGCTGCCACGGCTGAGGAGCTCGTCGCCCTCGTCCGCCGGACCGAGCCCGCGCTGGTGCTGCTCGACGCCCACCTTCCTGGCGTCGGACCGATCGAGGCCATGCGCCGGCTCCGCACCCTGGGCGTCACGCCCACCGTGATCATGCTTGCGGTCCCCGGTGACGAGATCACGCTCGACCGCGCAGTGGCTCTCGGTGCCCGCGGCTACCTGCCTCCCGACGTCGAGCGCGCCGAGCTCGCCGCCGTCGCGACCCACGGCCTCGGATCACCCGCCGTCCCCTCGCAGCCCGGTGCGCACGTCGGGGTCGAGGCGAGCGCGGCACGTGCCGCCGCCGCCGTCACCCGAACGGCCCAGTCGACGATCGTCGCCGAGCCCTCCACGTCCAGGCGCCCCGCGGCAGGCGAGCTCACTCGTCGCGAGCTCGAGGTGCTGTCCGGGATGAGCCACGGCCGCTCGAACGCGCAGATCGGCGGCGAGCTCTTCCTCTCCGAGGACACCGTCAAGACCCACGCCCGCCGTCTGTTCCGCAAGCTCGGAGCGTCCGATCGTGCCCAGGCCGTCGCGATCGGGCTGCGCACGGGACTCATCCGCTGACCTCCCGCGTACTATCTGCGGGTGAGCGAGATCGAGCCCGGACACCCCGCCCCTCCTGCTGACCCCTTCGGGATGATCGGCCTGACCTACGACGACGTCCTGCTGCTCCCCGGTGAGACGGACGTCATCCCCAGCGAGGTCGACACGAGCACGCGGCTGACCCGCGGGATCTCGATGCGCATCCCGCTCGTCTCGGCCGCGATGGACACCGTGACCGAGTCCCGGATGGCCATCGCCCTCGCCCGCCAGGGCGGGGTCGGCATCTTGCACCGCAACCTCTCGATCGCGGACCAGGCCCACCAGGTGGACCTCGTCAAGCGCTCCGAGTCGGGCATGATCACCGACCCGCTGACCATCGGACCGGGCGCGACGCTCGCCGAGCTGGATCGGCTCTGCGGGATCTACCGCGTCTCCGGGCTGCCGGTCGTGGACGACGACCAGCGTCTGGTGGGCATCATCACCAACCGCGACCTGCGGTTCGTCGACCCGGCGGACATGCCGATCCTCATCGTGCGGGACGTCATGACCCCGATGCCGCTGATCACGGCCCCGGTCGGGATCAGTCGCGACGACGCGGCGGCGATCCTCGCCAAGCACAAGGTCGAGAAGCTCCCGCTGGTCGACGCCGCCGGTCGCCTGCGCGGGCTCATCACGGTCAAGGACTTCACCAAGTCCGAGAAGTACCCGCTCGCGACGAAGGACGGCGAGGGTCGCCTCGTCGTCGGCGCGGCCGTCGGCTTCTTCGGCGATGCCTGGGAGCGCGTCACTGCGCTCGTCGAGGCCGGGGCCGACGTGCTCGTCGTCGACACGGCCAACGGCCACGCGCGCCTGATGCTGGACATGGTGCGCCGGATCAAGGCCGACCCGGCGACGCGCGACGTCCAGGTCATCGGCGGGAACATCGCGACGCGCGAGGGCGCCCAGGCCCTCGTCGACGCCGGTTGCGACGCGGTCAAGGTCGGGGTCGGGCCCGGCTCGATCTGCACGACGCGTGTCGTGGCAGGCGTGGGGGTGCCGCAGGTGACCGCGATCCACCTCGCGGCCCAGGCATGCAAGCCGGCGGGCGTCCCGGTGATCGGCGACGGTGGTCTGCAGTACTCCGGTGACATCGCGAAGGCGCTCGTCGCCGGCGCCGACTCGGTCATGCTCGGGGGACTGCTGGCCGGCTGCGACGAGTCGCCTGGCGACCTGGTGTTCGTCAACGGCAAGCAGTTCAAGCGCTACCGCGGCATGGCCTCGCTCGGTGCGATGCAGTCCCGCGGCGACCGTCGCTCGTTCTCCAAGGACCGCTACTTCCAGGGCGACCTGACCGACGACGAGATCATCACCGAGGGCATCGAGGGCCAGGTGCCGTACCGCGGCCCGCTCGGCGCGGTGACGCACCAGCTCGTCGGCGGTCTGCACCAGTCGATGTTCTACGTCGGTGCGCACACCGTCCCGGAGCTCCAGCAGCGGGGTCGATTCGTGCGGATCACCTCGGCCGGGCTCAAGGAGTCGCACCCGCACGACGTCCAGATGATCCGCGAGGCCCCGAACTACGCGTCTCGATGAGCTTGGACGTCGGCGCCGTCACTGCCCTCGTCGAGCGGGTCGCTCGGGAGATCGTCACGCCACGCTTCGGCGCGCTCGACCCGAGGGACATCGGCTCCAAGGGCGTGGA
This sequence comes from Actinomycetales bacterium, assembly GCA_038252305.1. Lineage (GTDB taxonomy): Bacteria > Actinomycetota > Actinomycetes > Actinomycetales > Cellulomonadaceae > Actinotalea. The sequence goes on along the minus strand of JBBSAL010000013.1, from coordinate 36,737 downwards.
CGACATCGTGACGATCGTGGACCAGGAGGCCGAGGCCGAGATCACTCGTTGCCTGAGTGCGCTGCTTCCCGGCGTGCCCGTCGTGGGCGAGGAGGGTGTCGCCGCCGACCCCGCGGTCCTGCGGGGTCTCGCGGCGCCGCTGGCCTGGGTGGTCGACCCCCTCGACGGCACGCGCGCGTTCGTCGAGGGGCTGCCGGAGCACTCGGTGATGGTCGCCCTGCTCGAGGACGGGCGGTCGGTGGCCGGTTGGATCTGCCTGCCGGCGCTCGGCAGCACCTATGTCGCCGAGCGTGGATCGGGCGCCTTCCGCAACGGCGAACGCCTCGTGCGGCCTGCCGTCCACGAGCCACCGACGGGCGCGGCCTCGCTCGGCATCTCCGGTGAGTGGCGCGCCGCGCTCGACGGCTCGCCGCTGACCGCCGGGCTGGATCTCGACGGGCGCCTGTGGGCCGGCTACTTCTACTCGCAGGTCGCGGACGGCGCACTCGATGCGCTCGTCTACGCGCGGGCTCTGCCCTGGGACCACGCCCCGGGAGCGGCCATCGTGCGTGAGCTCGGCGGCGCGGTCCTGCGCGAGGACGGCACCGACTACCTCCCCGGCGCCCACGAGGGCGGCCTCGTGGTAGGCGCGAGCCCGGCCGTCGCCCGGACCGTCCTCGACGCCCTGGCAGGCTGAGGAGTACCGGCCCGCCGCGAGGTCGAGGGGCGTCAGCCCGCGGCGAGCGTGCTCGGCCGCAGGGACACCTTCATCGGCCAGGCCGCGTCCGCACCGTCTCCCGTCAGACCCTTGCGCTCCCGCCACGCGTTGAAGGACTCCGCCCAGCGGCGGTGCGCGCTCAGCTGCAGGGCATGGATCTCCACGAGGTCGAGGGCAGCGAGCTCGGGATGCGTCCGCACGATCGCCGTGAGCACGTCGAGCGTCGCGGCGACGTCGGCGTCGGCGCTGTGCAGCGTTCCCGTCGTGATGCCGTAGTGGGTGCAGAGGTCGCCGAGGCGACGCTTGCCCGAGCGGTACTGGTCGACGGCGCGGTCGAGGACAAGGGGATCGAGCACCGGGCCGATGGGCCCGCCGAACCGCTCGGCAAGGCCCGCCAGGCCGTGCCGGCCGAGCTCGACGTCCAGGAGCGTGAGGTCGTACGCGGCGTTGTAGGCGACGACCGGCTCACCGCGACGCAGCGCCGCGACGAGCGAGTCGGCGATCTCCTCGACGGCCGCGCGTGCGGGCCGCCCCTGTGCTCGGGCCGTCTCGGTGTCGATGCCGTGGACCGCTGTGGCGGCGGCCGGGATGGGGACTCCCGGGTCGATCAGCCAGGCGGAGACGTGGTCCGGGGCCAGGCGGCCGGGGCGGCGCACCAGGGCCGCCGTGACGATGCGGTCCTGATCGACGTCGACGCCGGTGGTCTCGGTGTCGAAGCCCGTCATCGGGCGGTCGATCCAGCCGCTGCGTGCCACGTTCGTCCTCCACCTCCGACGGGTCCCGGCCCGTCCTCCTGCACTCTGGCACCGCCCACCGACAGTCGCGGCCCGCCGCGCCGTCCAGGTGGCCGGATCGGGCCAGTGGGTGGAGTCCCCGTGGTTCACGGCCGCTGCACCGCTAGCCTTGCCCGGTGAGCAACGAGATCGAGATCGGCCGGGGCAAGCGCGGCCGCAGGGCCTACTCCTTCGATGACGTCGCCGTCGTCCCCTCGCGACGCACGCGCGACCCGGAGGAGGTCTCCGTCGGCTGGCAGATCGACGCGTACCACGTCGAGCTGCCGATCCTCGCGGCGCCGATGGACTCGGTGATGAGCCCGGAGACGGCGATCGCCTTCGGCCGGCTCGGCGGGATCGGCGTGCTCGACCTCGAGGGGGTCTGGACCCGTTACGAGGACCCGGCTCCGCACCTGGCGGAGATCGCGACCCTCGATCCGGTGGCCGCCACCGCGCGGATGCAGGAGATCTACGCCGCACCGATCATCCCTGAGCTCATCACCGCGCGGCTCAAGCAGGTGCGGGAGGCGGGCGTCACGGTCGCCGGGGCCCTGTCGCCCCAGCGCACGCAGCAGCTGTGGAAGCACGTCGTCGACGCCGGCGTCGACCTCTTCGTCATCCGCGGCACCACGGTCTCCGCCGAGCACGTCTCCGGCCGCTCGGAGCCGCTCAACCTCAAGCGGTTCATCTACGAGCTCGACGTCCCGGTCATCGTGGGCGGCGCCTCGACCTACACCGCTGCCCTGCACCTCATGCGCACCGGCGCGGCCGGCGTCCTCGTGGGCTTCGGCGGGGGAGCGGCGCACACGACGCGCGTCTCGCTCGGCATCCACGCCCCGATGGCGACGGCCGTGGCCGACGTCGCCGCCGCGCGGCGTGACTACCTCGACGAGTCGGGCGGTCGCTACGTGCACGTCATCGCCGACGGCGGCGTCGGACGCTCCGGGGACATGGTCAAGGCCGTGGCCTGCGGTGCGGATGCCGTGATGCTCGGCGCGGCGCTGGCCCGCGCGGCCGAGGCACCCGGGCGCGGCTGGCACTGGGGTCCCGAGGCGCACCACCCGCAGCTGCCGCGTGGCGAGCGGGTGCAGGTCGGCACCGCCGGCTCCCTCCAGGAGATCCTCTTCGGACCGGGCCGCCAGGCCGACGGCACCCTCAACCTCATCGGGGCCCTGCGCCGCGCGATGGCGACGACCGGTTACTCCGACCTCAAGGAGTTCCAGCGGGTCGAGGTCGTCGTCTCGCCCTACCAGCCCTACTGACCTCCGGGCCGTCCGGTTCGCCGGGCCGGGCCCGAGCCCATCGATCGCGCGGGTCGGGGCCGCGCAGGACGACCCGGGTGCCCCGTGCGGGCGCCCGGGTCGTCCTGCGTCCGGGTCGGGACCTCTGGCCCAACCATGTCCGCATGATGGATGCCGCGCCCTCTCTTCCGGATGATTTCCCCGATTCGGTCCGAATAGGGGTTGACGGGCGGGTGAAAACAGAAGTAGACAAAGGCATACCAACACAAGCGGGCATCACCAGAGACCCGAAGACGTCGAAGGAGACGCGGTGTACGCGACGGAGCGGCAGGACGAGATCCTCGCTCGTGCCCGTGCTGCCGGCCGTGTCGAGGTCCGCGAGCTCGCCGAGTCGCTCGACGTCACCCCGGAGACCGTCCGGCGGGACCTGACAGCCCTCGAGCGCCGTGGTCTGCTGCACCGTGTGCACGGTGGGGCGATCCCCGTCGAGCGATTCGGCATCGAGCAGGCCGTCGCCGACCGAGAGGGCCGGATGTCCGTCGAGAAGGACCGCATCGCCAAGGCGGCACTCGACGAGGTCCCCGACGGCGGGGCGATCCTCATCGACGCGGGCACCACGACGATCCGGCTCGCGGAGATCCTGCCGACGGACCGTGAGCTGACGGTCGTCACCCACAGCCTGCCGATCGCCTCTCTGCTGGCCGGTCGCCCGAACCTCACCCTGCACCTGCTCGGGGGCGTCGTCCGCGGTCGGACCCTCGCCGCGGTCGGGGCCTGGGCCGAGCGCGAGATGCGTGACGTCTACGCGGACGTCGCGTTCCTCGGGACCAACGGGCTGACCGTCGGGCAGGGCCTGACCACCCCCGACCTCGCCGAGGCCGGCATCAAGCGCGCGCTGGTCGCGAGCGCACGTCGCACCGTCGTCCTGGCCGATCACACGAAGATCGGCCGTTCGGAGTTCGCCCACGTGGCGCCGCTGTCCGCGGTCGACACGCTCGTGACGGATTCCGGGATCGAAGCAGACCTCGCCGACGAGATCGAGTCGGCCGGCCCCAGGGTGGTACTCGCATGATCATCACAGTGACCCTCAACCCGAGCCTCGACCGCACGATCGAGGTTCCCGAGCTTCTTCGTGGGCACGTCCTGCGCATCACGGACGGGCACCTTCACCCGGGGGGCAAGGGTGTCAACGTCACGCGCGCCCTGCTGGCGAACGGCACCGCGAGCCGCGCCGTGCTCCCCGTCGGAGGCGCCGAGGGGCGCCAGCTCGTGGCGATGCTCGAGGACGACGCGGTCGACGCGATCACCGTGCCGATCGCCGGCAGCACCCGCACCAACATCGCGGTCGCCGAGCCCGACGGCACCGTCACCAAGCTCAACGAGCCGGGTCCCGTCGTCAGCGCTGACGAGCTCGAGGCCGTCGTCCGGGCGGCCCTCGACGCCGCGAGCCCCGGCGACTGGGTCGTCCTGTGCGGCAGCCTCCCGCAGGGGGCCGACCCGGACGTCTACGCCCGGATGATCGGCCGGATCCACGAGCGCGGAGTGCGGGCGGCCGTCGACACCAGCGGACCCGCCCTGGCGCGAGTCGTCGCTGCCGGCCCTGACCTCATCAAGCCGAACGCCGAGGAGCTCGCCGAGGCCGTCGGCCGCCCGCTGAGCACCCGGGCGGACGTCATCGAGGCCGCGCGCGAGCTCCAGGAGGCCGGCGCCCGTCGCGTGCTCGTCAGCCTCGGCGGTGCCGGGGCCCTGCTGGTCGACGAGGACGGCGTCCAGGTGGGGACCTCCGTCGCCCTCACCCCTCGCAGCACCGTCGGTGCGGGGGACTCCTTCTTCGCCGGCTACCTCTCTGCCGAGGGCGCGGGAGGAGGCGTCGCGCTCGCCACCGCGCTGTCCTGGGGGGCGGCTGCCGTCCAGCTCCCCGGCACGCAGATGCCCGGACCGCAGGACATCGACCCGGCGTCCGCCCGGGTCCTGGGTGACGAGGAGCTGCAGGTCGTGCTCGGCCTCCCGCTCATCGGCACGGACTGACCAGCACCACGTACCGCAGACCTCATCCGACCAGCACCACCACCCGCCTGAAGGAGACCGTCATGAGCAGCCCACTCATCACCCCGGAGCTCGTCGCCCTCGACCTCACCTCGGACGACCGTGAGACCGTCACCCGCCAGCTCATCGACCTGCTGGTCGCCGCCGGGCGCGTCACCGATGCCGAGGGCTTCCACGCCGACGTCCGGGCCCGTGAGGCGCAGATGGCGACCGGCATGCCCGGCGGGATCGGCCTGCCCCACGCCCGCTCGGAGCACGTCAGCGTGCCGAGCCTCGCCGTCGGGCGCGTGCCCGGAGGCGTGGACTTCGGCGCCCCGGACGGCCCCGCCACCCTGGTGTTCCTCATCGCCGCCCCCGCGGGCGGCGACGCGGACCACCTCAAGATTCTCGCGGCCCTGGCACGACGCCTGGTCCACGAGTCGTTCCGCACGTCGATCTTGCAGGCCCCCGATGCCGGCGCCGTGGCCGACATCGTGACACGAGAGGTGGTTCCGTCATGAAGTTCGTCGCTGTGTCGTCATGCCCCACGGGCATCGCGCACACCTACATGGCCGCCGAGGCCCTCGAGCAGGCTGCCCGTGCAGCCGGCCACGAGTGCGTCGTCGAGACCCAGGGGGCTGCCGGCTCCGTCCCGCTCGACCCGGCAGTGATCGCTGCTGCCGACGGCGTCATCTTCGCCGCCGACCTCGAGGTCCAGGGCAAGGAACGCTTCGCCGGGAAGCCCATCATCGACGTCGGCGTCAAGAAGGCCGTGCACGACGCCCCCGGCGTCATCGCCCAGGCCGTCGCCGCCGCGTCCGCCGCTCCGGCACCCACCGGTGCCAAGGTCGCTGCCGCGCCGGTCGCGGCCGCTCCCGCCCGTCAGGTTCACGCCGGCACCCGGATCCGTCAGTACCTGATGACCGGTGTCTCCTACATGATCCCGTTCGTCGCCGCGGGTGGCATCCTCATCGCCCTCGGCTTCCTCCTCTCGTCGGTGGCCTGGAGTGCGAACGGCCCCATCGAGGTCACCAAGATCGACCAGTCGGTCCTGTGGACGGCCTTCGAGTGGGGCAACCTTCAGCACTGGTCGGTCCTGCTCTTCCGCATCGGTGTGGTGGCCTTCGGGTTCCTCGTCCCGGCGCTGTCGGCGTACATCGCCTACGCGATCGCCGACCGTCCGGGCATCGTCCCCGGCTTCGTCGGCGGCATGCTCGCCGGCATGGTCGGCGCCGGCTTCCTCGGCGGCATCGTGACCGGCTTCCTCGCCGGCTACCTGGCGCACTGGCTGTCCACCCGCAACGTCCCCAAGGGCGTGCGCGGTGTGATGCCGGTCGTGGTGACGCCGCTCGTGGCGACCCTCATCACCGGTGCGCTGACGATCCTCGTCATCGGCCCCCCGATGAAGGGCATCAACGACGGCCTGACCAGCTGGCTCGACGGGCTGGGCACCTCTGCCCTCGTCCCGCTCGGTGTCGTCCTCGGCCTGATGATGTGCTTCGACCTCGGTGGTCCGGTCAACAAGGTCGCCTACGTCTTCGCCACGGCAGGCCTGGCCAACGCTGCGACCAGCAGCGACAAGCCCGCGCTCATCATGGCTGCGGTCATGGCCGCCGGCATGGTCCCGCCGCTGGCGGTCGCCCTGGCGACCGTCGTCCGGCCGAAGATGTTCTCGGAGGCCGAGCGTGAGTCCGGCAAGTCGGCGTGGCTGCTCGGTCTGTCCTTCATCTCCGAAGGTGCCATCCCGTTCGCCGCGGCCGACCCGGTCCGGATGATCCCGTCGTTCATGCTCGGCGGCGCCGTCACCGGTGGCCTCTCGATGGCCTTCGGCTCCGGCATCCTGGCCCCTCACGGGGGCGTCTGGGTCTCTGCCCTGGCCAACAAGCCGGTCCTGTTCCTGCTCGCGCTGCTCGTCGGTATGGTCGTCTCAGCCGTCGCTGTGGTCGTCGCGAAGAGCATCGGGCGCAACCCGGAGGAGGACGACCTGGATTCTGCTGCGAGCGTCGCAGCCCTCGCCGGCGCTCGCTGACCACAGCTCCACGCACAACCAGAAAGGCTCGACATGTCGCAGCGCACCGTCGTCATCGCCTCCCGCGTGGGTCTGCACGCGCGTCCGGCGTCGCTCTTCACCCAGGCCGTCGCCGCTTCCGGCGCACAGGTCACGATCGCCAAGCCAGGGCAGCCGCCGATGGATGCCTCGAGCATCCTCATGGTGATGGCCCTGGGGGTCGGTCACGGCGAGGAGGTCGTCCTGGAGTCCGAGGACGACGGTGTGCTCGACCAGCTCGTCACCCTGCTCGAGACCGATCTCGACGCGGAGTGAGCCAGATGAGCACCGAGAAGTCGGTCCTGCAAGGCGTCGGCGTGGGACGAGGGGCCGTCTGGGGGCCCGTGGCGACCGTGCGCCCGGCCCCCGTGGTCCCCGCCGACGAGCCCGTCCCCGCAGACCCTGCGGCGGCGAAGGAGAAGGTCCTCGCGGCCTTCGCCGACGTCGCCGCGGGCCTGCGGGCCCAGGCCGCGGGAGCGTCGGCGACCGTGACCGACGTCCTGACCGCCACGGCGCAGATGGCCGACGACCCGGCGCTGCGCGCGCAGACCAGCCAGCGGATCGACAAGGGAGAGCCACCGCTGCACGCGCTGGTCGCCGTGGTCGACTCGTTCGCCACGATGTTCACTGCTGCCGGCGGGTATCTCGCCGAGCGGGTCACCGACCTCAACAGCGTGCGCGACCGGGTCGTGGCGCGCTACCAGGGGCTCCCCGAGCCGGGCGTGCCGCCGCTGGAGCGGCCGTCCGTGATCGTCGCCCCGGACCTCTCGCCGGCCGACACCGCCGCCCTGGACCTGGACAAGGTCCTCGGCATCGTCATCGAGCAGGGTGGCCCCACCGGGCACACGGCGATCATCGCGGGCCAGCTCGGCCTGCCGTGCGTGGTGCGCGCCACCGGGTCCTCCGTGCTGGTCGACGGTGACGTCATCGCGGTCGACGCGGCGAACGGCACCGTCACCCTCGACCCGGACGACGCCATGAAGGCGGCCGTCGAGACCCGTCGTGCGGGCCTGGCCACGCTCGCCGAGGCCACGGGCGACGGCGCCACCGCTGACGGCCACCGGATCGCGCTGCTGGCCAACATCGGCACCGCCGAGGACGCCGAGCGGCTCACCGACGCCGCCGTCGAGGGCGTCGGCCTGTTCCGTACCGAGGTGCTCTTCCTCGGGGCAGCGACCGCGCCGACCGAGGACGACCAGGCGGCCGTGTACGCCCGCGCCCTGTCGGCGCTGGGTGGCCGCAAGGTCGTGCTCCGCACCCTCGACGCCGGGGCGGACAAGCCCCTCGCGTTCGTCACCCAGGCCGGCGAGGAGAACCCGGCCCTCGGGGTCCGTGGCTTCCGTCTGGTCCGTCATGCCGAGCCCCTGATCCGCACGCAGCTCGAGGCAGTGGCCCGGGCCGCCAAGGAGACCGGCGGCACCCCATGGGTGATGGCCCCGATGATCGCGACGGTCGAGGAGGCCAGGCAGTTCGCCGCCATGGCGCGTGAGGCCGGGATCGGGACGGTCGGTGTGATGGTCGAGGTGCCAGCCGCCGCGCTGCGTGCCAGGGACATCCTCGCGGAGGTCGACTTCGTCTCCCTCGGCACCAACGACCTCGCCCAGTACACGATGGCGACCGACCGTCTGCTCGGCTCCCTGGTCGACCTGCTGGACGCCTGGCAGCCGGCGGTGCTCGACCTCGTCGCGGCGACCGCAGCGGCCGGCGTCGCGCTGGGCAAGCCGGTGGGTGTGTGCGGCGAGTCGGCGTCCGACCCGATCATGGCCCTGCTGCTCACCGGGCTGGGCATCACGAGCCTGTCGATGTCGCCCTCGGCCGTGCCGGCCGTGCGCTTCGCGCTGAGCAGGCACGACCTGGCGACCTGCCGGGCGATCGGTGAGGCCGCTCGCGAGGCGCCGACGGCCGCCGAGGCCAGGGCTGCGGCCCTCGCCCTCGTCGACCCCCAGGTCCGCGAGGTCCTCGCGCTCGGCTGAGGTCGAGCCGGCACCGGAACCACGAGAGGCCCGCCCCGCATCGTCGCGGAGCGGGCCCCTCGTGCGTCTGCCGCTCCGTCGGCGCCGGGAGCCGGGCCGAGGCGCGACGGCCGGCGCCGGGGCTGGTCAGGCGGGCGCCAGCAGCCAGTCGAGTGCCTCGTCGGCCGTCCAGCCTCCGGGGTGCTGGGCGATGAGCCGGCGAGCGCCGTCGAGGTCGGCGCCGAGGGTCACGAGGGTCTCCTCCTCGTACCCGTCTGCGCGTGTCTGGCCGAGCCCGATGTCGGTGGCCAGGGCGTTGCACAGGCAGGCGCGCCCGGCGGCGTCCGCCTCGGTGCCGCCCTTCTTGACGAACATGTCGACCGGCTCGGCCGCGCAGCGGTAGCCGATCTTGCCGTCCTCCTTGACGAAGCCGGTGCGCAGATAGCCCAGGTCGCACAGCCGCGGACGGGCCGCGCGCCTTCCCTGGTCCGACAGCGTGCCCTCGAGCTGGACCACCTTGAACGGGAAGCCCGTCGGCGACGCCAGGGGGTCGGTGAAGACCTCGAGCGTGCCGTCGGCGAGCTGGCTCAGCAGGCGCTCGCGGATCTCGCTGGTGATGCCGGAGTCGGAGCTCAGGGCGAAAAGCGTGCCGATCTGGACGCCCTGTGCGCCGGCGTCCAGGGCGGACTGCACGGCCTCGGGCGTGCCGAAGGAGCCGGCCAGCCAGAACGGCAGCCCGACCGCAGCGACCTTGGCCAGGTCGGCGTCGTCCCGGGCGCCGAAGATCGGCTGCCCGGTCTCGTCGAGCGTCAGCCGGCCGCGGGGCGGCGCGTTGTGCCCGCCCGCGCGCGGACCCTCGATGACGAAGCCGTCGGGGCGGATCGACACGTCCTTGTTGAGGTACACGGCCAGCACCTCGCTGGAGACGATCGCCAGGAACATCGGCCGGTGCAAGGGTGCGAGGCCCTCGCCGAGCAGTGCCACGGGGTCCAGCTCGACCCCGTGCTCACCGCTGGCGGCGCCGACCACGTCGATCGGCAGCCGGACCTTGTCGTGGGTAGCGAGCGCGTTCAGCAGCTGCGGCAGGTGGCGGGGGATGCCCGCGCCCATGAGCACGGCGTCCACCCCCGCGAGCATCGCGCCGTAGGCAGCCGCTGGGGTCGCCATCTGGATCTTCTCCAGGAAGTTGATCCCGACGGGGCCGTCATGACCCTCCTTGGCGAGCCAGACCTCTGCGAAGTTCCCGAGGACCGTGAGCTCGTTGAGCGCGCGGTTCGGGCGGAGGCTGATCCGGGGCACCGGGGTGTAGGGCGTGCCGGCGGCGCGTCCCTCAGGCCGGAAGTGACGGGCGAGGACCCGTTCGACGACCTCCTGCACCGGGAAGGCGGCCAGTGCGCGGCGGCAGGAGCCGTCCAGGTCACCGCTCTCCAGCCGGCGCGCCAGCACCAGGTCGAGCGCCGTGCCGGAGACGACGCCGAGCTGGCCGCGACGCGCGACGGTGTTCGCGAGCCGCCAGGAGGAGACGCCGACGCCCATGCCGCCCTGGATGATCGTGGGCAGCGCGCGGCTGAGCGGGGCGGGATGCTGGGGAGCTGGCACGTTCACCTCTCGTCACCTACGGGAGCGTAAGTTACGCAACCGTAGGCAGGGTACGGCACGAGTGCCGGGACCATCTACCCTTTCCCGCCATGAGGGCGCAGGTGGTGGGCCTACGCACCCATCGCGTGCGCGCCACCGTCGACGTGCACGATCTCGGCGGTCGTGGCGGGGAACCAGTCCGAGAGCAGCGCGACGACCGCGCGGGCCGCCGGGCCGGCGTCGCCGACGTCCCAGCCGAGCGGCGCGCGTGCGTCCCAGCCGCCCTCGATGCGCTCGAACCCGGGGATCGACTTCGCTGCGGTCGTCCGGATCGGGCCGGCCGCGACGAGGTTGACCCGGATGCCGTCCGGCCCGAGATCGCGGGCGAGGTAGCGGGACGTCGACTCGAGGGCGGACTTGGCCACGCCCATCCAGTCGTAGACCGGCCAGGCGACGGAGGCGTCGAAGGTCAGCCCGACGACGGAACCACCGCGCGGCACGAGCGGCCGGGCAGCGACGGCGAGCGACTTGAGGGAGAACGCCGAGACCTCGAGCGCCGTGGCGACATCGGCCCACGCGCCGTCGAGGAAGTGCCCGCCGAGGACGGACTGCGGGGCGAACCCGATCGAGTGCACGACACCGTCGAGCCGGTCGGCATGCTCGCCGACGCGTTCGGCGAGTGAGGCGAGGTCCTCGGCCGAGGTGACGTCGAGCTGCACGACGGGGGCAGGCACGGGAAGCCGGCGCGCGATCGCCTCGGTGAGTCGCTGCTGGCGACCGAAGGAGGTCAGCACGACGCTCGCACCCTGCTCCTGGGCGAGCCGCGCGACGTGGAAGGCGATCGAGCCCTCCGTCAGCACGCCCGTCACCAGCACCGTCTTGCCGTCGAGCAGCGTCATCCCAGGCCTCCGTCGCGTCCGCGCCGGACGTGATCGTCCCGCACCGATGACGCTAGCCAAGACGTGCGGGCACCGGAGCGCCGGACGCGACGCAGGATGAGGACGTGTCGTTGTCGAGAAGCGACAAAGAGCGTCAGCGGTCGGCGAGCAGGTGCACGGACTCCGTCGCGATCTCGAGCTCCTCGTTGGTGGGGACCACCCAGACCGCCACCTCGCTGCCGTCCGGCGAGATGAGCGTGTCCGTCTTCTTGCGGCCCTCGTTGCGCACCGGGTCGACCGTGATGCCCAGGCGCTCGAGCCCGGCGAGGGAGCTGATCCGCACGATGTCGTCGTTCTCGCCGATCCCGGCCGTGAAGACGATCGCGTCCACGTGGCCGAGCTGGGCGTAGTAGGCGCCGACGTAGCCCTTGATGCGGTGGTAGTAGACCTCGAGCGCCGTCCGGGCCTTCTCGTCGCCGCTCTCGACGGCCGCGTGCACGTCGCGCATGTCGGAGGACCCGGAGAGCCCGAGCATCCCGGAGTGCCGGTTGAGCAGGTCGTCGAGCTGGTCCGTCGTCATCCCGGCCACGCGCTGCAGGTGGAACAGCACGGCGGGGTCGATGTCGCCCGAGCGGGTGCCCATGACCAGGCCCTCGAGCGGCGTCAGGCCCATCGAGGTCTCGACGGACACGCCACCGCGGACGGCCGTTGCCGAGGCGCCGTTGCCCAGGTGCAGCACGATGACGTTGACCTCGGACGGGTCCTTGCCCAGGAGCGCGGCCGTCCGGCGTGAGACGTACTTGTGCGAGGTCCCGTGCGCGCCGTAGCGGCGGATCGCGTACTGCTCGGCGAGGTCGCGGTCGATCGCGTAGGTGTAGGCGGCGGCCGGGAGGGTCTGGTGGAAGGACGTGTCGAAGACGGCGATGTGGGGGACCGTCGGGAAGGCGTGGCGTGCTGCCCGGATCCCCTGCAGGTTGGCGGGGTTGTGCAGCGGCGCAAGCGTCGCGAGGTCCTCGATCTGCGCCTCGACGGCGTCGTCGACGAGTGCCGGGCCGGCGAAGACCGACCAGCCCTGGACGACGCGGTGCCCGATGGCCGTGAGGCTCGCGGCGTCGAGCACGGGGCCGTGCTCGGCGAAGAGCCCGAGCACCGTCGCCATCCCTGACTCGTGGTCCGCGACCGGCTGCTCGAGCTTGACGACCCCGTTCGGTCCCTCGTGCTTGAAGGCACCCATCTCCTGGCCGATCCGCTCCACGAGGCCCGTGGCGAGCGCCTCACCGTTGTCCACGTCGACCAGCTGGTACTTGATCGACGACGATCCGGAGTTGACGACCAGGACGCGGGTGCTCACAGCTGGGCTCCTTGCGGGGTGGTGGTGATCGCCGTCCCGGAGGGGGTGACGATGGTCGTGATCGGGTGACCCTCACCCGTGGGGGCGAAGGCCTGTGCCTGGATCGCGGTGATCGCGACGGTGTTGACGATGTCCTGGACGAGGGCGCCGCGGGACAGGTCGTTGACGGGCTTGCGCAGACCCTGCAGGACCGGGCCGATCGCGACGGCGCCGGCTGAGCGCTGCACGGCCTTGTAGGTGTTGTTGCCCGTGTTGAGGTCAGGGAAGATGAACACCGTCGCCCGCCCGGCCACGCTCGAGTCGGGCATCTTCGTCTTCGCGACGGAGGCGTCGACGGCGGCGTCGTACTGGATCGGCCCCTCGACGTCGAGGTCGGGGCGGCGCTCGCGGACCAGGGCCGTCGCGGCGCGCACCTTGTCGACGTCGGCACCCGTGCCGGACTCGCCGGTCGAGTAGGAGAGCATCGCGATCCGCGGTTCGATGCCGAACTGCACGGCGGTCTCCGCCGAGGAGATCGCGATGTCGGCGAGCTGCTCCGCCGTTGGGTCGGGGTTGACGGCGCAGTCGCCGTAGACCAGGACGCGGTCCTCCAGGCACATGAGGAAGACGCTGGAGACGACCGAGGTGCCCGGAACGGTCTTGATGATCTCGAAGGACGGCTTGATGGTGTGCGCCGTGGTGTGCATCGCACCGGAGACCATGCCGTCGGCCAGGCCGAGCTTGACCATCATCGTGCCGAAGTAGGAGACCGAGCCGACGATCTCCCGTGCGCGCTCCAGCGTCATGCCCTTGTGCTTGCGCATCTCGGTGTACTCGCGGGCGAAGCGCTCGTGCACCTCGCCGTCCTTGGGGTCGACGACCGTCGCCTCGGAGATGTCCAGGCCGAGCTCGGTCGCCCGGGCACGGATGGCCGTCTCAGAACCGAGGATCGTCAGCTGGGCGACCTCGCGCTGGAGCAGTGTGCTCGCCGCCCGCAGGATCCGGTCGTCGCTGCCCTCGGGCAGGACGATGTGCTTGCGGTCACCACGGGCCCGGGAGAGCAGCTCGTACTCGAACATCAGCGGGGTGACGACGCTGGGCCTGGCGACGTCCATCCGGTCGAGGATCGCCTGGCCGTCGACGTGCTTCTCGAACAGGGCGAGCGCGGTGTCCACCTTGCGCTGCGAGTCGGCTGTGAGCCGGCCCCGCGTGGTCGCCGCGGCGCTGGCCGTCTTGAAGGTCCCCATGTCGGTCCGGATGATCGGCAGCCGGGTGCCGAGCCCGTCGACCAGTCGGGCGACGACGGGCGCCGGGTAGAAGCCGCCGTTGAGGATGATGCCGGCGAGGGACGGGAATCCCTCGGCGGCGTGCGCGACGAGCAGTCCGAGGAGGATGTCGGCACGGTCGCCCGGCGTGATGATGACCGCCCCGTCGGTGAGCTTCTCCAGCAGGTGCTCGATCGACATCGCGCCGACCATGACGTCGAGCGCCTCGCGCTGCAGGAGCTGCTCGTCGCCGACCATCAGGCGGCCGCCGACGGCCTCCATCAGGGCGCCGACGGTCGGTGCGCTCAGCAGCCGGTCGTCCGGGACCGTCCAGGCGGGCAGCTCGTAGCCGAGGGCCGCGCGCATCGAGAGCAGGCTCTGCGAGGCGCAGCGGTTGGCCACCACGCCGAGCACCTCGGCGTGCTGCGCCCGCAGCTCGGCCACCGCGACCTCGGCCATTGAGTGCACCTCGTCGGGCTTGCGGCTCGAGCCGCGCACGACCAGCAGCACCGGGGCACCGAGGTTGGCCGCGACACGCGCGTTGAAGGCGAGCTCGGTGGGCCCGGCCACGTCGGTGTAGTCCGACCCGATGATGACGACGACATCGCACAGCCGCTCGACCTCGTGGAACCGGGAGACGATCCGCGAGAGCGCGGCCTCCGGGTCGGCGTGGACCTCGTCGTACGTCACCCCGACGCAGGTGTCGTACTCGAGGTCGACGCCGTCATGGGCCAGCAGCAGCTCCAGGACGTAGTCCGGGGAGTCGGTCGACCGGGCCACCGGTCGGAACACCCCGACCCGGGCGACCGTGCGGGTCAGCAGGTCGAGGAGTCCGAGGGCGATCGTCGACTTGCCGGTGTCGCCCTCGGCGGACGTGATCATGATGCTGCGTGCCACGGTTCTGCTGCTTCCCTAGTCGGTCGAGCCGGCGGTGGCCGGTCTACTCGTTGTCCCCGCCGGTGCTGACGGTCGCCGAGGCGCCGGACGCCTCGAGCGCCGCGCTCGCGCCCGGCCACACCCAGTCCCGGATCACCGGCATGTCCTCGCCGTGGCTGCGGGTGTACTCCCGGGCCGCGAGGCGCATGTCGACCATCTTCTGGCGCAGGTTGGCCTGGCCGGAGCGCAGCCAGTGCACCTGGTCGATCACGTCGATCACCAGCTTGAACCGGTCGAGGTCGTTGAGCATGACCATGTCGAACGGCGTCGTGGTGGTGCCCTCCTCCTTGTAGCCGCGCACGTGCAGGTTCGCGTGCCCGTTGCGGCGGTAGGTGAGACGGTGGATGAGCCACGGGTAGCCGTGGTAGGCGAAGACGATCGGCCGGTCGGCGGTGAAGATGTTGTCGAACTCGCGGTCCGAGAGGCCGTGCGGGTGCTCCCGCTCGTCCTGCAGGCGCATGAGGTCGACCACGTTGACCACCCGGACCATGAGGACGGGCAGCTCACGGCGCAGGATGTCCGCCGCGGCCAGGGCCTCGAGCGTCGGGACGTCGCCGGCGCAGGCCAGGACGACGTCGGGCTGCTTGCCGTCGACCTCGGTGCCCGCCCAGTCCCAGATCCCCAGGCCGCGGGTGCAGTGCGCGACGGCCTGCTCCATCGTGAGGAAGTTGGGTGCCGGCTGCTTGCCGGCGACCACGACGTTGACGTAGTTCCGGCTGCGCAGGCAGTGGTCGTACGTCGAGAGCAGCGTGTTCGCGTCCGGCGGCAGGTACACCCGGACCACTTCGGCCTTCTTGTTGACCACGTGGTCGATGAAGCCGGGGTCCTGGTGGGAGAAGCCGTTGTGGTCCTGGCGCCAGACGTGGCTCGAGAGCAGGTAGTTGAGGCTCGCGATCGGGCGGCGCCACGGGATGTCGGCGGTGACCTTCAGCCACTTCGCGTGCTGGTTCATCATCGAGTCGATGATGTGGATGAACGCCTCGTAGCAGTTGAACATGCCGTGCCTGCCGGTGAGCAGGTAGCCCTCGAGCCAGCCCTGGCACTGGTGCTCCGACAGCATCTCGAGCACCCTGCCGGCCCGGGCGAGGTGCTCGTCGACCTCCGGGCTCTCGTACGCGGCGTCCCACTGCTTGTCGGTCGCCTCGAAGACGGCCTGAAGCCGGTTGGACGCGGTCTCGTCGGGGCCGAAGATGCGGAAGTTGTGCGGGTTGAGGCGGATGACGTCGGTCAGCCACTGGCCGAGGATCTTCGGGGCCTCGCTGATGGAGCCGCCGGGGGTGGGGACGTCGACGCCGTACTCACGGAAGTCGGGCAGCCGCAGGTCGTGCAGCAGCAGGCCGCCGTTGGCGTGCCGGTTGTCACTCATCCGCAGGTGTCCGTCGGGAGCGAGGGCTGCGATGTCCTCGGCCACCCGGCCGTCGGCGCCGAAGAGCTCCTCCGGGCGGTAGGAGCGCAGCCAGTCCTCGAGCACGGTCAGGTGCTCGGCGGTGTCGCGGGCGCTGGCCAGCGGCACCTGGTGCGCGCGCCAGGAGCCGGTGGTCTTCTTGCCGTCGATGTACGCCGGGCCGGTCCATCCCTTGGGGGTCTTGAAGACGATCATCGGCCACATCGGGCGGGTCTCGTCGCCCTCGGCCGCTGCACGCTTGAGGGCGGCGATCTCGTCGAGGACGTCGTCGAGCAGCGCGGCGAACCGCCGGTGGATGTCGATCGGCGCCTCGTCGTCGTAGCCCGCGGTGAACAGGTACGGGCGATGGCCGTAGCCGACCATCAGGGAGGTGAGCTCCTCCTCGCTGATCCGCGCGAGGACCGTCGGGTTGGCGATCTTGTACCCGTTCAGGTGCAGGATCGGCAGCACGACGCCGTCGTTGACAGGGTGGACGAACTTGTTCGAGTGCCAGCTCGTGGCCAGCGGGCCGGTCTCGGCCTCGCCGTCACCGACGACGGCCGCGACCAGCAGGTCGGGGTTGTCGAAGGCCGCACCGTAGGCGTGCGAGAGGACGTAGCCGAGCTCGCCGCCCTCGTGGATCGAACCGGGGGTCTCCGGGGCGACGTGGCTGGGGATGCCGCCCGGGAACGAGAACTGGCGGAACAGCCGGCGCAGGCCCTCGGTGTCCTGGGTGATGTCGGAGTAGACCTTGGAGTAGGTGCCGTCGAGGTAGGCGCTGGCGACGAGTCCGGGGCCGCCGTGACCGGGGCCGGTGAGGTAGATCGTGGACTGTGCGCGATCGGCGATGGCCCGGTTGAGGTGCGCGTAGAGGAAGGTCAGTCCTGGCGTCGTGCCCCAGTGGCCGAGCAGGCGGGGCTTGACGTCGTCACGCGTCAGGGGCTCGCGCAGCAGCGGGTTCGCCAGGAGGTAGATCTGGCCGACGGAGAGGTAGTTCGCTGCGCGCCACCAGCGGTCGATGCTCTCCAACGTCGCGTCGCTCGGCTGCGTGCCGCGGGTGGCCCAGCCGGAGCCGAGGATCTCAGTGCTGCTGCTCATGAGCGCTCTCCAGTGCTACCGGGCCCGAGGTGAGTCGGTCGGGCGTGTCAAGCATGCCGGGTGTTGCGGTCGAGACATGGGACGTTTAGCCCGCGTCGACGCGGCATCGCGATCCCGCATCCCCTTGCCGTCCCACCCCATCACACCGAGGGCCTCGCGCGCAGCCTCGCCGACCGGGAGTTCCTGGCGGCGACGGGGTCCCGTGAGCCGCGGGCAGCGCCGGACCCCTGTGCGGGCCGCGCGCCCCCCGCGCGCTGGGTACCGTTGGCGCATGCCCCCGTGGAACGAGCTCCTGCGGACCGGGCGGTCCGGTCGGATGCTCGTCCTGCTGCTGGTCCTGCTCTCCGCTGCGGTGGTCTGTGCGCGCCTCGGCGTCTGGCAGCTGGACCGTGCGGTCCAGCGCGGCGAGAGCGCGGCCGCGGCCGCGGCCGCCAAGGCTGCGGTCGCGCCGCCGGAGCCGCTCACGCAGGTGCTCGCTCCGCAGACGTCGTTCCCCTCAGCCCTGGTCGCCCACACCGTCACGGTCAGCGGGACCTTCGAGCCCGACCAGCTGCTGGTGACCGGCCGGGTGCATGCCGGGACGGTCGGCGTCCTCGTCCTCTCCCCGCTCCGCGTGACGGCGACCGGTGCCGTCCTCCCGGTGGTCCGCGGCTGGGTGCCCGACCTCGCGGCCGCCTCGGACCTCATGGCGCCGGCGGCCGCTGACGGGACCGTCGAGGTGACGGGCTACCTGCAGGTCGGCGAGGCCGCCGGCACGGGAGTGGTGCCGCCCGGGCAGATCGACGCGATCAGCCCGGCCGAGCTGGTCAACCTCTGGCAGGGGCCGATCTACTCCGGCTACCTCGTGCTCTCCGGGGTGACCCCCGCGCAGCAGGGCCCGATCACGGTGCTGGAGCCGCCGACGACGGCGAGCAGCGGCGGGCTCAACCTGCAGAGCCTGTCGTACGCCCTGCAGTGGTGGATCTTCGGCGGGTTCGCCCTGCTGCTGTGGGGTCGCATGGTGCGCGACGAGACCCAGGACCGGCTCGCGCCGGCGGACGCCGCCGTCGGTGCCGCGGGACCGCCCGATGCACCGTCGTCGCCGGCCCCGTCCGCCGTCGCCACCTCCGAGCGCTGACGCGGCGTCAGCCCCGGGCGTGCGGGCGCGTCACTCCTGCTGCCAGGACCGCCACAGCGCCGCGTACTCCCCGTCGGCCGCGACGAGCTCGGCATGGGAGCCCAGCTCCGTGATCCGGCCGGAGTCGACCACGGCGACGCGGTCGGCATCGTGCGCGGTGTGCAGGCGGTGCGCGATCGCGACGACCGTCCGCCCGTGCAGGACCGCCGAGAGCGAGCGTTCCAGGTGGCGGGCGGCGCGCGGGTCCAGCAACGAGGTCGCCTCGTCGAGCACCAGGGTGTGCGGGTCGAGCAGGACGAGGCGGGCCAGGGCGACCTGCTGCGCCTGCGCGGGGCTCAGGGTCAGCCCGCCCGAGCCGACCGGCGTCTGCAGCCCCTCGTCCAGCGCCGCGACCCAGGCCCGCGCGTCGACGGCGTCCAGCGCGCGCGTGAGCTCGTCATCGCTCGCCGCGGGAGCGGCCAGCCGCAGGTTCTGCGCGATCGTCCCGACGAAGACGTGGTGCTCCTGGGTGACCAGCGCGACGTGACCGCGCAGCTCGTCCAGCGGGAGGTCGACGAGCGGGACGTCGCCGACGGTCACGGCGCCGCCCGAGGGCGGGTGGATCCCGGCGAGCATCCGGCCGAGCGTCGACTTGCCCGCGCCGGACGGCCCGACGACGGCAAGCCGCTCACCGGGCACGAGCGCCAGGTCGATGCCGTGCAGGACGTCGTGGCCGGGCCGGTAGGCGTACCGCAGCCCGTTGGCCACGACGCGCTCGCCGTCCGGGCGCGCGCTGCCGACCGTGCGGTCCGGCTCGACCTGGCTCACGCCCATGATCCGGGCGAGGGAGGTCGCTCCGACCTGGATCTCGTCGAGCCAGAAGATCAGCTCGCCGATCGGCTGGTTGATGCCGAGGGCGTACACGGCGACCGTGGCGACCGCGCCGACCGTCGTGAGCCCCTGGCCGACGAGGAACGCACCCCACAGGACGGTGGCGGCGACCGGCAGCACGAAGGAGAGGTCGACCCCGGGGAACAGCACCGTGCGCAGGGTCAGCGTCCTGGACTCGGCGTCGAAGGCCTCGCGCAGGTCGGCGTCGATCCGTGCCCGGCGCCGGGCCCCGAGCGAGAGGGCGTCGATCGTCCTGGCGCCCTCGACCGACTCGCTGATCGAGCCGTTGAGCCGCGCGTAGGCAGCGGACTCGCGCAGGTAGGCGGGCGTCGCCCGGCGCAGGTACCAGCGGGCCGTCGCCACGAGCAGCGGGGCACCGACGAGCATCGCCACGGCGACGCGGGCGTCCACCAGGACGGCGGCGACGAACGTGAGCAGGGTCGTCACCGAGGCCACGAGGATGCGCGGGACGCCGAAGCGCACCGAGTGCTGCGCCCGGTCGATGTCGTTCGTCGTCCGGCCGAGGAGGTCGCCCGTGCCGGCGCGCTCCACCGTCGACAGCGGCAGGCGGGTCACGGTCGCGATGAACTCCTCGCGGAGGTCGGCGAACACCGCCTCGCCCAGCACACGGGCCGACATCTGGGCGTAGCGGACGAGCACCGCCTGCGCGAGGACCGCGACCAGCAGCCCCAGCGCCGCGCGGTCGACGACAGCCGCGGTGGTCCCGGCCTGGACCGCGTCGACGATCCGGCCGAGCAGCCAGGGCCCGGCGAGGCCGGCGACGGCCGCGAGGGAGTGCAGCACCAGGACGACGCTCAGCGGCCGGCGGTGGGCCCGCAGCAGCGCGGCGGTCCGGCTACGCAGCAGGTCGCGGTCAGCGACGGGAAGTCGCATGGTCGGCCTCCTGCCCGGTCGGCTCGTCCGTCTCGGAGCGGGAGACCACGGCGCGGTAGCGGCGACCGTCATCGCCTTCGTCGGTCAGCAGACCATGGTGGGTGCCCCGGGCAGCAACCGTTCCGTTGGCGACGAGCACGACCTCGTCGGCGTGCTCGAGGACCAGTGGGCTCGTGGTCACCACGACCGTCGTCCGCCCGGCACGGACCGGGCCCAGCCGTGCGGCGATCCGCGCCTCGGTGCGCGCGTCGACGGCGCTCGTCGGCTCGACGAGCACGAGGACCTCCGCCTGGGTGAGCAACGCCCTGGCCAGGGCCAGCCGTTGCCGTTGGCCACCGGACAGCGAGCGGCCCTTCTCCTCGATCTCGCCGTCGAGGCCGTTCGGGACGGACTCGAGCACGTCCGCGGCATCGGCCGTGGCCAGGGCGGCGAGCAGGGCGTCGTCGTCGGCGGAGCCGGTGACGTCGAGCTCGGCGCGCAGGCTCCCGGTGAACAGGTGCGGTGCGGACTCGGCGACGACGAGCCGTCGGCGCACCTCGGCCAGGCCGAGCGTCGCGAGCGGGATGCCGCCGAGGAGCACGCTCGACCGCTCGATCCGGTGCTCGGCCCCGAGCGCTCCGAGGCGGACGGCGAGGGCGGCGGTCTCGTCGGGATCGTCGCTGACGAGCGCGACGAACCGGCCGGCCGCCACGCGCAGCCCGCTGAGCTCGTCGACGAGGGCAGCTCCGCCGGTCGCCGAGGGGGCCGTCCACCCGTGCCCCGACCGGCTGCCCGCCGACGTCGGGCGCTCGGTCTGCTCCTGCTCGGCGCCCGTCGTCGGGACCGAGAGGACGCGCAGCATCCGCCGCACGCCGACGACGCCTCGCGTGAGGATGCGCAGCGCATCGGTGGCCACGTCGAGGGGCCCGGTGAGGAACGCCGCGTAGCCGTAGAAGGTGACGAGCTGACCGGGAGTGATCGTGCCGGCCAGGGCCAGGTGCGCGCCGAACCAGACGACCCCGGCCAGCAGCAGCCCGGGCAGCAGCGACTTGAGGCCGTCCAGCTGGGACTGCGTCCGGGCCACCTCGATCCCGGCCGTGCGCACCCGCTGCGACTGCTCGCGGTAGCGCGCGGTGAAGGCCTCCTCGCCGCCGATCCCCCGCAGGATCCGCAGCCCGGAGACGGTGTCGGCCCCGAGCGTCGTGAGCCGGCCGGCCGCCGCACGTTGCCCCGACTCGCGGCGCGTGAGGGGGCGCACGACCAGCCCGAGGGTGGCCGCGACGGTCGGCAGGCCGACGAGGACGGCCACGCCGAGCGGCACCGAGGAGCTGAGCAGGAGGACGGCGACCACGAGGTAGGCCGCGACCGCGCCGATGAGGCGCGGGACGATCCAGAAGACCTCGCCGACGCGCAGCGAGTCCGAGGCGACCGTCGCGACGACCTCGCCGGTCGGGAGCTCGGACGTGACCGCGTCGCCCGTCCGCGTCACGTGGTGCCCGAGCAGCTGCGAGGAGCGGAACGAGGCGCGGATCCAGTTCTCGACCGAGCGACGGTGCTCGACGACGTTCGCCAGGACGCCGATCGAGCCGACCACCGCCAGCCCGGCCACTCCGCGCCAGACCGCGGTGCTCAGGCCGCCGGCGAGGCCATGGTCGATCACGCGGCCGAGCAGGTACGGCATGAGCGCCGTGGCGACGAATCCCGTCGTGCCCCACGCGGCCGCCGAGAGCACGAGGCCGCGCTGACCGCGGGCGACCCACCGGAGATAGGCGGTCGCCGAGGTCAGCGGCGGGGTGCCGGGATCGCGGTAGGGCATGGGGCGCACGAGGCCCCACGCTAGGGCGAGCCACCGACGTCCGGCGACGTGTTTTCCACTCCGGCCAGCGCCCGTGCGCGGGCGGTCGGCCCGTGGCCTGCCTCACGCGTCGGCGCGCGTGGTCCGGCTGGGGGAAGATGGACCCTTCCGTGGTGGTGGCGAGGCGCTCTCGAGCGCGCGAGGAGGGCTCCGTGGCGAGCAAGGAGTGGAGCGTGCGGGCGACCGGCGCCCTCAAGCGGTACCGCGTGATGGCGTGGGTGACGGGCTCGATGCTGCTCGTGCTGACGCTGCACGTCCTGCTCCAGATCGTGCAGGCGCGCGGCGCGTTCTCGGTCTCGCTGTTCGAGGAGAAGGGTCTCTCGGCCCTCATCCCGGGCTCCGGGACCGTCGTACCGATCGCGCACGGCTGGATCTACGTGGTCTACTTGGTGACCGTCGTCGACCTGTGGGGCACGATGCGCTGGCGCTTCGGCCGCCTCGTGACGATGGTCCTCGCGGGCGTGGTCCCGGCGATGAGCTTCGTGCTCGAGCGCCGCGTGCACCGCGACGGGCAGGTCAAGCTCGCGAGCGTCACTAGACTCCCCGCGTGACCGAGACCTCCACGCCCTCCGGCGACGGCCCCGTCCTCGTCGTCGACTTCGGCGCCCAGTACGCCCAGCTCATCGCGCGGCGCGTCCGTGAGGCGCACGTCTACTCCGAGATCGTCCCGCACACCTGGAGCGTCGAGCAGATGCTCGCGCGCAAGCCGTCCGCCGTGATCCTGTCCGGCGGGCCCGCGAGCGTGTACGCCGAGGGTGCCCCGGGGATGGACGCGGCGTTGTTCGACGCCGGCGTGCCCGTGCTGGGCATCTGCTACGGATTCCAGGTGATGGCGCAGGCCCTCGGCGGGACCGTCGCGCAGACGGGGGTCCGCGAGTACGGCGGCACCCCGGTCGCGGTGCCCGCTGCTGGCGTGCTCCTGGCCGGATCGCCCGACGCCCAGCAGGTCTGGATGAGCCACGGCGACGCGGTGCACCAGGCGCCCGAGGGCTTCGTCGTGCTGGCCACCTCGACCGGCTCGCCCGTCGCGGCCTTCGAGGACCCCGCGCGCCGCCTCTACGGCATGCAGTGGCACCCCGAGGTCAAGCACTCACCGCTCGGCCAGGACGCGTTGGAGAACTTCCTGTACCGCGGGGCCGGCCTCGCCCCGACCTGGACCGCCGGCAACGTCGTCGCCGAGCAGGTCGAGCGGATCCGCACCCAGGTGGGCGACGCCCGGGTGATCTGCGGGCTCTCGGGCGGTGTCGACTCCGCCGTCGCCGCGGCCCTCGTCCAGCGGGCCGTCGGTGCCCAGCTGACCTGCGTCTTCGTCGACCACGGCCTGCTGCGTGCCGGCGAGGCCGAGCAGGTCGAGGAGGACTTCGTCGCCGCGACCGGTGTGCGCCTCATGGTCGTCGACGCGAAGAAGCGGTTCCTCGACGCGCTCGCCGGGGTCACGGACCCCGAGACGAAGCGGAAGATCATCGGCCGGGAGTTCATCCGGGTCTTCGAGCAGGCCGCGCGCGACGTCGTCGCCGAGTCGGGTGCGCACGGCGAGGAGGTCCGCTACCTCGTGCAGGGAACGCTCTACCCGGACGTCGTGGAGTCCGGAGGTGGCGAGGGTGCGGCGAACATCAAGTCGCACCACAACGTCGGCGGGCTGCCCGACGACCTCCAGTTCGAGCTCGTCGAGCCGCTGCGCACCCTGTTCAAGGACGAGGTGCGCGCCGTGGGGCTCGAGCTCGGCCTGCCGGGGGAGATCGTCTGGCGCCAGCCGTTCCCCGGGCCGGGGCTCGGTATCCGGATCATCGGTGAGGTCACGGCCGACCGGCTGGAGATCCTGCGCGCGGCGGATGCGATCGCACGTGCCGAGCTCACGAAGGCGGGCCTGGATCGCGAGATCTGGCAGTGCCCGGTCGTGCTGCTCGCTGACGTCCGCTCGGTCGGCGTCCAGGGCGACGGGCGGACCTACGGCCATCCCGTGGTGCTGCGCCCGGTGAGCTCGGAGGACGCCATGACGGCGGACTGGACGCGCGTGCCCTACGAGGTGCTCGCCATGATCTCGACCCGGATCACCAACGAGGTGCCCGAGGTCAACCGGGTCACCCTCGACGTGACGAGCAAGCCACCGGGCACCATCGAGTGGGAGTGAGCACCCGGCGCTGACCCGTACCGACGGCCGTCGCACGGCCTGCACCGGTGGACGCAGGTCAGCGCTGGTCCGGAGCGAGAGCGAGGGCGGGACTGCTCGGGGCCGGCAGCTCGCTCGCGGAGCCCGCCCGCTTGGCCCGGTACATCTCGGCGTCGGCGAGGCCGATCAGGGTCTCCGCGTCGATCTTCTCGCCGCGGCGGACCGGGGCGATCCCGATGCTGGCGCGGACCGCGACCAGCGCCGGCCCGAGATCGACCGGCTGGGACAGCGCGAGCTCGATCGTCGGGACGACGGCTGCCACGGCGGGCTCGACGGAACCCTCCAGGAGGACGACGAACTCGTCTCCGCCGCACCGCGCGACCAGGTCGGAGGTCCGCACGCAGGCCCGCAGTCGGCCCGCCACCTCGCAGAGGAGCCGGTCACCGCTGCGGTGGCCGTGCTCGTCGTTCACCGACTTGAAGTCGTCGACGTCGAGGTACAGGACGACGGCCCCCGGCGACGTGCCGTCGGCGACGCGGGCGAGGACGGCCTCGAGGTGGGTCGCCATCGCGCGCCGGTTGGGGAGCCCCGTGAGCTCGTCGAGCGAGGCGAGGTCCTGCAGGCGCCGGACGGCCTCCGCGTGCCGTCCGGCGAGCAGCCCGATCCTGGTCACGACGAGGGGCACCATGACCAGGGATCCGACGCTCAGCAGGACCACGTCGACCGGACGGCCGAGCAGCGCCTGGAGGCCGGCGAGCGCGGGGTTCAGCGACAGCGCCGTACCGAGGAACGCGAGCCGTGCCCGCGTGAGCCCGTGGGGCCGGTACTCGGGGGCCGTGATCGCCGGCAGCGAGGGGTGGGCGAGGCCAGCGGCGAACGCCAGCAGCGCGAGGACGCACACGGCGCCCACCCACCAGGCCGTGAGCCCGGTGGCCGGGTCGAGGGTCGACGTCGACGAGACGTCGGCGAGGTTCGTCGCGGTCATCGCGAGCACGAGGTAGAGAGCGGGGCCGCGGGCACGGGAGGCCGTCACCGCCGCGCGGACGACGGCTCCCGTCAGCCCCGTGACGAGCAGGGCGAGCACCAGCTGGTAGGCGATCGTGCTTGCGCTCGCACCGCGGTCGACGAGCGCTGGATGCAGGACGAGGCCCCAGACACCGCTCGCCACCGCGAGACCGACCAGTGTGGCGTCGAGCATCCCGCCGCCGTCGCGCCGGGCGTACGGGAGGGTGCCGAGCATGCCTCCCGCGAGCAGGAAGACGTAGCCCAGCGCGAGCGTCGCGTCCGCGACCCCACCGGCTGCGGGCGATCCCGTCGTCGCCAGGGCGATCTGGTTGTGCCCGTTGTGCACCAGGAGGACGGCCGTCCCGACGATCATCACGACCCAGCCGAGGCGATCGGTGCAGGCACCACGCCGGAGCTGGATCGAGAGCACGACGAGCGGGACGGCGTTCGCGGCCGTGACCGCGGCGTAGCGCCAGGCGTCACCGAGTGCGCACAGCCCGATCAGGGTCACGGCGAGCAGCACGAAGCCGATGTGCGTCGTGCGTGCTGTCGCTCTCATCGTGCGTCCGATCAGTCGTCCCGCCAGGAAGATCGACCACATCCGAGCCGGCTTGAGCGATCTTCACGCAGGTGGTCTCAGGAGGCAGGGACCAACGGTGCGCCTGGGGGAGGGTCCGGCGTGCCGGCCGGCGGTTCGGCCCCGCTGCGGTGGGACCTCTTGGCGCGGTACATCTCGGCGTCCGCCCGGTGCAGGAGGGACCCGGCGTCTGCGCGCTCGCCGGGTCGGATCGCCGCGACCCCGATGCTCGCGCGGCCGGACACCGTGACGGGGCCGAGGGCCACGGGTTCGGCCAGCGCCCGCTCGATGCTCGGCACGACGACGGCCTCGACGGTCCCCGGTGTGCCCTCGAGCACCACGACGAACTCGTCCCCGCCGAAACGGGCGACGAGGTCCGTGGAGCGCACGCATCCGCGGACCCGAGCGGCCACGGCCTGGAGCAGCCGGTCGCCGCTCGTGTGCCCGTGGTTGTCGTTGACCGCCTTGAAGTCGTCCAGGTCGAGGTAGAGCACGACGGTGCCGGGCGAGATGCCTTGGGCGGTCCGGTCGAGGGCGGCGTCGAGGTGCGCGGTGAGCGTCCGCCGGTTCGGCAGGCCGGTGAGCTCGTCGAGCGAGGCGAGGTGGTGCAGGCGGGAGACGGCGTCGGCGTGCCACCGGGCGAGGAGGCCGATCCGGGTCACGACGAGCGGGACGATGAGCAGGGCCCCGACGCTCAGGAGCGTGATGTCCACCGGGCGTCCGAGCGCCTGCTGGATCCCTGCGATCGCCGGGTCGACGGCGAGCGCGGCACCGAGGAAGGCAAGACGGCGGCGCGTCAGGCTCTGGGGAGGGCGCTCCGGCCCGGCGATCGCCGTCCCCGACGGGTGAACCACCCCGGCGGCGAAGGCGAGGTAGGCCACGACCCACAGCCCGGCGATCCACGACTCGGTGCCTGCCGCCTGGGAGGCCTCGACCAGGGTGTTCGCGGTGTTCGCGATGTTGGTCGCGGTGATGGCTGCCAGGAGGTAGAGCGCCGAGGGCCGGGCCTCGCGAGCGGTCACCGCCGCGCGGACGACGGCCCCGGACATCGCCGTGATGAGCAGCAGCAGCGCCATGTCGTAGAGCATCGTGGCCGGGCTCGAGCCCAGGCGCCGATGGGCCGGCGCGAGCACCAGCGCCCAGACGAGCGACGCTGCTGCGAGGCCGATCACCGCCGCGTCGATGATGCCGCCGCCGTCGCCCCGGGCGTACGGGACCGTGACGAGCATGCCGCCGGTGAGCAGCAGCGCGTAGCCGGCCAGCAGGCTCAGCAGCGAGAACGCGCCGTCGTCAGCAGTCCCGGTCGCCAGGAGGGTGAGGGCGTGCTCCGCGTTGTGCACGAGGAGGACGAGCATCCCTGCGGTCATCACGACCCAGCCGAACCGGTCGGTGTAGGCGCCACGGCGGAACTGGGTGGCGAGGGCGAGGACGGCGACCAGGTTGGCAAGCGAGATCGCCGCGGAGTGCCACAGCCCGCCCTGCCAACCGACCAGCGCGAGCGGCACGACGAGGAGCATCACCGCCGCGTGGGCCGAGGTCGTGCGCGTCACCGGTCGTCCTCCGTCCTCCGTCCCTTCCTCTCGATCGGCAGGCGCGCGCGCCGGGTTAGCCTTGCGAGGTGCGCATCATCCACGTGTCCGACTGCTACCCGCCTCGGATGGGTGGTATCGAGACCCAGGTGCGCGACCTCGCGGCGTCCCAGGTGTCGGCGGGCCATGAGGTCCACGTCCTGACCGCGACGCCGACCCAGGGCCCGAGCGGCCCCATGGACGACCCGGCTCCCGAGCTGGGTCACCCGGCGGTCCAGGTGCACCGGATGGGCATCCGGCTCCCGTTCGAGCTCCCGGTGAACCCTGCGGCACCGGCGGCGATGGGCGCGCTCTTCGACGAGGTCCGGCCCGACGTCGTGCACGTGCATGCCGGGGTGCTCTCGCCGTTCGCCTTCGACGGGGCGCGCGTCGCCCTCGCCCGCGGTCTTCCGCTCGCGATCACCTGGCACTGCATGCTCGACGGCATCGTCCCGGCCCTGCGGTCCGGCGTGCAGCACTCGCGCTGGTCCGACGCGCCCGTTGCGCTGTCCGCCGTGAGCGGGGCGGCAGCGCAGCGGGTCCGCGAGGTCTTCGGCAGGCAGGTGGACCTCGTGCCCAACGGAGCCGATCTCGCGCGCTGGGCCCCCGACGCCGACGTGGCGCCGACGCCGCCGGTCCGGGCCGTCGCGACCATGCGACTGGCGCCGCGCAAGCGAGGTCCGGCCCTCGTCGCAGTTCTGGAGGACGCCGTCGCGCAGGTGGGTCATGGCGCGCTGGAGGTCGACCTCGTGGGGGACGGCCCGATGCGCGGCACGATCGAGCGTGCGGTCCGCCGTCGGGGCCTGGCCGACGTGGTGCGGCTGCACGGTCGCGTGGAGCGCGATCGCCTGCCCGAGCTCTACCGCGGAGCGCACGTCTTCCTCGCGCCGGCGGCCCTGGAGGCCTTCGGGATCGCTGCGCTCGAGGCGAGAGCAGCGGGCCTCGTCGTGGTGGCGCGACGCGGGACGGGCATCGAGGAGTTCGTCTCGGACGGGGTCGACGGCCTCCTGGTCGATGACGACGCCGGGATGGCCCGCGCCCTCGCCCGGCTCGTGCACGAGCCGGAGCTGCTCGCGGCGCTGCAGTCACGGGCGCGGGCGGTGCGGCCCGTCTTCGGCTGGTCGCACACGCACGAGGCGGCAGCGGCCCTGTACGCCAGGGCGCGAGAGCTGCGCGGGCTCACGGACTGACGCCGCGTCGCGACGACGGTCGTCGGGGTCTGCGTCGGCGTGCGGTATGGTCGCGTGGACGCTCCGGCCCGGTTCTGCCCGAGATCCGGCCGATACGGCCGATACGGCCGCGGCGTCGGTGCTCGTCGGTGACGCCGATACGGTCGGCGCTCGCAGGTGAAGGTTCTGTGACTCTCCTGTGCGGAACCCGGACCTACGGCCCAATTCATGGGCTCTTTCGTGGGGCATATTCATGGCTGAGCCCGTGAGAAAGGGCTCCTGGGTTCGGAAGGAGCCCGGCCGCCCTGGAAGGGAACCCTCGATGAGCACCGCAGTCGTGAACACCAAGCCCGTCAAGATCATCAGCTACGTCCTCATGGCCATCGGCCTCCTCATGGTCATCGCCGGTGGCACGACCTGGGGCCTCGTGAGCAGCCAGCTCGCCGCCGAGAAGATCACCGTCTCCACCGATGCCGCGCACTTCGGCGACAGCGCCGTGACCGGCCCCCTGCAGGCGTACTACGAGGCCGGCGCGATCGAGCACCACGTCCTCACGGCGACCGATGGCAAGACCTACGCCCAGCTCGACCGTGAGGACCCGCTGCGCGCCACCGCGATGAACGGCTCGTTCCTCCGGGCGTCGCTGTTCACCTCGGTCGTGGCCTTCGGTGTCGCTGCCTTCGCGATCGGCATCGGCCTCGTGCTGATCCTCGTGGGCTACGCCTTCACGGCGGTCCTGCCGAAGAAGGTCGAGGCTCCCCAGGTCGCTGCGACCGTCTGAGCCGGACCCCGCACGTCAGGACGGCGGCCACCCCCAGGGGGGTGGCCGCCGTCCTTGCGTCCCGGGCCCTCCACCCGGGACGCGTCACCGCCTGCGGCCGGTGGCCGTGAGCAGCGAGCCGACGAGCAGTGCGACGCCGGCGGCGGCGATCAGGCCGATGACGGCGAGCTGGACGTCGAAGACGGCGCCGGCAGCCAGGGCGAGCAGGCCGAGACCGACGGCGAGGACCACGAGGCCCCAGACGGTCGTGCCGACCCGCACCCGGCGGTCGGTGGCCGGGCCGACGGTGGCCGTCTGCTCGTCCGTGGCGTTCTGCGGGCGCCAGGTCGCTCCGGCGGTTGCGGGCGTCGCGTCCTCGGTCATCGGGTCAGGGGTGGTGCTCATGGTGTGCTCCTCGGGGTCGAGAGGGGAGGCGTTGCGCGGATCGGGCTGCTCGGGGAGCCCGGGGCCGGCGCTCATCGTCCGGACTCCTCGACGGTCAGCGAGCCGACGCCCATCGAGACCTCGAGCGCGATGCTCGTGCCGGTCGCGGTGTCGCTCCCGGACTCGTCGAAGGTGCTCTGCTTCGGGTCGCTGGGCTGACGCTCGGTGCGCGTACCGAACCAGATGATCTCGCCGGCGTTCAGCGAGACGTCCGCGGTGACCGTCGTGCCTCGCGGGACGACGATGCGTACCTCGCCCGCCGTGAGCTTCACCGGGACCGTCACCACGCCGGCGGACGACGGGAGCGCTGTGAGGTCGACCCGGATCGAGCCGGCACCGAGGTCGTAGCCGGCCTCGGCCTCGGCCACCGTGCTCGGCCGTACGTCGACCTCACCGACGATGGCGCCCTGCCCCGGGGTGGGCGTGGGCAGGTCGTACCGCTCGCTCGCGGCGAGCGGTGCTCCGACGAGCATGAGGACGATCGCCAGCGCACCGAGCCCACCGGCCGTGCGTCCCCGGACTCCGGCGACGGCGATGGCGGCACCGAGGAAGATCACGGCGGCCGCGATCGTGGTGAGACCGACGGGTGCGGCAAGGCGCCCGAGCCGGTCGGCGTAGAGCAGCCCGGCGAGCACGATCAGCGTCAGCGCCAGGACGACGCCGAAGGTTCCGCGGCCTGCTCCTCGGCGCACGCGAGGCTGCTGCGGAGGCAGTGTCGTCGTCGGGGCACCGGGGGACGTCTGCCAGGTGGGGGCGTACGCCGCGGGTGTGGTGACGTTCGGCTGGTAGCCCGCGTAGCCGGCATAGGGGCTGCTGCCCGGAGCGGGCGGCACGGGAGGCATCGGGGTGGTCGACATGCGAGGTCCTTCCGAGGGCGAGCCGGAGCTCGCGTGGGTGGGGTCGTCGAAGGGGGTGGAGGCTGGGGAGCCGTACCCGGTGGCGGAGCCGGGGTGTCCCGGAGCCGGCGGCACGGGGCCACCGGGCCAGGCGCCGGGGGCGGGAGGCCGGCCCGGCCGCAGCGTCGTCGTCGGGCCGCCGTCGTTCCGTGGATCGCGGCGGCCCCGACGGGAGATGAGCAGCGCAACGACCGTGACCAGGATCCCGAGCCAGACCAGGCCCTGCCACCAGCCGGAGTCGCCCCGACCGCCGAAGTACCAGCCGGGGACGAGCGAACCGGTCATCGTCAGGCCGGTCACCAGGAGCACGGCGGCCCCGAGGACGGCGATGTCGGCGTGGCCGCGGAAGAGGTCCTGCAGGTGGATGCGGCCGTCGCTCTCCTCGGGGAGCAGCATCCACGCGATCGCGTAGAGGACGACGCCGAGGCCGCCGAGCAGCATCGAGGCGAGCAGCAGGGCCCTCACCACCAGCGGGTCGATGCCCAGCCGGCGGCTCAGGCCGCTGCCGACGCCGGCGATCCAGCGGTCGTTGCCGCGGACGAGGCCGGTGCGTCGGATGGAGTCGAAGAACCCGTCGGTCGCGTTCGGGGCGGGTGGGACCGGGGTGGTGGGGTCAGGAGTGCTCATGGCTCCATGCTCGTGGCGCAGAACGCCGGGGACATCGGGGAGTACC
Organism: Actinomycetales bacterium; assembly: GCA_038252305.1. GTDB lineage: Bacteria > Actinomycetota > Actinomycetes > Actinomycetales > Cellulomonadaceae > Actinotalea. The sequence continues at coordinate 5,616 of JBBSAL010000013.1, read as the reverse complement.
CCTGATCTGACCCTGATCGTGGGGGGTCGGCACCCGGACCTCGCCCCTGAACCTTGCCGTTGGGGCCGTCTGAGCCGACCGGTGCAGCCTCTGACGTGTGACGATGCTCGGTGTGAGCACTCCTGCACCTGGACCGGCACCGGCGCCCACCACGGCGCCGCGTCTGCCGCTGCGTCGGCCGACGGCCGGACGCCGGGTCGGCGGTGTCGCCGCGGGGCTCGCCGCGCACCTCGGGCTGCGGGTCGGGGTGGTCCGGCTCGTCTTCCTCGGCACGAGCCTCGTCGGCGGGGTCGGCATCGTGCTCTACGTGTTCCTCTGGGTCACCGTGCCGAGGGGCGACCCCGTCCAGGCTGCTGCGGCGCAGCTTCCGGCGGCCCAGACCCGGCTCGCGCCGAGGCTCCGGCCGGGTCCTCGCACCTTCCCGGCCGCAGAGGTCGGGCTCGGGCTGCTGCTCGTGCTGGCCGCCGCCGTGCTGGTGGCCAACCGGAGCGGGATCGCACTGGGCGGCTCCTGGCTCGTCCCGACGATGATCGTCGTCGGCGGGACCGCGTTGGCCTGGAGCCAGCTCGACGCCGTCTCGCGCAGCGGGGAGCCGGGCGCGCTGCGCGCCGGGCAGCGCACGAGCATCCTCCGCCTGATCGGCGGCACCGTGCTCGCCGGGTTCGGGGTCTTCCTCTTCGTCGGGCGGGAGACGCCGACTGCCGACCTGTTCGGCTCGGCGGTCGCTGCGCTCGCCGTGCTCGCCGGCGTGGGGCTGGTCCTGGCCCCGTGGTGGCTCCGGCTCGTGCGCGCGCTCGGCGACGAGCGGGTGGCAAGGGAGCGGGAGGCCGAGCGGGCCGACATCGCCGCGCACCTGCACGACTCGGTCCTCCAGACCCTCGCGCTGATCCGCGCCCGGGCCGACGACCCCGAGGACGTCGCCCGCCTGGCACGCGCGCAGGAGCGTGAGCTGCGGTCCTGGCTGTACGACGACCGGACGACACCGGGCACCTCGCTCGCGGCCGAGCTCGCCCGGCTCGTCGGCGAGGTCGAGGACCTGCACGCGATCCCGGTGGAGGTCGTCGTCGTCGGCGACCGGGTGCCGGACGCGGAGACCGAGGTCATGCTCCGCGCGGCGCGGGAGGCGCTGCTCAACGCGGTGCGTCACGGGCGCCCGCCGGTCTCGGTCTACCTCGAGTGCAGCGCCGACGTGGTGGAGGCCTTCGTGCGCGATCATGGGGACGGCTTCGACGCGGACGCCGTGCCCGAGGACCGCTTGGGCGTGCGCGAGTCGATCATCGGCCGGATGACCCGTCATGGCGGGTCGGCGACCGTCCGGTGCCGTGAGAGCGGTACCGAGGTCCACCTGAGCCTTCCGGTGGACGGCAACGAGGAGGCACGTCAGTGAGCGATCCCGGGAACATCCCCGTCAACGGAGCCGTGAGCGGATCTGTGGACGGGCCGGTCGACGTCGTCCTGGTGGACGACCACCTCATCTTCCGCACCGGGGTGCGTGCCGCGCTCGACGAAGGGGTCCGGGTGGTCGGCGAGGCGGACGACGTGCCCTCGGCGATCGAGGCGGTCCGGCGCCTGCAGCCTCCGGTCGTGCTGCTGGACGTGCACCTGCCCGGTGGCGACGGCGGGGGCGGCGCCGAGGTGCTCCGGGCCTGCGCCGATCTGCACGAGGTTCGGTTCCTCGCGCTGTCGGTGTCCGACGCGGCCGAGGACGTCGTTCAGGTGATCCGCGCCGGGGCACGCGGGTACGTCACCAAGGCGATCAGCGGCCCCGAGCTGTCGACCGCGGTCCGTCGGGTGGCGGGCGGCGATGCGGTGTTCTCCCCGCGGCTCGCCGGTTTCGTGCTCGACGCCTTCGGTGCGGCGGCGGGTGACATCGCGACGGGCGACGACGAGCTGGACCGGCTCTCCGCGCGCGAGCGCGAGGTCATGCGGCTCATCGCGCGCGGGTTCACCTACCGCGAGGTGGCCAGCGAGCTGTTCATCTCGATCAAGACGGTCGAGTCGCACGTCTCGGCGGTGCTGCGCAAGCTCCAGCTCTCCAGCCGGCACGAGCTGACCCGGTGGGCGGCCGCGCGACGGTTGCTCTGACCCGCCACCCGGGACCTCGGTCCCCTCACCAGATGCGCGGAGCGGCCGATCGTCGGGGCACTTGTCCCTGAGCCAGGAGGCCCCGTGTCGATCCCGACAGCCCCCGTCCGTCCGCCCCGCCCCTGGGCCCGCCTGACCTCCGTCGTCGCCGGGAGCATCCGCGGAAAGATCATGGGACTGGTGGCGATCCTTGCTGCGCTCTCTCTAGGACTCGGCTCTCTTGCCGTGGTGGAGATCCAGCGGCTCAAGACCGTGGACGCCGGGCACCTGGCCGTCCAGGCGTCCGTGAGCGCATCGCTGCTCAACCTCAAGGACTCCTTGTGGCGGGTGCGGGACGGCCTCAACCTCGTCGCCGCCTACGTCGGCTCCGACAACCAGACCGCCTACGACAACGTGCAGACGGCCTTCACCGACTTCGACGCGGCCACTGCCGCATTCGTCGACGTGTACGCCCAGGCATATGGAGAGCAGCCCCCCAGCTGGGCCGAGTTCACCGCGAGCTACGCGAAGTACAAGCCGGCGGTCAACGGCGACTTCATGAAGTACGCCTTGGCCGATGACGGCGTCGCCTGGGCCAACGCCCGCAGGTCCGGTGGTCTCGCCGAGCTCGGCGCGGCACTCGTGGGCAACCTCACCCAGGTGAGCGACGATGTCGCGGCGGCGGCTGTTGCAGACGCCGCCGAGTCCGAGGCCAACGCGAACCGGTCGATGCTCCTCGTCGCGGTCGTCGTACTTGCTGGTCTCGCGCTCGCGATCTCGGTGGGCCTGATGATCGCGAACGGCGTCCGTCGATCGGTGGCCACGGTGCGCGAATCGATCGCGGCACTCTCGCACGGCGACCTCACGGTCCGCCCCGAGGTGCGCTCGGCGGACGAGATCGGTCAGATGGCCGCGATGCTCAGGACGGCGCAGGACGCCCTGAGGGGGCTGATCGCCGGTGTCTCCGAGGCGACGTCGCTGGTGGCGGCGGCGGCCGAGGAGCTCTCCGCGTCGAGCGCGCAGATCTCGTCCGGCTCGCAGGAGACGAGCGCCCAGGCGGGCGTCGTGGCCGCAGCCGCGGAGCAGGTCAGCCGGAACGTGCAGATGGTCGCTGCGGGCGCCGAGGAGATGGGGGCGTCGATCCGGGAGATCGCGCAGAACGCCACCGAGGCCGCGAAGGTGGCGTCGAACGCGACGTCGGTTGCCCGGACGACCAACGACTCGGTCGCGCGGCTCGGCGAGTCGAGCAAGGAGATCGGCAACGTGGTCAAGGTGATCACCTCGATCGCGGAGCAGACGAACCTGCTCGCGCTGAACGCGACGATCGAGGCGGCTCGGGCAGGGGAGGCCGGCAAGGGCTTCGCGGTGGTGGCCGGTGAGGTCAAGGAGCTCGCGCAGGAGACGGCGCGAGCGACGGAGGACATCGCCCGACGGGTCGAGGCGATCCAGGCCGACACCACGGGAGCCGTGGACTCCATCGCGCAGATCGCCGGGATCGTCGCGCGGATCAACGACTACCAGATGACGATCGCCTCGGCGGTCGAGGAGCAGACCGCGACGACCAACGAGATGAGTCGCGGTGTCGGCGAGGCGGCCACCGGCTCGGAGGAGATCGCGCTGAACATCACGGGCGTGGCCTCGTCCGCTGACACCAGCGCCCAGGTGCTGCATCAGATGGGTGGCGCGGTCGCCGAGCTCGCTGGGTTGGCGGCGCAGCTGAAGACCAAGGTCGCGAGCTTCACGTACTGACCCGGACGCGTCGGCGTCCCCGCGGCTCACTGGCGAAGCGGTATCCCGTTCCGGTCCTCGAACGTCCATCGGTCGTCGTGGCGAGCGATCCGGACGCCTCGGCGATGCGTGAGGTCGTGGTGGTGCCAGCAGAGCAGGATCCCCTCGTCGACGGCCGTGCTGCCGTGGTCGCGGGCCCAGTGACGGGTGTGGTGCACCTCGCTGATCGCCGGCGGCGCGGTGCATCCGGGGAAACGGCAGTGCAGGTCCCGGGCGATGACCGCTGCCCGCTTGGGGCCGGTGTAGGTGCGTTGCGTGCGCCCGGCGTCGAGGACCTGCGAGTCGGGACCGAAGATGACCCGGTTCCACGCGCTGTCGCAGGCGAGTCGGTCGAGGACGGAACGGGGGACGGCGGTGCCACCGTCGTAGCGGGGCCGCTGCAGGAGCTCGGGCGTGAACGGGTGCGCTGCCCGGGTGCGTGCTCCGGGGCCGAGCGGTGCGCCGTCCACGCCCTCGCCGGCGCGAGCGGCCGCGCGCTCGAGCAGGTCCATCAGCGTCGGGTGATCGGCGTGCACGGTGACCTGGGGTCGGCTCGCCGTACCCGTGCCGAGGAGCCCGTGGTCCAGGGCGAGCCGTGCGAGGTCCGCCAGCCCCTGGGCACGTCGCTGGCTGGTGCTGCGCGGATCGGTCGCGGCGGGCACACCCATCATCGTGTGCAAGGCCGTTCGCAGCTGTTCGCCGTGCTCGACCGTCAGCTGCCCGTCGACGCGGTAGCCGTACGGCACCCGGGCGATCTCCAGGTGCTCGCGATCGGAGGCCTCGACGTAGCCGCGGTCGTCGGCGTCGGGGTCGGCCAGGTCCGCCCAGGCGTGGACGAGGCTGCGCATCTGATCGACCGGGAGGACGCAGGCCTGGTCGACGAGGAAGGCCTCAGCGCAGCCGCTTGTCGGATCGGCGAGGGCCGCGCGGCGTGCGGGTGTCGTCGTCGTGCCGGTCGCGATGACGCGCGCGGACTCGGCGCCGATGCGCCCGGAGACGGCGGCCTCCGCGGTGAGCGGTGCGTCGTCCCGCAGAGCTCGACCGAGCCTGACCTGCGCGCGCGCCGTCGCGATCGTCGTGCGGTAGCGGGCGGCCGCCCACTGGGCGAGCGACCGGTGCGAGCCGAGCGCCCAGAGCCCGTCGGCCTCGACCACGGGGAGCAGTCGCGCCTGCCCGACTGCGGCGCGGCCCGCCACGGAGCTGAGGACCTCAGCGAGGACGTCGGCCTGGGCGCCGTCCAGGCTGCGCGGCTCGACGGCGAGGAGCTCGTCGAGCGCCGAGAGCAGCGCGTCAGCGGCACGCGAGAGGGAACGGGGGAGAGCGCCTGTTCGCTCCTCCGTCGGCAGGTTGTCAGGCGGCAGGTTCTGAGAGGGCCAGCCCTGAGGCGGCACGAGGTCATCCGCTGAATGGTGCATGCGTTCACCTCCCGACATCGTCCGGCATTTACCGACAAGACCCATGATGGCATCGACCACTGACATTCCCGGTCGGCGATAGGCAGCCGGAAATCGAGGAGCACCCAGGCCGCATTGCGTTTCAAGTCCGGGAGTGCTCATGCGGCACGTCAATCGCATGCCGAGTGCGATCGACCCCTTGATGCTGTGGAAAGAAATCCCAATTCTATGGTGTGGAAATCATCACTGGATGGACCATGCCTCCCGATGCTGTGAACACCATTCGCTGTCGCTGTCGCTGTCGCTGTCGCTGTCGCTGTCGCTGTCGCTGTCGCTGTCGCTGTCGCTGTCGCTGTCGCTGTCGCTGTCGCTGTCGCTGTCGCTGTCGCTG
>JBBSAL010000012.1:0-85770 GCA_038252305.1 Actinomycetales bacterium | reverse complement strand
TGGGTGCCACGCCCGGCCCTCCCCGACCCCCCCCCGGCCGGGTTCGCCCCCCGGTTCCATCTCCCGGGGGGGGTTGGGGCGCCCCGCGCCCCCCCCCACCACCGGTGCTTCCGGCCCCCGAGACAGCGGGGCACCCTGTGTGGGAGGTGAACCATGACATCGTCCATCGACGGCCTCGTGAGCGGCCTGAACACGACCAGCCTGATCAGTCAGCTGATGAAGGTCGAGGCGATGCCTCAGGACGCCCTCAAGACGCGTCAGGCCTCGGTCACCAAGCTCGTCTCGGCACTGCAAGGCGTCAACACCAAGATCGCGTCCCTCGCGACCTTCGCCACGACGACCGCCGATGCGGCCTCGTGGACGGCGGCGAAGGCCACCGTCAGCACCTCGGCATCCGGGACCGTCTCCGCGACGGCCACGACGACCAGCTCGGCCCAGCCCGGCTCGATGACCTTCTCCGTCGACCAGGTCGCCACGCCGCAGGTCTCCCTCAGCAACGTCGTGCCGGACGACAACTCCCTCGTCCCGCAGAGCCCGCCCAGCGTGACCGTTCGCAAGGCCGACGGGACCTACCTGACCGTCGAGCCCGCCTCGGGGAGCCTCGCCGACGTCGCCGCCGCGGTCAACAAGGCAGCAGACGCGGGTGTCCGGGCCACCGTCGTCCGCGTCACGACCGGCGCGACGCCGGAGTACCGGATCCAGTTCACCGGGACCACCACCGGCACCGACGGCTCGTTCGAGGTGTTCGCGGGCACGCAGGCCGACGTCGTCGCCGCGACCGCTGCCGGCACGGACCAGAGCATGCGGATCGACCAGAACAGCTTCCAGGTGGCGCAGAACGCCAAGGTCACGCTGTGGAAGGGCAACCCTGCCCTCGAGCAGACGGTCGAGCAGTCCTCGAACACGTTCTCGGACCTGATGACCGGGGTGAACATCACCGTCTCGAAGGTGACCGCCCCCGGCGACGACCCGACGACGGTCACCGTCGCGCGCGACAGCACGGCGTTGTCGACGATGGCCAAGAACTTCATGGGCTCGCTGAGCCTCGCGCTGTCCGACATCAGCTCGCAGACCGCGTCGACGAGCACGACGGACAGCAGCGGCAAGGCCATGGTCACCGGCGGGGTCCTCTCCGGAGAGTCCGAGATCCGCGACCTGTCCCAGCAGCTGACCAGCGCGGCGAGCATGCCCGTCGGCGGCAAGTCCCCGTCGAGCGTCGGGATCAGCCTGAACGCGGACGGTACGTTCGCGTTCGACGAGGCCACCTTCGCCACGGCCTTCGCGGCCGACCCGGGTGCCGTCCAGACGATGCTCACCACGATCGCTTCCCGCGTGCAGGCGGTCGCGACGGGTGCTTCCGATGCGACCACCGGAACCCTGACCCAGAAGATCACCAGCCAGCAGGGCGTGGTCTCGAGCCTCGGCACCCAGATCGACGGCTGGGACGTGCGCCTCCAGCTGCGCCAGGCGGCGCTGGAGAAGACCTACTCCACCCTCGAGGTCTCGCTGTCCAACCTCCAGTCGCAGCAGTCCTGGCTGACCGGTCAGCTGGCCTCCCTCAGCACGAGCTCAGGATGAGCACGTCCGCTCGCCGCTGCCTCGCTGCATCGGCATCCCTGCCACGGAAGGCGCGGGTCTCATGAACTACACGGCGGTACGCAACCGGTACCTCGACGACGCCGTCGCCACGGCGAGCCCGGCGACCCTGCTCACGATGCTCTACGACCGTCTCGTGCTCGACCTGCGTCGCGGCGAGGACGCCCAGCGCGTCGGCGACCGCACGACGGCCAACGCCCAGCTCACCCACGCCCAGGACATCCTCTCCGAGCTCGTGTCCACGCTGGACGTCGCCGCCTGGGACGGAGCACGCCAGCTGATGAGCGTCTACACCTTCCTGCTGCGCGAGCTCGTCGGCGCCAACGTGGCTGCCGACGCCGACCGCACCGCGGCCTGCCGTGAGCTCGTCGAACCCCTGCGTGACGCCTGGCACGAGGCCGCGGCCCAGCTCTCCGGGACGTCGACCCTCGAGCCGGCGGGCGCCGTGCCCACCGGGCTCGGCCTGTCCCGCGGCGAGCTCGGGGTCGGCTGAGATGGCGACCGCCGAGATGGGAACCGTCGGGTGGACCGCGGCCTGGGAGGCAGCGCTCACCGCCCTCGAGCTCGACGTCGTCGTCGCCGAGCGTGCCCTCACGCTCGACCACATCGCCGACAACCCGCCCGACCTCTGGGCGCCACCCGTGGGCCTCGGCCCGCTGCCGGCGACGCTCGCCGATCGCGCCCGCGCGCTCCTGGCACGCCAGCTCGAGGTCGGTCGTCGCCTCGCCGAGGCCGCGGACCTCTCACGCCGTCACCTCGCGGCCGCGCAGGCACTGCGCTCGGCCGGTCCTTCGGTGCCGGTCTACCTCGACCTCCCCGCCTGACCTGACCGGCCTGTCCGAGATCGTCGGGTTCACCCCGACTGACCGCCTCGTCGCTCACCCTCGCGGGTGAACCCCGCAGGTCACAGCACCGAACTCCTCACAGGACCCCCGCGGGGGCCGATGGACGGCCTGAGCACGGATTGCTCGACCCGGAGGCCATGGACCGGCCGACTGCAGGACCTCGACCGATGAGGTGGCTCCGGCTGTGTTCGACTCAGTCTCTTTCGTTGCGATGAACAGCGCGCTCGACGGGCTGTCCCTTCGCCAGCGCACCATCGCCGACAACGTCGCGAACATCCAGACCCCCGGCTTCCTCGCCGGCAAGGTCTCCTTCGAGGACGCCCTGCGCTCCGCCGTCTCGGACGGCTCCGGTGCGGTCACGGCGACCACGACCCGGTCCCTGGCGCCCACCCGCGAGGACGGCAACAACGTCGACCTCGCCACCGAGACGCTCGCCAACATCGACACGAACCTGCGCTACCAGCTCGCCACGCAGGCGGTCAGCGCCGAGTTCAGCAACCTGCGCTCAGCGATGCGGAGCTGAGGATGGGCACCTTCGACGCGATCGGCATCGCCGGCTCGGGGATGGGCGTCTACCAGACCTGGCTCAACGCGATCTCCGACAACCTGGCCAACGTCAACACCGTGCGCTCCACCAGCGACGAGGCCTTCCGGGCTCGCTACGTGGTCGCGAGCTCGGTGGACTACGGCACCCCGGCCGGCACCAAGGTCGCCGGTATCGAGCTCGGCAGCGCCACGGGTCGGCTCGTCTACGAGCCGACCAACCCGCTGGCCGACAAGGAGGGGTACGTGCGCTACCCCGACATCGACATGTCGACCCAGATGACAGAACTGATCATGGCCCAGCGCGGATACCAGGCGAACGCCGCCGTGGTCGACCGCGCCAAAGAGGCCTACCAGGCCGCCCTGCAGATCGGACGCAGCTGATGAGCATCCAGGCCATCTCCGGCATCGGGACGTCGAGCATGCTCGGCGCCTTCGGTGCCGGTGTCATCCCCGGGGCGGGTACCGCCTCGGCCGCGGGCGCCTCGTCGGCCGCGGGCGCCTCCGCCCCGTTCGGCACCTCGCTCGCCTCCTCCATCGACTCGCTCCAGGCGACGCAGTCGAACGCCGACGCGCTGGCGGTCAAGGCCGTCACCGGTGACCTCAACGACATCCACGACTACACGATCGCCGCCTCCAAGGCCGCGACGACGATCGAGCTGACGGCGGCCCTGCGCAACAAGGCCGTCGAGGCGTTCAGCGAGATCATGCGGATGCAGGCCTGATGCCGGCACAGCTCAGCGGGCTGATCGGCAGCCTGCAGAAGACGGTCCAGCAGTTCACGCTGGCCCAGCGCACGCTGGCCATCCTCGCCGTCGCGGTGCTCGCGCTCGGTGGCTTCGGGCTGTCCGCGTGGCTCCTGAAGCCGACGATGACGCCTCTCTTCTCTGGTGTCTCGGCGACCGACGCGAGCGCCATCGTCGACCACCTCACCTCCGACGGCGTGGCGTACCAGCTGACCGACGGCGGCGCGACGATCCTGGTGCCCGCCGACAAGGTCTACAAGGAGCGGCTCGCGATGGCGGCGGCCGGCCTGCCGAGCGCGGCGGACGGCCAGGGCTACTCGCTCCTGGACAGCATGGGCATGACCTCCTCGGAGTTCCAGCAGCAGGTCACCTACCAGCGCGCGATCGAGGGCGAGCTCGCCAAGACGATCCAGGCCATCTCGGGCGTGCAGACCGCGACGGTCCACCTCGCGATCCCGGACAAGAGCGTCTTCGTCTCGCAGACCAACGACCCCACGGCCTCCGTCTTCGTCAAGACGGCGCCCGGGACGAGCCTGGGCACCGACAAGGTCCAGTCGATCGTGCACCTGGTCTCGGCGGGCATCGACGGGATGAAGCCCTCGGACGTCGCCGTGATCGATGCCGACGGCCACGTGCTCTCCACCGTCGGTGGCACCGGCGGGACGACCGGCCTCCAGGACAGCCAGGGCTCGGACTACGAGGCCCGCGTCAGCTCGGGGATCCAGCAGATGCTCGACTCGGTGCTCGGCAAGGGCAACGCGGTGGTCACGGTGGCCGCTGACCTCAACTTCGACCAGGCGGCGCGGACGACGGAGACCTACTCCGCCCCGAGCCCGACCCTGCCGCCGATCAACTCCGCGACCACGACGGAGGACTACAGCGGTACCGGCCAGGCCGTCGGAGGGGTGCTCGGTCCGACCGGGACGAGCACCCCCGCGACGACCGGCTCCGGCACCGGCAACGGGACGTACCACAAGGAGTCCGCGACGGTGAACAACCCGCTGGACAAGGTGACCGAGCAGGTCACGACCGCGCCGGGAGCCGTCCGCCGTCAGTCCGTCTCCGTCGTCGTCTCCGACAAGGTCAAGAACGTCGACCTCGCCGGACTCCAGGCCTCGGTGGCCGCGGCCGCCGGGATCGACCCGACCCGCGGCGACGTCGTCTCGGTCACCCAGATGACCTTCGACACGAGCACGGCCCAGCAGGCCACGACGGCGCTGGCTGCCGCCGACGCCCAGGCCAGTGCCGACCGGACCGCGGGCCTCATCAAGACCGGGGTGATCGGCTTCGTCGTCCTGCTCTCGATCGTCATGCTCGTGATCCTCGGGCTGAAGAAGGGCAAGGCGGATCAGCGCGAGTCGATCGACCTCGGTGCCCTCGACCTCCTCGAGTCGCGCAAGGCCGAGATGCTCGAGGCCGCCGAGTCCGTCCGGGCCCTGCCGGCGGCCCCGGGCGGCGTGGTCGACCCGATGGCTGCCAAGCGCGACGACGTCCTCGCGATGGCCGCCGAGCAGCCTGAAGAGGTCGCCGAGGTCCTGCGCAGCTGGCTCGTCGGCGGGCGGTCCTGATGTCCACCGGACTGCTCACCGGGACCCAGAAGGCCGCGCTCATCCTCATCCAGCTCGGCCGGGAGCAGGCCGCCAAGGTCCTGTCGCAGCTCGACGAGGCGGAGATCGAGGAGCTCACCACCGAGATCGCGCGCCTGGAGCGGGTCGACCCCCTCACGGCCGACGCCGTGCTCGAGGAGTTCTACGCCGCCTCGCTCGGGGTCACCGGCTTCAGCGGACGTGGCGGCATGGGATTCGCGCAGCAGGTGCTCCAGGCGACCGTCGGCTCGGCGAAGGCCGCCGACATGCTCGAGCGTCTCGCCTCGTCGATGCAGGGCCAGCCGTTCGAGTTCCTCCAGCACGCCGACGCCCGTCAGGTGGTCTCGCTGCTCAATGGCGAGCACCCGCAGACGATCGCTCTCGTCCTGGCCCACCTGAGGGCCGAGCACGCCTCGGCGATCATGACCGGCCTCTCGCCGGCGGTGCAGGCCGATGTCGCGCACCGGATCGCGCTGATGGAGCGCGCCTCGCCCGATGTCGTGGCCGTGGTCGCCGAGAAGCTCCAGGGCAAGGCCTCGGCCGTGCTCACCCCGCAGGAGAGCTCGGCGATCGGCGGGCTCCAGCCGCTGGTCGAGATCATCAACCGCGCCGACCCGACGACCGAGAAGCAGATCCTCGAGGGGCTCGAGGCCGTCGACAAGGCGCTCGCCGAGGAGATCCGCAGCCGGATGTTCGTCTTCGCCGACGTCACGCTGCTCGAGGACCGCGCCATCCAGCTCGTCCTGCGCGGCGTCGAGATGTCCGCGCTGGCCCTCGCCCTCAAGGGGGCGGACGAGCCGGTGCGCGAGAAGATCCTGTCGAACCTGTCCGAGCGGGCCCGCGAGAACCTCGTCGAAGAGATGGACCTGCTCGGCCCCGTCCGCCTGTCGATGGTCGAGGAGGCGCGCGCCGGCGTCGTCCAGGCGATCCGCAAGCTCGAGGAGAGCGGCCAGATCGTCATCCGCCGCGAGGGCGAGGACGAATATGTCGCGTGACGTGGTCACCTTCCTGCCCGCGGCGCTGCAGAGCGTCGCGCCCCAGCACGACGGGGCCCGCGCAGCCGGGCACGCCGCCGGCTGGGCAGCGGGCTGGGCTGCAGGTGCACGCGCCGCCGCCGAAGGTGCCGCGCGTGCGGAGGCCGAGCGGGCCGCTGAGCACGAGCGCGTCGAGGCCCGTCGTCAGGCCGTGATCGACGACGCCGTCCTCGCGCTGCTGCGATCCGCCCAGGCGGCGGACCACCGCGCCGTGCCCCGCGTCGACCAGGTGCGCCGTGAGCTCGCCGAGGCCGCGGTGCTGCTCGCCGAGGCCGTCCTGCGCCGTGAGCTCTCGGACGGTGAGGACTCGGCGCGGGCAGCGCTGGCCCGGGCCCTCGAGGTCCCCGCCGAGCTCGGTGTGCACACCGTCCGGCTGAGTCCTTCGGACGCCGCGGCCGTGCAGCAGCTGGTCGCCACGGGGGCGGTCAGCCTCGGCGCGGTCGCCGTCGTCGCCGACCCGCGGCTGGACCGCGGGGACGCCGTCAGCGAGCACCCGGCCGGCTTCCTCGACGCCCAGGTCTCCACCGCTCTCGCTCGCGCGCGCCGCGTGCTGCTGGGGGAGGACGCATGAGCCTCATGACCGCGGGCCCGATCCTTCCCGCCGAGCTCCTCTCGCTCGCGGCCGCCGCCGCGGCGCCGGAGCCGGTGGGCACCGTCAGTGCCGTCGTCGGCCTGTCCGTCGACGTGGTCGGCCTGCCCGGCGCGGTCGGCGACGTGCTCGAGATCGGCGGTGCCGGCGTGGCCGGCTCGGTCCCGGCCGAGGTCGTGGCCGCGACGCCGACGTCCCTGCGCTGCATGCCGCTCGGACATGTGCAGGGCCTGCGCACCGGGATGGCCGTCCGCGGCACCGGACGGGCCCTGCTGGCGCCGGTGGGCACGGGGCTGCTCGGACGTGTGCTCGACGGTCTCGGTCGCCCGATCGACGGCAAGGGTCCGCTGGACGTCTCGGCATGGGCGCCGGTCACCGGACGCGCGCCGTCCGCGCTGGACCGGGCGCGGGTCGACACCCCGCTGAGTCTCGGCGTGCGCGCCCTCGACACCATGGCGAGCGTCGGGCGCGGTCAGCGCATCGGCCTGTTCGCCGGCTCAGGTGTCGGCAAGTCGAGCCTGCTGTCGATGGTCGCGCGGGGGACCGAGGCCGAGGTGTCGGTGATCGCACTCGTCGGCGAGCGCGGCCGCGAGGTGCGCGAGTTCCTCGAGGACGACCTCGGACCCGAGGGCCTGGCCCGCAGCGTCGTCGTCGTGGCGACCTCCGACGAGCCGCCCCTGGTGCGGCTGCGCGCGGCCTTCGTCGCCACCCGGATCGCCGAGTCCTTCCGTGAGAAGGGCAGTGACGTGGTGCTGATGATGGACTCGCTCACCCGCGTGGCCATGGCCCAGCGCGAGATCGGGCTCTCCGTCGGCGAGCCGCCCGCGACCCGCGGCTACCCGCCGTCGACCTTCTCGCTGCTGGCCCAGCTGCTCGAGCGCGCCGGGACCGACCGGCAGGGCTCGGTGACCGGCATCTACACCGTGCTCGTGGACGGCGACGACCACAACGAGCCGATCGCCGACGCCGCGAGGTCGATCCTCGACGGCCACGTCGTGCTGACGCGCGAGCTCGCCGTCGCGGGGCACTTCCCGAGCATCGACGTCCTGGGCTCCGTCTCGCGCGTCGCCTCGCGGGTCACCTCCCGTGAGCAGTCGGCCGGGGCCGTGCGGCTGCGTCAGGTGCTCGCCGCTCGACGCCGCGCCCAGGACCTGCTCGACGTCGGCGCCTACGCAGCGGGGAGCAACGCGCTGGTCGACGCCGCCGTGGCGCACGCCGACGAGATCGACGCCTTCCTGCGGCAGGGCATGGACGAGCCGGCGCCCGCCGCCGAGTCGTGGGCCCACCTCAGCAGGCTCGTCGCCGCGATGGCGAGCGAGTCATGAACCGCACGTTCCGGCTGGGTGGCCTGCTGCGCCTGCGCAAGCTCCAGGAGGAGCAGGCCGCTGCCGTGCTCGCCCGTGCGAACGCGGACACGGGCCGGGCCGTCGAGCGCCAGCACGAGACGAGGAACCTCATGGCCGGGCATCTGTTCCCTGACCACGGGGACCAGGACGTCTGGCGGGCCGCTGTTGCCGACCGCGCGGCGATGGCCTCGTTGGTGACCGAGGCCGCCATCGCCGTCCAGGTCGTCGCTCGTCGCAGCGAGATCGCTGCGGCCGAGTGGGCTGCGGCGAAGACCAGCGTCGCCACTCTCGACAAGCTCGCCGAACGTCACGACGTCCTGGTCAAGGCCGAGGACGAGCACAGCGAACAGCTCGTGCTCGACGAGGCCGCCAGCCGCCGACACCAGGGGGACCGATGAGCATCAGCATGCTGCCGACCGCCGCAGTGACCGCCACGGCGGGTGCGCCCGGCGTCCCGTCGTCCCGCAAGGGATCCGAGCAGGACGACTTCGGCTCGGCGCTCGCCGCGGCGAGCCGCGACCACGACGCCCACCGCGCGCAGACGAACGACCGGCCCGAGCGGGTCGATCGGGCTGAGCGGTCCGAACGTGCGGAGCGGCCCGAGCGGCCCGAGCGGCCCGCGGGGCCCGTGCGGCCCGAGCGCGCCGAGGGCTCTGAGCACCGCGACGGCTCCGCACCCGCTGAGCGGGACCACCGGACGCATGGCGCAGCCGACCATGCCGGCACCGCTGCCACCTCGCCGGACGGATCGGGCGCGACCCGTGCCGCCGACGCGGCGTCCGCCACCGGCGGGACCGCGGCGACGGACGGCACCGTCGCCGGGTCCTCCACCGTCTCCCGACCTGCGGCGACCGACGCGCAGCTCGTGCCGCCGACCGTGACGGTCGCCTCCGTCGTGCAGGCCGCTGCCGTAGCGCTCCTGGCTCCGGCCGCGACGACCACTGCGGCGGCGACCGCTGCCTCGACGACCACACAGGCCGCCGCCGGCACCGCGGTGCCGGTCGCGGCGGTGGCGGCGGTCGGGTCGGCTCCCGGCAGCGCGACCAGGGCAGCGACCGCGACCAGTGCCTCGGCCGCCGCGCCCACCGCGCCCGCCACCGCGCCCACCGCGCCCGCCGCGACCGCCGCACCCGCCGCCACCGCCGCGACCGCCGCACCCGCCGCCACCGCCGCGACCGCCGCACCCGCGGCGCCGACCGCACCCGTCGCGGCCGGTGCCCCGGCCGGTACCCCGGTCGGGACGAGCGGGCCTGCTGCGGCGGCCGGTGCCGGAGCCCACGTGGCGACGGCCGCTGCGCCCCACGGCGCGTTCGCCCGTGCCCTCGACCAGGCGGCCGTGCCCGCGGCGAACCCGGCCGACGCGACCTCCGGCTCCTCGACCTCCGGTCCTGCGGCCACCGGTTCGCCCGCCGGCATCACCTGGACGGCGGTCGCCGACCCTGCGGCGGCTCCCCAGGCGCTCCCCGGACACGTCGCTGCAGCCCTCGCCGCTGCACCGACGTCCAGCCCGGCCGCCGCCCCGGCCACGTCGCCGACCCTGACCGGCGCGGCCCCCGTCGTCGTGCCGAGCATCGCCGACCAGCTCGGCGTACGTCTGGCGGCACTGCGTACCGCGCCGCTCGGTGAGCACGTGATGACGATGCGCGTCGACCCGCAGTCCATCGGGCCGGTGCGCGTGGTCGCGCACATCGCGACCGACGGGGTGCGGATCGAGCTCTTCGGCGGCACGGACCACGCACGCGAGGCGCTCCGGTCCGCCCTCCCGGACCTGCGCCGGGACCTCGCGTCGACAGGCCTCTCGGCCGACCTCGACCTCGCCGACTTCTCCCGCCAGGGCGGCGGCAGCGGCGGCGGGGCCGACAACCGGGACCCCGGCCCGCGCGCCGCCGTCCCCACACAGGTGAGCCGCTCCGCGGTCGCCGCACCCGCTCCTGCCAGCCACCGTCGCTCCGGCGGCCTCGACCTCGACCTCTAGGGGGAACACGATGACCGACGCGATCGCCGCGGCGACCAGCACGAACCAGGCGGTGGCCGCCGCCAGCAGCCTGAACTACCAGGGCACGGCATCGGCGGGGAAGCAGACGCTCGACTCGCAGGCCTTCATGGCGCTGCTCGTCGCGCAGCTGAAGAACCAGGACCCCACCTCGCCGATGGACACCTCGCAGATGATGGCGCAGACCACCCAGCTCTCCTCGATGGAGCAGCTGACGGCCCTGTCGAGCACCTCGCGGGAGAGCTTCGCCCTGCAGATGCGGATCGCCGCGAGCGGCCTCGTCGGCCAGCAGGTCAGCGCCATCGACTCCGCAGGTGTCACCCATGTCGGCACGGCGACCGGCGTCTCGTTCGCCGGTGACGTCCCGATGGTCTCGGTCGACGGCATCTCCGTCGCGCTCGACAAGGTCTCCGCGGTGGGCTCCTCCGCGTCGTCCACCACCACCCCGGCTGCCTGAAGCCACCAACGAAGGGAAATGCCATGCTTCGCTCGCTCTTCTCCGGCATCAGTGGCCTGCGCGCCCACCAGACGATGCTCGACGTCACCGGCAACAACATCGCCAACGTCAACACGACCGGGTTCAAGACCTCCCAGGCCCAGTTCCAGGACACGCTCTCGCAGGTCCTGACCAGCGCGGGTGGCGCCCAGCCGGGGGTCGGAGGCACCAACCCGGCCCAGGTCGGTCTGGGCGTGCGCACGGCGGGAATCTCGACGAACTTCCAGCAGGGTGCCGCTCAGCTGACCAACAAGTCGACGGACATGATGATCTCCGGCGACGGCTTCTTCATCACGAGCAAGGGCGGCGAGCAGCTCTACTCGCGCGCCGGCGCCTTCTCCTTCGACGCGACCGGTCAGCTCGTGACCACCGACGGTGCGCTCGTCCAGGGCTGGGCGGCCGACTCGGCCGGCACCATCGACCCGAACAGCGGACTGACCGACCTGCGCCTGCCGATCGCGACCCTCATGGGCGCGGCGGCCACGACCAACGCCAGCTTCGAGGGCAACCTGCCCACCGACGCCGCCACGGGCACCGTCCTCAACCGGACGATGGACGTCTACGACGCCTCGGGCAACGTCTCGTCGCTCGACCTGGCCTTCACCAAGTCCGCCGCCGGCTGGGACGTGTCGGGTGCCATCGGTGCCGCGAACACGACCGGCACGATGACCTTCAACCCGGACGGGACGCTCGCCACCGGCGCGACGATGACCGTCGGTGGCGTGACGGTCGACATGTCGACGCTCACCGGGTTCGCGGGGCTCAACACGGTGGCCGCCAAGACGCAGGACGGCCGCGCGGCCGGAACCCTGCAGTCCTTCACGATCAACGCCGACGGCACGCTTCTCGGGGCGTTCAGCAACGGGCTCAAGCAGGCCGTGGGCCGGGTCGCGCTCGCCGCGTTCACCAACCCGGGTGGTCTGGAGAAGGCCGGTGACTCCTCGTACCGCACCTCGATCAACTCCGGCAACCCGCAGATCGGGACCGCCGGCTCCTCGGGCCGCGGCTCGCTGACGGGTGGCGCGCTCGAGATGTCGAACGTCGACCTCTCGGCCGAGTTCACCAACCTGATCATCGCCCAGCGCGGCTTCCAGGCGAACTCCCGTGTCATCACCACGTCCGACGAGGTCCTCCAGGAGCTCGTCAACCTCAAGCGCTGACCTGAGGAGCGGCCGCCGACGACTCGCCTGCTGAGTCGCGCCCCGGCCGCCCCGCGACCCCGCCCGTCCGCTCGACCGAGGCTGGTGAGGGTTGTCGTCGACATCCGACGCCAACCCTCACCAGCCTCGTGGCGTCGCAGGCGCACTCGCGCCGGCTGGACGGCGCGGGGGTCGAGAGAGGGAGCAGCGGGGGCCGCAGGTGCGGGGGCTGCCGAGCCAACCACGGGCGCGCAGGGCAGCAGCGACCTGCGTCGCCGTCTCGCAGGGGAAGACGGCGACATGCCGCCAGCGGTACCGCAGGGTGATCTCCGCCCGTTCGACGACCACGGCACGGACCTGCAGCGCTGCTCACGGGAGGCGATGGCTGCGCTCGACGTCACGGTGGTGGCGGATCTCGGCGGCGCGTGCGCGTCGCCGAGCCCAGGGCGCTGGTCGAGGAGAGCAGCGAGGTCCTGTGCTGCGACGCCCACCCGCACGGCATCCGTCGCTGTGCGGGGCGAGGTCTCCCCAGCGTCCGGACGGGGCGGGCTCGCGGTCGGGTGACGTGAGCCGAATCTCTCAGAGGGGACCGGCGCCTGCCGATCACTGGTGTGAAGGGCTCATGGACGGGCCCGGATGCACACCACGGATGGGGCTCGCCATGATTGTCGTCACGCGACTCAACGGACCGCGCTTCGCGGTCAACCCCGACCTGCTCCAACGGGTCGAGAGCACGCCGGACACGATCCTCACGCTCATCGACGGCACGAAGTACATCGTCGCCGAGTCCCTCGAGGAGGTGACCGCGCTCGTGGTCGCGTACCGCGCTCGCGTCGTCTCGGCCACGCTCGCCCTCGCCGCCCAGACCGCCACCGATGCCGACGCGGTCGCCGCCGTCACCGAGCTCCGCCCCACGCGGGCACTCGCGTCCGTGCCGGAGGGCGACTGATGGATCCGGCAACCTTCGGGGGGATCGCCCTCGCGTTCGGCATGGTCATCCTGAGCATCTTCATGGAGGGCTCCACCCCGATGTCGGTGGTGCTCTTCCCGCCGATGATCCTGGTGATCGGCGGCACGATCGGTGCCGGCGTCGCGAGCGGGACGCTCAAGGACGTCATGCGCACGATGGCGAACCTCAAGACCTGGCTCATGTACAAGTTCCCCGACTCCGAGAGCAGCGTCGAGGAGATCGTCTCGCTCGCCGATCGCGCTCGGCGTGAGGGCCTGCTGGCTCTGGAGGACGCCGCCCGCACCATCGAGGACGAGTTCCTGCGCGACGGCCTGCAGTCGGCCATCGACGGCACCGACCCCGACGACCTGCGCGACATGCTCGAGGCGCGGATCTCCTCCAAGAAGGCCCAGGACAAGGTCAGCTCGAAGTTCTTCGCCAACATGGGCGGCTACGCGCCGACCGTCGGCATCATCGGCACGGTCGTCTCGCTCGTGCACGTGCTGGAGAACCTCTCGAACCCGGACCAGCTCGGTCACATGATCGGTGCGGCGTTCGTCGCGACCCTCTGGGGCCTGCTCACGGCCAACCTCATCTACCTGCCGATCTCCGCGCGCATCACCCGCGTGTCCGAGCTCGAGCAGCAGCACATGGAGATGATCGTCGAGGGCCTCCTCGCGATCCAGGCCGGCGCCAACCCGCGCCTCGTCGGGCAGCGACTGCGCAGCCTGATGCCGCCGGGCGCAGCCAAGAGGGACGCAGCATGAGCTCGGGCCACGGGCACGGCGGGCACGGCAGGCGGCCCAAGAAGCACGAGGAGGAGGAGCACGAGAACCACGAGCGGTGGGCCGTCTCCTACGCGGACATGATGACGGTGCTGGTCGGGCTCTTCATCGTGCTCTTCGCGATGAGCAAGGTCGACGTCGTGAAGTTCGAGAAGCTGCGGCAGTCGTTGGCCATCGGCTTCGGCCACGAGGCCCCGTCGATGCTCGTCGGCGGCAGCGGCGCCCTGACCGGTCTGAGCCAGTTCGAGATCGCGCCGAGCCTGAAGAACGACGTGGGCGTGCCGATCGACCAGCAGGTGCCGAAGGCGCAGCAGTCCGCGGACCCGAACCAGGTCACGCCGACGACTGCGCTGACCGAGGAGCAGAAGAACTACGACCTGGCCGTCGTGGAGTACCACCGCCTCGAGGGGATCGCGAGCTCGCTGTCCAAGTCGCTCGCGGCGGAGGGGCTGTCGGACCGGGTGCGCTTCTCGGTGACCTCGCGCGGACTCGTCATCGGGATGGTGGCCGACGACGTCTTCTTCAAGGCGTCGAGCGCCGACCTCACCCCGACCGCTTTCAAGATCATCGACACGTTGGGGCCCGTGCTCCACGGCCTCAGCGAGGAGATCTCGGTCGAGGGCAACGCCAACACCCTCCCGCCCTCCGGCGGGTACGCCACCAACTGGGAGCTCGCCGCCGACCGCGCCGTCGAGGTCCTGCGCCGCCTGGTCGAGGTGGACGGGATCTCGGGACAGCGCATCGCCGCGACGAGCTTCGGTGACCAGCGGCCGCTCGCCGATCCGCAGGGCGACCCGATGGCCGCCAACAGACGCGTCGACCTCGTCGTCCTGTCCCCTGTCCCCGATTCCGTCAAGCAGTTCCTACCCGAGGTCGCAGCAGCGGCAGCAAAGGGGTGAGCACGATGCCCACCGAACAGCGCGTCATCTCCAGCAAGTCCAAGATCGCCCCGAAGTCGGCGGGCGGCGCTTCGGGCCAGCCGATCGACGAGGCCGCCGCGCCCTCCGGCAAGAAGAAGAAGCTGATCGTGGTGATCGTCCTGCTCCTCCTCGTCGGCGGGGCCGCGTACTGGTTCTTCCTCAAGCCGGCACCGGCCGCCGGCGCCACGCCGGCTCCGAAGCCCACGCCCGTCGCGGGCAAGGTCGTGGTCATCGACTCCGTGAGCGTCAACCTGGCCGGCGGCCACTACCTGCGCCTCGGCCTCGGGCTCCAGCTCACGAAGTCCGTCGCCGAGACCCCGGAGACGGCGAAGGCGCTCGACCTGGCCATCACCCTGTTCTCCGGCCGCTCGATGGAGGAGGTCAGC
Organism: Actinomycetales bacterium; assembly: GCA_038252305.1. Taxonomy (GTDB): domain Bacteria; phylum Actinomycetota; class Actinomycetes; order Actinomycetales; family Cellulomonadaceae; genus Actinotalea. Next base: position 70,817 of record JBBSAL010000012.1, on the reverse strand, counting down.
GATCTCCAGCAGCGTGACGTCCTCAAGGCCGAGCTCAAGAAGGAGCTGGCCGAGGCCTACGAGGGCGAGGTGATGGACGTCTACTTCACGGACTTCGTCTCCCAGTGACGAGGTGCTGACCTCGCACTGACCAGCCCCGGGCACGGATGCCCGGGCACGCTACCGGGCACGGATGCCCGGGTCCTGCCCGGACCGGACGGCCTCACGGCCGTCGCGGACCGGCTGCCGAGTTCACTCGGAGGTGGTCGTCACCGATCCCTCATCGGCGCCTCCTGGCTGCCGATGTGCAGCCCGTGACGGTCATGAACGCACCCCAGGCGAAGGTCCCTGCGCGGCGCAAGCGCGGCGGTGCACCCGAGCTGTACGACTTCCGTCGCCCCATGACGCTCCCCCGCGAGCACGGTCGCGTGCTCGAGATGGCCTTCGAGACCTTCGCCCGCCAGTGGGGGACGTTGCTGACCTCCCGCACGCGCGTCGTCGCCGCGATCACGCTCGAGACGGTCGAGCTCCGCTCCTACGACGAGTTCGTCCGCGCGCTCCCGGGCCGGACGCTGATGATCCTGTGCCAGGTCGAGCAGAATCGTTCGACGGCCGTCCTCCAGCTCCCGCTCGAGACGGGCATGATCTGGATCGACTACCTGCTCGGCGGTCCCGGTCGCGCGCTGGCCGACGAGGAGCGTGAGCTCACCGAGATCGAGTGGTCCTTGCTCGGCGGACTCGTCCAGCACGCGCTGCACGACCTCGGTTACGCCTTCTCGGCCGTCACCCCGCTCGACCTGCACGCCAAGTCGGTGCAGTACAGCCCTCAGTTCGTCCAGGCCGCCGCCGCCTCGGAGCCCGTCGTCGTCGCCACCTTCGAGGTGGAGATCGGTGGCCGCACGAGTCGGACCGACCTCATGGTCCCGGCCGAGGTCCTGCTCGCTCCGCTGCGCGCCGGCGAGGCCGCCGATGCCCGTTCGGGCGACGAGCTCAGGGAGCACCGCGCGGCCCTGGCCGCGCTCGCCGACCAGGTGCGCGAGGTCCCCGTCGACGTGGGTGTGCGCTTCGCGCCGCTGACCATCACCTCGGGTCGGGTCGAGGCCCTGCGTGTCGGTGACGTCGTTCCGCTGCGGCACCGCGCCGATCAGCCCCTTGATGTCGTCGTCGACGACGTCACCCTCGCCCGCGCAGCACTCGGGAGCAACCGCAACCGGCTGGCCTGCATGGTCGTCACCTCGGAGGAGAACCGCGCATGAGCCCCCAGATCGCCGAGGCCGCCGTCGCGGCCGAGACCGCGCGGCAGGCGCACGTCGCCGCGACGGAGCTGGCCACGATGCTGCCCTCGGCCGTGGCCCTGGTCCCCGTCGAGCCGAGCACGATGCCGGCGGCCGCGACCGTCGCGGTACGTGCCGGGTTCGTCGGGGCGGTCAGCGCCGAGCTCGTTGTCGTCGCCGACCGGGCCGTGGCCGAGGCCGTCGAGGCCGCCGGCGGCATCTCGCTCGCCGACGCCCTGCGTCCCGCCCTCGAGGCAGCGGCCGCGACCCTGGGCACCGGGGTGCTGGACACGGCCGTCGCCGGACCGATCGGCGACGACCTCGCCGCCCCCGACCTCGCCGTCGTGGCACTCGCCGTGGACGCGTCCTCAGCGCCCCAGGCCTGGTTCGGCCTGCGGGTCCGCGCGACCTCCGGCCCCGTGCCGAAGCAGCGCACGGTCGCCCCGGCCGAGGCGCACCGTGGACTTCGTCTGCTGCAGGACGTCGAGATGACGCTCACTGCGGAGATCGGCCGCACGCGCCTTCCCGTCCGCCAGGTCCTCGAGCTCGTCCCCGGCACCGTCCTCGAGCTGGACCGCGCAGCCGGCGCCCCGGCGGACGTCATGGTCAACGGCCGCCTGGTCGCCCGCGGCGAGGTCGTCGTGGTCGACGAGGAGTACGGCATCCGGATCACCGAGATCGTGAGCGAGTCGGTCTGATGGACTCCTCCGCCGTCGTCCTGGGCCTGCGCGTCGCACTCGCGCTGGGCTGTGTGTTCGGCCTGCTCTGGTGGGCCGGACGCCGGATGGCGGGCACCCCGGCCGGGCGTCGCGCCCGTGCCGCCTCGCTCGACGTCGTCGCCCGTCAGTCGGTCGGCCAGAAGGCGTCGGTCGCGCTCATCGAGGTCGAGGGCCGTCGCCTGCTCCTCGGCGTGAGCGAGCACGGCGTCACCCTGCTCACCGAGGTCGCGCCCGCGCCGGTGGCGCAGGACGAGGCCGCGGAGCGGGTCGAGCTGGACTCGGCCGAGCTCGCGGCGCTGGCCGACCTCGACGACTTCGCGCTCGCCGACCTCGAAGGAGACGAGCCGGTCACCGCGCGGGTCGAGCGTCCCGCGGCGCCTCGTCCCGCAGCACCCCGTTCTGCCTCACCCCGCTCGACGTCCACCCGTTCGACCCCCCCCGCGGCACGGAAGCCTGCGGTCCCCACGCCTCGCAACCCTCTCGAGGGATCGGTCCTGAGCGCCGCCACGTGGCGCCAGGCGGTGGTTGCAGTGCAGGAACGGACCATTCGTCGGTGACCGCGCTCTTCCCGGCCTCCGGCACGCCCGTACTCGGGCAGTGCCCCGACCGTCGGCCCCGGACGCGACCGCTGCGTCGGCTCTTGGCGGCCCTCGCGGTTCTCCTCGGGCTCTTCTTCCTGCTGATCGCGCCCTCGACGGCGCAGGCGGCCACCTCCGTCGCCACCTCCGTCGGGGCGTCCGTCAGCACCGCGCCCGCCCCGGCGCCCGCCGAACCCACCGCGCCGACCGCGCCGACGGGGCCGGCAGCCCCCGGCTCGGGACCGACGCTCTCGGTCGACATCAACGGCATCGACGGCACGCCCAGCAGCTCGATCGTCGTGCTGCTGACGATCACCCTGCTGTCGGTCGCGCCCTCGCTCCTGCTCATGACGACGGCCTTCACCAAGATCTTCGTCGTCCTCGCGCTGGCCCGGAACGCCCTCGGGCTCAACGGGGTCCCGCCGAACCAGGTGCTCGCCGGCCTCGCGCTGTTCCTCTCCCTGTTCGTCATGGCGCCGGTGATCGGTGACATCAACACCGACGGCGTCCAGCCCTACCTGCACGGCGAGCTGTCCTTCTCCCAGGCAGTCGACGCGGGCGAGGTGCCGCTGCGCCACTTCATGCTCGGTCAGACGCGCGAGTCCGACATCGCCCTGGTCACGCGCGCCGCCGACCGTCCCAACCCGGAGTCGCCCGAGTCGGTCGACCTGACGACCCTCGTCCCGGCGTTCATGCTCTCCGAGCTCCGCTCGGCGTTCATCATCGGCTTCGTCATCTTCGTGCCGTTCCTGGTGATCGACCTGGTCGTCTCGGCCTCGCTGATGAGCATGGGCATGATGATGCTCCCGCCGACGACGGTCGCCCTGCCCTTCAAGCTGCTGCTCTTCATCCTGGTCGACGGTTGGGGCCTGGTCATCACGGCCCTGGTGGGGAGCTACCGCTGATGGACACCTCTGCCGTCCTCGACATCGGGCTCCAGGCGATCCTGCTCGCCGCCAAGCTCGCCGCACCCATCCTCATCACGGCCCTCGTCGTGGGCTTCGGCGTCTCCTTGCTGCAGTCGATCACCCAGATCCAGGAGGTCACGCTCTCCTTCGTGCCCAAGGCGATCGCGGTGGCTGCGGCTCTGCTCATCGCCGGTCACTGGATGATGAGCGAGACGATCAGCTTCACCACCGAGCTCTTCGCGCGCATCCCCCACCTGCTGGGGGGCTGAGCCGTGGAGCTGACGTTCGCGCTGAGCACCGTCGAGTCGGTCATGCTCGCGGGCACTCGCATCGCCGCCTTCCTGGTCATCGCGCCGCCGTTCGCGCACCGTGCCGTGCCGGGGACGGTCAAGGCGATGCTCGCCGGTGGGCTCGGGATCGCCGCGGCTCCGCGCGCCGTCGAGGCGGCACGGGCGGCCGGGCTCACGCCCGGGGACTCGATCGCCTCGGGCACCCCGGCCTTCCTCGGCGAGGTCCTGCTGCAGGTGCTCGTCGGGCTGGCGCTGGGGTTCATGGTCTCCCTCGTGTTCGCGGCCGTGCAGTCCGCCGGCAACCTCATCGACCTCTTCGGCGGCTTCCAGCTCGCGCAGGCCTTCGACCCGATGTCGATGACCAACGGCGCGCAGTTCTCCCGCCTCTACCAGATGACCGCGCTGGTCCTCCTGTTCGCCTCCGACGCGTACCAGGTGCTCATCACGGGACTGGTGCACAGCTTCGACGCGCTTCCGCTCGGCGCCGGGATCAACCTCGCCACGCTCGCCCAGACGCTCACCTCCGGTGTCACCGGGATGGTCGTCTCTGCCCTGCAGATCGCCGGGCCCCTCGTCGCGGTGCTCTTCCTGGCCGACATCGGCCTCGGCCTGCTGACCCGCGTGGCCCCGGCCCTCAACGCCTTCGCCCTCGGCTTCCCGCTGAAGATCCTGCTCACCCTGACCCTCGGTGCCAGCGCCTACCTCGCCCTGCCGCACGTCGTGGCGAGCCTGACCACCGACTCGATCACCGGACTGCTGGGGATCACCCGATGAGCGGCGGCCAGGAGAAGACCGAGAAGGCCACTCCGAAGCGGATGAAGCAGCTCCGCAAGGACGGGGCGCTCCAGCGGTCGCAGGACCTGTCGGCCTGGCTCGGCATCGGGGTGGGCGCGCTCGCGCTGCCCTTCGTCCTGTCGGCAGGCTCCCGCGCCGGATCGGACCAGCTCCGCGCGCTGCGCGACGTGATCGCGCACCCGGAGCTCTCTGCGGCGAACCAGGCGCTCTCGACCGGGCTCGGCTCGGTGCTGACGACGGTCGCCCCGCTGCTCGCGGCCACGGTGCTCACCGCCGTGGTCGGTGCCGTCTCCCAGGGCGGGCTGCACGTCTCAGCGAAGAAGCTCAAGCCGACCTTCAAGCAGTTCAACCTGGCGTCTGGCATCAAGCGGACCTTCGGCAAGCAGGCGCTGTGGCAGGGAGTCAAGGCCACCGTGAAGACGGCCGTCATCGGGATGGTCCTGTGGTCCGTCGTCCAGGGGCTCGTCCCGCTGATGCTCGGCTCCGGCTCGCACTCCCTGCGCCAGATCCTCACGGTCGTCAGCGAGGGCGCGACCGGGCTGATCCGCACGGCGGTCATCGCCGGCCTCGTGCTGGCCGCCTTCGACGTGATCGTCGTGCAGCGCCGCAACCTCAAGCAGACCCGGATGACCAAGCGCGAGATCCAGGACGAGTCCAAGCAGTCCGAGGGCGACCCCCAGCTCAAGGGCGCGATCCGCTCCCGCCAGCTCGCGGTGAGCCGCAACCGGATGATCGCCGACGTCGCCCAGGCCGACGTCGTGCTGGTCAACCCGACGCATGTCGCCGTCGCCCTGCGCTACGAGCCCGGCAGCGGTGCGCCGAAGGTCGTGGCCAAGGGCAAGGGGCACGTCGCCACGCGTATCCGCGAGGCAGCGGCCAAGGCCCGCGTGCCGATGGTCGAGGACGTGCCGTTGGCGCGAGCACTGCACTCGGCCTGCACCCTCGGGCAGGAGATCCCGGCCGACCTCTACATGGCGGTCGCGCGGATCCTCGCCTTCGTCATGGCGCTGCGGCGCCGCGGCGGCGCGACCGGCATCCAGCAGGCCCCGGGTGGCCCGACGAAGATCCCGGTGGCCGCATGAGCGCCCCGCAGCAGCACACCCCGACCCGACGCCACGCAGGACCTGACCAGGAGGACCACCGATGAAGGGGAAGAACCTCACCCAGCTCGCGGTCCCGCTCGGCGTCGTCGGCGTGGTCCTGCTGCTCGTCGTCCCGCTGCCGTCCGCGATGCTCGACGTCCTCATCGTGTCGAACATCGCGATCTCGCTCGTCGTGCTGCTGACCAGCATGTACGTGTCCAAGCCGCTCGACTTCTCGGTCTTCCCCTCGCTGCTGCTGATCCTCACGCTCTTCCGGCTCGGACTCAACGTCGCCTCGACGCGGCTCGTGCTGCGCGACGGCTTCGCCGGGCACGTCATCGACGCGTTCGGGCACTACGTCGTCGGTGGCTCGCTCGTCATCGGCCTGGTGATCTTCCTCATCCTGGTGGTCATCCAGTTCGCGGTCATCACCAACGGCGCCGGTCGCGTGGCCGAGGTCGGTGCCCGGTTCACCCTCGACGCGATGCCCGGCAAGCAGATGGCGATCGACGCCGACCTCAACTCCGGCCTCATCGACGAGGACGAGGCCCGCCGCCGCCGCAAGGAGGTCGGCGCCGAGGCCGACTTCTACGGCGCGATGGACGGCGGCTCGAAGTTCGTCAAGGGTGACGCCATCGCGGGCATCGTCATCACCGTGATCAACCTGCTCGGCGGGTTCGCCGTCGGGATGCTGCAGATGGGCATGAGCCCCGGTGAGGCCATCCAGCGCTTCAGCCTGCTGACGATCGGTGACGGCCTGGTCACCCAGATCCCCGCCCTGCTGATGTCCGTCTCGACCGGTCTGATCGTCACGCGTTCCGCCTCCGAGTCCGACATGGGCACGGCCGCCAGCGAGCAGCTCACCCAGAGCCGGACCGCCCTGCTCATCGCCGGCGCCGCCTCGATCGGCCTCGCACTCGTCCCGGGCATGCCGAAGCTGCCGTTCATGTTCGTGGGTTCGCTCCTGCTGCTGACCGCCCAGCGGATCAAGGCGGGCAAGGACGCCGTCGCGGGAGCCGAGCTCATCGCCCACGAGGCGGCGGCGGCATCGACCCCGAGCAGCAACGACACCCCCGAGGCCCTCATCGAGCAGATGCGGGTGCACGCGCTGGAGATCATGCTCGCGCCCGACCTCGTGGACCTCGTGGGCTCCGGATCGGACCAGGACCTGCTGGCGCGGGTGCGTGGACTGCGTCGCAAGATCGCGATGGAGCTCGGCATCGTCGTGCCGCCCGTCCGCACGCGCGACTCCGTCGACCTGCCGCGCTCGACCTATGTCGTGCGGATCGCCGGGGTCGAGGTGGGTCGGGGCGAGGCCCCCGCCGGCCGCCTGCTCGCGCTCGGCGACCACCTCGAGGGCCTGGGCGGGACCACCGTCATCGAGCCCGTGTTCGGCCTGCCGGGCAAGTGGATCCCCGCGGAGCTGCGGCACTCGGCGGAGATGCTCGGCGCGACCGTCGTCGACCGGGTGTCCGTGCTCATCACCCACCTCGGCGCGATCATCGACGCCAACGCCCCGCGGCTGCTGTCCCGGGAGGACGTCCGGGTGCTCACCGAGGGCGTCAAGGCCGTCAACCCCTCCGTCGTCGACGAGCTCGTGCCCGGGCTGCTCACCCTGGGCGAGGTGCAGCGCGTGCTCCAGGGCCTGCTCGCCGAGCGCGTCCCGGTGCGCGACCTCAGCCGCATCTTCGAGGCGCTCACCCTGCGCGCCAAGGTGTCCACCGACCCCGAGGGTCTCGTCGAGGCCGCTCGCACGGGGCTCGGTCCCGCGCTCGCGGCGCCGTACGCCGTCGAAGGCGTCCTGCGCGTGATCACGCTCGACCCGATGCTCGAGCAGTCCCTCGCCGAGCACGTGCGCCCCGCCGAGGGCGGCTCCCAGCTGCTGCTCGACCCTGCACGCGCGGAGCGGATCCTCGACTCGATGCGTCGGACCGTGGCGGCGGGCGAGGCGTCGGGCAAGAGCGCCGTCCTGGTGTGTGCACCCGGCCTGCGAGCCGCCCTGCACCGTACGGTTGTCCTGTCACTCCCCGCGCTGCCGGTCCTGTCCTACGGCGAGGTGACGGGGGCAGGGCTGCAGATCGAGACGGTGGGTGTGGTGACCGATGTCCACGCGATTGCTGCTTGACGGTGACGACCTGCGCACCCTCATGCTGCGCGTGCGCGACGAGATGGGCCCCGACGCCCGGATCGTGCGCGCCGAGCGTGTGCGCACCGGCGGGATCGCCGGCTTCTTCGCCAAGGAGCACTACGAGCTGACCGTCGAGGTCCCCGAGCGGCCGCGCCAACGGCTCGGTCGCGCCCGGCACCGGCCGGCGATCGACGCCCCGAGGGACGCCGGGACGAGCGTCGAGACCGTCGGCCTCGACGCGCTCCTCGCTGCCGCCGACGCCGCCGAGGGCGAGCACCGAGCGGCGCAGGAGGCCGGTGAGCCCCCGGGCGTCTCGACCTCGAGCGAGACCTTCGCGGACGTGCTCGCCTCGATGGAGGAGCTCGTCGGGCCGCAGCCACGTCGCCCTGGCCCCCCGGTGCCCGTGCCCCCGGAGCGCACCGTCCGTCCGGCGGTCTTCCCGCAGGTCGAGCGCGGCCCCGCCGCCGCGGCAGTCCCGGAGCCCGTCGAGGACGCGAGCGAGCCCGAGGACGTCGCCGACGAGGTGCTCCCGGACCCGGACCCGCAGCCTCCCGTGACGCCGGAGGACCCGGATCGGCCGCGCTCGACCGTCGCCTCGCTGCTCGAGCTCGGCGTGCCGACGCGACTGCTCGCCGAGTTCTCCGACCCCCGTGCGCCCGTCGCGCTCTCGCAGCTCGTACGGCGATTCGACCGGCCGCGCGCCGTGCGCCTGCGCCCGGGGTCCGTCGTCGTCGTCGCGGGCGAGCCGGAGCTCGCGCTGCGCACCGCGACCCAGATGGCGCACCGTGCCGGCCTTGCGCCGACGGACGTCGTGCTCGCCGGGGTCATCGAGGCCAGGCCCGGTCACGGCCGGCGGCTCCTCTCACCTGCCCTCGCCACCCGGTTCCGCGAGAAGGTGGCAGCGGAGGCCGCCACGGTGGTCGCGCTGGGCGTGGCTCCCGGGCCGACGGGCCTGAGGGACGGGGCCGCGATGCTCGCCGCGCTCGCCCCGGACGACGCCTGGGCCGCGATCGACGCGCGACTGCGCGGGGTCGAGGTGCGCCGCTGGCTGCGGGCCGTCGGCGCCGTCCGGCCGTTCGACGCGCTGGCCGCCACGTCGACCTTCGCCGCCCAGTCCCCCGGCTCAGTGCTCAACCTGGGTGTCCCGGTGGGCTGGGTCGACGGTCTGCCCGCCTCACCGGTGGTCTGGGCGGCCGTGCTCAGCGAGCGCCTGGCGGACGACGCGCACTGGGACTGACCGCGACCCGCGCGAGACGCACTGCGCCGCCCGGAGCAGGACCGGATAGTCTCGCGTCCATGCTGGTCCTGAGTCGTCGCGTGGGCGAACGTCTGATGATCGGTGACGACATCGTCATCACCGTGATCGACGTGCGCAGCGACGGCGTGCGTATCGGCATCGATGCTCCGCGGTCGGTCCGGGTGAACCGGGCAGAGGTGCTCGAGGCCGTCACCCAGGCGAACCAGGAGGCGGCCCGCTCCGCCGACGACGCCGCGATCGACACCCTGCGGGCCCTGCGCCCACCTCAGCCCGAGGCCTGAGCCCCCCGCTGCCCCCGTGGCTGCTCCTCCCGGGGCATGTTCGCCGTCGTCACCGCGCAACCCTCACATCGGCCCGCCGCCGTCCGATGGAGCCTGCAGCGACGGGAACGCCGTCGACTGCTGACGGGGAGGCTGACGTGGAGGACCTGGACGACATCGTCCACGAGTTCCTGGTGGAGAGCCGCGAGAACCTCGACGAGCTCGACTCCGGACTGGTCGCGCTCGAGAGCGCGCCGGGTTCGCGGGAGCTCCTGTCGAGCATCTTCCGGACCATCCACACGATCAAGGGGACCAGCGGGTTCCTCGCGTTCTCGCGGCTCGAGCGGCTGACGCACGCCGGGGAGAACCTCCTGGTCGAGCTGCGGGACGGTCGCCGCGCGATGGACCCGCCGACCACCGATGTGCTCCTGCGCATGGTCGACACGGTGCGTGCCCTGCTCGACTCGATCGAGGCGGGGACGGGCGAGGACGTCGTGGACGTCGAGCCGGCCGTCGTGGCCCTGCAGCACGTGCTCGCCGGGACGCTGGAGACGGTTGCCGAGCCTGAGCCTGAGCTGGCGCACGTCGCGGTCCCCGCCGCCGCACGGACGGTCGAACCCGTGCCGCCCGCTCCGCGGGTCGCCGCGCCCCGGCTGCGCGTGAAGCCGCGCCCGGAGCCCGCCGCGGAGTCGAAGGACGTCGTCCCGACGCCGCACCAGCCTGCCCTCGCCCCCGTGGTCGAGGCCGTGCCGCCGGAGCCCGCCGGTCGCGCGGAGCCTGCCGTCGTCGCGACCGCGACCTCCGGTGAGGCCGAGCCCGTGCGTCACGGCTCGGACACGATCCGCGTCGACGTCGACCTGCTCGACGCACTGATGCGCCAGGTCAGCGAGCTCGTCCTCGCGCGCAACGCCATCGCCCGGCTCTCCGACGGCAGCGACGCTGAGCTCTCCCGCGCCTCCCAGCGGCTGAACCTGATCGCCTCCGAGCTGCAGGAGGGCGTCATGAAGACGCGCATGCAGCCCATCGAGCACGTGTGGTCCAAGGTGCCCCGGATGGTGCGCGACCTCTCGGCCGCCTGCGGGCGCCAGGTCCGGCTGGAGATGATCGGTGGCGACACCGAGCTCGACCGATCGCTGCTCGAGGCCGTCAAGGACCCGCTCACGCACCTGATCCGCAACGCGATCGACCACGGCATCGAGGCACCGGACGACCGGGTCGCCGCGGGCAAGTCCGCTCAGGGCGTCCTCCGGTTGCGGGCGCACCACGCCGGCGGCCAGGTGGTCGTCGAGGTCGGTGACGACGGCAAGGGCATCGACCCGGTCGCGGTGGCGGCCAAGGCGGTCGCCTCCGGGGTGCGCACCCAGGTGCAGGTCGACGCGATGGCGCCCGCCGACCTCCTCCAGCTGCTGTTCCTCCCCGGCTTCTCGACGGCGCGGGCCGTGACGAAGGTCTCCGGTCGCGGGGTCGGCATGGACGTCGTGCGGACCAAGATCGAAGCCATCGGCGGGATGGTCGACGTGGACTCCGTGCCCGGCGAGGGCACCACCTGGCGGCTGCGCATCCCGTTGACCCTGGCGATCATGCCGGCCGTGACCGTCGTGTGCGACGGCCACACCTACGCGATCCCGCAGGTCAGCCTGCAGGAGCTGGTGGCGCTCGACACCGAGTCGTCGGCGCAGTCGATCGAGCACGTCGGCTCGGCAGCGGTCTACCGCCTGCGGGGGGACCTGCTCCCGCTCGTCGACCTGCGCGAGACCTTCGGCCGGCCGGCCCGGACCGGGTCGCGCGCCGTCATCGCCGTGCTCCAGGCGGACACCGTGCGGTTCGGCCTCCTCGTCGACGCGGTGTCGAACACCGAGGAGATCGTGGTCAAGCCGCTCTCGAGCCGGCTCAAGGCGATCGGCATGTATGCCGGGGCGACTCTCATGGGCGACGGCCAGGTCGCGCTCATCCTCGACGTGCAGGGCCTCGCCCGGCGGACGCTCGCCGCGGAGACCTTCGAGCGTGGTCGCTCGGCCGTCGTCGAGGACGCCCACGTCGTCGCCGAGCGCCTCCAGGTGCTCGTCGCGGGCATCGGTGGCGATCGTCGGGTCGCCATCCCGCTCTCCGCCGTGACGCGGCTCGAGCGCTTCGGCAGCCAGGTCCTCGAGCACGTGGGTGGCCGTGAGGTCATGCAGTACCGCGGGTCCATCACCCCGGTGGTCCGGCTCGACCGCCTGCTCGGCTCGGTCGCCGAGGTCCGTGACGAGATCGTCGTCGTGGTCTACTCCCGCGGCGAGCGGAGCATCGCGATCGTGGTGGACGAGATCGTCGACATCGTCGACGACGACACCTCGGCGCACAGTGAGCTCGGCGACAGCGGCCTGCTGGGTTCGACGGTGCTCAACGAACGCGTGACCGAGCTGCTCGACGTCGAGGCCGCCGTCGCGCTGGCCGACCCGTCCTTCTTCGACGACGCAGCCGACGTGCTGCACGACGACCTCGTGGGGGTCTGAGATGAGCCGACAGCTGGCCACGTTCACGGTGGACGGAGCGCGCTACGGCGTCGACGTCCTCCTCGTGCAGGAGGCGCTCCGCGCGCAGGCGCGCACCCCGGTCCCCCTCGCCCCCGCCGGGGTGGCGGGCCTGGTGAACCTCCGTGGTGAGGTCGTCCTGGCCGTCGACCTGCGGGTCCGGCTCGGCCTCACGCCGATGGCGGACGACGCCGAGCCCATGATGGTGGTCGTCCAGGTCGACGACGAGCCGATCAGCCTGCTCGTCGACGAGGTCGGCGACGTCCTCGACGTGGACGAGGCCCAGTTCGAGGCGCCGCCCGACACCCTTCCGACCGAGCTCCGTGACGTCATCCGCGGCGCCTACAAGCTGCCGACCGGTCTCCTGCTGGACCTGGACGTCGCCCGGGCGACGGCCTCGGCTGCCTGAGACCTCGTCCCCCACCCTGGAGCAGACAGTGACCATCCTGACCACGTCGGTGAAGCCGCGGTCGACGACGGCGGCACTGCCGAACCCGCATCCCTCACCGGAGGCGACGGGGCCCCGGACGCCGCGGGTGCAGCGACGTCGACGCTGGACGCCGGCCGACGCGGGGCTGCGCCTGAAGATCCTGTCCGTGGTCGCCGTGCTCGTCGCGGTGTCCGCCGGCAGCGGTGCGACGGCCGTGCTCGCCCTCGAGCAGCTGCGGGCGACGACGACCGACATGGCCCTCGCGCAGCAGTCTGCGGCGGCCCTCGCACGCGTCCACCAGGAGGAGATCACCTCCCGGATGCTCGTGGCGGAGGCCGGCGCGGCGATGACGGTCACCGCGTCCCAGCAGGACACCTATCGCGTGCGGATCTCGAGGAGCGACAAGGCCCTGGACGACGCGGTGGCGCGTTACGTCGAGCTGGCGAAGGGCTACGAGACGCCGGCCATCGGCGAGTTCCAGCAGGCCTGGGCGTCGTGGCGCCAGAACCGGGACCAGTCGGCGCTGCCGGCCGCCTTCGCGAACGACACCGTGGGAGTGGCGACCTCGCTCATGGTCCTGCAGCCATCGCTCACCCAGGCGGACACCGCCCTGGCGACGGAGGAGGCCGCGATCACCGCCTTCGTCCGGACGACGACCGACGCCGCCGCCGCGACGGCGGACCGCGCCGTGACGGTTCTCGTCGGGGCGCTCGCCGGCGGGATCGTCCTGGTGCTCGCCCTCGGCTGGTGGGTCGCGAACCGTATCCGCCGTCCCGTCCTCAAGGTCAAGGTGGCCCTGGAGGCCCTCGCCGCCGGCGATCTCACGGTCTCGTCCGGGGTGACCTCGCGGGACGAGGTCGGGCGGATGGCGTCGGCCCTCACCGCCGCCCAGACCGCGCTGCGGGAAGCCCTCGGCGCCGTCGGTGAGGCGACGTCGACGATCTCGGCGGCGAGCGAGCAGATGACGACCGCCACCGCCGAGGTCGCGGCGGGCTCGGAGGAGACGAGCGTCCAGGCGGGTGTCGTGGCCGCAGCCGCGGAGCAGGTCAGCCGCAACGTGCAGGTCGTGGCTGCCGGCGCCGAGGAGATGAGCGCGTCGATCCGGGAGATCGCCCAGAACTCCGCCCAGGCCGCCCGCGTCGCGGCACGTGCGACCCAGGCCGCCGGGAACACCACCGCCGCCGTCGCGCGGCTCGGCGAGTCGAGCAAGAAGATCGGCGACGTGGTCAAGGTGATCACCTCGATCGCGGAGCAGACGAACCTGCTCGCGCTGAACGCGACGATCGAGGCGGCTCGGGCCGGGGAGGCCGGCAAGGGCTTCGCGGTGGTGGCCGGCGAGGTCAAGGAGCTCGCGCACGAGACCGCCCGTGCCACCGAGGAGATCGCCCGCCGGGTCCACGCGATCCAGGAGGACACCGCAGGCGCTGTCGAGTCCATCGCCCTCATCGCGTCGATCGTCGCGCAGATCGACGGCTACCAGATGACGATCGCCACGGCGGTCGAGGAGCAGACCGCCACCACCAACGAGATGGGACGCGGCCTGAGCGAGGCCGCGGCGGGCTCGGGGGAGATCGCCGCGAGCATCACCGGCGTCGCCGCCTCTGCCCGCAGCTCCAGCGCCGTGGTGACCGAGCTCGAGGGTGCAGCCGCAGCGCTGGCCCGGATGACCACCGACCTGCGGTCCCGGGTCGACGAGTTCACGATCTGAGGGCGTCATGACCACGACGATCACCCGCCCGCCCGTCGCTGCCGTCGCTGCGCTCCCCCCGGCGGTCGCGGCCGGACCTCGCCCGTGGGGCCGTCTGCGTCGGCCGACGGCGACGATCCGGACCAAGCTCTTCGTCCTCGTCGCTGTTGTCAGCGTGGCCGCCTGCGCGGTCGGGGTCACCGCGACCCTCGCGCTCTCCTCGCTCGCGAGCAGGACGGCCGATCTGGCCTCGCTCGAGCGGGACGTGGCCGCCCCGGTCGCGTCGATCCGTGAGGCACAGGCGCAGGTGACAGGGATCGTCGCCCAGATCGCCCTTGCCGACACCCCTGGCCTGCAGGGACCGTGGCTCGCACGGCTCGGCACGACCGACCACCTGATCGCCGACGACATCGCCCTGGTCGACGCGGCCGGCGGCGCCGATCTCGCGGGCTGGCCCGCGTTCGTCGACGCCTACCAGCGCTGGATGACCGTCCGGGACGGCGAGCTCGTGCCCGCCGCTCAGAGCGGCGATCGCACGGCCTACTCCACGGTGCTCGGTGGGACGGCCGAGCCGATCATCCGCGAGTACACCGCAGCCCTCGACCAGGTCCGGGGCGACGTGACTCGCCGGATGGACGAGGCCGCAGCTTCCGCCCAGGCCCAGTCCGAGCGCACCATCCGGGCGGTCTCCCTGCTCATCGCCGTCGGCGTCGTCCTCGTCCTCCTCTTCGGTCTGCTCACGGCGCGATCGATCCGTCGCTCCTTCACCCAGGTGCGGCGCACGCTCGACGCCATGGCGGACGGTGACCTGACGGTCGACTCCCGGCTGCGCTCCCATGACGAGATCGGTCAGATGGCCGACGCCCTGGACATCGCCCGGACGGCACTGCGCCGCACGCTCCTGGGGGTCGCCGAGCGGTCGGCGCGCCTGGCCGGGACCGCGGTCCACCTCGCCGGCACCGCCGAGGTGGTGACCCGGGAGACCGCGCTCGTGACCGACTCGACGGACCGCATGTCCCGGCAGATCCAGACCGTCACGGCCTCCGTCCTCGGTGCGGCCGACGGCTCGGCGGCCATGACCGGTTCGATCGCCGAGATCTCCCGGCATGCCTCGGCTGCCGCGGGCTTCGCGCACGAGGCCGTCCTGGCCTCTCGCGAGAGCGCCGCGACGATCGAGCTCCTCGGCCAGGGCTCCGCCGAGATCGGGACGGTGGTGCAGACGATCACCGCGATCGCGCACCAGACCAACCTGCTCGCGCTCAACGCGACGATCGAGGCGGCCAGGGCGGGCGAGGCGGGCAAGGGATTCGCCGTCGTCGCGGGCGAGGTGAAGGAGCTCGCCCGGGAGTCGGCCCTCGCGGCGCAGGAGATCGGCCGCCGGATCGAGCTGAACACGAGCCGCACGGCTGCCGCGGTCGAGGCGATCGAGCGGATCGCCGGCGTCGTCACGCAGATCGACGACGACCAGGGCACCATCGCGGGCGCCGTCGGCGTCCAGACGACCACCACCGAGGAGATGTCGGCGGCGATGCGGGCGGCGGCCGAGTCCTCGCACGACGTCGCAGCCCAGGTCGTCGCGGTGGCGGAGTCCTCGCACAAGGCCGGCCTGGAGGTCGGTCGCATGCGCAGGGCCGTCGACGACGTGGCCCGGATGTCCGTGGAGCTGCGCGAGCAGATCGCGGCCTTCCGGTTCTGAGGACCGAGGTCGCGGGCGCGAACGGCTCACGCCGGAGGCGCAGCGGCCGATCTGGACGTGCACGGCACGAGCCGTGCGGAGAGCGGGAGGAGGGGTGGTGGGCAGGATCCGTGTGCTGGTGGTCGACGACTCGGTCGTCGTCCGTCGGCTGGTCGCCGACACCCTTGCGGCCGATCCCGGGATCGAGGTCGTCGGCACCGCCGCCGATGGGCGCAGCGCCCTCGCCAAGGTCGAGCAGCTGGCGCCGGACCTCGTCACGATGGACGTCGAGATGCCCGTGATGGACGGCATCGACGCCGTCCGAGCACTGCGGAAGTCCGGGCACCGGATGCCGATCATCATGTTCTCGACGCTCACCGAGCGGGGCGCCGCCGCGACGCTGGACGCGCTCGCCGCCGGGGCGACGGACTACGTCGCCAAGCCGGCGAACGTCGGCAGCGTGCGCGAGTCCCTCGCGCAGGTCGCCGGTGAGCTGATCCCGCGGATCAAGGCGTTCGTGCCCCGGCCCGCCGCGCCCGCTGACGTCCTGCGCCCCGCGGCACGCGGCGTCGCCCTGCGACGCGGCCCGGCGGCCCCCGTGACCCTGCAGCCGCCGCCCGCCGCGCCGTTCCGGCCGCGCGTCGTCGTCCTCGGCTCCTCCACCGGAGGGCCCGCTGCCCTCTCGCTCGTGCTCGCCGGGCTCACCGCGCCTCTCCCGGTCCCGCTGGTGATGGTCCAGCACATGCCCGCCCTGTTCACCAAGCAGCTCGCCGCCCGGCTCGACAGGCTCGGTCCCAGCCGCGTCGTCGAGGCCGAGGACGACGTCGAGCTCGCGCCCGGCTGCGTCTACCTCGCCCCGGGCGGGCGGCACCTGGAGCTCGTGCGTGCCGCGCGCGGTGCGCGCACCCGGCTGCACGACGGGCCGCCGGTCAACTTCTGCCGGCCGGCCGTCGACGTCCTCTTCCGTTCCGCCGTCGCGGTCTTCGGGCGTGACGTGCTCGGCGTGGTGCTGACCGGGATGGGCTCCGACGGCCGGGCCGGGAGCGAGCAGATCATCTCGGCCGGTGGATCCGTCCTCGTCCAGGACGAGCAGTCGAGCGTCGTCTGGGGGATGCCGGGTCAGGTCGCCACGGCCGGCCTGGCCCATCGGGTCCTGCCCATCGCCGAGGTCGCCGGGACCATCGCGCGCAGCGTCGCCTCCCTCGCGTCCGCCGGGGGTGCCCGATGACGCTCTCGTCCGAGACCTTCCGCTGGGTCGCGGACCTCGTCCGTCGACGAAGCGCGATCCAGCTCGAACCGGGAAAGGAGTACCTGGTCGAGAGCCGGCTGCTCCCGCTGGCCAGGGCCGCCTGCCGTGCGGACGTCGACGCCTACGTGCGGTCGATCCGCACGGCGGCACCACCGGCCGTGCTGCAGGCCGTCGTCGAGGCACTGACCACCAACGAGACGTCGTGGTTCCGCGACGCCCAGCCGTTCCGGAGCCTGGCGGACCACATCGTCCCCGAGCTCGGCCGGCCGGGTGGCGACGGCACGGTCCGGATCTGGTCGGCGGCCTGCTCGAGCGGCCAGGAGCCGTACTCGATCGCCATGGTCCTCGCCGACCTGGCCACGTCGGGGCGGCTGCGGGTCCTGGGCACCGACCTCAACGAGCAGGTCCTCTCCCGCGCCCGCGCCGGGCGCTACAGCCAGCTCGAGGTCAACCGCGGTCTGCCGGCGCCGATGCTCGTCCAGCACTTCACGCGGTCCGGTGCCGACTGGGAGGTCGCGCCAGCGCTGCGGGCCAGCGTCTCCTTCGCGCAGCACAACCTGCTCGACAGGCCGCCGCCAGGTGGGCCGTTCGACGTGGTGTTCCTGCGCAACGTCCTCATCTACTTCGATCTCGCCACCAAGCGCGACGTGCTGCGGCGGGTTCGACAGGTCATCCGACCGGGTGGCTATCTCCTCCTCGGCGCAGCCGAGACGACCATCGGCATCGACGACGAGTGGGAGCGGGTGAGCCTCGGCCGGGGCTCGGGGTACCGCCTCGCGACACGGAGGGCAGCATGAGAGCACTGGTGATCGACGATTCGCGCACGATGCGACGCATCATCGTCGGGGTCCTGCGGTCGCTGGGTTTCGAGACCCTCGAGGCAGCCGACGGTCGAGAGGCGCTCGACGTCCTGGAGTCCGGGGTCGAGATCGACCTGGCCTGCATCGACTGGAACATGCCCGTGATGACGGGCCTGGAGTTCGTGGTGGCCGTGCGGGCCAACCGGCTGTGGCGGGACGTCACGCTCATGATGGTGACGACGGAGAGCGAGCACGCGCAGATCGTCCGCGCGCTCGCGGCCGGCGCGCACGAGTACCTCATCAAGCCGTTCACCGCCGATGCGATCCGCGAGAAGCTGCAGCTGCTCGGCCTCGTCGAGTGGGAGGTCCTCGCATGAGCGCCGCGATCGATCTGGCGGCCTTCACCGGCACCGACCCGATCATCTCGATCGCCGAGGAGGTCTTCTCCGCGATGATCGATCCCGAGCCCGGCGCCCTGCGGCCGTGGGCGGGGCCCGTACCGGCCGTCGCCGACCCGATCCACGCCTGGGTCGACCTCGGCGGCGAGATGCCGGGCCGGGTGCTGCTGACCACGGCACGGGTCACCGCGGCGCGCATCGCGTCCCGGCTCCTCGATCTCGGTCCGGACGAGCTCGTCGAGGAGGCGGACTTCGTCGACGCCTTCGGCGAGGTCGCCAACGTGCTGGGCGGCAACGTGAAGTCGCTCGTCGCCGACCCCGGTGCCCTCACCCTGCCTCGGGTCTCGTCGCTGAGCCCTGAGGACACTGCTCGCGACCTCGTGCACGAGGTCACCCTCGACTGGCGCGGCGACCTGCTGGTGATCGCGCTGTGGAGCCTGCCGTGAGCAGCACCGCCCGCCCGAACGAACTGATCGAGGTGTCCCGATGAGAGTGCTCGTCGCCGACGACAGCCGTGTGATGCGGCAGATCGTCATCCGAACCCTGCGTCAGGCCGGGTACGAGTGGGAGATCACCGAGGCGAGCGACGGCGCGGCAGCGCTCGAGATCGCCCGCGAGATGGACCCCGACCTTGTGCTGTCCGACTGGAACATGCCGGAGATGACCGGCATCGAGCTGCTGCGCCAGATCAACGCCACCGGGCTGGACATCCCGTTGGGCTTCGTGACCTCGGAGGGATCGAGCGAGATGCGCCGGCAGGCCGACGCGGCCGGGGCGCTGTTCCTCATCGCCAAGCCCTTCACCGCCGAGGTGTTCCGCGACACCATCGACCCGTTCCTCGCATGAGGGCCGGCTCGCCGCTGCCCGCGGCCCTGGAGGTCCGTGAGCTGGTCGAGGGCCTGCTCGGCAGGGACGTCGACGTGACCGTCGGCGCCAGGCCGGTCGACCCGATCGAGCCAGGGGGCGCGATCGTCGGGGTCTACGTCGACGACATGCTCAAGCTCCGGGCACTCGTGGTCATCGACCTCGGCCTCGCCGCTCACGCCGGTGCCGCCATCGCCCTGGTCCCCGTGCACGCGGCGCGGGCCGCCGTCGAGGACGCCCGGCTGACACCCGCCCTCTACGAGAACGCGGCGGAGATCCTCAACGTCGCCGCGTCGTTGTTCAACCACGAGGGTGCGCCGCACGTCCGGCTCTACGAGGCGTACGCGCCCCGGGAGGTCCTTCCTCCGGACGTCGCGCAGTGGGTGCTCGCCTATGTGCGGCGTCTGGACGTGGACGTCTCGATCGCCGGGTACGACGCCGGACGGATGTCGGTGCTCGCACTCTGAGCCGCCTGGCGTCGCCGGGCGGACCAGGTGCTGCCCTCAGCGGGTGGGTGCGTAGTGCCAGTGCCAGCTCTCGCCGGGGACGTCGTCGACGAAGCCGAACTCTGTGCCGTGCGTCTTCATCCACGCGAGGCCGGACGAGTCGAGCTTTAGGTCGAGCGCCGTGCCCCAGCCGTGGTCGCTCGTCCCCGGGACCGCTGCCAGGCCGCCCTGGCCGTAGAGGCCCTTGCGGGCGGCGACGTCGACCTGGGCGTCGAAGGAGCGGTAGGAGTCGGAGACCCCGATGGCCACGCCGTCGGCGGCGGCGGCGGAGCGCATCGCCTCGAAGGAACGCGCCGCCGGGGGCCAGAGCTGGGCGTCGGTGCCGGCGACCGGGCTGAGCGCCGAGGCCGGCACCTTCCCGTTGCCGTAGGCGAGGTAGGCCGTCGGCACGCCCTTGGCGTTCATCAGGCTGCGGCCGGTGCCGACGACGCCGAGGGACTGCCCGTTCGCGATCACCTGCGCGGAGGCCAGCGCCGAGCCGAAGGCGGTGGTCGAGCTGCTCGTCGCCGTGCTGCCGAGGACGCCGGCGGGTGGGGCTGAGCTCTCGAACGACGCGATGCGTGTCTGGATCTCGGCGATCCGGGACTGGATCGAGGTGATGGCGTCCACGGTCCTCCTCGGGCGTCGGCTCCTCCCCCATCGGCGGCACGGGCTCGGCCTTGAGTGAATCGGGGCCAGTCCTGGCGGACCGTTGGGTGGGTTGTCCGTCAGCGGGTGAAAAGCGTGGTCCGAACGGGTGGTCCGCGACCGCTGCCCTGGGTGTCGGCTGGTGGTTGGCTACTCTCGACACGTCAGCGACAAGGGCAAACCCGCCGTGAGGCGGGGACGCAAAGCCACGGGACCCTCGGGGTCAGCCGGGCCACCGAACGAAAGAGGCATCCGATGCCCGAGCAGCCCGCTCCGATCTCCGCCGAGACCACCCTGCGCGCGCAGGCTGCGTCCGTCCCCCCGGCAGCCCTGGCCCGCTGGGCCGCGATGGCCGCCACGCTCTCCGCGACCGGTGTCATCCCGAGCCAGCCTGCCGCCTGAGCACGGGTCAGCCCCCGTCGCGCGATCGCGACGGGTACCTCCGGAGCCTCACTGGTAGGTGATGAGGTCCGGGGTCGGCACGATCGTCAGCGTCTGCTCCGGCGTGAGCATCGGCTTGTCCTCGTCGATGAAGTTCTTCCAGCCCCACCACAGGCCCGCCGGTGCGTCGCGCCGCAGCGCCGCCCAGGTGCCGGCCTTGGCGGGCTGCGAGCCCTGACCGTCGACGTGCACCATCACGGCCAGCTCATGGTGGCTCAGGTCGAGGCGGCTGCGGTCGGTGATCATGCTTCCGGCGAACTGGTGCAGGACGAACAGCTTCTGGGGAAGGGCCTGCTCGCGCGTGAGCGTCGCCAGCCAGGCAGCGACCGCGTTGACCTCGTCGATCCCGACCGAGCCGATCTGCCGCAGGTGCACCTGGTCCGGCGCCAGGCGCCACTCGGGGTCGAGAGCGAGCCCGACGTTCGGCTCGGCGAGCAGGCTCGCGTACTCCTTCGCCTGGGTGAGGAAGTCCGTGCGTCCCGGCTGCAGGTCGAGGACGACGTAGATCCCCGCGTCGCGTGCGGCCTGCACCCACCCGAGCAGCGACTCCGGCGCCCTCTCGTCGGAGTAGTTGCCGTCGGGGCCCGGCCCGCGGGAGGCGATCGTCGCGATGATCTCGAAAGCCGGGACGATCGGCTCGGTCGTCAGGGCCTGGTACTCGGCGGCGAACTGCCTGGCTCGGGCGATGCTCGCGGTCAGGTCCTGCTCGCCGAGCAGGCCGAGCCCGGGGGCGCCGGGGGTGCCGTACAGCGCCACCATCCGGCGCCCGGGGAACACGAGCTGTCCACCGCCGGGGAGCTCCACGCCGGTCGCTGCGGTCGCGACCTCCCAGGTGAGGTCGGCGGCCGAGCCGAAGGACGGGCCTACGGCGACGACCGTCCTGCTCGCGCCGGCGTGCGCCGCGACCGCCTGGACGGTGGCGCTCGAGGCACGCGGGTCCCCGCCGGGGACCCGCACCAGGGTCGCGCCTGCGGCACGCGCGGTGGCGAGGGCCGCCAGCGACGACGGGCTGCCGTCACTGAGGACGAGGGCCTCGGGGACCGTGCTCGACGGCACCGTCGGCGCGAGAGTCGTGACGGGCGCCGGGACGGGAGGGGCCTCGGTCGCGGTGGCTGTGGGAGACGAGCTCGATCCGGTGGTGGCCGGCGCAGCGGCCCGTGTCGTCAGGAGCTCGAGCTGCCCGCGCTTCAGGTCGCTGACAGCGGCGATCGGGTCGTCGGCCGCGACCGCCGCGGTGCTCGGCGGACCCGGGAACCCGAGGAGCCGACCGAGCGCCGTGTCGTTCCGCGGGGTCCGCACCATCCTGAGCCCTACGGTTCCTGGTGGCAGGTCCGCCGCCCCCACGAGGAGGACGTCGCTCGCCCCGAGGCGGGTGATCTCTGCCCGCGTCGCTGCGGTGCCGTCGCCGCCGGTGAGCAGCACCGGGACGCCGAGCGCCAGCCCGATCGACGCGGCACGCAGCTGGGCGTCGAGATCGTCGACCGGTGCGAGCACGACCGCCGGCGAGGAGGCGAAGAGCGCACGGCTCACCGCGACGGCGGTGGCGACGGGGTCGGTGCCCGGCAGCACCGTCGCGGCCGCCTCGGGCGTGCGGCTCGTGGCCTCGCGCGGTGCGGGCGTCGACGTCGGGCTCGGTGAGCGCGGCGGCGTCGGCGTCGCGGATCCCGCGGTACCGAGCGGCCCCGGGCCGGCAAAGCGCACGAGGAGGGCGACGACGACGGCGACGGCGAGGACGACGGCGAGGAGCAGCCAGCCCGTCCGACGTCGCACCCGGTCCACCCCCCTCGATCCAGGAGGCGCTCGGTCGCCCCACGACGTCGACTCTAGGCGCCAGGAAAAGGGGGTGCGCAACGGCCGTGCCGGACGTACCGTCGTCCCACACGTGAGAGGAGGTGGTCCGCAAGTGACGTTTTCCCGGACTCGTGAGGTGACTGCCCGCTAGTCGCCCGATGCATCGGACGGACCTGCTCCGATCCCCTGCCCCCGTGTGATCGGGTGGTGGCGAGATCCCGGCAGTCGCCGCAGCCCGTGGGGGCCGCGCCTCGTCCAGCGCGGCACGCCGGTCCTCGACCGGCAGCCCACGGGCTGTTCCCTGCCCGGACCCGGGCCTGGGCTGACGGCGGCCCCGGTGCGGACGAAGGTGATGCGGTCCATCCTCTCGCCTCCAGATCGGCTCACCGCGCGAGCGGCAGCCAGACGGACCTCTCGCCGGGACCACGGTCGGCCCAGCGGGCCCAGGGGTCGGGGCGCGCCGTCACCGGTCAGTGCTCGACGGCATCGGGCGTCGCGACGGCAGACTGGAGGCGTGACCACGCCCTACCGAGTGATGACCGTCTGCACCGGGAACATCTGCCGATCGCCGATGGCGGAGATCGTGCTGCGCGAACGCTTCCGCACCGCCGGTCTCGACGTCGTCGTGGACTCGGCGGGAACGAGCGGTGAGGAGGCGGGCAACCCCGTCGACCCGCGTGCGAGGCGCGTGCTCGAGCGCCACGGCTTCCTCGTTCCGGAGCACCGGGCCCGGCGCGTTGCTGCCGGCGACCTGCACGAGCGCGACCTCGTCCTGGCGATGACCGCCACCCACCTGCACGCCCTCGAACGCCTCGTCGGCGGGGCCGTGCCGCCGGGCCGGCTGCGCCTGCTCCGCTCCTTCGACCCGGCGGCCGGTGACGCGACCGGTCACCTGCTCGACATCGCCGATCCCTGGTACGGCGTCGACGACGACTTCGAGGAGACCCTGCGGGTCGTCACCGCTGCCGTGGAGGGCGTCGTGGCGCACGTCCTGGCCTCCTCGCGCTGACCAGCGGGCGCGCTGCCGAGTCCGAGTCGTGACCGGCGGCACCCTTCCTCTCCCACCGGGCCGTCGATACGCTCGAACGGAGCTCGACCAGGGGAAGAGGTCAGGAGGCACCGTGGTCACGGGCCGGCCGTCTGCGCTCGCCACGCGCGGGTTCCTGGTTGCCGCGATCCTCGTGCTCGGCTGGATCCTCCTCCCCGAGAGTGCCTTCCCGACGCACTCCGAGGTCATCCATGCCGTCATGCTCGCCCTCGCGTTCTGCTTCGCGTCGGTCGTCGCCGTGCTGCGGGTGCTCCCTCGTGCCCCGGCCGCCGGGACGGCGCGCGCCGGGTACGGGGACCGCTTCCTTGCCGCGGGCATCGTCTCCTACGCCCTCGGCTGGGTGTTCTGGGCCCTCGTCCTGTGGCGTTCGGCGTCCCCGTCCTACCCCAGCGGCGCCGACGTCCTGTGGTTCCTTCTCTACCCGGGCGCCGCCGTCGGCGTCTACCGCGAGGCGGTCGCCGTGGCGCGCTCGCACCGTGCCGTCCTGCTCGACCTCGCCCTGGGCACCGCCGGCCTCGCCGCCGCGCTGGTCGGCTTCGGGCTCCGGTCGTTGCTCGAGGCCTCCGACGACCTCCGCCTGATCGGCGTCGACATCGCCTACCTCGGCTGCGACGCAGCACTCTTCCTGCTCGCCCTCCAGGTGCTCGTGCACGCGCGCTTCCGCGCCCCGGCCGGGAGCTGGGCGCTCGCCCTCGGCTTCCTCGCGTTCGTGCTGAGCGACTCCGCGTACATGACGGTCGTCACCGCGACCGGCCGCGTCCCGACCGGGGGCCCCATCGCCGCCGGCTGGCTCCTCGGGCTCATCCTGCTCGCACGGTCGATCGACCCGGACCGGACGTCGTCGTCGGAGCCGACGCCGCGGTGGTCCGGCTACGTGATTCCCGCCGTCGGCACGCTGCTCGCCCTCGCGGTCCTCGTGGCCGGTCCGGTCGACGCGGCGGCCTCGCGGTGGCTCGCGGCTGCGGCGATCGTCCTGGCGGCGGTGCGGATCGGGGTGGCCGTCACCGACGCCGCCTCGCTGAGCGGGAGCCATGAGCTCGCCGTCACCGACGAGCTCACCGGACTGCGCAACCGTCGGGGCTTCTTCGACGCAGCCGTCCACCGGCGCCCGGGCCCGGCCGCGCTCGTCCTGCTCGACCTCGACCGCTTCAAGGAGGTCAACGACACCTTCGGGCACGCCGCAGGTGATGCGCTGCTGGCGGTCGTCGCGCGTCGGTTGACCGAGGCGAGCCGCGAGCGCCTGGGTGCCGAGCCCGATGTCGTCGCCCGCCTGGGTGGCGACGAGTTCGCCGTCTCGCTGGCGGCAGGCTCGCAGGCGCAGGCTCTCGACGCCGCCCGACGCATGGTCGATGCCATCGCCTCGAGGTACGAGATCGACGACGTCCGCCTGAGCGTCGGGGTCTCCGCAGGCGTCGCCTTCGACGGCGAGGGGACCACGGCGATCCCGGAGCTCCTCCGTCGGGCCGACCTGGCGATGTACGCGGCCAAGGGCGCCGGCGGCAGGGTCGTCGCCTTCCGATCTGAGCTCGACGTCTCGACACCCGAGGCCTTCGCGCGCCGCGACGCGCAGCGGCAGGCGCTCGTCGACGGCGGTGTGGAGCTGCACTTCCAGCCGCAGGTCGACCTCGCGACCGGTCGGGTCGTCGCGGTGGAGGCCCTGGCGCGGCTGCGCACCGAGGACGGCGAGCTCCTCCAGCCCGACGAGGTCCTGCCCGATCTCGGCCGCCAGGACCTGCTCTCCGCGCTGACCACTCAGGTCGTCGACCTCGCGCTGACTCAGGCCAGGCGGTGGATCGACGCCGGGACGCCGATGCCGGTCGCGGTGAACGTCCCGGCGGACGCGCTCCCCGAGCTCGCGGTGACCGTCCGGCACGGCCTTGCCGAGCACGCGGTCCCGGCCTCGGCACTGAGCATCGAGCTCACCGAGGACGCGCTCGCGACGGACGGGGAGCTGGTCGGCGTCGTCGTGCGCGGGCTGCACGCGCTCGGGGTGCGCGTGAGCATCGACCACTGGGGCTCTGGCCGCGCCGGCCTCGTCCACCTGCGCGAGCTGCCGCTCGCCGAGCTGAAGATCGACCGGTCCTTCGTCTGCGACCTGGTCGAGAGCGCGAGCAGCCGCACGATCGTCGAGTCCACCGCCGCCCTCGCGCACGGCCTCGGGCTGCTGCTCGTGGCCGAGGGTGTCGAGTCCGCGAAGGACGCCGAGGCCGCTCGAGCAGCAGGCTGCGACCGCGCCCAGGGCTGGTTCTTCGGGCCCCCTGCCCCGGCGGCCGAGCTCGACCTGGTGCTCACGGAGCGGGACGCACCGGGTGAACCTGCTTCCCCTCGGACCATGGCACGGCCAGACTGAGGTCGGATCACCGATCGGCGGTGGCGTGACCGGGGAGCGGACAGTGAAGTTCACGATCTACAAGGACGCCAAGGGCGAGTTCCGGTTCCGGATCGTCGCGACGAACGGCAACATCCTGGCCAGCAGCCAGGGCTACAGCGCGAAGGCCTCCGCGAAGGGCGCGATCGACCGGATCAAGTTCGACGCCGCCGGCGCCGACGTCGTCGACGAGACGCTGGCCTGACCCACCGCGGACGTCCCCTGCGGTCGCCCGTGCGCGTGGGGTGCGGCCGGTCCCGGCCGACCGCCGCGACGGGTGAACCGAGGCGACGCCGATGAACCGCGCCCGTCCCGCCTCCAGGGTCCGGCACGCGACCTTCCTGCTGCTGGCGGCGGCCGCGGCCGCGGCCTTCGGCGTCCGGGTCCTGCTGCTGACCAAGCCGCCGGAGGGCGGCGAGGCCGTGCTGCTCGCCGCGACGTTCGTCCTCCTGGCGCTGCTCGCGATCTCCCGGGCGTGGCGGGCCGGTCGGCGTCCGGGCGACCTGATCCTCGCCGTCGGTCTCCTGAGCAGCGCCCTGGGCTGGCTCTACTGGTCCCTCGTGCTCCAGCAGCTGGCCGACCCGCCGTACCCGAGCCCTGCTGACGTCCTGTGGTGGATGCTGTACCCCTGCGCCTACGTCTCCCTGATCTGGCACGTCGGGCGCCGCACCGGTTCGCAGCGCGCCTTCGCGCTCGACGTCCTCATCGCCGCCGCCGGCGTGACGGCTGCCGTCGCCGGTCTCCTTGTGCCGGCGATCGTGGCGACCGGGGCGGACACGCGCGTGGTCGGTGTCAACGCCGTCTATCTCGGTGCCAACGTCGCGCACCTGCTGCTGATGGTCAGCGTCCTGGCCGTCCGTCGCTTCCGGGTGCCGAGCGGCCTGTGGTGGCGACTGGTCGGTGTCGTCGTGTTCACCGCGACGGACTCCGCCTTCCTGCTCGTGGTCGCCGACACGGGCGCGGTGCCGCTCGGCACGATCCTCGACCTCGGGTGGCTGGCCTCGTTCGCTCTCCTCGTGCTGAGCATCGGGACCCCGGAGCCGGTCGACCCCGCTCCGCCGCGGCGCCTGGCGGTGCTCGTCATGCCGCTCTCCGGCACGGCGCTGGCGCTGGTGGTGCTCCTGTCGGCGGGTGAGGGCTACTCCGGGCCGCGGTGGATCGCGACGATAGCCATCGTCCTGGCGCTCGGGCGGATGGGGCTTGCCTTCCTCCAGGCGGACGCACTCGCCGGGAGCCACCAGCTCGCCCGCACCGACGAGCTCACGGGCCTGGTCAACCGGCGCGGGATCCTCCACGCGCTGCGGACGACGATCGCCGACGGGACGACCGCGACGGTGGTCCTGCTGGACCTCAACCGGTTCAAGGAGATCAACGACACGCTCGGGCACCCGGCCGGCGACGAGCTGCTCTGCCTCGTCGGTGCCCGCCTCGCCGCCGAGAGCCGATCCGCAGCCGACAAGGTCGCCGGACGAGCGGACGACGTCGTGGCCAGGCTCGGCGGCGACGAGTTCGCGCTGCTGCTGCCGCGCGGGGACGCCGCTGAGGGGGTCAGGGCTGCCGAGCGGCTGCTCGAGGTCGTCGCGGCGACGTACGAGATCGACGGGATCGCCGTGCGGGTGTCCGCCGCGGCGGGTGTCGTCCACCTGCCCGAGCACGGTGACCACCCCGACGAGCTGCTGCGCCGCGCCGATGTCGCGATGTACGCGGCGAAGTCCGAGGGCGAGGCCGTCGTCGTGTTCCGGGAGGAGCTCGACACGCGGAGCCGGGCCGACCTGCACCGCGTCGAGCGCCTGCGTGCCGCCCTGCTGGCCGGTGGCCTCGAGCTGTACTACCAGCCCAAGGTCGACCTGCGGACCGGGGCCGTGGACAGCGTCGAGGCGCTCGCCCGCCTGCGCGACCTCGACGGCGAGCTGCTGCTGCCCGCTGCGTTCCTCGTCGAGCTCGCGCACGGCGGTCAGCTCCGGGTGCTGACCTCCCTGGTGCTCGACGGAGCGCTCGCCCAGGCCGCTGCCTGGGCCGCGGCGGGTCGTCCGCTCGCCGTCGCGATCAACGTGCCCGTGGTCGCCCTGGTGGAGTCGGGGTTCCCCGACGAGGTGGCCAGGGCGCTCGCGAGCCACGGTGTCGCCGGACCGCTGCTCTTCGTCGAGGTGACCGAGGAGACCCTCATCCAGGATCGCGCCGCCGGCCGGGCGGCCCTCGACGCGCTGCGCCGGCTCGGCGTCCGCGTCTCGATCGACGACTACGGCACCGGGTGGTCCTCGTTGTCCTACCTGCGCGACCTCCCGCTCGACGAGATCAAGCTCGACCGGACGTTCGTGCGCAACATGGCGGCCGACCGACGTGCCATCCGGATCGTGCACTCGACGGTGGCGCTCGCCCACGGGCTCGACCTCAGCGTCGTCGCGGAGGGAGTGGAGACCCCGTCCGACCGGGACGCGGTGATCGCCGCAGGCTGCGACCAGGGCCAGGGCTACCTGTTCGCCCGGCCGGTCCCCGCCGACGAGGTCCTTGCCCTGCTCACCGACCGGTCCCTGCTGCGCAGCACCGAGGCGCAGGCGGAGCCGACCGCCTGAGGCGCCGAGAGACGTCACACCGGCGTCACACGGACCACCTAGGCTCGCCTGATGGACATCGCCGTGCTCGGAGCGACGGGGGACGTCGGCCGTCAGGTCTGCACCCAGCTGATCGAGCGCCGCGTGCTGCCCTCCTCCTCACGCCTGCAGCTCGTCGGCCGGGCCGAGGGGCGGTCGGCCCGCGCGACGCACGGGCTGCGTGCCGATCTCATCGACGCCTACGACGAGCACGCCCCGATGATCGACGTCGCCCTCGACCCCTCCGACGTCGTCGCGGACGTGGTCGTCCTCGCGGCCGGGCTGACCTCCCCGGCGATCGAGGGCGGGACGACCGATCGCGCCTCGCTGGCCCGGGACAACCACGCGGTCTTCGAGTCGTACGCGCAGGCCCTGGCCGAGCACGGCTCGGGCCACGAGGTCGTGGTGGTCGTCTCGAACCCCGTCGAGCTCGGGGTGGCGGTGATGGCGCGGGCGCTGGGACGGCACCGGGTGATCGGGATGGGCGCCTGGCTCGACACGTTGCGCTTCCGGCGCGAGATCGCCAGCTCGCTCGGGATGCGTCGGCACCGGATCGGGGGCTTCGTCGCCGGGCAGCACGGGACGGACCTGGTCCCGTTGTGGTCGACGGTGCGGGTCAGCGGCCTCGACGTCGCCGAGCGCAGGGTCGCCGTCGCCGGGTTGCGTCGCGGACGGACGCTGGACACCTTCGAGGCGGAGATCGCCCAGGCGCAGAGCGAGCTGCTCACCATGGAGATCGGCGCGGCCTACGACCTCGTCGACAGCTGGCCGGCCGACCTGCGCGCCGTCGTCCGGCCGTGGCTCACGCACACGAGCGGGGCGAAGACGGCTGCCGGGACGGCCGGGGCGACGGTCGACCTCGTCGACACGCTGCTCGACGGCCGGGAGATCGTCGTCGCGGGGCAGGTCGCGCTCGCGGGCGAGGTGAGCGTCGCCGGCACCCCGCTGTCCGGGGTGCTCGGGGTACCCGTGGTGCTCGGGCCGGAGGGCTGGACGCGCGTCCTGCTCGACGAACCCGCACCCGACGAGGCGCGGCGGCTGCACGCCTGCGCCGCCCGGATCGACGCGGGCCTCGCGCCCTGGGGCCTCGGCCGGCAGGGGGCAGCATGAGCGCGATGGCCTCGCTCGGACCGCGGTGGGTGGCGATCGTCACCGGCGAGGACCGCCCGGGGACGCTCACGGCGCTCGCGAGCGTCTTCTCCAGTCGCGGGGTGAGCTTCCAGTCCCTGGCGACCGGCGCCGTCGACGGGGAGGTCGACTCCATCGCCGTGACGTTCACGACGACGCCGCGTCGCCAGGCTCTCCTGATCCGCACCGTCGCCCGGCTCGCGGTCGTCTCCGCCGTCCGGGTGCGCCGCGCGGACGACCCCGCGGTGCTCGCCGCGGCGATCGTCCACCTGCCACCCAGCCCGGCCTTCACCCTGCCGCCGGTCGCGGTCCAGGTCACCGGGGACCCGGCCACGGGTCCCCTGCTGGTCGAGGGAAGCCTTGCCGACGTGTCCGTGGTGGTCCGCGCGGCGAAGGCGGCCGGTGCCCCGCTCGCTGCGACCGTCGTGCTGAGCATGTGAGGGCTGTCCACCGGCTGGCGTGGCTCTCGTGCGGCTCGCGCGACGGCCGTATGCTCCCTGCGGGCGGTCCGCACCGCCCGACAAGCGAACACGCCGCTCGAACCGCGACGGGAGAGCCCCGGTGACACCCGGGGCGCCGAAGGAGCAATTCCTCCCCGGGAAACTCTCAGGCCCCCGTACCGCCGCGGTGAGGCAACTCTGGAAAGCGGCCACCCTCGGGTGGCCCACCGACGGTGCACGTCGGGCTCGTCCCCCTCGCGGGGGCCGTGCCCGGCCAAACTCTCAGGTCGGGGCCCGTGCCCCGGAGGACAGAGCGGGGAGGCCCTCGACGTCCGGCATGCGCCGGGCCCGACAACGGAGCCACCCATGAACCACGTCGTCCCCGCCGCCGACGGATTCGTCGACCGCCATGTCGGGCCGCGGCCCGACGACCTCGCCCGGATGCTCGCCGCCGTCGGCGCACCGTCCCTCGACGCCCTGATCGACGAGGCCG
This sequence comes from Actinomycetales bacterium, assembly GCA_038252305.1. Classification (GTDB taxonomy): domain Bacteria; phylum Actinomycetota; class Actinomycetes; order Actinomycetales; family Cellulomonadaceae; genus Actinotalea. The sequence continues at coordinate 40,497 of JBBSAL010000012.1, read as the reverse complement.
TCCCGGCGTCGATCCGCACCACGGTCCCGGTCTGGCCGCCCTACGCGCTCAGCGAGTCGGAGGTGCTGGCTGACCTGCGCCGGATCGCCGGCCGCAACCGCGTGCTCACCTCGATGATCGGCCTGGGGTACCACGGCACGCACACCCCACCGGTGATCCGCCGCAACGTGCTGGAGAACCCCGCCTGGTACACCGCGTACACGCCCTACCAGCCGGAGATCAGCCAGGGGCGTCTCGAGGCGATGCTCGTCTTCCAGACGATGATCGAGGACCTCACCGGGCTGCCCGTCGCCGGTGCGAGCCTGCTCGACGAGGCGACCGCCGTCACCGAGGCGGTGCTGCTGATGCGCCGCGCGGTCAAGGGCAAGGAGGGCGGCACCGTCGTCGTCGACGAGCGCTGCCTGCCTCAGACGCTCGCCGTCGTGCGGGGGCGGGCCGAGGCGATCGGCCTGCCGCTCGTCGTCGCCGACCTCACCCAGGGGCTGCCCGAGGTCGACCAGCTGGTCGGCGTCCTCGTCCAGCAGCCCGGGGCCGACGGGCTCGTCCAGGACGTGGCGCCGCTGGTCGAGGCGGCTCACGCGCAAGGTGCCCTCCTCGCCGTCGCGGCCGACCTCCTCTCCCTCACGCTGCTCACCCCGCCAGGGGAGCTCGGGGCCGACATCGCCATCGGTTCGACTCAGCGTTTCGGGGTCCCGCTGTTCTACGGCGGCCCGCACGCCGCCTACATCGCGGTGCGCGCCGGCCTCGAGCGTCAGCTGCCTGGCCGCCTCGTCGGGGTGAGCGTCGACGCCGACGGCGCCCCCGCCTACCGCCTCGCGCTGCAGACGCGTGAGCAGCACATCCGGCGTGACAAGGCGACGAGCAACATCTGCACCGCCCAGGCCCTGCTCGCCGTGGTCGCGGCGATGTACGCGGTGCACCACGGACCGGACGGGCTTCGCCGGATCGCCGAGCAGACCCACGCCGGCGCGGTCTGGCTGCGCGACGGCCTGCGGTCCCTCGGCGTCCCGGTGCTGCACGAGGACCTCTTCGACACAGTCGTCGCGGTCGTGCCCGGGGCGGCCGACGCCGTGCTCGCGGCCGGCGTGCAGCGCGGGATCAACCTGCGCCGCATCGACGCGGACCACGTGGGGCTGACGACGGACGAGACGACGACGGTCGACCTCCTCACGCGGGCCCTGGACGCCGTCAGCGTGGGCACCGGTCGCGGCGAGCTCCCGCGGACGACCGTCGTCGTCCAGGGCCTCGGCAGCGAAGCGGTGGAGCCGGCGATCGCGCAGGCGCAGCGGGCGAGCGAGCCGCCGCGTGCGGCCGGCGCCACGGCCGTCCCCGCGGCGATGCGCCGCAGCTCGCCGTTCCTCACGCACCCGACCTTCCACCGGTACCGCTCGGAGACGGCGCTGCTGCGCTACCTGCGTCGGCTCGCCGACCGGGACCTCGCGCTGGACCGGACGATGATCCCGCTCGGCTCCTGCACGATGAAGCTCAACGCGGCGGTCGAGATGGAACCCATCTCCTGGCCCGAGTTCGCGGACCTGCACCCGTACGTCCCGGCCGACCAGGCCGAGGGGTACACCGAGCTGATCGGCTCCCTGGAGGCGAGCCTCGCCGACCTCACCGGGTACGCAGCGGTGAGCGTGCAGCCCAACGCCGGCTCGCAGGGCGAGCTCGCCGGCCTGCTCGCGATCCGCGCCTTCCACCGCTCCCGTGGCGAGGGTGATCGCGACATCTGCCTCATCCCGGCCTCGGCGCACGGGACGAACGCTGCCTCGGCCGTGCTCGCCGGGATGCGCGTCGTCGTGGTCGCCACGGCAGCCGACGGCACGATCGACCTCACCGACCTGCACGCGAAGCTCGAGGCGCATGCGGGGCTCGTCGCGGCGATCATGATCACCTACCCCTCGACGCATGGTGTGTTCGAGGGTGAGGTGCGTGAGGTCTGCGAGGCCGTGCACGCCGCCGGGGGACAGGTCTACATCGACGGCGCGAACCTCAACGCGCTCGTCGGGCTGGCCAGGCCGGGGGAGTTCGGTGGCGACGTCTCGCACCTCAATCTGCACAAGACCTTCGCCATCCCGCACGGCGGCGGCGGCCCCGGCGTGGGCCCGGTCGCCGTGGCGAGCCACCTGGTGCCGTTCCTGCCCGGTGACCCGACGCCGGGTTCGCCGGGCGCGACCGAGGCCGGGGTCGGCCCCGTCGCCGGGGCACGGCACGGATCGGCCGGCATCCTGCCGATCTCCTACGCCTACGTGCGGCTCCTCGGTGGCACCGGGCTCCGTCGGGCGACCGAGGTCGCGATCCTCTCGGCCAACTACCTCGCCGCGCGCCTGGACGAGCACTTCCCGGTGCTCTACACCGGGCCGGGTGGGCGCGTCGCGCACGAGTGCATCCTCGACCTGCGCCCGCTGACGAAGGCCACCGGCGTCACAGCGGAGGACGTCGCCAAGCGCCTCATCGACTACGGCTTCCACGCCCCGACGCTGTCCTTCCCGGTCTCGGGGACGCTCATGGTCGAGCCGACCGAGAGCGAGGACCTCGGCGAGCTGGACCGCTTCGTGGCCGCGATGGTCGCCATCCGCGCGGAGATCGCCCAGGTCGAGGCCGGGACGTGGACGCTCGCGGACTCGCCGCTGCGCAACGCCCCGCACACGGCCGCGAGCGTCGTCGCCGACGTCTGGGACCGCCCCTACAGCCGCGAGCTCGCCGCCTTCCCGGTGCCGAGCCTGCGGGTCGACAAGTACTGGCCGCCGGTGCGCCGGATCGACCAGGCTGCCGGGGACCGCACCTTGGTGTGTGCCTGCCCGCCGATCGAGGAGTACGTATGAGCGCCGTCATCGCGAGCCCGCTGCACGACGAGCACGTCGCCCTCGGGGCGAGCCTCACGCCGTTCGCCGGCTGGGACATGCCGCTGCGGTACACCTCCGACCTCGCCGAGCACCTCGCCGTCCGCTCGGCCGCCGGGCTCTTCGACCTCTCGCACATGGGGGAGATCGGGGTCGCCGGCCCGCAGGCGGCGCGGTTCCTCGACACCGCCCTCGTCGGCAACCTCGGCGCCCTGCGGCTGCACGGTGCCCGCTACACGATGATCTGCGCGGCCGACGGCGGGGTGCTGGACGACCTCATCGTGTACCGGCTCGGTGAGAGCGAGTACCTCGTCGTGGCGAACGCCGCCAATCACGACGTGGTCGTCGCGGCGCTGCGCGAGCGGGCCGCCGGCTTCGACGTCGTGGTCGAGGACGACTCGCTGCGCACCGCCCTGGTCGCGGTGCAGGGTCCGCGTGCGCTGGAGATCCTGGCGGCCACTGCCGGGCTCACCGGCGCGGACGCGCTCGCGGCGATGAAGTACTACGCCTGCGAGCCGGTGACCTTCGACGGCGTCGAGGTGCTCGCCGCACGCACCGGCTACACCGGCGAGGACGGTTTCGAGCTGTTCCTGCCTGCCGAGCGCGCCGTCGCCCTGTGGCGGGCGCTGCTCGCCGCGGGGCAGCCGTTCGGGCTCGTCCCGGCCGGCCTGGCCGCACGCGACAGCCTCCGCCTGGAGGCCGGGATGCCGCTCTACGGGCACGAGCTCGACGTGACGACCACGCCGTACGACGCCGCCCTGGGCCGTGTGGTCCGGCTCGACAAGGTCGACGAGGGCGGTGCCCCGCTGGACTTCGTCGGTCGCGAGGCGCTCGCCGCGCGTTCGCAGACCCCCGCGACGCGGACGCTCGTCGGGCTCGAGGGTCTCTCGCGGCGCGCCGGCCGCCCAGGTCACCCGGTCGTGACCGCCGACGGGACCGTCGTGGGGGAGATCACCTCCGGTGCACCCTCGCCGACGCTCGGCCACCCCGTCGCGATGGCCTACGTCTCGCCGGACGTCGCCGAGCCAGGCACCGAGCTCGGGGTCGACGTCCGTGGACGGGTCGAACCCGTGCGCGTCGTGGCCCTGCCGTTCTACCGTCGTCCCCAGGGCTGAGCCGGAGGGCCGCGCCTTCCGTCCGTCACCGTCCGTCCGTCGCCGGCCAGCCGGCTCGTCCGAGGAGCACCCATGAGCATCCCCACCGACCTGCAGTACACCGCCGAGCACGAGTGGGTCCGGGCCGGCGACCCGGCGACGATCGGCGTCACGGCCGTCGCGACCGACGCCCTCGGCGACATCGTCTTCCTCGAGCTGCCCGAGGTCGGCTCCACGATCACCGCCGGAGCCGTCTGCGGGGAGATCGAGTCGACGAAGTCGGTCTCCGAGCTGTTCGCCCCGGTGACCGGGACCGTCGTCGCGATCAACGACGCGGCCGTCGCCGACCCGGCGCTCGTCAACACCGATCCGTACGGCGCCGGCTGGTTGATCCAGGTCGCCGTCCAGTCCGACGAGGGCCTCCTCGACGCCTCGCAGTACACCGCCCTCGTCGGCTAGTCCAGCATGTGGACGCCTGGCAGGGTGCTCTCTGCGCCCTGCCGGCGTGCGCAGCAGGCCTCTGACCTGCGATGACGCCTCTCGCCTCCCGGATCCCGGCCGAGAGCGTCAGGGGTCAAGGGACAGGCGGACGAAAGTTCGGGTGAAAACCGCGTCATAGCCGCGTGGCTGCTCGCTCTCTCCAGGTGTACCCGATGACGGTGTCCCCCCGGCACCGCTGAACCTGGAGGCTCCCATGGCTGTCGAGACGATCGATCTTCGGATGGTCCCGTCGCAGCGCAGCTCGCTGACCCGGCGCGAGCGCGTGATCCTGTCCAACCTGGACGAGGAGACCACGCTCGAGGAGATCGCGACGCGGCTGTTCGTGACGCGCAACACCGTCAAGTCGCAGGTGCGCAGCCTGTACCGCAAGCTCGGCGTCTCGACCCGCGCCGACGCGGTCGCCCGCGCCCGTCAGTACGGCTTGCGCTGAGCTCGTCCGCTCCGGCCGGGGAGGGTCCGGCCGCAGCGGCTGTCTGCACCCCGGTGCCGTCCGTCGGCACCGGGGTGTGCCATGTCCGGGGCGGGGAGTCCCGCCCGGACGCTCCCGTGCGTGAGACTGTCCGCATGACCCGCTCCCCCGTCCTCGTGGTGGCGGTGGCGATCGTCGACGACCTCGACCGGCCCTCGCGCCTTCTCGCCGCACGACGCAACCGGCCCGCGCACCTGGCCGGCCGGTGGGAGTTCCCCGGCGGCAAGGTCGATCCGGGCGAGACACCGCAGCAGGCGGTGCACCGGGAGGTGCGCGAGGAGCTGGGGGTGCGCGTCGCCCTCGGCCGCGAGCTGCACGCACCCACCCGGGCCGGATGGCCGATCACCGAGCGCCACGTGCTGCGCCTGTGGTGCGCCGTCCTCGTCGAGGGCGAGCCGTCCCCGCTCGTCGAGCACGACGCCCTGCGGTGGCTCGACCGCGAGGACTGGCACACCGTGGACTGGCTGGACGGTGACGTGCCGATCGTCCACGCGCTCGCCCGTCACGCGGACACGGCCCGCGGTGGCGGCCCGTCGGGCGATCGGGACGGCTAGGGGGCCAGCGTCCCGCCGAACACCTGCCAGGCCAGCAGCGACTTCGCCACGAGGCTGAGCGTGATGTACGTCCGCTCGCCGACGAGATAGTCGCGGAATCGCCCCACCTGCTTGTACTGCGCCCACTGGACCAGGGCGAAGACGTTGAAGAACAGGAACAGGGACACGATGATCCCGTAGACGAAGGCCGGCGGCTCGGCACCGCTCGTCGACCCGGGTGCCACGACGTAGATCAGCACGGCGAGCCACGGGACGATGCCAGCGAGGCAGCCGAAGACGAACGGCAGCCATCCGCCGTCGCCGGGCTGGTGGTACTTCTCCTGGAGCCAGCCGAACAGGATCATCGAGGCGTTCACCCCGAAGATCGCGAGCAGGGCGGCGACATCGGCGATCCCGGTGATCATCGCGATGAGGACGATCATCAGCGAGCTCGACAGCGAGTACTCGACCCAGCGGAAGACGTTCGTCCTGCGGTCGAGGCCGCCGGTGTAGCGCGCGAACGCGCCGGGCGCCGAGACGATCGCGTGGAAGAGCGCCGAGAGCGCCAGGAACCCGGCGACCGCGAGGCCGACGCGCACGTCGACGATCGTCACGGTCTCCCCAGGGGTGCCGGGAGGGCCGGCCAGGAACGTTCCCGTGATGGGAAGGCTGAAGCTCGTGGCCAGTGCCAGCACGGCGACGGCCTGGGCGGCGTGCACGACGGCGGCGATCACGTTGTAGCGACGTAGGGAGCGGTAGCGCTCGGTGGTCGTGGCCTGGCTGGTCATCGGCGAGCTCCTTGTCGGCAACGGGCCCCGGTTCGCCCCGGGAATGCTCAGCATACTGAGGATTCCCGGATCCGCACCTCAGCGGCCGGTCACCACCGGGCAGCCGGCCAGGTGGTCGTCGACGAGCCCGCAGGCCTGCATCGCCGCGTACGCCGTCGTCGGCCCGACGAAGCGGAAGCCCGTCGCCTTGAGCTCCTTGGCCAGCGCGACCGACTCGGGGGTGCTCGCGGGAACCTCGGCGAAGGTGACCGCCCGGGGCAGCCGCAGCCGCTCGGCCGGGGCGTGCGACCAGACCAGCTCGCTGAGGGTGCGACCGGCCGCCCACAGCCCCAGGACGGCGTGCGCGTTCGCGATCGTCGCGTCGATCTTGGCCCGGTTGCGCACGATCTCCGCGTCGGCGAGCAGGCGCGCCACGTCGGCCTCGCCGAACGCCGCGACCCGCTCCGGGTCGAATCCGGCGAACGCCGACCGGAAGGCCGGGCGCTTGCGCAGGATGGTCAGCCAGGACAGGCCGGACTGGAACGCCTCGAGGCTGAACCGCTCGTACAGCTCGTGCTCCCCGCGCACGGGCGTGCCCCACTCGGTGTCGTGGTACTGCGCGTAGAGCGGGTCGCCGTCGCCGAAGCAGCGAGCGCTCGCCGGGGTGGTCGTCACGGGCGGGACGCTAGCAGGAGGCGCCCTGCCTCAGAAGTAGCGCAGCAGCACGTACGGGATCGCGATCGCCACGGTCACGCCCGTGGTGATCAGTCCGTACTTGGTGAACTCCCAGAACGAGATCGGCTGCCCGTTGCGGCGCGCGATGCCCAGCACCACGACGTTGGCGCTCGCGCCGACCGCTGTCGCGTTGCCGCCCAGGTCCGCGCCGAGCGTGAGCGCCCACCACAGCGGCTTGGCGGCGTCGCCGCCCACGGCGACGAGGTCGTTGACCAGTGGCGCCATCGTCGCGACGTACGGGATGTTGTCGACGATCCCCGAGACGACGGCCGAGCCGACGAGCAGGATCGCCGAGGCACCCGCGTAGCGGTCCCCGACCGCGCCTGCGGCCGCGTTGCCGATCTGGCTGATGACCCCGAGGTTGACCAGACCGCCCACCATGACGAACAGGCCGGCGAAGAAGAGCAGGGTCTCCCACTCGACGTCGGCGAAGATCGTGCTCGTCTCCAGCCGGGTCAGCAGGATGAGCAGCCCCGCGCCGAGCATCGCGACGACGGCCGGCTGGAGCCCGGTGACCGACTGGAGGATGAAGCCCGCGAGCACGGCGGCGATGACCGTCAGCGAGGTCACCAGCAGGCGGGGGTCGCGGATCGCCTCCCGCTCGGTGAGCGCCATGACGCGGGCGGCGCGCTCGGGGTCGTAGCGCAGGTGCTTGCGGAACATCAGCAGGGCCATCCCGGTGAACACGGCGAGCAGGACGACGACGATCGGGCCGACGTTCACCACGAAGTCCATGAAGGTCAGCCAGGCGCGGCTGGCGATGATGAGGTTGGGCGGGTCGCCGATGAGCGTCGCCGTGCCGCCGATGTTGCTCGCGAGCACCTCGGAGATGAGGAACGGGATCGCCGGGACCGCGAGCCGCTCGCAGATGAGGAAGGTCACGGGAGCGACGAGGAGCACCGTCGTCACGTTGTCCAGCACGGCCGACAGGACGGCCGTGATGACGATGAGCAGCACGAGGACGACGGCCGGCCGGCCGCGCGCGCGCTTGGCGGCCCAGATCGCGACGAACTCGAACGCCCCGCTCTGCCGGAGGATCCCGACGATGATCATCATCCCGAGGAGCAGGAAGATGACGTTCCAGTCGATCCCGCTCTCCTCGGAGAAGAAGATCCCCGCCTTGTCGGTCGCGCCCAGCAGCACCATGCAGGCGCCACCGGTCAGCGCGACGGTGACGCGGGGGACCTTCTCGGTCGCGATGAGGACATACGCCCCGACGAAGACGATCAGGGCGAGGATGACCTGGATGCTCATGCGGCGGGCCGGCCGTCGCCGTCGCCGCAGAGGGTGAGGATGGCGTCCATCAGCGCCGGCATCCTGATGAAGAGCGGCACGGTCCCCGGCTCGGTGCGCAGCACGGCGATCTGGACGTGGTCGTGCGACATCCGCGCGGCGACCTCGACGATCGTCGCGTCCGGCTCGATCGTCAGGAGCGCGGGCTGGTGCAGGTCGTCGTCGTCGAGCAGGTCGGCGAGCATGCGGCGGCCCGCGTGGAGCCAGAGCTCCTCGGCTGCCTTCTCGTCGTAGACCTGGGCGAGCCGGATGTCGTCGCGCAGGAACCCGGGGATGAGCAGGCCCAGCACGTCGACCGCCGGCACCGCCGTGCGCGGCATGCCGTGCTCGTCGGTGATCACCACAGCGGTCAGCCCCTCGCGCGCGACGAGCCGCGCGGCCTGCAGCGCTGTCGTGTGGCGGTCGACCAACGGCAGGGGGACAGCGAGATCGGATGCCCGCATGGTCTGCTCCGTCCTGTCGGTGGCACCCGGGACGCGGTGAGACCTCCCGTGGTGCCTCGAAGATCGTATCGGCCGGCAGCGACGGGTCACCCGGCCCTTAGGCTCGTGCGGTGACGTCGCCGAGGGTCGGGCCCGCCGCGCCCGCAGGACCGGACGAGCAGTGGTGGCGCGAGGCCGTCGTCTACCAGGTCTACCCGCGCTCCTTCGCCGACGCCGACGGGGACGGCATCGGCGACCTCCGGGGCATCACCGCGCGCCTCGGGTACCTCGCCGAGCTGGGGGTCGACGCGCTGTGGATCTGCCCGTTCTACCCCTCGGGCGGCGTCGACGGCGGATACGACATCGTCGACCACACCGGTGTCGACCCTGCCTTCGGCAGCGTCGAGGACGCGATCGCGCTCGTCGACGGGGCCCACCGCGTCGGTCTGCGGGTGATGGTCGACCTGGTGCCGAACCACGTCTCGGACGCTCACCCGTGGTTCCGGGCCGCGCTCGCGGGCGGGCCGGGCGCACCGGAGCGGGCACGATTCCATGTGCGCGAGGGCCGCGGCCCGGGCGGCCACGAGCCGCCGTCGAACTGGCGGAGCGTCTTCGGCGGGTCGTCCTGGACGAGGATCGTCGAGCCGGACGGGACGCCGGGGCCCTGGTACTACCACCTGTTCGCCGCCGAGCAGCCCGACCTCGACTGGTCGCACCCGGACGTGCCCGCCGATCTCGAGCGTGTCGTGCGGTGCTGGCTCGACCGCGGTGTCGACGGTTTCCGGATCGACGTCTCGGACGCCCTGATCAAGGACCGCGGCTTTCCCGACACCCCGGACGGCTCCCCGGTCATCCCGAAGGACGAGAGCTCGGGCGTGCACGAGGTCTACCGCTCGTTGCGGACGGTGCTCGACGCGTATCCCGGCGCTCGGGCCGCTGTCGTCGAGACGGGTGCACCCGACGAGGTCGTCGCGCTGTTCGTGCGGCCGGACGAGATGCACCTCGCCTTCGGCTTCCGGTTCCTGCACGCGGGCTGGTCGGCGCCGGAGCTGAGATCGGCGATCACCGGGACGCTCGCGGCGAACGCCGGGGTCGGTGCCCCGTCGTCCTGGGTCACCGACAACCACGACACGCAGCGCTCGGTCACGCGCTACGGGCGCGACGTGCGGCTCACCGGCGCGTACGTGCCCACGGCGCTCGCAGCCGAGCGGGCCGACGCGTCCGGGTCGGTGGTCGCGCAGGAGCGTCCCGACGGGGGGCCGACGGCCGACGCCGAGCTGCTCGCCCGCGGCACCCGGCGGGCCCGGGCGATGGCGGTGCTGCTGCTGTCCCTGCCCGGCGCCGCGTTCGTCTACGCGGGCCAGGAGCTCGGCCTGCCCGAGGTCACCGATCTCCCGTGGGAGGTCCTGCAGGACCCAGCGGTCCTGCGCAGCGGCGGGGCCGAGCGCGGCCGCGACGGCTGTCGGGTCCCGATGCCGTGGTCGGGTGGCGAGCCGCCGTTCGGCTTCAGCGCGAGTGGCCGGTCGTGGCTCCCGGTGCCCGACTCCTGGCGTGGGCTCACCGTCGAGGCGCAGGAGGCCGACGAGCGGTCCATGCTCCGGCTCTACCGGCGGATGCTGCGACTGCGCCGTGCGCAGCCGTCGCTGCGCCGCGGTGGGGTGCGGCTGGTGGACGAGGACGCCGAGGTGCTCAAGATCGTTCGCTCGGCTCCGGGGGGCGACGCGCTGATGGTCGTCGTCAACCTCGGTACGGCACCCGCCCCGCTGCCGCGCGGTGCGCTGCTGCTCTCGAGCGATCCGGACGCGTCCCGCACGGTCGACGACTCGGCGGTGCACGGCGATCGGGCGGCGAGCGACGGCCGGGCGTCGTCCCGCGACCGACGCTGGATCGGCGCCGAGACGGCGGTCGTCCTCCGGCTCGCCCCGGGCTCAGCCGGCCGCGAGGAGCGCCCGGATCCGCTTCGCTGAGACGGGCACCGGGGTGCCGAGCTGCTGGGCGAACAGGCTCACCCGCAGCTCCTCGAGCAGCCATCGGACCTCGACCAGCCGCGCCTCACGCGCCTCGTCGGGGGAGAGCGCCGACGCGCGGGCGGAGCGGTACTCCTCCTCGAGCTCGCGGACCTGCCAGGCCAGCCCCTCGTCGCGGCCGGGGTTCTGCGCGGCCTTGGCGAGCCGGTGCCGGGCGGCCCGCAGGTAGCGCACCAGCTGCGGCATCCGCCCGGCCCCGGTCCGCACGACGAAGCCGTCGGGCACCAGGGCGGCGAGCTGGCCGCGGATGTCCTGGACCGCACCGAGCAGCGCGAGGCTCGAGGACTCGCGCAGCGCCGCGTCGAGCTCACGTGCGGCCGCCAGGACGGCGGCGACGTCGGCGGCGACGCGTGCGGTGCGTTCCTCCAGGGTGTCGCGCAGCGTCGTGCGCAGCCGATCGAACGTCGCGGCGTCGCGGACCGGTGCGGTGGTCGCCTCGGCGATCAGCGCATCGAGGGCGGCCCGCTGCAGGTCCAGGACGAGGGCGGCAGTGCTGCGGTACGGGCTGGCCGCGAGCGTGAGGGACTGGGTGGCCGACCAGCGGCTGGTGACCCGGCCGGCCGGGAGCGCCAGCGCCGTGAGCAGCAGCTCGCGCACGGCCGCCGCGTGGCGGGACGGCGCGGCCGCCGCGAGCACGCGCGCGTCGACGCGGCCGATGCCCTCGCCCTGCGCGGCGATCACCAGGCCGGGGTAGCCGTGGACGGTCAGCCCGCCGGTGGTCGAGGTGACCTGCTCGGGCAGCGTCCCGTCGGGCAGCCCCTGCGGCCAGGTGGTCAGCCCCTCGCGCTCGAAGGCGAGACCGGCCTCGGCCGACCCGCCGGCCGAGACGACCGGGCCCGGGACCGGTCGCCCGGCATCGGACCGTCCGGCCGCCCCGTCCGCGCTCGCCGCCGCGGCGTCGTCGGCGGCGCCCTGCCCACGTCCGTCGCGCTCGCGCAGCGCGTCGCGCACGGCGTCCCGGACCGCCGAGCGCACGGCCTGCTCGGAGTGGGCGGCGAGCCGACGCTGCAGGGCCGGCAGGTCCGTCCCCTCGTCGAGCAGCAGCGCCCCGCCGCGACGGTCCTCGTGGACCCGGAAGGTCATCCGCAGGTGCGGTGGCAGCCGGCCGTCGTCCCAGGCGTCGTCCGGCACCTCGACCCCGCGCAGCTCGCGGACGGCGGCCGCGAAGACGGAGTGCCAGGACGGAGCCATGTCCCCGGCGCGCACGACGTCGGCCCAGGCGGGCTGGGTGCGCTCGATCCACGAGACGACCTCCGCGGCGACGTCCGGTGCCGGGACCAGCTGGACCCGGACGGGCTTGGGGAGCGAGCGGATCGTCGCGACCGCGAGCTCGGCCTGCATCCCCGGGACCAGGCGGTCGAAGCCGTCCGGCACCACCCGGTTGAGCACGGCCACGGGGATGTGCACCGTGACGCCGTCGGACTCCTGACCCGGCTCGAACTGGTAGGTCAGCGGCAGGTCGAGGTCGCCCTGCGGCCAGCGGCCGGGGAACAGGAGCCTGTCGCGCGCCTCGGCGAGGTCGTTCGCCATGAGCATCTCGAGGTCGAAGGTCAGCAGGTCGGGCGTCCGGCGGCGGGCGTCCTTCCACCACGTGTCGAAGTGCCGCGCGGAGACGACCCCCGGCGGGACGCGGGCGTCGTAGAAGGCGAACAGCGCGTCGTCGTCGACCACCAGCCCGCGCCGACGGGCACGGTTCTCCAGCTCGGTCGCCTCGTCGAGCAGCGCCCGGTTGGCCGCGAAGAAGCGGTGGTGCGTCGTCCACTCCCCCTGGACGAGCGCATGCCGGATGAACAGCTCGCGGGCGTGCTCGGGGTCGACCTTCGAGAAGAGCACGCGGCGCTCGGCGACGATCGGCAGGCCGTAGAGCAGGACCTTCTCCACGGCCATCGCCGCGCCCTGCTTGGTGGACCACGCGGGCTCGGAGTACGTGCGCTTGACCAGGTGCGCCGCGAGCTCCTCCGCCCATTCGGGCTGGATCCGGGCGACGTCGCGCGCCCACAGCCTCGAGGTCTCGACGAGCTCGCCGGCCATCACCCAGGCGGGAGGCTTCCGGGCGAGGGCCGACCCGGGGAAGATCGCGAACCGCGCGCCGCGGGCGCCGAGGTACTCGTTGCGCGGGCGCGCCCGGCCGCCACGCGCGTCCTTGCCGCTGCGTGCGCCCGCCTTGACCTCGGTCGCCTCCTGCAGCCCGAGGTGGGACAGCAGCCCGGCGAGCAGGGACTGATGGATCCGGTCGGCGTCCCAGGCGAGCTTCAGCTCCGGTGCCGCCGGCGGGGTGCCGTCGCCTGCTGCAGCGGCCGCGTCCACCGTGGCGGCAGCGTTGACGCGGGCCGGGGGGCGGACGGTGATGCCGAGCGGCTTGGCCAGCTCCTTGAGCTGGGTGACGACGTCCTGCCACTCGCGCAGTCGCAGGTAGTTCAGGTGCTCGGCCTTGCACATCCGGCGGAACGCGCTGCCGGAGAGCTCGCGCTGCTGGTCGCGGACGTGGTGCCAGAGGTTGAGGTAGGACAGGAAGTCCGAGGTCGGGTCGGCGAAGCGTGCATGCGAGCGGTCGGCGACCTCGCGCTGCTCGGTCGGCCGCTCACGCGGGTCCTGGATCGAGAGCGCAGCGGCGATGATCATGACCTCGCGTGCGACGTCCCGGCGCCCGCCCTCGACGATCATCCGGGCCAGGCGAGGGTCCATCGGCAGCAGCGCGAGGGCGCGGCCCGTCTCGGTGAGCCGAGTCGTCGCGCCACGGGTCTCCAGCGCCCCGAGCTCGGTGAGCAGCTGGACGCCGTCGCGCACGGCACGGGTGTCGGGTGGGTCGACGAAGGGGAACGCGGACACGTCCTGGGGCGAGGCCGCGACGCCGACGGCGATCATCTGCAGGATCACCGAGGCCAGCGAGGTGCGCAGGATCTCCGGCTCGGTGAACTCGGGCCGCGAGCTGTAGTCGTCCTCGGAGTAGAGGCGGATCGCGATGCCGTCGGCGACGCGTCCGCAGCGGCCGGAGCGCTGGTTGGCGCTGGCCCGGCTGATCGGTTCGATCGGCAGGCGCTGGACCTTGGTCGTCTTCGACCAGCGCGAGATGCGCGCGGTGCCCGGGTCGATGACGTAGCGCACCCCCGGCACGGTCAGCGAGGTCTCCGCGACGTTCGTCGCCAGGACGACGCGACGCACGTCGTGCCGATCGAAGACCCGGTGCTGCTCGCTCGCCGAGAGGCGTGAGTAGAGCGGGATCAGCTCGACGCTGCGGGGGGAGCGCGGGCCGGCGCCGAGCGCGAGCGGGCCCAGGTGCGAGCGCAGCGCCTCCTCGGCGTCGCGGATCTCCCGCTCGCCGGAGAAGAAGGCGAGGATGTCGCCCGGGCCCTCGGCGCTGAGCTCGTCGACCGCCTCGCAGAGCGCGGTCATCAGGTCGCGGTCCTCCGCGCCGCGCGCCGGCCGACGGGTCGCGTTCGCGCTCGTCCGGCCCCGGTCTCCGTCGCGCGCGGCCGGCGCCGTCCGTCCGCGCCGCTGGTCGCGCGCCGCCGCCTGCCCCGCTGCCCCGTCCAGGGCCTCGTCGTCGTCCGTCTCGGGGTCGGGGGACAGCGGCCGGTAGCGGACCTCGACGGGGTAGGTGCGACCGGTGACCTCCACGACCGGGGCCGGGACCCCGTCGGGGTGCTCCGGGGTCGGCGGGCCGGAGAAGTGCCGTGCGAAACGCGCCGAGTCGATCGTCGCCGAGGTGATGATCAGCTTGAGGTCGGGGCGTCGGGGCAGCAGCCGCGTGAGATAGCCGAGCAGGAAGTCGATGTTGAGCGAGCGCTCGTGGGCCTCGTCGATGATGAGCGTGTCGTATCCGCGCAGCAGCGGGTCGCGCTGGATCTGCGCGAGCAGGATGCCGTCGGTCATCACCTTGACGAGGGTCTGCTCGGAGGACTCGTCGGTGAACCGCACCTGGTAGCCGACGAGAGTCCCGAGGGCACCGGAGCCACCGGTGATCTCCTCGCTGATCCGCTCGGCCACGGTGCGGGCGGCGATCCGGCGGGGCTGCGTGTGGCCGATCTGGCCGGCTCGACCGCGACCGAGCTCGAGCACGATCTTGGGCAGCTGGGTCGTCTTGCCCGAGCCGGTCTCCCCCGAGACGACGACCACCTGGTGGTCGCGGATCGCGGCGGCGATCTCGGCCCGGCGCGCGGAGACGGGCAGCTGCTCGGGGTAGGTGATCGGCGGGACGACGACCTCGGTGCGCGTCGCGGCACGCCGCGCCCGGCCGGCCTCGCCGTCGTCGCGCAGCGGGCGCTGCCCGTCCCGACCCTGTCGTCGGCGCGCGGGCCGGCGGGCGGATCCGCGACCGGACCGTGCGCCCTGCGGCGTCGGGTCCTGCGGCTCCTGGGTCACGACCGACCATTCTCCCTGATCGTGCGGCCGGAGCGCGCTGCCGGCGTCGGGTCGCGCCGGCCGTGCCCTGGCACCTGCGTCACCTTGCGGGACCGCACGCACCGGGCCAGGCTGGACGTGGAGCGGGACCGCGAACGCATGCGGACTCGACCGACTGCCGTGGCCACCGCCCGTGGAGGTGGACGTCATGCGCAAGACCATCCTCGTCGGACTCGAAGACCTGCCGTACAACGACGACGCGCTCGTCTGGGCCGCGCAGGCTGCAGCCCAGCGCAGGGCCGTCCTGCACCTGGTCCATGCGACCGGCTTCCCCACGCTCGCGGTCGACCTGCTCTACGACGATGCGATCGTGCAGGGCGGGAAGACCCTCCTCAGGACGGCGGCCGCCCGGGTCGCCGAGGTGGCTCCTGGCGTCGAGGTGACGTCGACGCTCGACCCTCGCCTGCCGGGTGCGGCCCTGAGCGACCTCGCGACGGGTGCCGAGATGCTCGTCATCGGTACGCACCGGATGGGCACGCTCGAGCGGGTCTTCGCCGGGTCGCTCAGCTACCAGATCGCCGCCGGCGCCCCCTGCCCCGTCGTCGTCGTGCCGCGCCTCCCGGCGCCCGACGCGAGCGGTGTGGTGGTCGGCGCCGACGGCTCGGCCGACTCGCTCGACGCCGTCGGGCTCGCGGCCGCGGAGGCGGACTGGACCGGCCAGCCGCTGCACCTGCTGCACGCCTGGCAGGAGCCGGGGATCTACGCGAGCACGGACATCTACCCGATCGGGATCGCCGAGAGCGTGCGCGAGTCCGAGCGCCTGGTGCTCGCGGAGTCCGCCGCCGGCCTCGCCGAGAAGTACCCGGACCTCGTCGTGCACGAGCAGCTCGTGCACGAGCAGCCGGCCACCGCCCTGCTCGACCTGGGCGCGAACGCCCGGCTGCTGGTGGTCGGCAGCCGCGGTCGGCACGGGATCGCCCGCGTGCTGCTCGGCTCGGTGAGCCACACCGTCGTGCTGCACGCCCCCTGCCCGGTGATGATCACCCGGCACCGTGAGCACGGCACCGAGGAGCAGCACAGCTGATCGACCCGCGGGATGTGACGATGTCCCGGTGAACGCAGCCGACGGTGAGCAGCGAGCGCTCGCAGCGCTCGAGTCCAGCGGCCTGCGCTACCGGGTCGAGCGCCACGGTCCGGTGCGCAGCCTGGCCGAGGCGGCTGCCGCGCGCCGGCTGGACCCCGACCAGGTGATCAAGACGATCGTCGTGCGGCGCGGGGCCGGGGACTTCCTCTTCGTCCTCGTTCCCGGCGGCCGGACGATCTCCTGGCCCAAGCTGCGCGCCCTGCTCGGGGTCTCGCGCCTGTCGATGCCGGATGCCGCCGTCGCCCTGGAGGTGACCGGCTACGAGCGCGGGACGATCACACCGTTCGGCTCGCTGCACGCCTGGCCGGTGGTGGCCGACGCGCGCGTGCCGGGGCATGCGGTCTCGATCGGGGCCGGGGCGCACGGGGTCGCCGCGACTCTCGACGGCAGCCGCATGGTGCTCGTGCTGGGCGCGACCGTCGCCGACGTCACCGAGGAGGAGCCGGCGGGCTGAGGGCTCCGCTCAGCCGAGGGCCTCCGGACGGGTCGCCGGCCCGTTGCCGAGCACGTGCTCGCCGAGGAAGCCCAGCACGACCTGGTACCAGATCTTCGCGTGCTGCGGCTTGAGCACCCAGTGGTTCTCGTCCGGGAAGTACAGGAAGCGGTGCGGGGTGCTGCCCTCGTCGTCGGCGGGCAGCTGGGAGTGGGCCAGCAGCTCGTACCAGAGGCGCAGTCCTTCGCCCACGGGCACCCGGTAGTCCTTGTCGCCGTGCACGACGAGCATCGGGGTCGCGATCTTCTCCACGAAGCGGTGCGGGGAGTTCTCCACGGCCATCTCGGGCGTCATCTCGCGGCGCCAGTAGTACGCGGAGTCCGTGGTCGGGCCGAACTGGTCGAGCGCCCAGAGGCTCGCGTGCGTGACGATCGCGTGGAAGCGGTCGGTGTGCCCGGCGATCCAGTTGGCCATGTAGCCGCCGAAGGACCCGCCCATCGCCGCGGTCCGGGTCTCGTCGATCTCGGGTCGGTCGACGGTGGCGTCGGTGACGGCCATGAGGTCGGTGTAGGGCTCGGCACCCCAGCGACCCCAGCCGCGCTGGATGAAGTCCTGGCCGTAGCCGGTCGACAGCGCCGGGTCGGGCAGCAGCACCGCGTACCCCTGGGCGACCATCAGCCACGGGTTCCAGCGCCAGGACCAGGCGTTCCAGGAGCTGAGCGGCCCGCCGTGGACCCACAGCAGCAGCGGGGCGGGGCGCGAGGCGTCGGCGCCGTCGGGGAGCGCGAGCCACGCCCGCAGCGGCCGCCCGTCGGCGGCGGTCGTGCGGATCTCGGTGAGCCGGCCGGGGAGGGTCGGGGGCGCTGCCGGGGCGCGCAGCACGGTGACGGTTCCGCGGGCGCCGGGGCCGCCGGGGGCGAGCTGGATGCGTACCGGGTGCGCGGGCGCGAGGTACGAGGTCCGCAGCGCGTAGATCTCGCTCGCGTCCGGGGCGACCTGCACGTCGGTGTAGGTGTAGTCGTCCTCGGTGAGCCGCGTGACGCGGTCCTGCAGGAGGTCGATGAGGAAGACCGGGCCCCGGCCGTCCTCGTCGGCCGTGACGACGAGGCCCGAGCAGTCCGGCAGCCACTGGATGCCGGTGACCCAGCGGTCCCAGGCCTTGACGATCTGGACGCGCTCGCCGAGCGAGTCGAGACCGAGCAGGTGCAGCGTGACGGTCGGTGCCTGGTCCGGCGTTGCCAGCGTCTCGCGCAGGTACGCCACCGCGCGGCCGTCGGGGGAGACGACCGGGTGGCCGAGATCGGCGTCCGGGTCGTCGACGAGGACGGTGCGCCGCTGGGTGTCGAGGTCGAGGCGCACGAGGATGCTGCGCAGCCCGCCCTTGGCCTGCGGCAGGTTCCACGTCGTGACGACGAAGGTGCCGTCCGGGCTCAGGTCGTAGCTCGCCTCGCGCAGCGCGCCGCCGGGACGCGGTGCCAGGTCGACGACGGCGAGGTGCTCGGAGGCGTTCTCGGCGGCCTCGATCCGGCGGGCGACGTCGTCCCCGGCCGTGAAGTGCCAGCCGAGCAGGTGCGGGGCGGCCGGGCCCAGGTCGTGGTCCCAGTACCGGACCGGGTGGCCCTCGTGCAGGATCGCGGAGACCTTGGCGTCCTTGCGGACGGTGCGCAGGCGCTCGTCCTCCTTGGCGTCCGTCGCCGAGGGGAGCAGGTCGGAGGTGAAGACGACCGCGGCCGAGGAGCGGGCCGTCTGCACGCCGGAGACACCCCCGGGGTGGACGGCGACGATGCGTGCCTCGCCGCCGCCGGCGGGCAGGACCCACAGCGCGGGGACGTCGGCCGCCTTCTCGGCGTCCGTCGACTCGGCGTCCGGCCGGGACGACGTGAACAGCAGGTCCCCGTCCGGGGTGAACGCCGCACCGGACTCGCCCTGGGCGCTGCGTGTGAGCCGACGGGCGGGACGGGCGCGCGTGGGGAAGAGCTCCCACAGTGCGGTGCGCGACGCGGTGCCGTCGTGGTTGAGCGTGGCGACCTGGGTGACCAGTCGCGTCCCGTCGGGCGAGAGGACGAGGCCCGACATGCGCGGCAGCGCGACGTACTCGTCGAGGTTCGCGAACGGGGTGGTGAAGGCGGCTGGGCTCTGGCCGTTGCCTTCGCTGGACGACATGGAGGTCTCCTCGGGGTCTGGGTGCTCCCCCGATCTTGCCATCCGCCCACGGGCCCGACGGGCCGCCGGGAGAGCGACCCGCCGACGATGCACGGTGCCCGCGGCCGGCCTGTCACCCCGAGCCGCTAGCGTCGAAGCATGCGGATCGTGCACACGAGCGACTGGCACCTCGGTCGCACCCTGCACGGCGTCGACCTCCTCGGGCACCAGGCGGCCTACCTCGACCACCTCGTGGAGCTCGTGCGCGCCGAGCAGGTCGAGGCGGTCCTCGTCTCAGGGGACGTGTACGACCGGGCGATCCCACCGGTCGAGGCGGTCGCCCTGCTCGCCGACGCGCTGGCCCGGCTCTGCGAGACGGCGAGCGTCGTCGTCACCCCCGGGAACCACGACTCGGCGATCCGGCTCGGCTTCGGCGCTGCGCTGATGCGCCCCGGCCTGCACCTGCGCACGCGCGTCGCCGAGGTCGGTGTCCCGGTGGAGCTGGCGGACGAGCACGGGCCGGTCGTGGTGCACCCGCTGCCCTACCTGGACCCGGACTCGGTGCGGGTCGAGCTCGCCGGCGAGGGGGACGAACCCCTGGCGCGCTCGCACGAGGCGGTCGTCGCGGCGGCGATGGCGCGCGTGCGGGCCGATCTCGCGGCGCGCACCTCGGGCCCGCGCACCCGGTCGGTCGTCATGGCGCACGCCTTCGTCCTCGGCGGGCAGGGCTCGGAGTCCGAGCGGGACATCCGGGTCGGCGGTGTCGACTCGGTCCCGGCGGGGGTGTTCGACGGTGTCGACTACGTGGCGCTGGGTCACCTGCACGGTGCCCAGCGCCTGGCCTCCGGGCCGGGCGGCGACGGTCGCTCGTCCGTGCTCCAGTACTCCGGCTCGCCGCTCGCCTACAGCTTCTCCGAGCGGGACCACCGCAAGGGCACGGTCCTGCTCACGCTCGGGCCGGACGGCGTCGAGGGCTCGCCAGAGGTCGTCCCCGCGCCGGTCCCCCGGCGCCTGACCCAGCTCGAGGGCCCGCTCGAGCAGGTCCTCGCGACCGTCGACCACCGGGACGACTGGGTGAAGGTGCTGGTCACGGACGACGCACGGCCGAGCGAGCTGGTCCCGCGGGTGCGGTCCGCCTTCCCGCACGCCCTCGTCGTCGAGCACCGGCCGGCGCGGCGTGAGTCCGTGCGCCTGGCAGCGGTGACCGCGGCACGTGACCCGTTGGACGTGGCCGCCGAGTTCGTCGAGCACGTGACCGGCACGGCGCCGACGGGACCCGAACGCCTGATCCTTCGTCGCGCCTACGAGGCCGTGCAGGCGGACGGGCGCAGCGCCTGATGTACCTGCACCGGATGACGATCCAGGCGCTCGGCCCCTTCGCCGGGCAGCACACGATCGAGTTCACCGATCTCGCCGCCTCCGGTCTCTTCCTGCTCGAGGGCCCGACCGGCTCGGGCAAGTCGACGCTCATCGACGCGATCGTCTTCGCGCTGTACGGCAAGGTCGCCTCCCCCGAGGCGAGCGAGGACCGGCTGCGCTCGGCGCATGCGGCGCCGGAGGTCGAGACCTTCGTCGACCTCGTGCTGGAGACCGGTTCGGGGATCTACCGGGTGCGCCGCAGCCCTGCCTACCAACGCCCCAAGCAGCGCGGCACGGGCACGACCCTCCAGCAGTCCCAGGTCCGGCTCTGGCGGTTGACCAGCCCCGACGCCACGGACGGCGACGTCCTGTCGATCCGGGCCGACGAGGCGGGCGCCGAGCTGCGGCGCGCCGTCGGCCTCGACCGCGAGCAGTTCGTGCAGACGATCGTGCTGCCGCAGGGGGAGTTCGCGCGCTTCTTGCGTGCGGACCCGGAGAGCCGACGGGGGCTGCTCCAGCAGGTCTTCGGCACCGAGGTCTACGAGCGCCTCCAGCAGCGGCTCGAGCGGATGCGCGCCGAGGTCGGCCGCGGCGTCGAGCTGAGCCGTCAGTCGGTGGACAAGGCCGTCGCGCGCTTCGTCGGCGCGTCCTCGCCGGATGTGGAGCACCCCGTGCGGACAGCGGGGCCGGACGACGCCGTCGTGCAGGCGCGGGCGGTCTGCGGGGAGCTCGAGACAGCGGCCGGTCGGGCCGTCGCGGCGGCGACCGCTGCCCGCGACTCCGCCCAGGCCGCGCGCGCTGAGCACGAGCGCCGCGGGCGCCTGGCCGAGACCGCCCGTCGGCGTGACCGCGCCCTCGCCGAGCTCACGGCGCTCGAGGCCGCCTCCGCGCAGCACGACGCGGACCTCGCGCGGGTCGCTGCGGCGCGCCGGGTGCTCCCCGTGCTGCCGCTGCTCGCCGCCGTCGAGCCGGCCGGGCGCGCCCGTACCGCCGCAGCCGCCACGCTCGACGAGGCCCGGGACCGCGCCGGTGCCGAGCTCCGCGCGATCGTCGACCGGGCCGAGGAACCGGGCCCCGCCCTCGCGCAGGAACGGGACCGCTGCACCGGGGCACGGGCATCGCTGGCCCGCGCGGCCGCCCTGGAGGCCGGGCTGCCGGCGCGCACGGCCCAGCTGGAGCGCGGGAGGGCACAGGCGGAGCAGGTGGCGCTCGCGATCGTGGCGGCGCATGACGAGCTCGGGACCCGGCCCGAGCGCCGGGCCCGTCTGGCGGAGCGCCTCGAGCTGGCGTCCGCCTCGGCCGCCCTCCTCGAGCTGGCGTCCGCCCGGCTGGTGGCCGTCGAGGAGCGGTGGACGGCCTCGCTCGATGCCGTGCGGCTCGGCGAGGACGTGGCGTCGGGGGAGGTGGCGCTGGCGGCCGCGTCGCGCGCCGCGCACGAGGCCGTCGAGACCGCCGCGCGACTGCAGCGCGCCCGGATCGCCGGGATGGCGGGCGAGCTCGCCGAGCAGCTCGTCGACGGTGAGCCCTGCCCGGTCTGCGGAGCCGACGCCCACCCGGCGCCGGCCGCGCGGCCCGAGGCCGTCGACGACGCCGACCTCGCCGTGGCGGAGGCCCGTCGCGTCGTGGCGACCGCGGCCGTGGCGACGGCGGCCACCGCGGTCGAGCGGCTCCGCGAGCGGCGCGAGCAGCGCGCCCGTGTGGCGGCGGCCACGCCGTCCGAGCTCGAGGTGGTGCTGGTGCAGGCGCGGGCCGCCGTCCAGAGTGCGCAGGAGGGCGCCGCCGATCTCGTCAGGGCGAAGGACGAGCTCACCCGCTTCGACGCCGCGACCCGCACGGCCGAGCAGGCCCTCGCCGACCAGCAGCGGGCCGTCGACCTCGAGACCGAGCGGCGCGCCGCCGCTGCGGCCGAGCTGGACCGGGACCGCGCCGAGGTCCTCGAGGCGCAGGGCACGTCCGGGTCCGTCGCCGAGCGCGTCGTCTCGCTCGATGCCGTGGCGGCGCAGGCCGCGGCCTGGCTGCGGGCCCTCGACGCCGAGCGGCACGCGCGCGAGGTCGAGGGCTCGGCCCGGGAGGCGCTCGCCCGTGCGATGGCCGACCAGGGCCTCACGGGCCCCGACCAGGTCCGCGCCGCCCACCTCGTGCCGACCGAGCTCGCCCGGCTCGAGAGCGCCCTCCAGCAGCACGAGCTTGCGCTCGCCCGCGCCCGGGCTGTGCTCGAGGAGCCGGAGATCCTCGCCCTGGAGAGCCCCCTGCCCGACCTCCCCGCCGCGCTGGAGGCGATGACCAGGGCGACGACGCTCGCCGAGGGGCTCGCGGCGGAGTCTGCCCGGGCGACCCATCGTCGTGACGAGGCCGCGACGGCCTGCGACGGGCTCGTCGACGCGGTCGCGTCCTACGAGCGCGAGACCGCCGAGGCCGGACCGGTGGTCCGGATGGCCAACCTCGCGGGCGCGAGCACCGCGGACAACACCCGGCAGCTGACGCTGGCGACGTACGTGCTCGGTCGTCGCTTCGACGACCTCGTCCTGGCCGCGAACGCGCGGCTCGTCACGATGTCCGACGGTCGCTACGAGCTGCTGCACTCCGACCGTCGCGAGGACGTGAGCACGCGCAAGCGAGGACTGGCGCTCGCCGTCCTCGACCACCGCACCGAGACGACTCGCGACCCGCGCACGCTCTCCGGCGGCGAGACCTTCTACGTCTCGCTCTGCCTGGCCCTCGGGCTCGCGGACGTGGTCACGGCCGAGGCCGGCGGCATCGACCTCGGCACGCTCTTCGTCGACGAGGGCTTCGGCTCGCTCGACGGCCAGACGCTCGACGTCGTCCTCGCGGAGCTCTCGCGGTTGCGCGACGGCGGCCGTGTGGTCGGGGTGGTCTCGCACGTGGAGACGCTCAAGCAGACGATCGCCGAGCGCATCGAGGTCCGTCGCCTCCCGGACGGGACGAGCACGCTCGACGTCCGGGCCTAGGTCCTCACCACGCCCAGCCGCGGACGAGGAGCTCGAACTCCTCGCGCTCGCGTTCGCTCTCGCTGCGGGTCAGGCCGGGCACCGTGTCCTCGTCGAAGGTCTCGACCCCGGCGAGCCGGCAGGCCGTCGCGAGCAGGCCGTCGTACGCCGCCTGGGTCGCGATGACGCGACGACCGCGCGCCCACACCCGCGGCTCGGCGAGCAGGGCTCGGAGCTGCTCGGAGACCCGGGTGAGCTGGAGCTGGACCTCGAGGGCGGCGAACGGGTCAGGCTGGACCTCGTAGTGACCTCGCCAGCGGGCCCACCACGTCGGCGCGCTCCAGGGAGGCCGGGGTGTCGGCGTCGTCATCGTCACGCCCACCGCGGCCAGTGCCACCCGCCAGGTCATCGGCACGGTCGTCCCTCGTCGTCGAGATCTCCAGCGTAGGACGGTGGGGTGGTTCTGGCCATGGGTCACGGACCCGGTGTGCGCGGAGGGCTCCCCGCGAGACAGAACGCCGATCCGTTCGTAGGGTCGCCCGTGTGAGCAGACGCGCGGCGGTGACGGCGATCGTCGTCACGCTCACGCTGCTCGGCGCCGCTGCCCTGGCCGACACGGTGCTGCGGGCGCGCGTCGAGGCCGGTGTCGCTGCCGAGCTCGAGCGGGACCTCGGCACGGCGGGCGCCGACGTCACGATCGCCGGGTTCCCGTTCCTCACCCAGGTCGTCTCCGGCTCGCTCGACGAGATCGACGTCCGTGCGCCGAGCGCCGACCTGGGCGGCATCCGGCTGGACGGGGTCGAGGCGGTCCTGCGCGGAGTGAGCACCGGGACCCCACGGACCGCCGCGAGCATGCAGCTGCGCGGCTCGCTCGACCCGACGTCGCTGGCTGCAGTGCTGCCACCGGGAGTCACGGTCACCGTCGACGGGGACCGGCTCCTGGTCTCGGTGGACGTCGCCGGTGTCCCGCTGCAGGCCACGGTCACGCCGACGGCCGCGGGACGGTCGGTCGCCCTCGAGGTCGTTGGCCTGACCGCCGGCGGGGTGAGCATCGATCCCGGCGCGCTTCCGTTCGGGCTGGGTGACGTGCTCCGTGGTCTGTCGATCCCGCTCGACGCGCTCCCGACCGGTGTCCAGCTGACCTCGGTGACGGTCGTGGCGGGCCGCGTCCAGGTGGTCGCGGAGGGCACGGACGTCGTCCTCGAGCCCGTGGCCGCAGGCGCGACGGCCCCCACCTCCGGCGTCGGGCCCGGGGGTTAGGGTCAGGGCATGGCCACTGCCCACATCGGCGCCGAGCCGGGCGCCTTCGCTCCGGACGTCCTCATGCCGGGTGACCCCCGCCGAGCACGCCGGATCGCCGAGACCGTCCTGCAGGATGCCGAGCTCGTCACCGAGGTGCGAGGGATGCTCGGGTTCACCGGCACCGTCGACGGTCGCCCGGTCTCCGTGCTCGCCTCGGGGATGGGCCTGCCCTCGATGAGCATCTATGCGACCGAGCTGTACCGGTTCTTCGGCGTCAAGCGGATCATCCGGATCGGCACGGCCGGGGGCATGGCTCCGCAGCTCAACGTCGGCGACGTCGTCATCGCGCAGTCCGCGCACACCGACTCGGCGATGACCTCGCTCCGCGTACCGGGGATCCACTACAGCCACAGCCCGAGCTTCGCGCTGCTCGCGGCTGCCGCGGCCGCCGCCGGGGTGGGCACGAAGCCCGCGGCCGAGACACCGAACGGCCGCCGTCGCCGGCGGGCCAAGGTCGGAGCGGTCCGGGTCGGCCCGGTGCTCTCCTCCGACGCCTTCTACGCCGAGCGTGCCGAGACGAACGCGCGCCTGGTCGCCATGGGGACGCTCGCCGTCGAGATGGAGGCCGCCGGCCTGTACGCCGTCGCGGATGCCGAGGGTGGCGAGGCACTGGCGATCTGCACGATCTCCGACCTCCTCTTCCGTGAGGAGTCGCTGTCGGCCGAGGAGCGCGAGCTGCTCTTCGACCGCGCGGTCCAGCTCGGCCTCGCAGCGTTCGCCGCGGCCTGAGCCGCGCGCACCGCAGGTCGTCCGCGCACGCGACAGGCCGGCCGGGGTCTGCCCCGACCGGCCTGGTCGATGCTGGAGCGGGCCACCCGCAGGCGGGGGCCGGACGGGTCACTCCTTGCGGAGGTACTCCTGCGCCTTGTCGACCGCGTTGTCGATCTGCGCGTCGACCGCGTCCGGCGTGCGCTCCTTGAGGGCGCTCGTTGCGTTGTCCAGGAGCTTGCCTGCCTCGTCGGGGTGGTCGTCCAGCGCGTCCTTGGCCTTCTCGACGAAGTCGCCGATCTCCATGTCCTCACCCTTCATCGGTGACCGGCGCCGTTCGCGCAGCTCGCCGGGCCATTGGACCCGCAGCGTCCTCGTCCCACAACGGCTCGCGGGGTGATCTGCCCCGTTCCGGGGCGGGTTCCTGCGATTTCACCCGACTCCGGCCCCACTGTCGTCGGTTTCACCCGCTCCCCGGATCATCGCGGCGCCGTGGGCGCCGATGTCCTTGGTGACGGAACACTCGGCACCAGGAGTTCTCATGCGCACGGTCACGATGCTCGCCCCGGAGCGGGTCGCCGGTTCGTCGGCGGTGCTGCGCGGCAGCCACCCGCTGCGCGGATACCCGGTCACCTGGCGGATCACGCCCCTGCGGCGGGTGGGCAACGCGCCGGCCTCCTACCTGGTGGAGCACGCCGACGGTGACCTCCAGTCCGACGAGGCCTGGGAGAGCGCCGAGCGCGACGAGACCGTGATGAACGCCTACCAGGTTCGCGAGCTCATCACCCGCGTGCGTGCGAGCCACCCGAGCCACTGACGGGCGGGCCATCCGGCAGGGCCATGGGTGCCACGAGGGTGGTGGGAGTCGATGCGCGGGCGACCGCAGCCGCCCTCGAGGCGGGCACGACCGCACGTCGTGCCCCGGAGCCGGGGAAGTTCGACATCGGTCACCCGGCTGAGGCGACGACCTCGCCGGTGGTCCCCAGGGCCACCAGGCCGGAGAGGTCGCGGGTGCCGTAGCTCGAGCGGTCGGCGACGGGCAGCCACAGGACGTAGGCGCCGAGCTCGGGTCCCGAGGACACGGAGAGCGGGTGCACCTGCGCCTGGACCGACTGGCCGAAGACACGGGCCCGGACCTCGGCGACCGGTCCTCGTACCAGCCCGATGAGGGGGGCGTACCCACCGCTGTCAGGCGGGGTCGCGGCGAGCATCCCCTGCACGACGAACTCGGGCGTGCTCGACGTGAGGAGATCCGACGTCAACGAGGTGCAGGCCTCCGCCAGCTGCCGCGGGGTGTCGGCCGGCACGAACGACGCACGGCAGATGTCGCCGCGACTGCCGACCCAGACGGCCACCACCCAGTCCGCGTGGGGGTCGTCGACGTAGGCGATCGACCCGATCGGCACGTGGTCGCGCACCATGGCGTCGTGTGCCAGAGGGTCGTCGGCACTCCCGTCCTGGGCGCGGTCCGAGGTGCTCACCGTGGGCACGGGCGCTCCCGTCGAGCCGCTGCACCCTGCGAGCACCACCACGAGCAGGCCGACGCCAAGAGCCGCTGCCTGCCACCGTCGTCGCAGCAACCGGACTCGCATCCCCACCGTGCTCCTCGTCGTCGCTCCGGCGAGCAGAGGGGTCGCCGCCCGGTGCCGTCCCCGATGGACACGCACGGTGACTCCCGCGACGTCCGAAACCTGTTCGCCCTCCCGTTCCGCACCTTACGCGCGCACCGGGACCTCACGACCCCCGAGGTCGATGGCAGCCGGAGGCAGGTGCGGACCGTCGCGCTGCCGGGCCGCCACGGGCCCGATCGCACCCGCGACCCGGGAGGGACCCCGGCGGCTAGGCTCAGGCGTGCCGTTCGTCGAGTCCCGCATCCGTGGCTGGTCGGTCCGCGACCACCGGCTCGCCGTCCCCGTCGACCGTGACCACCCGGAGCGCTTCGGCTCGATCGAGGTGTTCGCCCGTGAGGTCGTCGATGCCGACCGTGCCCACGAGGACCTCCCCGTGCTCCTGTTCCTGCAGGGCGGGCCGGGCGGGACGTCGCCGCGACCCACCGCCTCGGGCTGGTGGACGACGGCGCTGAGCACCCATCGCCTCGTGCTGCTCGACCAACGTGGCACCGGGCGCTCCTCGCGCATCGACGCTGCCCGGGTCGCCGGCCTCGGAGGTGCCGCCGCCGACTACCTCGCGTGCTTCCGGGCCGATGCGATCGTGGCGGACGCCGAGGACCTGCGCCGCGAGGTCTTCGGTGGCAAGCGCTGGGCGACGCTCGGCCAGTCCTACGGCGGCTTCGTGACGCTGAGCTACCTCTCGCGTCACCCCGAGGCGCTCACCGCCTGCTACGTGACGGGAGGGCTGCCCGGGCTGCGCGCGGACGCCGAGGAGGTCTACCGGCGCACCGTCCCGCGCCAGCTCGCCCGGAACGCCGAGCTCGGTGAGCGGTTCCCGGCCGACGTCGCGCTGCTCGGCGCGATGGCCGACCGGCTCGCCGCCGAGGACGTGCGGCTGCCCGACGGCGACCGCCTCACCGTCGAGCGCTGGCAGACCCTGGGCATGGGCCTGGGGATGAGCACCGGGGTCGAGAGCATGCACTGGCTCCTGGACGCCATGGCCGACGGTCCGCATGCCGTCCCCGATGCGCTGCTGGGGGAGGTCGCCGCCCGGACCGGGTTCGCCGAGAACCCCTTGTACGCGGTGCTCCAGGAGGTCATCTACCACCAGGGCGAGCGCGCCGGCGGCTGGGCGGCTGCGGCCGAGCACGAGCGCCACGGCGCGCTCGCTCCGGCCGCGCGGCCGCTGGTGCTCACCGGTGAGGCGATGTTCCCGTGGATGTTCTCGCAGGTCAGAGCCCTGCGCCCGTTCCAGGCGGTCGCCGAGGAGCTTGCTGCTCGCCAGGAGTGGCCGCTGCTCTACGACCTCGACCGGCTCGCGGCGAACGAGGTCCCGGTGGCCGCTGTGCAGTACGTCGACGACCCGTACGTCGACCTCGAGCTCGCTCTGGGCACCGCCGACGCGGTCGGCAACGCCCGGGTGTGGGTGACCAACGAGTACCTGCACGACGGGCTGCGAGTGGCCGGGGAGGAGATCCTGCCGCGGTTGATCGACCTCGCGGCCGGGCGCTGGAGCGTGACGCACCGGTAGGAAGCGGCTCGCAGGTGGCCGGGGCGCGAGGGCTACGCCGTGCGGCAGCGGCCGAGCTCGCGGCGCATCGCCTGGCCCTCGGCGGCGGTCACCCAGACCCCGTACCGGGCCTTCACGCTGATCTGCCGGATGACGTAGGCGCAGCGGTAGTCGCGATCGGGCGGCAGCCAGGTGGCGGCGTCCCCTGCGCCCTTGGCCTGGTTGACGTCGCCGTCGACCGCCAGGAGGTTGAGCGGGTCGTTCGCGAACTGCTGACGTCGAGCGGCGGACCACTGCTGGGCGCCCTTCTGCCAGGCGTCGGCCAGCGCCACGACGTGGTCGATCTGGACGAGGGCGCTGTCCGGCCCCCGCACGAAGTCGTCATGGACGCCGGAGTACGGGTCGATCAAGGTCCCGCGCAGGACGGTGCAGCCGTCGAGGGCGAGGTCGGTGAGGTCTCGCGCCAGGACCTCTTCCCGGGTGCTGCACCCGTCGCCGTCGGCGTCGGACCAGCCGTCACCGAACCGGGTGCGGGCGTAGCCCGTCATGGGTGCCCGGCCCTTGACCGCGAGCTGCGCGAGCTCGGTCCGCGCCTGGGCCACCTCGACCGTCGGGACGACGTAGCGGGGCGTCCGGTCCGTCCATCGGGGCCAGAGAAGCGCGACGGCGGCGATCAGCACGAGGACGACCGTGGCTCCCCACCACCGCAGGCGGGAGGGTGCGGACCGACGAGTGGACACGGCTGCACTCTGCCAGCGACGGGCGCGACGAGGGCCCCGAGGTCCGTCGGGGGCGTGGAGGAGATCACCCGATGTAGTGGTCAAGCCGTGCCCGATTGATGCCGACATGCCTCCCATGAGCACGATGACATCAGGTGGCAGAGCGACGGGTGACCTCGTCGAGGACCGTCCCCTCACACGACGCGAGCTGCGGGCCGTGGCGACGGCAGAGATCGCGCCGCCCGCGCCGGCCGGCGACGCCATCCCGACACGGCGTCTGTCGACGGCTCCTGCGCAGCCCGCGGTCCGGCCTGCGTCCGGTCCCGAGCACATCGCGTTCGTCCCGGCTCGTACGCGTGGTGCCCGACAGGTCGACGTCGGCGACGAGTCCGTCCCGACGGAGCGCCCTGTCGTCGTCGTTCCTGCGGCCACCGAAGCGTTCGTCGTCCCCGCGCTCGAGCCGGCGGACCCGCCCGCTCTCGTGCCGTCCGATCCGCCCGTGCTCGAGCCGTGGGCCCCGGACGGGCCGATCGGCGCCGGGTCGGCTGAGCGGTCCACCGTTCAGGCTGCCGCACCGGTCGCTCCGACGGCGCCTTCGCCGGTGACCCGTGTCGCGCCGCCTGCGCCGCCCGTGCCCGCCGTCCGCGTCCAGCCCGCGGCCGGCGTCGCCGTCCAGCCCGGGGGGGCCCCGGTCCACTTCTTCCCCGCCGACCCGGACGCCCCGCTCCAGCCGGCGCCCCCGCTGCCGCCCCCGCTCCCGCACGCGGTCATCCCGGGTGCGCTCCCCGGCTGGGACGGACAACCCGCCTTCCCGATCCCGGGTGCCTATGCGACGAGGTCGGGCCGTGGCCGGACCGTGCTCGTCGCCCTGCTCGGCCTGGTGCTCGTCGCGGGCGTCGCGGCCGCCTCGCTCCACTACTTCGGCATCGTGGACGTCCTGGCGCTCGTCGGGTTCTAGGAGGTCGAGCGCAGCGCCTCGCGCAGCGCGAGCTTGCCACCCGTGTGCAGCACGCCCCGCCGGTAGACCCGACCGGCGAGCCAGACGAGCCCGGGGATCACCGCCAGCGACACCGCGAGGCCCAGGGCCAGCTCCCAGCCCTGCACCGCGCCCAGTGCGCTGCGCACCGGGAGCATGAACGGGGCGAAGATCGGAACGATCGAGAGGACCCGCACGAGCGTGCTCTGCGGATCGTTCGGGACGAGGAACATCGTCGTGTAGAACGGCACGAGCAGGAGCATGACCAGCGGCGTCGTCACCGAGCCGATGTCCTCCTGGCGCGAGACGAGGGCCGCGAAGCCGCCGAAGAGCAGCGCGAAGATCGTGTAGCCGAGCAGGAACCAGACGAGCAGCCAGATCAGCGACACCCCGAGCGAGACCTTGAGGAGGCCGCCCGCGCCGAGGATGACGGCGGCCCCGGCCGAGGCAGAGCCGAGCACGAGGACCTGGAAGAGCCCGTAGATCCCGACGCCGAGGATCTTCCCGGCCAGCAGCTGGGCCGGCCGGATCGTCGACAGCAGGATCTCCACGACGCGTGAGGTCTTCTCCTCCACGACCCCCATCGAGATCATCGACCCGGTCCCGATCAGCGTGCCGAAGAGCAGTGCGATCATCGCTACAGCGACGCCGTACTGCGCACCGTCGACCGCGGCCGTCGGGGGGTTCACCGCGGTCACGGTGGGCACGGCAGCGGCCAGCGCTGCCGCGACCGTGGCGGGGTCCCCACCCAGGGCGCTGACCTGCGTGTCCAACGTGTAGGTCCGGACCGCGCTGGTCACCATGCCGAGGACCGCCGAGGACGCCGACGTCTCCACGAGCACCTGTGGCGAGGTCGGGGACCCGTCGAGGAAGGCGTCGGGGGTCGTGGCGGTGGGCGTGGCGAAGGCCGCCTCGGCCTGCTGCGGCGTCATCGTCGGGGTCTCGAGCTCGACACCCTGGGCCTTGGCCACGGCGTCGAGCACCGGCCCGAGGGCGGTGACGTCGCTGGAGAGGGCGATGCGGGTGGCGGTCGGCCCGGAGTCGCGGTGCTGGAAGTACCAGCCGACACCCGTGCCGACGGCGATGAGGCCGACGAGGACGGCCAGCGAGACGATGTTCGCGCGCGTGAGCATCCTGGCCTTGATCTCGCGGCGGGCGACCGCCCAGACGACGCTCATGCTGCGGCCCTCCGTCCGAACAGCCCTCGTCGGGCGGGGCGCGGTGCTTCCTCGGGCGGGGCCTCGTCCGCCGAGACGACGTCGCGGAACAGATCGGTGAGGCTGGGGCGCACGCGCGTGAACTCGTGGACGGGTCCCGCGGTCAGGGCCGTCCGGAGCACGGCCTGGTCGTCGAGCGCGTCGGCGCCCGCGTCACGCGTCCCGACGACGACCGTCCGCCCGTCCTCGCCTGGCCGGGCCACGACCCCGCTCCCGGTCAGCGCGAGGACCACGGCAGCCGGGTCCGGCACGCTCAACGTCCACTGCGGGCGGTCGGTGGTGCGCAGCTCGTCGATCGTGCCCAGGGCCTGCATCCGGCCGGAGCGGACGATGCCCACCCGGTCGCAGAGCCGCTCGACCAGGTCGAGCTGGTGGGAGGAGAAGATCACCGGGACGCCGGCGGCAGCTCGTTCGCGGAGCACCCCGCTCATCACGTCGACGGCGACCGGGTCGAGACCCGAGAACGGCTCGTCGAGCACCAGGAGGACGGGGTCGTGCACGAGGGCTGCCGCGAGCTGGACGCGCTGCTGGTTGCCGAGGGAGAGCTTGTCGACCGAGTCCTCGCGGCGGGGGCCGACACCGAGCAGCTCGGTCCAGTGGTCGACGGCGGCGGCAGCGTCCGCCGGGCTCATCCCGTGCAGCCCTGCGAGGTAGCGCAGCTGCTCGGCGACCTTCATCTTCGGGTAGAGACCGCGCTCCTCCGGCATGTACCCGACCGTCCGGCGGGTGTGCAGATCGAGCTCGCGCCCGTCCCACCGCACGGTCCCCGAGTCGGCGGCGAGCACGCCGAGCATGATCCGCATGGCCGTGGTCTTTCCCGCACCGTTCGAGCCGACGAAGCCGAAGATCTCACCCGCACGGACGTCGAAGGTCAGCCCGTCGAGGGCGCGCACGCTTCCGTAGGTCTTGGACAGGTGATCGATCTCGAGCATGGTCACGGGGCCCCCTCGGGCGTGGTCGCGGGTGGATCCTGTGGACGTCACGGTCAGCACGATGTCCACACGGGCAGGAGCGCTGCCGCCACGGAGCAGCGGCCGAGCGCAGCTCCGCGCAGCGACGCCGGCTACTCGCCCGCGTCGCTCGCCGACGGTGGGGTCGCGCGCCGACGCGGGGTGGCCGCGGGCTTCGCCTCGCCGCTCCCGGCCACGCTCGAGATGAGCTGGGCCAGGTCCAGACCCGTCAGCTGCTTGACGATCTCCTGGCCCTCGCCGAGCACCGAGGCGACGTTCTTCGTCAGCGCCGAGGCACCGTCGGTCGAGATGACCGTCATCGAGCCGATCGCACCGATCGGCTCCGCCGCTGCCCGCACGATCTCGGGGAGCCGCGAGATGACCTCCTGGGCGATGGCGGCCTGGCCGTACTTCTTCAGCGCCTCGGCCTTGGCATCGGTGGCAGCGGCCTCGGCGCGACCCTCGGCCTCGGTGGCGGCGGCGCGCGCCTCACCCTGGGCCCGGATACCGGCGGCCAGCGCGACCTGACGGTCCCGCTCGGCCTCACCGGCGCGGCGGACGGTCTCGGCCGCGGCCTCGGCGTCCTGGAGCGCTGCGCTCTTGTTCGCCTCGGCGATCGTCGTGCGCTTGAAGGCGTCGGCCTCGGTGGCGGCGTTGGCCGCGTCGCGCTCGGCGTTGGCCTTCTGGACGGCGGCGTACGCGGCGGCCTCGGCCGGCTTGCGGACGTCGATGTCGAGCTGCTCCTCGGTCACCCTGGCCTGCTCGGCCAGCGCCTCGCGCTCCAGCGCCGCCACGAGCTTGTCCTGCTCGGCGCGGGCGAGCTGACCCGACGCGTCCGCCTCGGCGTTCGCCCGGTCCGTCTGCGCCTTGATGGCTGCCGTCTTGAGGTCGAGGGCCTTCTGACGCTCGGCGATCTGCTCGCGCGCCTCGATGACGGCGAACTCGGCGACGCGCTGGGCCTCGGCCTCGGAGACCTCGGCGACCTGGCGGGCGCGGGCGTTCTCGGCGCGGCCGAGGTTGGACAGGTAGTCCGAGCCGGGCGTGGAGATGTCGGAGATGTTGAGCAGGTCCACCTGCAGGCCCTGCTCGGCGAGGTCGGTCTTGGTGGAGTCGACGACGCGGTCCGAGAGCCCCTTGCGGTCGGAGATGATCTGCTCGATCGTCATATCGCCGACGATGGAGCGCAGCGAGCCCTCGAGGGACTCCTTGATGATCTCGGTCAGCGTGGCCTGCTGGGACAGGAAGCGCTGGGCCGCACGCCGCACGCCCTCCTCGTCACCGCGGACCTTGAAGTTGATGCTCGCCTTGATGGCGATCTTGATGCGGTTCTTGTCGACGCCCTCGACGGTGATGCCGATCTGGCGCTGCTCGAGCGAGATCGGGAAGCCCTGCTGGAGGACCGGCCAGACGAACACCCGCCCGCCGACCACGACCCGCTGCCCGGAGTCGGCGGCGGCCGTCCTGCCCGCACCCCGTCCGACGATGATGAGCGCCTCGTTCGGCGGCACGCGCCGGATCCGATGGGCGATGAACGAGGCGACCGCGATGACGGCGATGGCCAGCGCGACGACGGCGAGGGTCGTGACGGCTTGTGAGGTGAGCGCGAACATCGTGCGGTGGAGCCTCTCTGCTCGGATGGGTCAGGCGGGCGTGACCTTCACACGGCTGCCGGCCTGCTCGACGACGACGATCCGTGCACCGGCGGGGATCTCGGTGTCGGCCCAGGCCAGGCGCCGCTCGAGCTCGCGCGAGTCGTCCAGGCTGACCTCGCCCGTGCTGCCGGGGGCGAGGGTCGAGGTGACGACACCGGTGACCCCGACCACCGTGTAGGGCACGCCGTCCTCGGTGTCGCGCAGCCGCTTGACGAGCTGCTGCACGCCGACGACGACGAGCGCTGCGAAGACGGCAGAGGCCACGTAGGCCCACACGATCGGGAGCCCGTTGACGGTGACGATGGAGCCGATCGCCCCGAAGGCGACCGCGCCGGCACCGAGCGAGGTGCCGGAGGCGTCGCCGTCCCCGAAGTCGACGAGGTCCCCGAGCACGAGGGACAGGAGCAGCACGACGAGGCCGATCCCGCCGATCACGGCAAAGACGATCATGTGCCCCCCTCAGGTCCCTGTGAGCACCCTAGCGGCGCCGGGGGACACTGGGGCCATGATCGTCCGCCCGTACCAACCGTCCGATCGAGACGCCGTCTACGAGATCTCCGTGCGCACCGCTGATGCCGGGGCCGATGCCCGCGGGATCTTCTCCGACGACGACCTCATGCCCGACGTCTACGCGGGTCCCTACCTGCACCTGGCGCCAGAGCTCGCGTTCGTCGTGGACGACGAGGGGCGCGCGGTCGGCTTCATCGTCGGCGTGGCCGACACGGCTGCCTTCGCCGCGTCGTTCCGCGAGCGGTGGCTTCCGCTGGTCGCCGCTCGCCGTCCCGTCTGCCCGACGCCGGTCACCCGGGAGGAGCTGCTCGTCGACACGCTGCACCACCCTGAGCGGATGGTCCGGCCCGAGCTCGCGGCCTACCCGGCACACCTGCACATCAACCTGCTGCCGCAGGCTCAGGGACAGGGCTGGGGACGGCTGCTCATCCGCCGGCTGCTCACCGAGCTCCGGGCCCGCGGCGTCGCGGCGGTGCACCTGGGGTACGCCCCGGAGAACACCTCGGCGGAGGCGTTCTACCGGCGGATCGGCTTCCGCGACGTTCCGGGGCTACCGCAGCACGTGTGGGCGCCGACGGACCTGCCCGTCTGAGGTGCAGGCGGCCGGCCGCTCAGTCCAGCAGCCAGGTCTCCGAGCGCAGGTAGCGCGTCGCGATGTCGATGGTGCCCTCGGCGAGCTCCTCGGCCTCGTCCGGTGAGACGTCGGCTGCGCCGGGCGCGGTCCAGGCGCGGCCGAACATCCGCAGCCGCCGGGTCAGCGTCAGGGCGCAGGCCAGGCGCGGGTCGCCCCATGGCCGGACGCCGGTGTAGCCCTCGACCCACGCGACGGCGAGCGTCGGTGCGTCCCGGCGAGGCTCCTGCCCGACGAGCGAGCCGGCGAAGTCCTGCTCGAACCAGGTCCAGGCGCACTCGGAGAAGTCGGTCAGGTAGGCGTCGGTCCCGAGGCCGACCGTCGCGGCGAGCAGGTCACCGTGCACCAGCCCGGTGGGCGCGTCGCCGGCCCAGGAGACGGTGGCGAGCGCGGCCTCCTGCGCGGTTCCGAGGAGCCGTAGCGCCGAGCGTGGCAGCGGAGCGCTCTGCCAGGCCGTCTCGAGCAGGTCGACGAGGTCGATCGTCGGCCGCCGGAACCACGACGGCGGCTGCCAGGCCAGCTCGTGCTAGTGCAGCCGGGCCGCGAGCTCGCCGAGTCGTCGCGTCGACGCCGCGTCGACGAGCGCCGGGACGGAGCCGGCGAGCAGGGCGGGGTCGAAACCGAGGGCGAGCGTCGGCCACCGTCTGCCGAGGGAGTCGTCGAGCGTCGCGACCGCGTTCCCCGAGGTCGACGGAAGCACGGTGGGGACGCGCACGACCGCGTCCTCGCCGAGCGCACCGATCCAGGCAGCCTCGGACTCCAGCGCCGTGGCGCTCATCCGCCCCGGGCGCAGCGCCCGGACGAGCGCGAGGGGAGACCCGTCGACGGTGGCCAGTGCGAGGAGGTCCCGCGGTCCGTGTCGTAGCGCGGTCAGCTCGAGCGCCTGGACCGGCCAGCCCCATGCGGCGGCAACTGCCGCGGGCAGCCATGTCGGCAGGGTCTCTGTCGTCGTCTGCACTGCGCTCCCGTCGTCGGCCTGGCGGGGGGCCATGGCGAGCGTAGGCACTGGTCATGGCTCCGGGCGAGGGTCGCCGGAAGGAATTCACGGGGCGGAAACGTGGGAGCGGTCCCGAGGGCGGCGCGTGCCAGGTCGGTGCGCTCCCGTTCATCGGACGGACACACGACGGGTCCTCAGGGGGTGTCGAGCTCCTCGAGCAGAGCCGTGACGAGCGGGTGCCACGGGCGGCTCTGCGGGCCGCTGACGACCAGGGTCCGTTCCAGGCGTGGCGTCAGGGGCAGCATCACCAGCCGAGGACCGATCATGTTCGCGCCGAGGCTCGGCAGGATCGAGACGCCGAGGCCCTTCTCGACCATGGTGATGAGCGTCGCGAGCTCGCGGACCCGCCGCTGGCCCTCGAAGGTCAGGCCGGCGAGGTGGAACAGCTCGCGGATCCGTTCCTCGTAGCCGCCCCCGGAGACGATGAGCGGGTCCTCGAGCAGCTCGACGAGACTGATCGACTCCTCTCGCGCGAAGGGGTGGTCGCGGCGGACGACGGCGCGGTAGTCGTCGGTGGCCAGCACCCTTGCGCCGGTGGGGATCGTCGGTGGGTCGACGAGGACGGCCGCGTCCACCATGGCGCCCTCCAGCCAGACCGACATCTCGCTGTCGTCGCCCTCGAAGACCTGGACGTCGACGTCAGGCAGCCGCGCCTCCCAGCGCCGCAGGAGCGGCGGAAGAACCGCTCGGTAGACGGTCGTCACGCTCGCGAGCCGGACCACGCCCCTCAACTGCGGGGTCCGTGCGGCGTCCTCCAGCGTGCCGACGGAAGCCAGTGCCGCACGCGCATGCGGCAGGACGCGCTCGCCCAGGGCGGTCGGCCGAACGGGTGGATCTCGGTGCACGACGCGTCCGCCGACGGCGCGCTCGAATGCCGAGATCGCGTGCGAGACGGCGGACTGCGAGATGGCCAGCGAGGCTGCGGCCTCGGTGAATGAACGGTGGTCGACGGCGGCGACCACTGCACGGAGCTGGGCGAGGGTGACGGTCATGAGTAGTGCTCATCGTGCCATGAACCTCGCCTCTTTGCTTCATGTTCGCGTGGAACTCACACTCGCTCCGTAGAGAAGGGTGGTAGCCCCGGTGGTCGGGTCGTCGCGCGGCGCGCAGGGCCGCATCGGGGTCGTGTACGTCGCCCTCGCGCTCATCTGGGGAGCGAGCTTCCTCTTCCTCAAGGTCGCGCTCACCGCGACGTCCCCGCTGGTCCTGGTCCTCGTCCGCCTCGCCGTCGCGAGCCTCACTCTCGCGCTCGTGATGGCCGTGACGCGTCGCTCGTGGCCGCGGGACCGTGTCCTGTGGGCCCACCAGGCCGTCGTCGCCGCGCTCCTGTGCGCGCTGCCCTACCTCGTCGTCTCGTGGGCGGCGCAGTACGTCGGCACGGGGCTCGCCGGCATCGTCACCGCTGCGACGCCGCTGTCGACCGTGGCGTTCACCGCCGTGCTGCTGCCCGCCGAGCGGCTCGGCCGGTCCGGACTCGTCGGCCTGCTCCTGGGCGCGACCGGGGTGGTCGTCATCGTCGGGGGCGGTGGCCTCACGGGCTCGGTGCCCGGCCTGCTCGCCCTGCTCTCCGGCCCCGTCTGCTACGGAGCCGGCTACGCCTACCAGCGCCGGTTCGTGAGCTCGCGTGACCTGGACGGCGTGACCGAGGCCGGGATGCAGATGGTCCTCGCGCTGGGGATGGCGCTCGTCGCGGCACCGCTGCTGGTGGGCACGCCCCTCGCCGCGGGCGGGCACGGCTCGGTGACCCTCGCCGTCGTCCTCAGCCTCGCCGCGCTCGGTGTGCTCTCGACGGGCCTCGGCTACGTCGGCAATGCGGTGGTGCTGCGGGCCTGGGGGGCACAGCGGACCGCGTCGATCACCTACCTCATGCCGGTCGTCTCCGTAGCGCTCGGTGTCGCGGTCCTCGGTGAGCGGCTCCAGTGGCTCGCCGTGGCGGGTGGCGTCGTCGTCGTGGCCGGTGTGCTCGTCGGGCGCCTCCCCTCGCGCCAGCCGGTCAGCCTCGAGGCGGAGGTCGTCCTGGCGGCGGAGCGGTTGCTCTCGGAGGCGTCGACGGTGCTGGCCGAGGCCGCCCAGAGCCTGGAGGCCACCGTCGACGAGTGCGGTCCCGACGCCTCCGTCGTTCAGGTACTCGACCTGGTCGAGTGGCCCCGCGTCGACGTGGTCGATCGCGAGGCCGAGCTCACCGCCTGATCAGGTTCCGCCGAGCGTACGGAGCGCGGCCTCGAGTCGGCGCGCGCGGGTCTCGGGGGCCTTGGCGGACTCGAGGGCGTCCACATGGGCCTTGCGGTGGCTGGGGGCGAGCGACTCCCACGCGCTCGCGGCCACCGGGTTCGCCGCGAGCGCCGCAGCGAGGTCCGCGGGCGGCTCGACCGTCCGCGGGGCGGTGTCGACGGCGATCTCCACCTCGATCTCGTCGCCCCCGGCGATGCCGGACGCCTCGCGGTGGGCGCCGCTCAGCGGGACGAGGAAGGCTCCGTCGCGGCTCGCGATCGTGGTCCGGTAGCCGTAGCTCCCGATCGTCAGCACGACGGGAGGTCGCTTGCCCGCGCCGAGCAGCTCGACCACGTCGTCCGGGACGGGGATGCCGGTGTTGCGACCGTGCAGGAGCACGGTGGTCCGGTAGCGCATGGGCCCTCCAGATCGTGACGCGCGCTGCGGCGCACGCCCTCGTCGACCGAACCTAGGCCTCCACCCCGTCCGGCGCGAGACCCGGCGCGATGCCGCGACGGCAACGGGCGCCTCAGCCGAGTGCGCCGAGCAGCACGGCCAGGCCGATGCCCGCGCCGAGCAGCCCGCCGACGATCCCGGTGATCGCCCTGCCACGGCCGTGCGCCCCGGGCTGCGCCCCGACCAGCGCCCAGATGCCGATGCCGATCGAGAACGGCGCCAGGAACCAGATCACCGGACTGAACAGCCCGAGGTAGCCGGCGACGATGGACTGCCAGGACCGCCCGACGGGCACCAGCCAGTGGAGGGCCTCATGCGGGCTCGAGCCGGCACCGGGCGGCGGGCCCACGGGAGCCGGCGCGTATCGGGTGGAGCCGTACCGGCCGATCGGCGCCGGGGGCCGCTCGGCTGCAGCGGAGTCGCGCGGGATCTCGTCGACGCTCGCCATGCTGCACCGGTCGGCACCGCAGCTCCTGATCTTGACCCGATCGACGCCCCGTCACCCTCGCGGCTGTGGGACCGTCGTCCTGGTCGCTCGTGCGCCGTAGCCTTGCGGGGCCCGAGCCCGAGGAGATCCGCCCGATGCCCACCCCGCCCGACGCGCCCTCGGCGCCCGCCGCCGGCTCGCCTCCCGCTAACTCACCCGTCGCGAGCTCGCCTGGCGCCACCCCACCCGTCGCCACTTCGCGCGACACGCTGCGCACCGTGTTCGGCTACGAGGCGTTCCGTGGCGAGCAGGCGGAGATCATCGACACCGTCGTGGCGGGCGGCGACGCGCTGGTGCTCATGCCCACGGGTGGCGGCAAGTCGCTCTGCTACCAGATCCCCTCGCTCGTCCGGGCGGGTACCGGCGTCGTCGTCTCACCCCTCATCGCACTCATGCAGGACCAGGTCCAGGCCCTGTCCGCGCTCGGGGTCCGCGCCGGCTTCCTCAACTCCACGCATGGCTACGAGGAGCGCCGAGCGACCGAGCAGGCGCTGCTCGCCGGTGAGCTCGACCTGCTCTACCTCGCGCCGGAGCGGCTGCGCGTCCCCGACACCCTCGCGCTGCTCGCGCGCGCCGAGATCGCCCTCTTCGCGATCGACGAGGCACACTGCGTCTCCCAGTGGGGTCACGACTTCCGGCCGGACTACCTGCTGCTGCACGTGCTCGGCGAGCAGTGGCCCCAGGTCCCGCGCATCGCCCTGACCGCGACCGCCACCAGCCAGACGGCAGCCGAGATCCGCACGCGCCTGGGCCTGGACCAGGCGCGCACCTTCGTCGCGAGCTTCGACCGGCCGAACGTCACCTACCGGATCGTCCCGAAGGACAACCCGCGCGCCCAGCTGCTCGAGCTGCTGCGCTCCGAGCACGACGGCGACGCGGGCATCGTCTACTGCCTCTCGCGGGCCTCGGTCGAGCAGACGGCCGCCTTCCTCGTCGCCCAGGGGATCACCGCGTTGCCGTACCACGCGGGCCTCGACGCGCGGACGCGCTCGGCGAACCAGTCGCGCTTCCTGCGCGAGGACGGCGTCGTCATGGTGGCGACGATCGCGTTCGGGATGGGCATCGACAAGCCCGACGTGCGGTTCGTCGCGCACCTGGACCTGCCGAAGTCCGTCGAGGGCTACTACCAGGAGACCGGCCGCGCGGGACGTGACGGGCTGCCGTCGACCGCGTGGCTCGCCTACGGGCTCGCCGACGTCGTCCAGCAGCGCCGCATGATCGACACCTCCGAGGGTGACGCGGCCCACCGGCGACGACTCTCCGCGCACCTGGACGCGATGCTCGCGCTCTGCGAGACCGTGACCTGCCGGCGCGTCCAGCTGCTGGCCTACTTCGGCCAGGAGTCCGTCGCCTGCGGCAACTGCGACACCTGCCTGAGCCCGCCCGACTCGTGGGACGGCACCCTCGCAGCGCAGAAGCTGCTCTCGGCCGTGGTCCGGCTCGACCAGCGCGGGCAGCGCTACGGCGCCGGGCACGTCATCGACATCCTGCTCGGCAAGGTGACGCCGCG